>DASXDA010000053.1:0-103524 GCA_036490875.1 Solirubrobacteraceae bacterium
GATGCGAAACGTTTGCTTCGGATGTGCGAAAAGGCGGCGATGAGGGGCGGTACGGGGCGCATCATGGGGTCATGGCCCGAGCGGCGAACCACATCTCTACAAAGCACCCGCGCCTCCGGGGCACGTGTAGGGATGTGGTCCGTATAGAGCCACGAGCACTACACGTTCGACCCCGCGGGCGCCGCTTATGAGCGAAATGGTCAGGCAGGGCTCCTCGGCGGTCGACCTGGTCCGCCTCGCGCGTTCTCAGAACGGCGCAATCAGCGGCGATCAGCTACGCACGGCGGGCGTGACCCGCGGAGCGATCCGCGGCCGCGTCAGACGAGGCCGCCTCGTGCGGGTGTTGCGAGACGTCTACGTGATCGGCGACCCGGCGCTGATGCCCCTTGCCCTCCCCAGCGCTGTTCTCCTGTCGCTCGGGGAGACGGCGGTCCTCAGCCACGGCTCAGCCGCAACGATCTGGGGACTCGCGGAGCCCGACCCACAGACGATCGACGTCACCGTGATCCGCCGCAATCCCGGCCCTCGGCAGGGCGTCCGCCTCCATCGCGTCAAACGCCTCGACCCCCGCGACGCCACCACCCGCTCCAACCTCCGCGTCACTTCCCTCGCCCGAACCGCCATCGACTTCGCTTCCCAGGCCAGCAGTTCCGAGCGACACCACGCCTTCGGCGAGGCCCGCGCCAAGCATCGCCTCACCGACGCGGCACTGCACAAAGCACTGAACCGCCTGCCCGACAACCACCCCGGCGCCGTGATCGTCCGCGCGATGCTCAAATCAAACGACACATACGACCGTTCCAAAGCAGAGCGCATCATGCGGAAGCTATGCCGGCAAGCCCAGCTTCCCCAGCCGCTGGTCAACCGCCCGCTCCACGGCTTCCTCGTCGACTTCCTGTGGCCGAACGAAAACCTGATCGCCGAGGTCGACGGATACGGGACCCACGGCACGAGACAAGCCTTCGAGAACGACCGCCGCCGGGACCAGGTCCACGCCGCCAACGGCTACGTCGTGATCCGGATCACCTGGGAGCAGCTACAGAACGAGCCGCTCGCGGTGATCGCGAGGATCGCCCAGGCGCTGGCGCACCGCCGCGCGGCGTGAAGCGCTACGGCTCGGGGATCCCGAGGCGTCGGCGGATCAGGACCAGCGCGTCGGGGTGCACGGCGGCGGACTCCCGAAGCCGCTCCCGCAATACCCGCTCGGAGTCCCGCAGCTCGGCGGCGCGAGCGAACTCGTGGCTCTCGACCGCCGCATCCTTGGCTTGGCGGACTTCCGCGATCTCGCACTCGACCGCGGCTCGCTCCACCAGCCGCTCCCGCCGGACCGTCTCGATCCTTCCCCAGAGCTCGTCGAGATCGACGCCGAGCTCGCGCAGCACCCGCTCGACGAGGGTTCCTGGCGCGCAGGCAAGCGCCAGCAGCAGGTCGCCGGCGTCGGCCCCGCGGCCGAACTCGGCGCGGATCTCGCTCGAAAGCGTGCCGAGGTGGCCCGCCAGCCCGTCGGTCCAGGCGTCCCGGATCGGGCGGTCCGAGCGGACCCCGCTCGTCGCGACGGGCGCGACCTCCGGCGGTTGCGGGCCCGGAACGGGCATCCTGTCGAGCGTCGCCTGGCGGAGCGCCTCGCCGGTCACCCCGTAATCCAGCAGCACCCGCGCCGCGACCCCCTCGCCCTCCCGGATCAGACCCAGCAGGATGTGCTCGGACCCGATGTAGTTCTGGCCCCGGCTGAGCGCCTCGCGCAGCGACAGCTCGAGCACCTTCTTGGCGCGCGGGGTGAACGGGATCTGCCCCTCCGACGGCTGCTCGCTGCGGCTGACGATCTGGATGATTCGAGCGCGAGCGTCATCGAGGCCGATGCCGAGAGCGCTCAGCGCCTCGGATGCCGCCGACGGCCGGCTCCGGAGCAGCCCGAGCAGGATGTGCTCGGTCCCGATGTAGTCATGCCCGATCTCCCGCGCCTCCTCCTGGGCGCCTACGACGACCTGACGGGCTTCGTCCGTGAAACGTTCGAACACCGAGCGACCCCTGCGCAGCCCGGGATCAGCCGCCCGAATACAGCGCCTCGATCTCCCCCGCGTACTTCTCGGAGATCGGCTTGCGCTTGAGCTTCATCGTCGGGGTCAGCTCGTCGCCGGCGGGCGCCCAGTCGCACGGCAGCAGCTTGAACCGCTTGATCTGCTCCACCCGGGACATGTGGGAGTTCGCGCGCTCCACGCCGGCCGAGACCTCATCGAGCACGACGGCCTCGACGCTCATCGCCTCCGGCGACGGATCGGCTAGCCCGTGCTGCCCGGCGAACGCGGCGGAAGCGTCCGGGTCGAGCACGATCAAGGCGACGTTGTACGGTCGGCCGTCGCCGATCGCGACCGCCTGGCCGATCAGCGGGCTGCCCTGCTTCAGCTGCTGCTCGATGTTCGCCGGCGACATGTTCTTACCGCCCGCGTTGATGATCAGCTCCTTCTTGCGATCGACGATCTTGACGAAGCCGTCCGCGTCGATCTCGGCGACGTCGCCGGTGTGCAGCCAGCCTTCCGGGTCGATCGTCTCGGCGGTCCTCTCCGGCTGGTTGCGGTACCCGGCCATCACCGTCGCGCCGCGAACGAGCAGCTCACCGTCGTCCGCGAGCCGGACCTCGACGCCCGGGATCGTCGGGCCGACCGTCCCGAGCCGCAGGTCCCAGCGCGGCACCATCGTCGCGATCGAGGTCGTCTCCGACATCCCCCACACCTCGCCGATCGGGATCCCGATCGCCGCGAAGAACTCCAGCACCTCGAGCGGCGACGGGGCCGCGCCGATCATGTACCAGTCGCACCGCTCGAGCCCGAGCTTCGCCCGGATCACGGAGTACACCGCCTCGTCGGCCGGATCGCCCGGGGCCCCCGACCCGGAGCGGACGCGCTCGACCCCGCGCGCGACCGCCGCCTGCGTCGGCGCGTCGAACCCGGCCTCGAGCGCGGCTTTGAGCTTCTCCCAGATCCGCGGGACGCCGCCGAAGAACGTCGGATGGGCGTCGGCCACGTGGGCGAACACCTGCGTCACGTCGGGACAGCAGGTGACCGTGTGGCCCCAGGCCATGTTCGCGTAGTGGCTCAGGCCCCGGTCGGCGATGTGGGCGTGTGGGAGGAACGAGACAACCGAGCCGCCCGGCTCAGGCCTGCCGATCGCGTCCACGCCGCGACACTCGGCGAGCTCGTTGCCGTGCGTCAGCTGCACCCCCTTCGGCGGTCCGGTCGTGCCGGACGTGTAGATCAGCGTGAGCAGGTCGTCGGACCGGACCGCTCGCCACGCGGCCTCGAAGTCGAAGTCGGCCGGCGGCTCGTGAACCTCGAGCTCGCTGAATGCGATCGCCCCGTCGGCCGTGCCGTCGAGTACGACCAGGTGCTCGACCTGGCCGCCGAGCTCGGCCCCCGCCCGCGCGCGGTCTAGGAACGCGGCCTCGACGACGAACACCCGGTTCCCGGCGTCGCTCAGCAGGTAGGCGATCTGCTCGGGCGAGGAGGTGTTGTAGATCGAGAACGGCGTCGCCCCGAGGTGCATCGCGGCCGTGTCGATCAGGTGGAACTCGGGCCGGTTGGTGAGCATGAATCCGACCGTGTGGCCGCGGCGCACGCCCAGCGCGTGGAGTCCCACCGACAGCCGCCTGACCCGCTCCGCGTACTCGGCGAACGTGATCGAGACGCCATCGGCGATCGTGCGCAGCGCGACCTGGCCGGGCCGCTCGGCGGCGGTGATCTGGAACGCCTCGCACATCGTCGCGGCGTCGAGCGCCTTCGGAACCACCCGATCGGCCAGCGGGGTTTGGACTGCGCCCTCGATGGCGGCAGCCTACAGCCGACTAGAGACCTTGCAAAGTCACCGTGCGCCCGGCGACGAAGCCCTCGCCGCGGACAACCTCGTCGAGGACGTCCGCCGGGACCGGGGAGTCGGTCGTGATCACCATCGCGGCGAGGTCCGCCTCGCCGTCGCCCCCGTTGTCGTCGCCCGATTGACGCCCGACTGCGGCGGAGACGATGTTGATGCCGTGCTCGCCGAAGATCGTGCCGACGCGACCGATCATGCCCGGCACGTCGCGATAGCGGAGCAGCGTCACGTGCTGCTCGAGCTGGACGTCGAATCGCTGTCCCCACGCCTCGAGCAGGTGCGGACGGTGGCGGCGGCCGATCAGCGTGCCGACAACCCGGACGCTCTCGTCTCCGCTGCTGACCGTCACCCGGACCAGGTCGGTGTAGTCGCGTGCCCCGGTCCGCTTGGTCTCGGTCAGCTCGATCCCGCGCTCCTCGGCCATCGCCGGCGCGTTGACCTCGTTGGCGTCCTCCTCGGTGTGGCCGCGGAGCGCTCCGAGCAGGACCTGGATCGACAGCAGGCGCGTGTCGCGCTCGGCGATGCGGCCGAGGAAGTCGGTCTCGAGCCGGTCGATCGACGAGCCCGGCGCGAGCGCGGTCGCGATCCTCCCGAGCGAGCGGCACAGCGACACGAACGGGCCGAGCGCCTCCATGTCCTCCGTCGAAACCGAGGGCACGTTGACCGCGCTCGAGACGACGCCGCCGGTCAGTGCCGCGATCACCTGCTCCGCAGCCTGGTAGCCGGCGCGATCGGTGGCCTCCGCAGTCGACGCCCCGAGGTGCGGGGTGACGATCACGTTCGGATAGCCGAACAGCGGATGATCGGTGACGGGCTCCTGGCTGAACACGTCGAGCGCCGCGCCACCGACCTTCCCCGAGTCGAGCCCCGCCTCCAGGTCGGCGTCGACGACGAGCGGGCCGCGCGCGACGTTCAGGACGCGCACGCCGTCCTTGCATTTGGCGAGCACGGCGGCGTTCAGCCACCCCTTCGTGTCCGGCGTGTTCGGCAGGTGCAGCGTCAGAAAGTCCGCCGCGGCGTAGACATCGTCCGGAGAATCGGCTTTCTCGGCGCCGAGCTCGCGGTAGCGCTCGGCCGACACGTAAGGGTCGTAGGCGATCACGCGCATCCCGAAGCCGCGCGCGCGCTGCGCCACGAGTTGGCCGATCCGGCCGAACCCGACGATCCCGAGCACCTTTTCATACAGCTCGATGCCTGAGAACTTCGAGCGCTCCCAGGCGCCGCCGGTGAGCGAGGCGTGCGCCTGCGGAATGTTCCGCGCGAGCGCGAGCAGCAGCGCCATCGTGTGCTCGGCCGCGGTCACCACGTTCGACTGCGGCGCGTTGGCGACGACGATCCCGTGCTTGGTCGCCGCCGCCACGTCGACGTTGTCGACGCCGACGCCGGCGCGGCCGATCACCTTCAGGCGCTCGGCGCGGTCGATCAGGCCCGCGTTCATCTTCGTCGCCGAACGGATCAGGATCCCGTCGAACTCGCCGATCCGGTCGGCGAGCTGCTCGGCGGACCAGCCGTTCGCGACCTCGACGTCGAAACGGCCCTTGAGCAGCTCGGTCCCAGACGCCCCGATGTTCTCCGCCACCAGAACCCGGGTCATGACCGCTCCAGCACGAAATCGATGCACGCGGTCAGCGCGCGGACGTCGGCGGGGTCGGTCGCCGGGAACATCGCGACCCTCAGCTGGTTGCGCCCAAGCTTCCGGTAGGGCTCCACGTCGACGATCCCGTTGGCCCGGAGCGTCGCCGCCACCCCGGCGGCGTCGACCTCTTCGTCGAAATCGATCGTTCCGACAACCAGTGAGCGCTTCGCTGGGTCGCGGACGAATGGCTCCGCGTGCGGATGGTCCTCCGCCCACGAATACAGATGCTCCGAAGACTCGGTCGTGCGGGCGACCATCCCGTCGAGCCCACCACGGTCGTGCATCCACTCGAGCTGGTCGTTCAGCAGAAACAGCGTCGCGACCGCGGGCGTGTTGTACGTCTGATCCTTGAGCGAGTTCTCGAGCGCGGTCGTCAGCGACAGCGACTCCGGGATCCACCGCTCCGGGCCGACGGTCGGCCGGTTCGCGGCGATCTCCTCGATCCGCTCGAGCGCAGCGGGGCTCATCAGCGCGAGCCACAGGCCCCCGTCGGACGCGAACCCCTTCTGGGGGGCGAAGTAGTAGACGTCGGCCTCGCGCACGTCGACCGGCAGCCCGCCCGCGCCGGAGGTGGCGTCGATCATCACGAGCGCGCCCTCGGCGCCCGGGGGGCGGACGACCGGCACCATCACCCCGGTCGAGGTCTCGTTGTGGGCCCACGCGATCGCGTCGGCTGTCGCGTCGGCGGCCGGGACGGGAGCGTCGCCCGGGTCGGCGCCCACGACCACCGGGTCGGCGAGGAACGGCGCGTCCCGTGTGCACGCGGCGAACTTGCTCGAGAACTCCCCATAGACCAGATGCACCGCGCGTTCGCGGACGAGGCAGCAGGCCGCGGCGTCCCAGAACGCGGTCGTCCCGCCGTTGCCGAGCACCACCTCGTAGCCGTCGGGCAGTCCGAACAGCTCGCTGAGCCCCGAGCGCACGCTCGAGACGAGCTGCTTGACCGGCTTCTGGCGGTGTGAGGTGCCCATCACCGCGGCGCCGGCCGCCGCGAGGTGCTGGAGCTGCTCGGGCCTGACGCGGGACGGGCCTGAGCCAAAGCGTCCGTCGGCCGGCTTGAGCTCCGCCGGGATCTGGATGACGGTGGAGGTCTCGGACATGCGCGCTCCTCGAACGTAGCGGGTCTACATGCCCAGGCGCGCGGCCGTTTCGTTGCCGCCGCTCCCCGGTGGTCAATCCACCTTGCTCGCGCCAGTCACGACGGCCGAGCCCAGTCTAACGCCGCGGACCGGGACCTAGCGTGCGGCGCCCGCTGCCGGCCTCGCGCAGCTTGCCGAACCCCCATACGAGCAGCATCGAGACCAGCACCGCCAGGATGATTCCGGGGCCGTGCCACCCGAACACGTACCAGGAGAAGAGCCCCCCGGCGAACGTGCCGATCAGTCCGATCAGCGCGGTCAATCCGATCCCCATCGGGTCCGGACCGGGGACCAGCAGTCGCGCCAGCCCACCCACCAACAGGCCCACGAAGAACAGGATGATCAGGTAGGCGAGGACGCTTATGCGGGGATCGTACTCTCGGCCCCGACGGGCTCGCGAACGCCGATCCGCCGACGCCGGCGCGCGAGGTCGAGCGCCGCGAGCGACAGCAGCGCCGTCCCTGACAGCACGAACAGGGCCGGATACCCGGAGTACCCGTGATATTGGAATACGACGGTCTGCCGGCCGGCCGGGACCCGCACCCCGACGAGCGCCGGCGCGACGGACAGCACCGGCGCCGGGCGGCCGTTGACAGTGGCCTGCCACCCGGGATCGAACGACGCGCTGAAGACGACCACACCGGGCTCGCGCATCGCGACCGTCGCGACCATCCGCCCGTCGTCGATCTGCCGGCTCTGCGAGGTGACGGTCCCGACGGCGGGCTTCGCGGACGGCCGGAGCGGTGGCAGCAAGCGCGGCGGGTGCCCCCACAGCGCCTGGATGTAGTCGCCGCGACCGGCGAGGGTCGAGCCGAGGATCGGGAGCGTCTGGGTCGAGACGTTCGAGCGGTTGACGCCGACGTTTCCGACGATTCGCCCGACGTGCACGTATCCCCCCCCGGGAAGCTCCCGCAGGCAGTAGAAGCCGGCGCAGGTGATCGGCACCGACGTCGCGGGTCCGCTGCTGCCGAGCGGGACGATCACGTACCGGATCCCGAACAGCAGGTAGTCGCTGAGGTTCCGGTCGTTGAAGTAGTACTCGGGGTCGGTCATCAGCGACGCCGTGCGCAGCGTGTAGCCGACCTCGTCGACATCCCGCCACTCGAGGTACTTGAAGACGGGCACGGCACCGACCCTGAGGTCAGAGCCCGAGTTCGAGGGCATCCCCGCGTATATCCGGCCGCCGCCGAGCCGCTTCGCGACCCGCACGAGCCGGTCGACGCCGGCCCCGGCCGACCTGTCGGAGGCGCTCTGCTCGGTTACCGCGCGCGCGTTGCGGCGCTCGTACCCGAGCGACTGCGTCCACGCGGGTGTGAGCAGGGCGATCGCGAGGAGCGCGACGACCAGGACGCGGACCGGCTGCCTGGACGTTCGCCAGCGCGACCGTGACCATCGCCGCTGCGCTGCGCCGGCGAGTTTCCATGCCTGGACGGCGAGCCAGACGGCGCCCGAACCGGCGAGCAGCAACGCCGCCAGCTGGACGCCCATCATGAACCGGCGGAAGAACAGGTCGCTGTGGCCGGGGATCAGGTCGGCGAGCCCGCCGAGCGTCCTCGGGCCGAAAGACAGCACCAGGCACAGCACCAGCACGGCGATCAGGCCGCGGCCGTTCTCCTCGGCGCGCCACCGCCGGATCGCGAGCACGAGCCCGATACCGGCGAGGATCGTGATCACCGGCAGTCGCCCGTCGTCGAGCACCCGGCCCGTGACCAGCCAGCCGAGGACCTTCGGCGCGCCGTAGCCGTTGACCAGCGGCGTCCTGTTGAGGACCTCGTTCGTTGCGGCCCAGTCGCGCTGGGCGAGCAGCGGCACGATCACCCATGCGGACGCCAGTAGCGCGCCGCCGAGCACCACCGCCGCCCGAGCCACCCGCGCGCGGATCCTGCCCACCACCAGGAACGGCCAGATCAGCAGCGGCAGGATCGCGAGGTACCCGGTCTCGAAGTGGAACGCGATCGTCAGCGAGACCGCCAGCGCCGCGGCGAAATAGCCACGACCGTGGCGGAGCGTGCGCCAGCTCAGCCCCCAGGCGAGCGGCAGCGTGAACGATGCCCACAGCTGCGTCCAGACGCCGTACCCGATCCATACGTAGGCGCCGGCCTCGTAGCCGATGTGGGTCGCGCTCACCAGGAACGGCGACAGCAGCGCGGACGCGGCAGCCGCCCATCGCCCGATCCCGAACGCCCGCGCCCCGGCGTAGATGCTGACGGGCCACAGCGACAGCAGCAGGTACATCGACCATCGGAACGCCGGTCCCGCTCCGATCACCTGGCCGGCGAGGCCGGTGAGCATCGCCGGCAGGCTCTGGTAGTGCAGGAACTGGGGTGAGCCCAGCCCGAGGAACGGGAACCAGCTCGTCAGCGGCAGATGGCCGGCGGCGATCTGCGAGGTCGCAAACCGCACCATCTGCTCGTGTACCGAGCTGTCGTCGAGGTAGCTGACGCCCCAGGTGACGGCGCGAAGCGTGATCAGGTTCCACACGACCGCGGCGCCGACCAGCGCCCACGGCGCCCAGCGCGCGGCGCCCGACCGCGCTGCGGCCCCTCCGGCCGACGGTCTGGCTACAGGCTCTCGGTGAGGCGCAAGAACCGGCGCGAGGTCTCTACTCCTGGAAGTCCGTGTCGATCCAGTCCATCTGCGCCCGGAGCTCCTTGCCGACGACTTCGACCTGGTGACCCGCCTGCTCCTCGCGCATCCGCTTGAAGTTCTCCTGGCCGGCACGGTTCTCCGCGATCCACTCGCGAGCGAAAGAGCCACTCTGGATCTCGCCCAACAACTGCTGCATCGCCTCGCGAGTCGGCTCGCCGATCACCCGCTTGCCGCGGGTCAAATCGCCGTACTCGGCGGTGTTCGAGATCGAGTAGCGCATCCCGGCGATCCCCTTCTCGTAGATCAGGTCGACGATCAGCTTGAGCTCGTGCAGGCACTCGAAGTACGCCAGCCGCGGGTCGTAGCCGGCTCCGACAAGAGTTTCGTAGCCGGCGCGGACGAGTTCGGTCACGCCGCCGCAGAGGACCGCCTGCTCGCCGAACAGATCCGTCTCTGTCTCGTCCTTGAACGTCGTCTCGATCACGCCACCGCGAGTGCAGCCGATGCCCTTGGCGTACGCGAGCGCCAGGTTGAACGCCTTCCCGCTCGCGTCCTGCTCGACTGCCACCAGGCCGGGGACACCCGACCCCTCGAGAAACTGGCGGCGGACGAGGTGTCCGGGGCCCTTCGGGGCGACCAACGCCACGTCCACGTCCGCCGGTGTCTCGATCTCCTTGTAGTGGATCGAGAAGCCGTGGCCAAACATCAGAAGGTTGCCCGCGTCGACCCCGTCGCGGACGCTCGACTCCCACACCTCCCGGTGCAGCTCGTCAGGCACGAGCATCATCACGACATCGCCTTCAGCCGCAGCGGTGGGCGGATCCTCGACGCGCAGCCCGTGCTCGCGCGCTTTCGCCACGCTGCCCGAGTCGGGCCGGAGCCCGACCACCACGGAGACGCCGGAGTCCTTGAGGTTCAGTGAGTGGGCGTGGCCCTGGGAGCCGTAGCCGATGATCGCGACGGTCTTGCCGTCGAGGAGTTGGAGATCTGCGTCGTCGTCGTAGAACATGGCGCGTGAGCTTACTCAGGAGCCTCAGGAGCCGGCCGCGGCCCCGAGCGAGAGCGCCGGGAACCGCAGCGACCCGTCCTCGGTGGTGAACGGCTCCGCGAGCTCGCCGATCCGTGCCGCGACCTCCGCCCGCTGTTCGTCGGTCAGGCGATCGAGCACCTCGCCCAGCGAGGCCGAGACGTCGCCCATCTCCCGGAGGTACGCCTCGACGTGGGCGTCCGGTCGCTCCAGCGGCAGCTCCTCGACGACGATGTCGACGAACCCGGCGGCCTCGAGCAGCTCTCGCAGCCGCTCGGCGTCGGCGAGCGCGAACATCCCAGGCGCGTTCGGGTCGGGCGGCTCGACGTGGCCGAGCTCGACCAGGGCGCGGGTTGGAATCGTGACCCACGGGTTGCGCTCGGGGCCCGCCCACACCGCGAGCGCGACCCTACCGCCGGGCCTCAGGACCCGCCGGATCTCCTGCAGCGACGCGCCGGGATCGGGCGCGAACATCAGGCCCCACCGGCACAACACGGCGTCGACCGTGGCCGTCTCGAGGTCGATCCACTGGAGATCGAGCTCCCGGAATTCGACGTTCGGGACCTCCAGCGCCTGGGCTCGGTCGCGCGCGATGTCGAGCATCGGCCCGACGGCGTCGGTCGAGACCAGCGAGCCGCCCGGGTTCACGAGCTCGGCCGCCATGAACCCGGTGTCGCCGGGACCCGCTGCGAGCTCGAGCACGCGCTGGCCGGGCTGCAGCGCGAGCTGGTCGATCATCCAGACCGACACCGGCATCCCGAAGTCGCGGATCTCGTCGGCCCGCGCCGACCAGCCCCTTGCCTGGCGCTGCCAGCGCTCGAGGATCTCGGCGTCCTCGGCCATCAGTGCTTCTGCTCCGACAGGCGGCGCGTGATCTCACTGAGCGCGCCGTCGATCTCGGTGCTCAGCGTCTCCTGGAAGACCGTGATCACCGCCTCCGAGGCCGCCGGGCGCAGGCGCTCGACCGCGTCCTCAATCTCCGGCCAGCGGTCCACGGGCATGTCTTCCTTCGCGAACGGCTTCCACACCTCGGTGATGAACAGCTTCACGAACGAGCGCGACACGGACTCGCAGTGTCGCCCGATCTCCGCGATCACGGTCAGCGCGGCCGACAGCGGGATCCCGCTCTTGACGGCCTCGTCGGCGACGGCGAGCATCGACGGGTTCGGAGCCTCGTACTGGTCGCCGCCGACCGGGATCAGCACCCCAAGCTTGACCGCTCGCGCCAGCAGCTCGCGCCCCTTCCGTGGGTCCTCGATCCCGAACCGCCGGCCGAGCTCGTCCGCGCTCATCGTCTCGGTCTCGGAGCCCTCCTCGCGGGTAGCGAGCGACTCACGGACGCGCAGCAGGCGCCCGGCGGTGCCGTGCGTGTCATCGAGCAGTCGCTTGATCCCGCCGAGATTGAAGCCCTGTTCCTGGAGGTCGCGGATCAGCCGCAGCTGGGCCACGTGCTCGGGGCCGTAGTACCCGACCCGAGACCGCACCTCCGGGGCCGCCAGCAGCCCTCGGGCCTGATGGGACCGAATGTTGCGCACCGACATCCCCGTGTCGGCTGCGAGCTGCTCGATCGTCAGCCGGTTGGACGAATCGTCGATCGGCGGGACGGCCTCGAGCTTTCGGGCAGTGGCCACGGAAACGATCATACGAGCCCGCTCAGCCTCCGGCGGACGAGCTTGCCCGACTCGGTCCGCGGCAGCTCGTCGACGAACTCGATCCTCTTCGGCACCTTGAAGCGGGCGATGCGGGCGGCGCAGAACTCCCGGAGCTCATCGGGTTCAGCCGTCGATCCGGACCGCAGCACCACGGCGGCGACGATCGCCTCTCCCCACTCCGGGTCCGGACACGCGAACACCCCCGCGTCGGCGACCGCCGGGTGCTCCAGCAGCATCTCCTCTACCTCGGTCGGCGCGACGTTCTCGCCGCCGGTGACGATCGTGTCGGACTTTCGCCCGACGATCTCGAGGCGCGAACGCTCGTCGAAGCGCCCGAGGTCGCCGGTGTACAGGAAGCCGTCCTCGTTGCACGCGGACGGCGCGACGATCGGGCCCTTCACGACGATCTCCCGCTCCGGCCCCGACAGCCCTAACTCGACTCCCGGCAGCGGCCACCCGAACGTCGCGATCTGCGAGCACGCCTCGGTCATTCCGTACGTCGGTGCGACGGGGACGCCCGCGGCCTCGGCGCGCTGGAGCAGCGCCTCAGGGATCGGGCCGCCGCCGAGCAGCGCCCAGCGCAGCGTCGGGGGCCGCTCGAGCCCCGCGTCGAGCAGCCGCCCGAGCATCGTCGGCACGAGCGAGACGAGCGTGATCCGCCGGACCGGGTCCATCAGGTCGTTCAGCACCCGCTCGGTGTCGAACCGCGCGTGGAGCACCGCCGTCGTCGCGTAGATCGCGCTCCGGATCGGGATCGACAGGCCGCCCACATGCGTCAGCGGCATCGGGCACAGCCACCGCTCGGCCCGGTCGAGCCCGAGCGCGACCGCGGAGCCGAGCGCGCTCGCCTGGAAGTTGTCGTACGTTAGCTCGACCGGCTTGGGCGCGGAGGTCGTTCCCGACGTGTGCATGACGGCGACGGTCCCGGGCGCGACAGTGCCCGGCCGCGCCCGCGCGGCCTGCTCGACCGGCGTCAGCCGTAGGTCGATCGGCACCGCGGCAGCCCCCGACAGCAGGCAGCGGTGCAGCGAGATGACGAACTGGGCCGGGTCGGCTGACGCCAACGGCATCCGTTCGTTGGGACGGATTTCCTCACCGCGGGGTATCGCCTCGCGGGACAGCTCCGCGTACGTCAAGCTCCCCTCCGGAGCCTCGATCGCGACCTGGTCTGGGTGCTTGCTCGCGGCAAGGTGAAGCCAATGGACCACCCGATAAAAGTAATCTCGACGCCGTGCCCGTGACCACTTGGGAGCCAGCCGGCGAGTACACCGACATCCGTTACGAGCTCGCGACCGGCGAGAACTCGGGTGTCGCGAAGATCACGATCAACCGACCCGAGGTCCGCAACGCGTTCCGGCCCGAGACCGTCGTCGAGCTCGTGGACGCGTTCACACGAGCCCGCGAGGATCTCGATGTCGGCGTCGTGATCCTCACCGGCGAGGGGCCCGACGCATTCTGCTCGGGAGGCGATCAGCGCGTCCGCGGTAGCCGCGGCGGCTACGTCACCGGCGTCGACCCGAGCGCGGCCGGCAAGCACCAGGCCGTCGGGCGGTTCGAGGTGACCGACCTCCACATCCAGATCCGCCGGATGCCGAAGCCGGTGGTCGCGATGGTGGCCGGCTACGCGGTCGGCGGCGGCCACGTGCTGCACGTCGTCTGCGACCTGACGATCGCGGCCGACAACGCCCGCTTCGGCCAGACCGGCCCCAAGGTCGGGTCGTTCGACGGCGGCTTCGGCGCGTCCGTGCTCTCACGGCTCGTCGGGCCGAAGAAGGCCAAGGAAATCTGGTTCCTCTGCCGGCAATACGACGCCCAGGAGGCCCTGCAGATGGGGCTCATCAACACCGTCGTTCCCCTCGATCAACTCGAGCAGGAGACCGTCAAGTGGTGCCGCGAGATGCTCGCGCTGTCCCCCTTCGCGCTGCGGCTCCTGAAGGCGAGCTTCAACGCCGACGAGGACGGGCTCGCAGGGATCCAGCAGCTTGCACACGACACGAACCTGCTCTTCTACATGAGCGAGGAGGCACAGGAAGGGCGGGACGCATACCTCGAGAAGCGAAGGCCTAACTTCTCAAAGTTCCCCCACCGGCCGTGACCAGCCGGATGACTCGGGCGCTGCCCAAGAGGGCGAGGCCGGATGCCGAGCGGGCGGCTGGCCCGAGCACCGACGCTCCGAGCGGGGTGCGGATCTGGCTGATGGCCGCGCGCGTGCGGACGCTGCCTGCCGCGATCGCGCCGGTGCTCGTCGGAACCTCGCTCGCCGGTTATCAGAGCGTCTTTCACCCGCTCCGGTTCCTCGCGGCGCTCGTCGGCGCGATCTTCATCCAGGTCGGTACCAACCTCTCGAACGACTACTCCGACGCCCGCCGCGGCGCCGACACCGAGGACCGGCTCGGGCCGGTGAGGGTGACCGCCGGCGGTCTGGTGCCCCCGGGGCAGGTGCTCAGAGCCACCTACGTCTCGTTCGGCGTCGCTGTGCTAGCGGGCATCTACCTGATCGTTGTGGCCGGCTGGGAGCTGCTGCTGGTCGGCGCGGCGTCGATCCTGGCCGGCGTGCTGTACACCGGTGGACCGCGGCCTTACGGCTACGAGGGCCTCGGCGAGGCATTCGTGTTCCTGTTCTTCGGGATCGTCGCGGTCGCCGGGTCGTACTTCGTCCAGGTCGAGCATCTGAACTGGGAAGCGTTCGCGCTGGCGGTTCCGGTCGGACTGCTCGCCGCGGCAATCCTCGTCGTCAACAACATCCGGGACATCGACACCGACCGGCGCGCAGGCAAGCGCACGCTTGCGGTCAGGCTCGGGCGCGGGCGAACGCGAATGCTGTTCGCAGTGATCGTCTACGGCGCGTATGTGCTCGCCCCGGTCACTTGGCTGTTCGGGCCGCTGAGCGCCTGGCTGCTGCTGTCGTGGCTGACGATCCCGCTCGCGGCGGAGATCGTGCGGGCGGTGCGCAACCACACCGACGGCCCGACGCTGAATGCAACGCTCGCCCGGTCCGGATTGCTGCAGCTCACGTTCTGCGTGCTCTTGAGCGCCGGCCTCCTGCTGAGCGGGTGAAGCTCGAGATCGACATCGTCGCGGCGAGGATGCGAGCTCCGTTCGTGTCCGCGACGGGATCGGTGCAGACCCGCCTGCTGGCGCTGGTCCGGCTCGAGCACATGGACGGTGCGGTCGGGTTCGGAGAGGCCGCGCCGCTTCCAAGCTACGACCGAGTGACCGTCGACGACGTCGTCGTCGCGCTCGAGGGCTGCCGCGAGGTGCTCGCTCGCGGCGAGGAGATTCCCCGAGAGCAGGTGCTCGAGGAGTGCGCCCGGCTCGGGGTGCTGCCGCAGGCGCTCGCGGCGCTCGACCTCGCGTTGTGGGACCTCGAGGGCCACCGCTCCGGGGAGCCCGTTTGGCGGCTGCTCGGCGGGGAAGCCGGACGGGAGCTCGTCGTCAACCACGCGATCGCGGCGCCGGATCGCGCGCGGGCGGCGGGCGAGGCGCTGGCGGCCTCCCGGGCCGGGTTCCGGACCCTGAAGGTGAAGGTCGGGATCGGCGACGACGCCGGGAGGCTCGCGGCCGTGCGGGCGGCCGCCGGCCCCGAAGTCGCGATCCGGCTGGACGCCAATGGCGCGTGGACCGTCGACGAGGCCGCCGCGTCGCTCCGGGCGCTGTCGCCCGCCGGTCTCGAGCTGTGCGAGCAGCCGGTGGCGAGCCTGAACGAGGTCTCGCAGCTGTCCGAGCTGACGTTGCTGCCGCTGTCGCTCGACGAGAGCACGACCGACCCCGGGGCGCTGGACCGCCGCGTGTGCGACGCGGTCTGCCTGAAGGTTGCGCGGTCGGGCGGGATCACCGGCATGCTCGAGTCGGCCCGCCGCGCCCGCGCCTCCGGATACGAGGTGTATCTCGCGTCGTCGCTCGACGGCCCGCTCGGCATCGCCGCGGCCCTCCACGCCGCCGCCGTGATCGCGCCCGACCGGCCGTCGGGGCTCGCGACGCTGCTCCAGTTCGCCGACCGCGACGACCCGCTCCCCGCCCGCGACGGACGGATCGCGCTGCCCGACGGGCCCGGGCTCGGAGACGGGCTGCTGCGGTGGTACGGCCTCGGCGACTGATCTAGCCGTCGCCGAGCGCCGCGGCGACGGCGGCAGGTGCCTCGAGATGGACGGCGTGTCCGGAACCCGCGACCCCCTCGATCCGCGCGTCGGGGATCCGCCCGCGCATCCGGTCGGCGATCGCACGGAACTTGTCGTCGCGCTCGCCGACGAGGATCACCACCGGCATCGGGATCTGTTCGAGACGGTCCCACAGCGACGGGAGCGCGCCGGTGCCCAATCCGCGGAGCGCCCGCGCGAGCCCAGCGGGCGTGCTCCGCATGCGGTCGGCTCGGGCGGCCGCGAGGACCGCCGCCGGCTGCCCGGCGAGCACTGGTGTGGCCTCCCAGCGCGCCGCGAACTCCTCGATGCTCGAACGCTCGAGCTCGCCGGCGAGCCGCTCGTCGGCGCTACGGCGCCGCGCCCGCTCGGCCGGGTCGTCGATCCCCGGGCTCGCGCCGATCAGCACCAGCCGCTCCAGCCGGTCCGGGTACGCAACGGCGAACTGCAGCGCCAGCCGCCCGCCCATCGAATAGCCGGCGAGCGTGAACCGCTCCGGCTCGAGCGCACCGATGTCGTCAAGCACCGCGGGGAGCGTCACCGGCTCGCGCTCGGACGCCGACCCGTGCCCGCGGATGTCGGGCGCGAGCGCTCGATAGCGTTCGCCGAGCTCCGACCGCACCGGATCCCAGCTCGCGCCTGTATGCGTGAACCCGTGGAGCAGTACGAGCATCGGCGCCATCATGACCGCCACCGACACATACCTGCTGCTGCGGGCGTTCTGCGACGAGCTCGCGAGGTGCGGTCTCGAGCACGCGTGTACGTCGCCCGGCTCGCGCTGTGCCCCGATCGTCCTGTCGCTCGCCCGGGAGCCGCGGATCCACAGCTGGTCCCACGTGGACGAGCGGTGCTCCGGGTTCTTCGCGCTTGGAGCGGCGAAGGCGTCGGGACGGCCGACGGCCGTCACCTGCACCTCCGGCTCCGCGGCCGCCAATCTCGCGCCGGCGGTGATCGAGGCCCACTGGGCGGGCGTGCCGCTGATCGTGCTGACCGCGGATCGCCCGCCCGAGCTGCGCGACGTCGGGGCCGGCCAGGCGATCGACCAGCTGAAGCTGTACGGCGACGCCGTCAAGTGGTTCTTCGAGGTCGGCAATCACGAGGCGACGCCTGAGCGGCTTCGCTGGATCAGGACGCTCGCCTGCCGGGCGTACGCGACCGCCGCCGGCGGCCGCCCGGGCCCCGTCCAGCTCAACTTCCCGTTGCGCGAGCCGCTCGTTCCCGACGGGCCGCTGCCCGATGACGACACCGCGCGCCCGGGCGAGGAGCCGTTCGTGATCGTCGAGCCGACGGGGCCTCCCCGGGCGAGCGGGGGCGGCCCGGGACCCCACCCTTCGGGCCGGTTGCTGATCGTCGCCGGAGCGGGAACGCCGGACACGGTCGGGCTGGCGGCGTTTGCGGGCCGCGCCGGGATCCCGGTCCTCGCCGACCCGCCCTCCGGGGCGCGTACCGGTTCCGCGGCCATCGCCCACTACGACCTGCTGCTGCGCGAGCCGGCGTTCGCCGACGCGCACCGGCCGCAGTTCGTGTTCCGCCTCGGGGAGCTCCCGACCTCGAAGCCGCTGCGTGCGTGGCTCGCGGGTCTCGACGCCGCGCAGATTGCATTTGATCCTGGCGGCACCTGGCAGGACCCGGATAGCGTGGTCGGGATGCGGCTGCGCAGCGCGTTGCCGCAGCCGGACCACCTCGACGTCGAGTCCGGCTGGCTCGAGCGCTGGCTCGGGGCCGACGCCCGCGCTGGCGCTGCGATCGGCGCCGCGCTCGGCGACGAGCTCTCCGAGCCGCTGGTGGCACGGACAGTCGGCGACCGGCTGGACGGCTCGGCCACCCTGTTCGTCGCGTCCTCGATGCCGATCCGCGACGTGGAGTCGCTGCTCGCCGCCCGCGACGACGCCCCGCGCGTGCTCTCGAATCGCGGCGCCAACGGGATCGACGGGACCGTCTCGTCCGCGTTCGGCGTCGTCGCGAGCGGCTCGCCGACGGTGCTGCTGATCGGCGACGTGGCGCTCGTCCACGACATCGGCGGCCTGCTCGCCGCGAGCCGGCTCGGCCTCTCGCTGACGATCGTGCTGCTCAACAACGACGGCGGCGGCATCTTTCATTTCCTGCCGGTCGCCGGTGAGAAGGACGCGTTCGAGCAGCACGTCGCGACGCCGCACGGCCTCGACTTCAGGGTGGCCGCGGAGCTGTACGGCTGCGGCTACGAGCTACCGGCGACGATCGACGAGCTCGAGGCGGCCGTTGCGCGCTCGCTCGGTTCGGAGGGCACGATGATCATCGAGGTGCGCACCGACCGGGAGCGGAACCTCGCGCTTCACCACCGCGTGGCCGAGGCGGTTCACGCGGCGCTGCGCTGATTCCCGCTGCCGCCGTTCTGGACGACGTACTCGGCGACCCGCTCGGACGCGGCTCTCAGCCGCCGAAAGTACGCGGCGCGGCTCAGGGACAGATCGAGCGCCGCCTGCTCGTGGCTCGCCGACGGCTCGATGTAGCCGTGGATCAGCACACGCCGGAGCAGCCGCTCGTTCTCGCTCTCGCCGAATGCGTGCTCGGCGGCGTCGCGCAGCACGCTGCGGACCGACCCGGCGCGCTGGTCCGGTCCGTCGCCGCTCGCGAGCGGGCTACGCGCCAGCTCGTGCGGATGCTGGAAGTTGCGCAGCGCCTCCCGGACCGCCTCGACGTCGACCGCGTCCTCCAGATCCTGCTGATCCTCGACCGGCGGTGCCGGAAGCCCAAGCTCGGCGTAGACGACCCGTCGCTGCGCTGCGATCAGGCCCCCGGGGCCATAGTCGATCCGGTGACACTCGATCCGGACGTGGCCGACGTCGCGGTCGAGCTCGGCGATGTGCTCGGCGCCCATCGCCCGCGCGAACTCGAGCGCGCCGGGGATCTCGGGGTTGATCGGCATGTAGGCGAACCTCGGGTTGGCCACCCCCGAGCGGAGGATGCCCGCGATCCCGAGCATCGCCTGCACCCGCGCGCTTCGATCGCGCGTCAGGTCGACCGAGTCGTGCCACAGGACCGAGTCGCCGAGCGGCTGGTCCTTGCGCGCATGCTCGAGCCACGGGCCGACGAGCGGGTCCTCCCACGCGAAGCTCGGAGCGCTCTGGACGCTCATGCAGACCATGTAGCCGCTGAGGCGATCGGTTCGGTCGCGGGCGATCGCGACCCGCTCCGGCGAGCGCTCGAAGAACGGCCGGGTGAGCTCCCACCAGTCGTCGAACCGGTAGGTGAGGGCCAGCTCGCCGATCTGGTCCGCGTCGCCGGAACGCACGTCGTCGACGCGAAACTCGACGCTCCCCTCCCACCCGAACCCCCACTTGATCGCGGTGTTGTGGATCAGATGCGCCATATCGATCGTCAGCAGCGGGTTGCCTTCTGTGGCGCGCGCATACAGGTAGTCGACGATCCGCCGCCGCAGCTCCCGTTCGCGCTCCGGGTCCCGGCGGCGGAAGTCCGCGCTCAGTGCCTTGCGCACGAGCTCGTGCAGCGCGAGGCCATCGCCGACCGGCTCGGCGAATGTCAGCGAGGAGAGCCGCTCGTAGGCGGCCTCCGCGTCGCTGTCGGGGAGCACCGCGCGGAGCAGATCGACGGTCGTGATCCGCGCGATCGCCGCGACCGCCAGCGCCGACAGCCGGACGCCGGTCAGCTCGGGATCGGCGAGCCGGCGGACCAGCAACCGGATCACCTCGGGCGGCTCGGCGCCCGGCACCGGCGAGAAGTCGTCGTCCCCGGCCGCGGCCTCGGCCGCGAGCGCGAGCGCGAGCGGATACCCCTGCGCCCACGCGACGATCGCACGGCCGCGGTCGTCGTCGAGCCCGTGGGCCTCGAGCAGGCGGAGCGCCTCCGCCTGCGAGAGCGTGTGCAGCGGCAGCTCCGTCGCGACGCCCTCCCAGATCCCGGTCAGCCATGCCGGGTCGGGTGCCGCCCGCGACCCGATCACGATCACCGCCGACCCGGGTAGCGACGGCAGCAGCGTGCTGCGCAGGTAAGCGTCGAGCCCCGTCATCCGCTCGTAGGTGTCGATCAGGATCAGCGGGCGCGAGCTCGCACGCGCCCCCTCGAGCGTGGCCTCGAGCGCGTCGGGCGCCGGCGACAGCTCACGGCCCTCGACCAGGAACGTGTCCCACCCCGACCCAGAGGCGCGGCGTTCGAACTCCCGGAGCAGCGTGCTCTTCCCGATCCCGCCCGGACCGTGGACGAACACCACCGCCGCCGGCTGGTCGTCGGTCAGGCATCGCTCGAGCAGGTCGAGCTCCGCCTCGCGACCGACAAATCGCCGGCGATCGCGCTCGGCGAGCCGTGCGGCAAGGGTTGCGGCCTTTGGGCGGACCCCACTCGGTGTGTCGTGCCCCTTGTCGCCCACGACCCCCGAAGCGTACCCCTACCGGCGCGCTCCGGGGGTCGTCAACCCCTCCTCGGGCCTGTTGGCCTACCAGCCGTACAGCAGCGCGGCCGGAGGGTTGTCCGGGTCGTACTTGACCGTCACCACGCCGCCGGGGGCGAGGCCCTCGAGCTGGGCGGGGAGAAAGCTCTGCGTGACCGTCGTGTCGTACGGGCTGCCGCCGTCCGGAGCGATCGTCACGTCGACCTCGGTCCGCTGCCCACCACCCATGTCGGTCTCACCGCTCGGACGGATCGCCCTGATCACTCCCGATGCCTCGACCCCCTGGGCACCGAGCTTGTTCGCAAGCTGAGCGGCAGCCATCTGGGCTTGCATGTCGCCGCCGCCAGTCATGCCACCGATGCCGCCCGCGCCGGCCATCGCCCCGGCAGCCTGCTGCTGCGCATTCTTGACTCGATCCAGTAGTCCCATTGCCCCTTCTCCTTGTCTTTGGGTTAGCCCGTGAAGCGGAACCTGAGGCGAACCTACAGCCGGATCTCAGAATCGCGGTCTCGTTGTGGTCTCGTTCCGGTCTCGGACCTCTGGACTTGGGCGATTACGCGATTAAGGTGGCTCTCGTGGTGCTGGACGAACCGGCGCCCGGGACCCGAGGGGTGATCAGAGATGAAGCCATTGACCCAGGACGACCTTGGTATGAACGAGCAGGCCGCGAGCGTCGCGTCGAAGGTGGTCGGCGAGCCGGTCGACGCCGCGTGCCGGTGCGAGCAGGCAACCCAGGACATGATGCTCGAGGCCGCCGGCGTCGGCGCGGTGAACCGGGGATTCGTGAAGGGGGCGAAAGGGCTGAGCCGCGCGATGATGCCCCGCACGATGGGCGGGATGAAGCAGATGGAGACCGGTGGGCTGCCGAACAGCTTCATCCTCGCGGCGAGCGCGACCAAGGTCTACGCGATCGAGGACAAGGAGAAGGGCGGCGAGCTCGTCCCCGGCAAGCTGCTTCACGAGTGGGACATCGCCAGCTTCAGAGCGAAGCGGAACGAGCTGCAGGGGATGAACGTGACGACCGGCCTGCCCGAGGACCGGCAGCTGCTGATCATCTATCTGTCGCTCGACGGGAACAAGAGCCGCTACATGCAGGCGGCGCAGCGTCAGATGGACGCGTATGGCTCGCCCGGGATGCCGACCAAGTTCGCGCTCGCCAAGGACGAGGCCAGCGAGAAGCTGATCGCCGCGGTCACCGCGAACGCGCCGGCGGCCGGTTCCAACATCATGATCGGCGGCCAGAGTCTGGCCGACATGCAGGCGGCTGCCGCACAGGCGGCGGCGGGTGCGGGGGCGGCGGCGGCGCAGGACCCGACGGACAAGCTCGCGAAGCTCGCCGACCTGCACGACCGCGGCGTCCTGACCGACGAGGAGTTCGCCGCGCAGAAGGCGAAGATCCTCGAGTCGATCTAGCCGGCAAGCGGGGGTAGCAGTGCGCCGAGCTTGACCTCGGTCTCAGCGAGCTCTGACGCCGGCTGCGAGTCAGCGACGATTCCGCAGCCGGCGTACAGCCGCGCGATCGGTCCGCGCAGCAGCGCGCACCGGAGCGCCACGCAGAACTCGCCGTCGCCGGCCGTGTCGGTCCAGCCCACCGCGCCGGCGTACCAGCCCCGATCGAACCCCTCGAGCGCCGGGATCAGGGCGGCGGCGGCGGCGCGCGGCTCGCCGCCGACCGCCGGCGTCGGATGGAGCACGCCGGCGAGCTCGATCGCGCTGACCGGCGAGGCAAGCTGGGCGCGGATCGGCGTCCCGAGATGCTGGATGTTCGCCACCCGCACGAGCACGGGCTCGGGCGCCGCCGTCACCCACACGGCGAGCGGGCGCAGCGCCCGCGCGATCCGCCGGGCGACGATCGCGTTCTCCTCGCGGTCCTTCTCGCTCTGCAGCAGTCGCTCGCCGAGGTGGTCGTCGACGGCCGGGTCGGCGCTGCGCCCGATCGAGCCCGCAAGCGCGACCGTGCTCGCCCGCTGTCCCTCGCGACGCACCAGCAGCTCCGGGCTGGCTGCGACGAACGCGCCGTCGCCGCGGCCGACCGCGAACACGTAACAGGAGCCGAACTCCTCGCGCAGCAGACCGAGCAGCGCGCCGGCGTCGTGATCGACCGGCGCGTGGACGTCGACCTCCCGTGCCAGCACGATCTTCTGAAATTCGCCCGAGCGGATCCGTCGCACGGCGCCGGCGACCGCGTCCTCATAGTGCGACGGTGGCATCGCGCTCTGGACGCGGTAGACGCCCGTCGGGGCCGGGTCGAGCAGCGGCAGCGGGGCACTGCGCAGCTGCTCCAGCCGACGCGTCGCGCGCTGCGCCAGCTCCTCGACGGTGTCGTCCGGCGCGGCCTCGACGTTGACCGTCACCGAGGTGCGGCCACGGCTGCGGGCAAGAGACACCTCGGGTACGTGCAGCGAGCCGGGTTCGAATCCACTCCACTGCTCCGCCTCGCCCCCGTCCGGCGCGAACGCGAAGCCGCCGACGGCCACCAGCCCCGAGCCCGGTGGCCCGTCACCGCCGGTCCGCACCGCGCCGGCCGCGAGTGCCCGCCACCGCCGCGAGACCGACTCGAACCGCTGCTCGCCGCGCGCCTCGAGCGCGCGCACGCAACCCAGCGCGGCGAGCGCCCACCCGTCTCGATCCGGCTGCTCCAGGCAGAACCAGGGCTCGCCCGGTCGCCTCGAGGCGACCGCGATCGCGGCGGGATCGTGCACGCCATCGAGTGCGGTGGTGACGCTGGCGAGCACGGGGGCGCCGGTCGAACGGGCGCGACGGAGCGCCGCGGCGAAGGGGCGCTCGAGCTGCTCGAGCCGCCCTCGGGTTTCGAGAACCCTAGGTCTCGGCCCGGCCACGCGAGATCGCGATCTCGCCGGTCCGCGCCATCTCGATCAGCCCGAACGGCCGGACCAGCTGCTCGAACGCCTCGATCTTCTCGCACGTGCCGATGACCTGGACGACGACCGAACGACGGGTCACGTCGACGATGTTGGCGCGGAAGATCTCGCAGATCGACATCACCTCGGCCCGCGCGGGGCCGTCGGCCGAGACCTTGAACAGCGCCAGCTCGCGTGCGAGCGTGTCCTCGGGCTCGAGATCACGGATCTTGAGCACGTTGACGAGCTTGTGGAGCTGCTTGGTGACCTGGTCGATCGGGTGAAGCGCTCCGTCGAGCGTCAGCGTGATCCGCGACAGGCGCTCGTCCTCGGTGGGCCCGACCGCGAGCGTGTTGATGTTGAACCCGCGCCGCGCGAACAGGCCAGAGATCCTGGTCAGTACGCCGGGCTTGTTCTCCACGAGGATCGAGACGATGTGCTTGCGCCCGGTGCGGACGCCGACGGCCGCATCGAGCTCCTCGAGCGACAGGACTTCCTTGGTGCCGGGCTCTCCCACGGCCATTAACCGACCATGTTCCTGGCCGGCTGACCCGCGGGGATCATCGGGTAGGTGTTCTCCTCGCGCGTGACGCGGACGTCCGCAAGCACGGGCCCGTCGGTCGCGAGCGCGGCGCGGATGTCGTCGACGAGCGTCCGCTTGTCCTCGAACCGCATGCCGGTCGCGCCGTGGGCCTCGGCGAGCTTGACGAAGTCGGGCCACCGGCCCATCTCGACCTGGCTATAGCGCTTGTCCCAGAAGAGCTCCTGCCACTGGCGGACCATCCCGAGGTACCCGTTGTTCATCACGAACACCTTGACCGCGATCCCATCCTGGGCGCAGGTTGAGAGCTCCTGGGCGTTCATCTGGACCGATCCGTCGCCGGCGACGCAGATGACGGTCTGGTCCGGACATCCGACCTTGGCACCCATCGCGGCGGGCAACCCGAAGCCCATCGTTCCCAGCCCGCCCGAGTTGATCCACCGGCGCGGCTCGGGGAAGTGGAAGTACTGCGCGGTCCACATCTGGTGCTGGCCGACGTCGCTCGTGACGATCGCGTCGCCGCCGGTCGCCTCGTAGAGCGCCTCGATCATGTACTGCGGCTTGATCTCGGAGTCCTTCGAGTCCTCGTAACCGAGCGGGTGGCGCTCCTGCCAGGCGCTGATCCGGGTCCACCACTCCTCGAGCCGCCCCGGATCCGGCTCGAGCGACCGGTACTCGGCGGTCAGCCGCGGGAGGATGTTCTTGGCGTCGCCGACGATCGGGATGTGGGCGGGGACGTTCTTCGAGATCTCCGCCGGATCGATGTCGATGTGGATGAACTTCGCCCGCGGGGCGAACTCCGACAGCTTGCCCGTGATCCGATCGTCGAACCGCGCCCCGATCGCGATGATCAGGTCAGCCTCGTCCATCGCGTAGTTGGCGGCCCGCGTGCCGTGCATCCCGAGCATCCCGAGCCACTGATCGTGCGGCGCCGGGAACGCGCCGAGGCCCATCACCGTGCACGTGACCGGGAACCTGTCGGCGGTCGCCAGCTCGGTCAGCTCCGGCGCGGCGTTGCCGCTGACGACCCCTCCGCCGGCGTAGATCACCGGCCGACGCGCGTTGGCCAGCGCCTTGGCCGCGAGCCGGATCTGCTTCTGGTTGCCGTCGATCGTGGGCTGATAGCCGGGCAGATGGACGTCGGTGACCGGCTCGTAGTCGATCTCCGCGCGGGAGAGGTCCTGGGGGATGTCGACGACGACAGGTCCCGGTCGCCCGGTTCTGGCCAGGTGGAACGCCTCGTGGATCGTGCGCGGGATCTCCTGGGGGTGCTGGATCATGAAGCTGTGCTTGACGATCGGCATCGTGATCCCGATCGTGTCCGCCTCCTGAAAGCCGTCGGTCCCGAGCAGGTCGGTGCGCACCTGGCCGGTCAGGAACACCACCGGGACCGAGTCCATCATCGCGTCGCAGATCGGCGTCACCAGGTTGGTCGCACCGGGGCCGCTCGTCCCGATTGAGACGCCGACCTTGCCGGTCGCCTTCGCGTAGCCCTCGGCCGCGTGGCCGCCGCCCGCCTCGTGGCGGACGAGGATGTGCCGGATGCCGGCGTCGTAGAACGCGTCGTACGTGGGGAGGTTGGCGCCGCCGGGGAGGCCGAATACGACATCGACACCCTCGGCCTTCAGGCATTCCATCAAAGCGTCGACTGCTCGCATCGCGGCATCCTCCTTTCGCATCAGGCTCGGAGATGGGGCTCTTCTCCGGGGTCCGCGCGAGTCCTCCGCGCGCCTCGGAAAAGCCGAGTCTAACAGGGGTTTTCGGCCCCTCCGCCGTTCGGCGCTAGGCGACGCGACGGCGGGAGGCGGCCTCGGACGGGATCACGACCTCGGGGTATTCGAGCTCGGTCCCGCAGCGCATGCAGACCGCGTCGTGGAGCTTGACCACGTTCCCGCAGCCGGGACACTGCCGCCGCGGCTCTTCGTCCTCTCGGCGGTAGAGCACGGCCGTCGCCAGGCCGATGATCGGGATCACCGCCGAGATCAGGAACCACAGGAAGAACGAACTGCCCTTCGTCCGCCCGACCACGCCCCCGGCCAAGCCAAAGAACAGGCAGATGACGACATAGCCCTCGCCCGCCACCGGCGGGCCTACCAGACGAGCGTCTTGATTGCCCAGAGGATCGCGATCACGAGCGCCACTGCGACGATCGTCCAGAAGATCGCGATCACGAATCCGATCACGAGCTTGAGGATCAGCGCTACGGCCACGATCAAGACGACCCCGGCGAGCCCCTTCCGCAGAACCGACGGGTGCTTCGCGCGGGTCGTTTCGACTTCAGTATCCATACGACAAGCGTACCGCCCGGCGCGGGGCCCTTTCGGGCCCGCTTCGAAATTTCTTCAGTGGCAGTGGTTCTCGCCGTGGCTGCGCTCAGTCGAAGGTGCGCTTCAGGTAGTCGAAGCGCTTGTCCGTCTGCGAGGGGGTCGAGCCCGGGCGGACCCGCGCGATCCGGTAGCGCCGAACCGGGGCCGATCCGGTCGGGGCCGCGCCAGCGCGCCGGTCCTCGAGGAGCATCACCTTGGAGGTTGCTGCTTGACGTGTCATGGCGAGGATCATGCTCTCGCCGCCTAAAGGCCGCATTGGCCCTGGGTACAAAGTTGATCAAGCGGGCTGGTCCCCGGGGCCCTACGCCCGAGCGGCGGCCACTCCGGGCGCGATTGCGTCCCGGGCGGGCGCGGCAAGGCGCCGGCGCACCCTCCAGGGCGCGCCGGAGAAGGCGAGGTTGGCCACGGTCGCGAACCCGGCCTCGTCCTCGCGCAGCGCGAGCAGCAGGTGGGCGATCCGGTCGCCGGCCGGCAGCGTGGCGTCGACCGCCCTGACGCAGTAGCAGTAGACGCGCCTGCCGCGCGGTCGGACGAGCAGTGCACCCGCCTCGCCGATCAGCCACACGCCGAGCGCGCCCCGTTCGAGCAGGAGCCCGGTCCGCTCGTGCAGCTCCCGCGCGGGGTGATCGACAAGATCCCCCAGTAACCCAAGCGCGCGGCGCTCCGCGGGCCCGCCGGCGGCCTTTCGAGGCCGGACCACGCCCGCGCCTCGCGCCGCGTACAGCTCGGGGATCGCCCAGGCGTGCACCAGCGCGATCACCGAGATCGGGATCAGCAGCGGCTTGACCGCCGCGAGCCCGAACGCGATGGCGATGAACGGGACGACCACAGCGACGGTGCAGAACGTCCACAACCGGCCCTCGCGCGTCAGCGTCCGCGAGCTCACGCGCGGGCGCCAGTGGACGCTTGCCAGCTCCGGCAGCGTCCCGGCGCACGAAACGACCGGTGCGCCCGCGGCGCTCAGCCTAGTGGGCTCGGCCACGAGCCTAGGGTCCACTAGCCTCCGGCGATCGGGTGGCGCAGGATCACCGTCGGCTCGTCCAGCGGCAGCTCGCGGACGTGCTCGGCATGCCCCTCGCCGTGCGAGACGACGGCGTAATAGCCCTGATCGAGCTGCTCGCGGAACGCGGCAACGGCGGCCTCTACGCTGGCCGGATCCTCGGTGGTCCACTCCGCGAGCGTCGTGTGCCCGGTCTGGTCCATGCGGATGAGTCGCGACATTGGCGGGCCTCCTGGGTCGGGGCGGGCGGGGCCTGAATCCTACGCCTGCCCGAGGCGCTCGAGCATCAGCCTTCGGACCTCGCCTCCATCGGCCCGGCCCTTTGTCTCCCGCATCACGTAGCCGACCAGCGGCCCGATCGCCTTGGCGTTGCCGGCGCGGACCTTCTGGGCGGCGCCTGGGTCCGACGCGATCGCCGCGTCCACGATCGCGATCAGCTCGCCGCCGTCGTCGGCCCGAAGCGCGCCGAGGCCTTCGCGCTCGACGATCGCGCGGGGATCTCCCCCCTCGTCGACGAGCTTCGTGAGGACCTCGCGCCCGGCGTCGCGGCTGACCTCGCCCGAGGCGACCAACCCGGCGAGCGCTGCCAGCGCCTCCGGAGCGACCAGCGAGCTCGCCGGATCGGCGTCCGAGCCGATCCGCTCGATCAGCTGCTCGATCCAGTTGGCGACGGCGGTCGCGTCGGCGCCGTTCGCGGCCGCGCTCAGCGACCGCTCGAAGTACGCGCCGAGCTCGGGGCGAAACGCGAACATCCGGGCGCGGTCGGCGCTCAGGCCGAGCTCGCGCTCGAGCCGGTCGGCGTGCTCGGTCGGTAGCTCGTCCGGGAGCTCGGCGCGCGCGCCGTCGAGCATCGCCGGCGTGACGAGGAGAGGTACCAGGTCGGGCTCTGGGAAGTAGCGGTAGTCGTGCGCCTCCTCCTTCGAGCGCAGCGGCGTCAGCTCGCCGCTGGACGGATCGAAGTGGAGCGTCTCCTGGACGACCGTGCCGCCGCCCCGGAGGAGATCGACCTGCCGCTCGATCTCCCGCCGCACCCCGCGCTCGAGGAACGCGAACGAGTTCATGTTCTTCAGCTCGGTCTTGGTCCCGAGCTCGTTGGTCCCGAGCGGGCGCACCGACACGTTCGCGTCGCAGCGCAGCGACCCCTGGGACATGTCGACGTCCGAGACGCCGATCTGACGGAGCGTCTCGCGCAGCACGATCAGCCATTCGCGCCCGTGCTCAGGGTCGTGGATGTCCGGCTCGGTGACGACCTCGACCAGGGGCGTGCCGCAGCGGTTGAAGTCGACCCAGCTCCGATCCGCGCCGTGGATCCGCCCGCTGTGGCCGAGGTGGGTGAGCTTGGCGGCGTCCTCCTCGAGGTGGACGCGGTGGATCCTCACGTCACCGAGATGGCCACCGCGGCAGATCGGAATGTCGTACTGGGAGATCTGGTAGCCCTTGGGGTTGTCGGGATAAAAGTAGTTCTTGCGGTGGAAGATCGAGCGCTCCGAGATCTCGCATCCGAGCGCCAGCCCGATCCGGACGGCGAAGTCGACGGCCCGCTCGTTCGTGACCGGGAGCGCCCCGGGGAGTCCCAGGCAGACCGGACAGGTATGCGTGTTCGGCGGCTCGCCGAAGGTGACGTCGCACGCGCAGAACATCTTCGTCCGCGTCTTCAGCTGGACGTGGATCTCGAGGCCGATGACGGGCTCGTACTCGACGGCGCTCATTGCCGCGCCGCGCTCCCGTCGAACCCGATCGCCCGCTCGAGCGCGAACGCGGCGTCGAGCAGCCGGCCCTCGCTGAACTCCGGGCCGGCCAGCTGGAAGCCGACCGGGAGCCCGTCGCTGAGCCCGCACGGAATCGACACCGCCGGAATCCCGGCAAGCGACATCGGCACGGTGCAGAAGTCGTTCAGGTACATCGTCAGCGGGTCCTCGGTCTTTGAGCCGAGCTCGAACGCCGTCCACGGGCTGGTCGGGGTGACGATGAAGTCGAACCGGTCGAACGCCTCGCGGAAGTCCTCCGAGATCCGCGTGCGGACCTTCTGCGCGGTCCCGTAATACGCCTCGTAGTAGCCGCTCGAGAGCGCATAGGTGCCGAGCATGATCCGCCGCTTGACCTCCGCGCCGAAGCCGTGCGAGCGCGTCTGGTTGTACATCGAGATCAGGTCGCCGTCGCCGCCGACCCGCAGGCCGTAGCGGACGCCGTCGTAACGGGCGAGGTTCGCCGAGGCCTCGGCCGGCGCGATCAGGTAATAGGCCGAGAGAGCGTGCGGCGCGTGGCGCAGCCGGCACGGCTCGACCGTCGCTCCGAGCCGCTCGGCGAGCTTCAGCGTCTGGTCAAACCGCTCGCGGACTCCCGCCTCGACGCCGCCCTCGGACCCGGCGAGCTCCTCGGGCACGCCGAGCCGGAGGCCCTGGAGGTTCTCGGCCGCCGGCATCGCGATCTCGCCGGGGTACTCGAGCGAGGTCGAGTCGCACGCGTCGCGTCCGATCATCTGCCGCAGCAGCAGCGCGGCGTCGGTCACGTCCCGGGTCAGGGGGCCGGCCTGGTCGAGCGAGGACGCGAACGCGATCATCCCGTACCGCGAGCACGCACCGTAGGTGGGCTTGACGCCGACGATCCCACACAGCGCCGCGGGCTGGCGGATCGAGCCGCCGGTGTCGGTGCCGATCGCCCACGGCGCGAGGCCGGCGGCGACGGCTGCGGCGCTTCCGCCCGACGACCCTCCCGGCACGCGGCCGCGGTCCCAGGGGTTGAGCACCGGCCCGAACCCGGAGTTCTCGTTCGAGGAGCCCATCGCGAACTCGTCCTGGTTGGTCTTGCCGAGCAGCGGCGCGCCGGCGTCTTTCAGCTTCTGGACCACCGTGGCCGTGTACGGCGGGCGGTATCCCTCGAGGATCCGCGAGCCCGCCTGGCTCGGGATCCCCTCGGTGCAGAACAGGTCCTTGACGGCGACCGGCACGCCGGCGAGTGGACCATCGATGCGTGCCCCGTTCGCGGCCGGCGTCTCCGCCACCCAGGTGAACGCGTTGAGCTCGTTCTGCTCGGCGCGCCGGCGGTAGCTGTCGAACAGCTCGCCCGGATCGAGCTCGCCGGCGCGGATCGCTTCGGCTGCCGCGGCCGCGGAGAGATCGAGTAGATCGCTCATTCTTCAGCCGGGCCGGGCGAGGGGACGCCGAAGCCTCTGCCCGCGCTGGTCTCGACCGGCTCCGGTGCCTGCTCGAGCACCGTGTCCACGGGAAGGCACGGCCGCGGCTCATCCGCCCGCAGCACGCCGGTCACGTCGACCACGTGAGAAGTCGGCGGGACACCCTCGAGGTCGAGCTCGCGGATCTTCTCGATGTGGTCGAGCACCTTCGACAGCTCGGCGCCCATCCGCTCCACCTCGGCCTCGCTCAGCTGCAGGCGCGCAAGGCGGGCGACGTGAAGGACCTGGGCGCGCTCGAGCATCCGAGCCGCAATTCTAGGAACGGGCGTCAGACCAGGGTTCGATCGTGGGGATCGAGGCCGGCGCGTCCCGCGGCGGGAGACCTTCGCGACGCAACGCGGAGACGCCTCCGTACATGATCGCGAGCGCGCCCGCCAGGCCCACCCAACCACCGATCTTTCGGCCCGTCGGCGGATCGATCCCGACCCGCAGAATCAGCCACGCGGCGGTGACCGCGCCAAAGAACGCGACGAACACGCTCAGCGTGAGTCCGATCGCGGGCGCGCGGCGGGTCGCCTGGAAGAACAGCATCGCCCCCGCGAGCACGAGCGTCGCGACGGCGAACCAGCGAAAGGTGATCAGCGCATTCCAGCCGGTGACGGTGTGCGACCCGACCTGATACCAGGGCAGGACGAGCATCGAGGCGAGCAGCACGACGCTGCCCGCCCCAACGATCCACTCGCCGCGGCGAAGCCTCGATAAATCGAAGCTCATCCGCGATCTATACCGAAGCTCTCAAGGCGCCGGCGGGCCCGACGATCCCGAACCACCGCTCGGAGCGGCAGGCCCGGTGCGACGCGGCGCGACGGCCGTCGCGTTGCGCGCCTGATACGCGAAGTAGATGAGCGCGATCACGAGCACCACGCCGATCCAGAAGCCGATCCCCAGGTTGCTGAAGCTTCCGAGGTGGAAGATGAACTTCAGACCCATGAACAGCCCGGTGGCGAGCGCCAGCACGAACCGGGTGCTGGCCCGGCTGCCGCCGATCGCCGGCACCGAGGTCTGCGGCGATGCCTGCTCGAGCACCAGATCGAGGATGATCAGGACGGACGAGATCACGGCCAGAAAGCCGAGCCATCCGTCCGGAGCGTCGGTGGCCGTCAGCGATCCGTTCAACGAGATCGACGTCGAGCCAACCGTGACGGTGCCCCCGAACGAGAACCACGCCAGGATCAACAGGTCCAGCACCAGCAACAAAGCAAGACCGCCGACAAGCCATTCGCCGCGACGGACATTTTCCGGGTTCACAGTAACCCCCTCCTGAGGAGCACAGTGGTCAGGGCTACAGATTCGATACGCATCGTCCCCCTCCTGCCTGCCGGCCGGTAGGCCGGGCCACCCGAACACTACCGCCGCGCGCGAGCCGAAACCACGGGATCTTGTGATCGCGCCACCTGGATCGACTCCCTCGCCCTTGCGCGCTGCTCTCTGATCGCCTCGAATCCGCCGACCGCGATCCCGTAGGCGCACACCAGGCCGGCCACCGCCCCGAGCTTCTGGTCGACCACGTCCGACGGCGACGGGAGGTCGATCAGAACCCTCCAGGTCAGCAGCACCGCCGTCAGCGATCCCAGCAGCGCCACCGCGAGTCGGATCAGCGCGATCGTGCTGCGGGAGATGTCGACGAGGTGGACGAGCACCGACGCCCCGGCGGCGAGGATCGTCAACAGCATCACCCACCGCACCACGCTCAGCGAGCCCCACGCGTTCTGGGTCGTGACCGCCTGAGCGTGCGCAGAGGTGCCCGGGATCCCGGCGACCCCGTACCACTTCGTCCCGAACATCAAGATCAAAAGCAGCAGCGCCGAGACGGCCGCGATCACCTCTCCGTAGGTGAGCGCCGCCCGCGGGTCTGCGCGGACTCTCGCCAAGGTTCGGTCTACTTCCGCTGGAGCTCAGCGGCCGCCAGCGTGTTTCGCATCAGCATCGCGACCGTCATCGGACCGACGCCGCCCGGGACCGGAGTGATCAGCCCGGCCACCTCGGATACGGCGTCGAAGTCGACGTCGCCGGCCAGTCCGTGCTCGGTCCTGTCGATGCCCACGTCGATCACGGTCGCGCCGGGCTTGACGTAGTCGGCGCCGATCAGCGACGCCACGCCGACCGCCGCGACCAGCACGTCGGCGCGCCGGCATACCGCCGGGAGGTCCCGCGTCCGCGAATGGCACATCGTCACGGTCGCGTTGCGCTGCTGGAGCAGCAACGAGACGGGCTTGCCGACGAGGTTCGAGCGCCCGACCACGACCGCCTCGGCCCCCTCCAGCTCGACGCCATAACGATCGAGCAGCTCGATGATCCCCATCGGGGTGGATGGCCGCAGGCCCCGGGTGCCCTGCAGCAGCCGTCCCGCGCTGATCGGGGTGAGTCCGTCGACATCCTTCTCGGGCGAGATCGCCGCCGTCAGCGCGGCGCCGTCGAGTCCGTCCGGAACCGGGAGCTGGAGCAGGATGCCGCTGACGCCGGTGTCGGCGTTGAGCGCCTCGATCAGTCCGGCGACGTCGGCCTGGCTCGAGTCGGCCGGGAGCTGCCGGTGGAAGTCGGCGATCCCGAGCTCGGCGGATGCCTTGCGCTTGTTGGCGACGTAGATCGCCGATGCCCGGTCGTCACCGACGAGGATCGTCGCGAGCCCGGGCAGCCGGCCACCACGGTCGGCGATCGCCTGTACGTCGCGCGCCACATCCGCACGCACCTGCGCCGCGACCTCACGGCCATCGATGATCGTCGCTGCCATCGGTCGGGACGCTAGAGGATCGCCGGGACGGCGCTCTCTACTGGGCGCTCAGGCGCCGGCTCCAGGGCGGCGACGCTTCGGCAGGTACCGGCCGTTCTAGGCGGTCGATTTCTCAGCGTCGGGTGATCGGCGCGAGGTCGGCGACGAGCTTGCGCTCGGAGCGGTCCTTGCTGAAGCGGATCACGACGATCCCGCCCGGCTCGATCCCGGTCACGACGCCCTCGCCGAACGTCGGATGGACGACGTCCTCGCCCATGCGGAAGCCGACCGGCGCCGGGTCATCGCGGGACCATTCGGGTTGCGACGAGCCGCCGCCGGAGTTCCATGACGTCGCCCGCGCGCGAATCCCGGCGAATGTCGGCCGCTGCTCCTCGCGATCGGTGAGCCCCGCAGGTATCTCATTGAGGAACCGGCTCGGCACGCCCCAGTTGCGCGCGCCGAACACGCTCCGGGTGCGGGCGTACGTCATGTAGAGATCGCGCTCGGCGCGCGTGATGCCGACGTAGCAGAGGCGGCGCTCCTCCTCGAGTCCGCCCTCGTCGAGCGCCCGCGAGTGCGGGAACACCCCCTCCTCGCAGCCGATGATGAACACGATTCCGAACTCGAGGCCCTTCGCGTTGTGGAGCGTCATCAGCGTTACGAGGCCCTCGTCGTCGCTCCGCTCGTCGGCGTCGGAGCGCAGCGATACCTGTTCCAGAAATTGCTCGAGCGAGCGCGACTCGGCCTCGGTCTCGTCGTACTCGGCGGCGACGTTGACGAGCTCCTCCAGGTTCTCGATCCGGCCCTGGGCCTCGATCGTGCGCTCCGCCTCGAGCCAGTCCAGATAGCCGCTCTCGCGCAGGACGTCCTTCAGCACCTCGGCCACGGGCGCGCCGGATTCGGCCCGTTCGCGCAGCACGTGCATCGTCCCCATGAACCGCCTGAGCGCATTGACCGCCGCCCCGCCGAGGCCCGGGACCTGCTCGGGCTCCGAAGCGGCGTCCCAGATCGGGGTCCCGATCGTGTTCGCGTGCGAGAGGACCCGAGAGACGGACGTGGTCCCGATGCCCCGCCTGGGACTGTTCACGATCCGGGTGAACGACCCAGCGTCCTGAGGATTGATGAGCACCTGCAGGTATGCGATCGCGTCCTTGATCTCCGCGCGGTCGTAGAACTTCGTGCCGCCGACGACCTGATAGGCGATCTCCGCGCGGGTGAGCGTGTCCTCCAGCACCCGGGACTGCGCGTTGGTCCGGTAGAAGACCGCGATCTCCGCGCGCGAGACGCCCTCGTCCAGCAGCCGCACGATCTCGCCCGTGACGAACCGTCCCTCGGCGTGCTCGTCGTCGAGCTCGCGGATCTTGAGCGGATCGCCCTGACCCAGGTCCGTCCAGAGGTTCTTGGGCTTGCGGCCACGGTTGTTGGAGATGACGGCGTTGGCCGCGTCGAGGATGTGCTGGGTCGAGCGATAGTTCTGCTCGAGCTTGACCACGTGCGCGTCGACGAAGTCGTCCTCGAACTCGAGGATGTTGCGGATGTCGGCCCCGCGAAAGCCATAGATCGCCTGCGAATCGTCGCCGACGACCAGCACGTTGCGGTCATCGTTGGTCAGCAGCTGCAGCCACCGGTATTGGGCGCGGTTGGTGTCCTGGTACTCGTCGACGAGGATGTGCCGGAACCCGCCCGAGTAGCCGTCGCGGACCTCCTGGAACAGCTCGAGCACGTTGACCGCCCGCACCAGCAGGTCGTCGAAGTCCATCGCGTTCATGCGGTGCAGCTGGCGCTCGTACTCGCGATACACGTCGGCGACCGTCTGCTCGAAGTACGACCCGACCTTCTGGCCGTAACCGTCGGCGTCCTCGAGCAGATTCTTCGCCGACGAGATCTGCGAGCCGACTGCGGCCGGGGTGAACCGCTTCGGGTCGATTCCGAGCTCGTCGAGGCAGCGCTTGATCAGGCGCCGCGAGTCGGCTTGGTCGTAGATCGTGAACTGGCGCGTGTAGCCGAGCTTGTCGGCGTGGGCCCGAAGCATCCGCGCGCATGCGGCGTGGAAGGTCATCACCCACATCGCGCGGACCTGTCGACCTACGAGCATGCCGACCCGGTCGCGCATCTCCCCCGCCGCCTTGTTGGTGAACGTGATCGCGAGGATCTCGTTCGCCCGCGCCGCCTCGGTCGCGATCAGATACGCGATCCGATGGGTCAGAACTCGGGTCTTGCCCGAGCCCGCTCCCGCAAGGATCAAGAGGGGCCCGCCGGGGTACGTCACCGCCTCCCGCTGGGGGTCGTTCAGCCCTTCGAGCAGGGGTTCGACGTTGGCGGCGAGCTCCGGCGTCATCGGTGCCTTCAACGGTAGCGGTGGAGGTGGTCGCGAAGCTTGAGATAGCCTCCCCCGCGATGAGCCTCACGAGCCAGCTCCTGCGATGGCAGCAGACGATCTACAAGGCCACCGACGGACGGATCGGCCACAAGATGCTCGGCGTGCCGACGCTGCTGCTGGGTACGACCGGCCGCCGCTCGGGGCAGCAGCGGACGAATGCGCTCGTGTACGCGCGTGATGGCCAGGACTACCTGGTCGTCGCCTCGAACGGCGGCAGTGATAAGGCTCCGGGGTGGCTGTACAACGTCCAGGCGGACACCGCGGTCCAACTGCAGGTCGGGCGCAAGCGCGGACCGGGAACTGCGAGGGTGATCGAGCGCTCGGACCCGGACTACGAGCGGCTCTGGAAGCTGGTCAACGAGAACAATCGGGATCGCTACACCGCCTACCAGCAGCAGACGAGCCGGCCGATCCCGGTGATCGCACTGACGCCGTCCGGAGCGCTCGCCTAGTTACCGGATGACCGACGTCCTGAGCCGCCTGCGCGAGGCCTGCGCCGAGGTGGCCTCGCGGAGCCGCTCCGTGGCGATCGATCGCGGCGCGATCGCCGAGTACGCGGCGACTCTGCCGCTCGGCTCCGCGGCGCATGAGCCCGACCCGAGTGGCGAAACGCGCGACCATCGGGCCGCCTTCTGGCTGACGCTCGACGCGATCAACTTCGGCTCGGGCTGGTCTGGAACGCTGCGCAAGGCCCCCGGGCGCTCGGGCTACGCGACGACCGCGGCAGGAGTCGCCGAGCGACTGGAGTCGCGCGGGCCATGGAGCGCCGCGGAGCTCGCGGCGATCGGCAGCGACGAGCTCGCCGGCGTGTTCGGCCAGGACGCGGGCCACGAGCTGATGGCCCTGTTCGCCACCTCGCTCAACGACTTCGGCAACCACCTGTCCGCCGAGTACGGCGGCAGCTTCACAGCGCTCGTCGACTCGTTCGGGGGCTCGGTCGTCGCGCTGGTCACCGAGCTCGCCGGCTGGGAGTGCTTCGCGGACACCTCCACGTACGACGGCCTGACGCTGCCGTTCCTCAAGCGCGCGCAGATCGCGGCGGCCGACCTCGCCCGAGCCGGTGTCTGGGACCCTGCCGACCTCGACCGGCTGACGATGTTCGCCGACAACCTCGTCCCGCACGTGCTGAGGCTCGACGGCATCCTGCGGTTCGACCCCGAGCTCGTCGCTCGGATCGACCGGGAGGAGCTGATCGTGCACGGGTCGCCCGAGGAGGTCGAGATCCGGGCGTGCGCCGTCGAGGCGGTCGAGCTGATCGTCGCCGCGCGGCCGGGGTCCGGCACGGCGGATGTCGACCAGACGCTGTGGTTGCGGGGGCAGGGTCCGCGCTACAAGGCCTCGCCGCGGCACCGCTCGCGATCGACCGCGTACTGATAACCACATCGCTACAAAGCGACGAGCACGCCGCCGAACGTGTAGCGCTGAGGGCTCTATAGCGACCACATCGCTACACGTGCACTCTCACTCGCGGCGCTTTTTAGCGTTGTGGTTAGAGCGCGCGACCACGGCGTACCGATCCCGTCCGCATAGGATTGCGACGGCATGGAGGTCTACCTGTTCGACAGCGGCACGCTCGCGCTGGGCGGCGTCGAGGTCCCCGTCCCGTTCTTCCTGATCCGCCACCCGAAGGGTGATGCGATCGTCGACGGCGGCAATCCGCTCGCGATAGCGCGCGACCCGCACGCCCATCTGGGCGGACTGGCCGACATCTTCATCTCGAACATGACCGAGCAGCAGCACTGCGCGGCCCAGGTCGCCGGACTGGGCGTCGACCCGGAGGCGGTCTCGTATGTCGTCCAGACACACCTCCACTTCGACCACACCGGCGCGCTCGGGCACTTCCCGAACGCCTCGGTGATCGTCCACCAGCGCGAGCTCGAAGCCGCCCGGACGGCCGAACCCGCCGAAATCTCCGGCTACATCCGCGCCGACTTCGACCGCCCCGAGCTCGAGTGGCGACCCTGGTCCGGCGAGCTCGACCTGTATGGCGACGGCAGCTTCCGGTTGATCGAGACGCCCGGCCACTCGGCCGGCCACGCGTCCGTGCTGCTGAACCTCGAGCAGACCGGCGCGATGCTGCTCACGGCCGACGCCTCCGACAATCGCGAGATGTGGGAGGGCCGGGCCCACCCGCGCGCGCTCTACTCCAAGGACCAGGCCAACCACTCGATGCACAAGCTGCGCGACCTCGCAGCCGAGACCGGCGCCGTGGTCGCCTTCGGCCACGATCCCGAGGACTGGGCGCAGCACATGCACGCGCCCGACGCCTACCGCTAGATGCCTGCCGCCGAACGGATCCCCAGCCTGGACCGGGACAAGCTGTTCATCGGCGACGGCGGCATGGAGACGACGATGATCTTCGAGCGCGGCATCGAGCTGCCCGAGTTCGCGTCGTTCCTGCTGCTCGAGACCGACAGCGGCCGGCAGGCGCTCGTCGACTACTACCGCGGCTATCTCGAGATCGCCCGCGCCCACGGCCTCGGATTCACGCTCGACACACCGACCTGGCGCGCGAACAGCGACTGGGGCGAGAAGCTCGGCTACTCGGCCCAAGACCTCGATCGGATCAACCGCGACGCTGTAGCGCTGGCGGGGCAGGTCCGCGCCGAACAGGAGACCGCCGAAACGCCGATCGCGATCTGCGGGACGATCGGGCCGCGGGGCGACGCGTACCACCCCGATACCCTGATGTCGCCGGACGAGGCCAAGCGCTACCACGCGACCCAGATCGCCACGTTCGCCCACGCGGCCGTCGACATGGTCGCCGCTTACACGCTCGCGTACGCCGAGGAGGGGGCGGGCATCGTCGCCGCTGCGGTCGAGGCCGGCGTGCCGGTGACGGTCTCGTTCACGGTCGAGACCGACGGACGCCTACCGAGCAGCCAAGAGCTACAGGACGCGATCGCGTTCGTCGATGGCGAAACAGCCGCGAAGGCCCTCTATTTCATGGTCAACTGCGCGCACCCGACGCACTTCGGGCCCGTGGTCGAGCGTGGTGGCCCGTGGCTCGACCGGCTCGGCGGGATCCGGGCGAACGCGTCGCGTAAGAGCCACGCCGAGCTCGACGAGGCACCCGGGCTCGACTCGGGGAACCCGGATCAGCTCGGCGCCGAGTACCGGGCGCTCAAGCCCCACCTGCAGCACGCGCGCGTGCTCGGCGGCTGCTGCGGCACCGACACTCGCCACGTCGCTCGGATCTGTGAGCAGTGGCTGAGCTGAGCGAGAGCTACGAGCGGCTGCGGGCCGCGCATCTACACGCGGTCGGGGCCGCACTCGAGGACCACGTCGCGCGCGTCGACTGGCCGCGCGAGCGGATCGATCGCTACCGCACAGAGCGGTTGCGTGGCCTGCTCGCCTACGCGAAGGTGCGGTCGCCATTCCACGCCGGCCGGATGGCTGATCTCGACCCGTCGAGTGCGACCGTCGATGACCTCGTCCGCCTGGAGCCGATGACCAAGCAGGACGCCCAGGACGAGTGGGACGCGATCGTCACCGCCCCAGCGCTCAGCCGCAGCGAGGCCGAGCGGATCCTCGCCACCGAAAGATGGTTCTCCTACACCCCGGGCGCCGATCAGATCTTCAGCTCCGGCGGGTCGAGCGGTGTCCGCGGCGTCTACGTCTGGGATTGGGACGCGTTCGTCAGCTTCGCCTGCCTCGCCTGGCGGATGCAGGCGCGTGAGGACCGCCGCGCACCGGCTCGGATCGAGCGTCCCCGGCTCGCCGTGCTGGAGGCAGGCGCCCCACCGCACGCGAGCACGCCGCTGTTCGACGTGCCGCTCAGGCCCGACGTGGAGACGGTCGTGATCCCGGCGGCGACGCCGTTCGACGAGCTCTTGGAGGCGGTCGCCCGCGCGCGCCCGACCCATCTCGTCGGCTATGCGTCGGTGATCGGCGGGCTCGCTCGCGCGGCGCTCGATCAGCGACTCGAGATTCGCCCCGTCCGCGTCAGCACCAACTCGGAGCCGCTCACCGAAGAGGACCACGAGGCGATCCACGACGCCTGGGGCGCTCCGCTGCACAACCTCTGGGGCTCTACCGAGATCGGAGTGCAAGCGGTCGGGTGCGGTCACGCCGACGGTCTGCACGTGTGCGAAGACGAGGTGATCCTCGAACGGGTCGATGAGTCCGGGACGCCCGTCGGGGCCGATCAGCCGGCTGCGCGCACGCTCGCAACCGGGCTCGCCAACCTCACGTTCCCGTTCATCCGCTACGACCTCGGCGACGAGGTGACGCTGTTGAGCGAACCGTGCCCATGCGGGAGCTCGCTCGCGCGCGTGTCGGACATCGCCGGGCGCAGCGACGACGACTTCCGCTACGGCGCCGAGACGATCCCGGCGAGCGCCTTCCGCCACGTGCTCGGCACCGACCCCGCGATCTCCGAGTACCAGGTTCGCCAGACAGCCGGCGGGGCCGACGTGCTGGTCGTCGGCGATCCCGAGGTCCCGAAGCTGGCGATGGCCCTGGTCGAGTCGCTCGCGCGCTTCGGCCTGACGGAGCCGATCATCAACGTGATCGCGGTCGACCGGATCGACCGGCACGCCGCCACGGGCAAGCTCAGGCGGTTCGTGCCCCTATGACCGCAGCTCCACCATCGTCTCCTTGTAATAGAGCGACCACGGCGAGCCGCCGTTGTAGAGGGCCGTCTCCGCTGTCGCCTCGATCTGCTCGAGTCCGGCTGCGGCGAGGAGCGACGGGAGCCGGCGCCAGCCGATCGCGCTCGCCCCGCTGGTGGTGTTCGAGGATGTAGTCCGTCATCCGGTTCGCCCCCGTCGGGCAGCTTACGCGTCGCGAACCGGCGAGTGTGACCACCCTGTTCATGCATAATCGCGCGACCGTGCGGGGAAGGCGCGCTCTGCTCATCGTCGCCGCGGTCGCGGCCGCGGCACTTACGTCGCTCCACGGGTCGGCGGCCAAGACCACCCCCGCGGCCGCCTCCCGCGCGCAGGCGCTGACCAAGTATTCGCTCGTGCACGGCTGCTACTCGCTGCGGACCCCGGGCGGCGCGGCGCTCGCACCGGGGCCGGTCCGGATGCAGGCGGCGGCGCTCGGCGTGTACCTGCTGTACACGACCGTGGGCGGCTACCTGGACGACGCCGGCGGCGGCTCGCTGCAGGCCGGGAACACTCCGAGCTCCGCTTCGGAGTGGCGCGTCGACGGCGGCCCGAAGGCCGGGTTCACGCTCACCAACCTGGCGACGGCCACGCACCTCCCGGTGCGGTTCGCACCGGCAACCGGCTGCGCGACGTACCCCGAGGCGCAGGTCGACGCGACCGGGCCGTCGTTCGCCGGCGCGAGCCCGGAGGCGAGCGTGCTCGGCACGGTCGAGGGCCATGCGCACGTGACCGCGTTCGACTTCCTCGGGGGCGACTGGCACTGCGGCGCGCCGTTCAGCCCGTTCGGCGTCCCCTACGCGCTGCCCGCCAGCTGCGCCAAGCAGGAGCAGGGCACCAACGGCGAGTTCGAGGACTTCGTCGACTTCGGCGGCGCCCCGCGTCCGAGCGACATGCACGGGTGGCCCACCTTCAAGGAGTGGCCGAGCCCGACCGCGCTGGCGGAGGAGGGCGACTACTACACCGGGATCGAACGCGCCTGGAAGGCCGGCCTACGGGTGATGGTTACCAACCTCGTCGATAACGAAGCGCTCTGCTCGCTGATGACCACGCGCCACAACCCGTGCAACGACATGGCCAACGTCGATATCCAGGACCGGGACCTGCACGCGCTCCAGGACTACATCGACGCGCAGTCGGGCGGCCCGGGGAAGGGCTGGTTGAGGCTCGTCACCGACCCGTTCCAGGCCCGGCGCGTGATCAACCAGGGCAAGCTCGCCGTGATCGAGGGGATCGAGGTGTCGCGGCTGTTCGGCTGCGGCGAGTCGGGTGACGTTCCGCAGTGCGACACCTCGCAGATCGACGCCGGCCTCAAGCACGTCGAACAGCTCGGCGTGCGCACCTTCTTCCCGGTGCACGAGTTCGACAACGCGTTCGGCGGCACCAAGATGATCGCCGGCGCGATCGGGACGGTGATCAACGTCGGCAACCGCGAGGAGACGGGCAGCTTCTGGACCCTGCAGCCGTGCCCCGCACAGGACCAGGACGCAGAACAGCTGTCGGTCGCGCCGAGCGGGCCGCTCTCGACGCTCGTCAACGGGCCGCTCGCCTCGATGCTCCACGGCAGCCCCGCGCCCGTCTATGGCTCCGGCCCGCAATGCAACACGCGCGGCCTGACGGACCTCGGCGCGTACCTGACCAAGCGGATGATCGCGAGCCACATGGTGATCCAGCTCGATCACATGGACTCGAAGACCGCGACCGCCGCGCTCGCGATCGCCACCGCGAGCCACTACTCGGGCGTCGTCTCCGCTCACTGCTGCTCCTCCCCGCAGCTGTTCAAGCAGGTGTACGCGACCGGCGGATTCGTAACCCCGCCGGTCGAGCCGACGAACGCGTTCGTGTCGACTTGGAAATCAGATATGGCGGTGAAGGACGCCGCGTACCACGTCGGCTTCGGCTGGGGCTCGGATGAGAACGGCCTCGGGGCGCAGCCGGGCCCGTCGAACACGCCGATCAGCTACCCGTTCAAGTCCTATGGCGGCAATGTGACGTTCAGCCGCGAGCAGTGGGGCCAGCGTACGTTCGACCTCAACACCGATGGTCTCGCCAACTACGGCATGTACGCCGACTGGCTGCACTCGCTCCAGCTGACCGGCGGCACGCAGCTGATGAACAGCATGTTCCAGGGCGCCGAGGCGTACCTCGAGATGTGGGAGCGGGCCGACGGCGTCCCGGCGACGCGCTGCCTCCCCGCACACGCGAAGTTCACCCGCACCGGGATCGGCCCGATCCGCGTCGGCGAGACCGCTCGAGCGGTGCTGTACCGAGCCGGGCAGCCGGTGTCGCGACCCGGGCACTCGTACACGTACTGCATCTCCGGCCGGCCCGGTGCACCCGTGCGGGCGGTGTTGGGCGCCCGCGGCCGGATCGCGAAAGTGACAATCGCCGGCGCGCGCCCAGCAAGCGCCTGAGCGCAGGATCAGCTCGCCACGAACGCCTCGTCGGCCGCCTTCGCGTGCGACGAGATCGCATCGATCAAGAGCGGCCACGCGCCTTCCGGAAGGTCGTGGCCCATCCCCTCGACCATCATCAGCCGGGCGCCCGGGATCGCGCGGGCGGTGGCGCGGCCGCCGGAGGCGCGCACCATCTTGTCCCGCGTGCCGTGGATCACGAGCGTCGGGACCGCGACCCTGTGCAGTTCGGCGGTCCGGTCGCCCGACGCGACGATCGCTCCGAGCTGCCGTCCGGAGCTCGATGGGTCGTGGCCGCGGTCATAGCTGAGCGCGGCGATCTCGCGCACCCGCTGCTCGTCGCGGGGGAAGCCCGGCGAGCCGATCGCGTGGAACAGCGTCGCGAGGTACTCGATGAACGCCTCGCGATCCGAGGGAGCGCGGCGGAGTAGGAAACGGTAGATCCCGAACGCCGGCTGGCCCTTCCAGCGGTTGCCCGTCGTCGACATGATCGAGACCAGCGAACGCACCGACTCGGGGTATTCGGCCGCGAGCGTCTGGGCGATCATCCCGCCCATCGAGACGCCCACGACGTGCGCGGGAGCGATTTCGAGCTCGCGCAGCAGCGCGGCCGCGTCGCCGGCCATGTCGGTCAGCGTGTAGAGCACGGGATCGATCCGTCGGGTGAGCAGCTGCCCGACCGGCGGCGGATCGCCGGGCACGCGCGTCGAGCGCCCCGAGTCGCGATTGTCAAAGCGCACGACGTAGAAGCCGCGCCCGGCAAGGCCCTCGCAGAACTCGTTCGGCCACGCGATCATCTGCGTCGCCAGCCCCATGATCAGCAGTATCGGCGGGTCGGCGGGATCGCAGAACGTCTCGTAGCAGAGGCTAATCCCTCTGCCGACGTCGCAGAACTGCTCAGCCATCGCGGTCGGCCACCGTTTCCTGCTGCTCGGCGGCGCCGTTGCCGCCGTTTGTCTCGGCCGGGAGCTCGGCGTCCGCGGGCCGGAGCTCGTCGAGCGCCGCGCCGAGCGAGTCCATCAGGGACCACAGGTCCGGCATCTGCTCCCGGTCGGCGACGATCCCGAAGTCGAGCGACCCGCGGTAGCTCATCACCGTGATGTTGAGCCCCATCCCGTCGGTGATCACCGAGATCGGGTAATTGGCCTCGAGCCGCGCGCCGGCCATGTACAGCGGGAACTGCGGACCGGGGACGTTCGAGATCACCAGGTTCCATGCCGGGCGGCCGCGACTGCTCGACGCGATCGAGAACGTCAGCCGCGCCGCGCGCGAGAACACGGCCGGCGGAATGAACTGGTTGGCGTCCTGGAGCAGCTCGGCCGGGAGCGCCTTGTGGCGCTCCTTCATCTCGGCCAGCGCCTCGTGGGTCTTCTGCAGCCGGCGGACGGGGTCGTGCTCGTCTGTGAACAGCGGCGCGGTCATCAGCAGGATCCGGTTGCCGAACGTTCCCTGCTGGCTCTCCTTGCGGACCGAGACCGGGATCTGGGCGACCAGCGGGTCGGCCGGAAGCTCGTTGTGCGCGATCAGCCACCGCCGCACCGCACCCGCGCAGATCGACACGACCACGTCGTTGACCGTGCACCCGTAGCGGTTCTTGATCGACTTGACCTCGTCCAGCGACAGCCGCCCGAAAGCGAACCGGCGGTGGGCGGAGATCCGCCCGTTAAACGAAGTCCTCGGCGGCACCAGGTCCTGGCGGCCGATCACCCGGCTGCGGCCGCCGACGAGGCGCTGCGCGCGGGCCGCGAGCCGCCCGGCGGGCTTGAGCCCGGGGATCGTCCCGAGCGACGGGACCTCGTCGACATTCGGGAGTGCGCGCGGTAGCGAGCGCAGCAGCCGGACCGGGTATCGCGGCAGCCCCGCGAGCCCCCGGGCGAGCATTTCGAGCTCGCCGGGCCGGGAGTCGGCCGCTTCGCTCAGCGGTGGCGGCGGCTCGCGGCCCTCTGCAGCGAGATCGAGCAGCGCGCCCTGGATCTCGTTGCCCGACATCCCGTCGACCACGGCGTGGTGGATCTTGGTCATCACGCCGACCCGGCCGTCCGGCAGCCCGTGGATCAGGTACAGCTCCCACAGCGGCCGCGCGCGGTCGAGCGGCCGCGCGAAGATCCGCGCCACCTGCTCCCCCAGCTCCCGGTCGCCGCCCCCGGGCGGCAGCGCCAGCTCACGCACGTGGAAATCGAGGTCGAAGTCCGCATCGTCGATCCAGTAGTCGTAGTCGAGGTCGAATGGGACCTTGGCGAGGCGCCAGCGAAACGGCGGCACCAGCGGCAGGCGCTCGGCGATCAAGGCCTGGAGGTCGACCAGCGTGACGGTCCCGCCAGGCGCCGTCGACGGATCGAGCACGGCGAGTGCGCCCACGTGTCCGAAATGCCTGGTGTCCTCGAGCGCTAGGAACTGCTGGTCAAGGGCGGTGAGTTGACGCATCTGACTGCACTCCTCTCTCTCAAGAGGAGCCTATCCCGCTCAGCCCGCCAGCAGGTCGGCGCGCATCGTCCAGCTCGCGTCGCGGTCGATCGCCGGGAACGTTCCCTCGCGCGCGAGCGCGCGATCGAGCGCGATCACGGTGGTCTCGCCGCCGAGCGGCTCTGGCGCCGTCGCGATTACGGTGAGCGACCCGTTCTCGAGGTGGCGGGCGGCGGCCAGCGCCTTCCGTCCGACCTGTGGCGGCAGCCCCCCAACCGTGTCGATCAGCACCACCGTGTGAGCGCCGCGCGCCGCCATTCTGCGGGCCTGCTCGACGGTTCCCTCGACCGCCTGCGACTGAGCGTCCTGCGAGGCGGCCAACGTGACCGCAGCGGCCGGTGCGACCGGACCCTCGCGCCATTCTGCGAGCTCTTCGGGGCGCACGCCCGCGAGCACCACCCGCAGCTCTAGGTCGTCCCGTCCGCCAAGCGCAGCGGCGAGGCGCCGCAGCAGCTCGGTCTTGCCCGATTGCGCGGGACCGGCGATCGTCACGCGCGAGCCGCGCCCGATCGGCGTCGCCGCCGCGACCGCCTTGATCGTCGGGTCTCCGTCTGTCGCGAGCTCGAGCTGATCGCTTGGGAACGACGCCGGAAGGTCGTCGTAGCGGGCACTATCGGCCAGCTCCGTCGCGGGCCGGTCGTTCACCGTGTCGATCCGGACGAGCGCGGCGAAACGCTCGGAGCGCCGCGGCGCGCGGCGCGGGCCGGTCACCCGGTCGCCGGACACGAGCTCGCACCGGCGGACCTGGGCCGAGGAGATGTAGACGTCGCGATCAGACGGCTCGGGCGGGTCGACCCGGACGAACCCCGACCCGTTCGGGAGCAGCTCGACGACTCCCTCGACGATCTCATCGGGCTGGCGCTTGGGCTCTCGGTCACCGTCTCCGGGCGGCAGCTCGGGCTCGCTCTCGATCTGCTCCGGGCTCTCCTCGGGGGCTTTCGCGGTGGCCGGCTTGCGCCGCCGTCCGCGGCGCCGTGAAGACGGCCGCTCCGCCTCGGGCTCGTCGCCGTCGGCGGCTGCCGGCTTTCCCGAGTCGCCGCCCTGGCGCTCGAGGATTGCGGCGATCAGCTGCGGCTTGCGCAGACGGCGGTAGCCGTCGATCGAGAGCTCCGAGGCGATCGCGTGTAGATCAGCCAGCGGGCTCTGCTCAAGTGACTCACGGTCGAGTATTGCCATCGTCCCCTCCTGTTGAAAATCGGTTGGCTCCAGCCGCGTTGGGGCAGCGGCCGGCGATTCGTGAAGGCAATGTAGCGGCCCAGCCGGCGGGAGGACCCGGCTAGGAGCCCTGCTCCCAGCGGAGATCGTCCGCCAGCCGGACTCCCGGGTCGACATCGGCGTCGCCGCTCAGCGCGGCGCGGACCGCCAGGAACTCGGATACGGCAGCGACGTCGTGGACGCGGAGCACGTGTGCACCCGCGTCGACCCCGAACGCGACCGCCGCGAGCGTGCCCGGGAGCCGCTCCGCGGGCGGCCGCGCGGTGATCGCGCCGACGAAGTCCTTGCGTGAGACGGCCAGCAGCAGCGGCCGGCCGAGGGCGTGGAGGCGCTCGAGCTCCCGCAGCGACTCGACCGTCTGCGCGGGCGTCTTGCCGAAGTCGGGGCCGGGGTCGAGCATCAGCTGCTCGATGTCCATCCCCCGCTCGACCGCGAGCTCGATCCGCTCGTGGAGGAAGCGCTCGACGTCCTCGGCGACGTGGCCGTCGAGGGAGGGCTCGAGCAGCTTCTGCTTGGGCGCCGCGCGCGTGTGCATCACGACGAGGCCGGCTCCGGTCTGCGCGCATACGTCGGCCAGCTCGGGGTCGCGCAGTCCGCTGACGTCATTGACGATCGCGGCGCCGGCTCCGATCGCGGCGCTCGCCACGTGTGGCTTGTACGTGTCGACGGACACGATCGCGCCGAGCTCGTGCGCGACGTGCTCGATCACCGGCACGACCCTGCGGGCTTCCTCCTCGGCGTCGACGGGTGGGCGGTTCGTGACTCCGGACTCGCCACCGACGTCGATGATCTCGGCGCCGGCGCCGATCAGCTCGCGCGCCAGATCGATCCGCTCCTCGAGCGTTCGCGGGGCGCCCCCGTCCGAAAAAGAGTCGGGGGTCACGTTGACGATCCCCATCAGCCAGGGCCGCCCGCCAAGCTCGAGCGTCTCGCGGGTCGTGCGGAGCGCTCGCGCGGGCGCGATCACCTAAGCCCGATCCCCTCGGCTTCCGCTTCCTCATGGAAGTTCGCGATCTCCTGCTCGGCGCGCTGCTCGTCCCATCCGTGCTCACGCGCGAGCACCTCGGCCACACGCCGCGGCGCGTCCGAGCCGGAATCGGACAGCTCGCGGCCCGCGAGCAGGCCGAGCCGAGTCCGGCGGAGCAGCACGTCGCCGACGCTCGCCGCTTGCTCGTGACGAGCCGAGAACGCGGCCTCTGCCAGCAGGTCGGGCAGCCCCGGCAGAATCGGCTGAGCGAGCTCGCCGCGCTCGCCGGCGACCGTCAGCACCGACTCGGCGGCGTGCCCGTAGCGACCGGCGAGCGCGACCAGCGAGTCCGCCGGCACGCCCTCTGGCGGATTCAGCGCCGCGGGTTCGACCGGCTGCCCGAGCGGGATCTCCGCGGTCCGGCACGGCGCGTTCCGGCCGTCGCGCTCGACCAGCCGGTCGACGGCCAGCTTCGCCATCCGGCGCCAGGTCGTGAGCTTGCCACCGGTGATCGTGATCAGCCCGCTCGAGGTCTCGTACAGCTCGGCCTTGCGCGAGATGTCGACCGACTTCCGCGTGTCGCCCGAGGAGATCAGCGGCCGCACGCCCGCGTACGCGCCGGTCAAGTCGTCGAACCCCAGCTTTGTGCCGAAGAATGCGTTGGTCGCCTCGAGCAGGTACTCGATGTCGGTCTCCGACGGCTTGACGTGGTCGATCTGGCCCTCGTAGTTGTTGTCGGTCGTCCCGAGCAGGCTGCGGCCGAGCCACGGCAGCGCGAAGATCGACCTCCCCTCCCCCGCCGGGACGATCGCCCCGGCGTCCAGCGGCAGGTCGGCGTGCGCGACGGTCACGTGAGTGCCCCGGCTCGGTGCGATCCTCGGGACTTCGGCCTCGGAGTGGAGCTCTTCGGGCCGGATCCGGTCGGCCCACACGCCGGTGGCGTTGATCACGTTGTCGGCGCGGATAACGAGCTCCTCGCCGGTCGTCTTGTCGGCCACCCGGACGGCAGAGCCGCCGTCGTTCTCGCTCACCAGCTCGATCACCTCGAGCCGGTTGGCGACGATCGCCCCGAACCGCTCGGCCTCCCCCAGCACCGTCAGCACCAGCCGCGCGTCGTCGGTCTGGCAGTCGTAGAACAGGTAGCCGCCGGTCGGCTGGCGGTCGGCGAGCGCCGGGAGCAGCTCGACGACGTGCTCGCCCGAGATCGTCCGGTGCCGCGCCGGGCTCCAGAAGCTGTCGTCCCGGCGCGAGCCGCGGCGCCCGCGCACAGGCGTCGCCATCACGTCGTACATGTTCAGTCCGATCCCGACCAGCCGGTCGGGCCGTGCGCCATTGAACGCCGGCACGACCATCGGCAGTGGCCTGACCAGATGCGGCGCGAGTTTGACCATCAGCTGGCGCTCCAGTAGGGCCTCGCGGACGAGCCCGAGGTCGAAGTTCTGCAGGTACCGGAGGCCACCGTGCACGAGCTTCGACGAGCGGCTGCTGGTGCCCGAGGCGAAGTCGGCCTTCTCGACCAGCGCGACGCTGTACCCGCGCGAGGCGGCATCGAGGGCGACGCCGGCGCCGGTGATCCCCCCGCCGACGACCAGCAGATCGAAGCGCTCGCTCTGCAGAACGTCGAGCGCGCGGTCGCGGACGATCATGGAGCGGAGGGTAGTGGCCTCCGCCGGGGCTCAGCCTCCGGCCTGGTGGTACAGCCCGAGCACGACCTTGTACCAGGCGGGCGACGTCTCTTGGTAGCCCGGGCAGCAGGGCGGTCCGCCGGGCGCGCTGATGCCGATCTCGATGTGCGGGCCCGAGGAGATCCCGACGTCACCACAGCCGACCTCGGCGATCGGCTGGCCGGCCGTCACGTGCGCGCCGACCTTGACGAGCGCCGGCAGCGCGTGGCCGTAGTAGATGTAGCGACCCGCATACGGCCCGCTCGCGACCTTCAGCACCGGCGCCGCGGGGCCGAACCCGTCGATCCCCTCCTGAACGATCGTTCCCGAGGCCATCGCGACCTCCTGGACCTGCGAGCCGCAGGCGCCGTTCACGCTGGCGATGTCGATCCCCTGGTCGAGCGACCAACTGCTCGGCGGGAGCACCCGGCTGAGCGGCTTCATCGGGAACACGAGCCCGCTTGTCGACGTGCCGGTCCCGGTCGACTTCGCCACGCCATTCTTCGCCGCGGAGTTGACCGCCGCGAGCAGCGCGGCAGCGGTTCTGCGGCCGACGACCCCGGTGGCTGGCGACAGGCTGTGGCTCAGCTGGAACTCCTTGACCGCCGCCGCCGTCAGTGGTCCGAAGTCGCCGTCGATCGAGACCAGGTAGCCAACCTCGGTGAGCCAATTCTGGAGTGTGTTGACGTCGGCGCCGGTCGAGCCCTTGCGGAGCGTGCGCGTGAACACGGCGGCGGAGGTGCTCGCGGTCTGGATCCCCCTGGGCTGGCTCTTGGCGACGAGCGCGGCGCCGCCGCTGGATCCGCCCGCCAGCGCAGCCGGCGCGGTCGCGGCGAGCCCGAGGGCGACGGCACAGGCAGCGATCAGCGTGGCGCGCATGCGGTGCATCGTTTCCCCACGTTCGGCGCACCGCGCGCCGACTCCCCGCTGCCGTGTGCCTTTGCGCAACTTCTGTCCGGGAAAGCTGGAAAAAACCCGCAAGCGCGGCGCTCCACGAGGGCGGTATTGCAGATCGCCTCTAGCCTGCGGAGTTAGCTGACGGGCTAGCGCTCTACTTCAGAGCGCATCTTGCGGACCACCGCGAGACTCGCCCCAACGAATTGGGTTCCCCGCTCCCCGGGGCGGCATTCCGGGGATTCGGCGCGTGCGAACCTATCAGAAAATCGCGGCCGTGTGGCCGCTAACACGGCCCCGTGCGACGCGCTCAGTCGCCGTTGGTGACGTGCGCGGGATCGGCGACGCCGGCCGCCTCGCGCTCCTTGATCACCTGCCGGATCCGATCGATCGTGTCCTCGGACATCCGGCGGATCTCCCAGTGCGTGAGCTTGATCACCCGCATCGGCGAGGTCGCGATCACGTCCGCGTTGCGCGGACGGCGCTCGAACAGCCCCATCTCGCCGATCAGGGCACCCTTGCCGAGCTCGGCGATCTTGGTGCCGTCCTGGATCACGTCGGCGCTCCCCTCCTCGATCGCGATCAGCTCGACCGAGTAGTCACCCTGCTTCATCAGGATCTGGCCCTCGGCGATGCTCTGCTCGGTGGCGAATGCGGCCAGCCGGTGCGCCTCCTCGTCGGACAGGTCCGAGAAGATCGGGATTGACTTCAGGCGGCTCTGATCCATTGGCATAGCGCGGGATCCTAACTACAAGGCCGCGATCGCTGCGGTGATCTCGCTCACGCTCGATTTCGCGTCGCCGAACAGCATGCTCGTCTGCGGCTCGTAGAACAGCGGGTTGTCGATCCCTGCGAACCCGGAGGCCATCGAGCGCTTGAGAACGATCACGGATTGCGACTTGTCGACGTCGAGGATCGGCATCCCGTAGATCGGCGAGCCTGGCTCGTTCTTGGCGGCCGGGTTGGTGACGTCGTTGGCGCCGATCACGAGCGTCACGTCGGTCCGCTGGAACTCCGGGTTGACCTCGTCCATCTCCTTCAGCGCCTCGTAGGGCACCTGCGACTCGGCCAGCAGCACGTTCATGTGCCCGGGCATCCGCCCGGCGACCGGATGGATCGCGAACAGCACCCTGACGCCCTTGTCCTCGAGCGCCTTCTCGAGGTCGCGCACCGCGTACTGCGCCTGCGCGACCGCCATCCCGTACCCGGGGGCGATCACGACCTGGCGCGCGTAGGACAGCTGGATCGCGACGTCGTCGGGCGTGGTCGACTTGACCGGCCCGCGGTCGGAGTCCTCGCCTCCCGCGGGCGCCGCGACCTCGCCGCCGAAGCCACCGGCGACGATCGCGGGCACCGATCGGTTCATCGCCTTCGCCATCAGGTTGGTGAGGATCGTTCCCGAGGCGCCGACGATCATCCCGCCGACGATCAGCGCCGTGTTGTTCAGCGCGATTCCGGTCGCCGCCGCCGACAGCCCCGTGAACGCGTTCAGGAGCGAGATCACGACCGGCATGTCGGCGCCGCCGATCGGGAGCACCACCATGTTCCCGAGCAGCGCCGCCGTCACCAGGATCCCGAGGATGAACAGCGCCTGGGAGTGGGTACCGGAGGCGAGGATGATCGCGCTGGCGACGGCGATCACGAACAGCGCACCGTTGATGATCGCCTGGCCGGGCAGCTTGATCGGGCGGCTCGGGAGGATCGCCTGGAGCTTGCCGAACGCGATGTTCGAGCCCCAGAACGAGATCGAGCCGACGATCGCCGCGAACAGCGACGGGATCTCAACCTTCAGCGTGTAGTCGCCGCCGAAGTGGTGGCGGTACTCGACCCACGCGATGATCGCCACCGCCCCGCCGCCGACGCCGTTGAACAGCGCGACCATCTGCGGCATCGCGGTCATCTTCACCCGGCGCGCCGCGGGAAGCCCGATCGCGGTGCCCAGCAGCAGCGCGAGGATGATCAGGATCGGCGTCGAGGAGCCGTCCCAGACGTGCGGAGTCAGCAGCGTCGCGACGATCGCGATCGCCATGCCTGTCGCGGCGATCAGGTTGCCGCGGACCGCGGTGCGCGGTCCGGTCAGCCCGCTCATCCCGAGGATGAACAGCGAGAACGCGACGATGTAGCAGACGTCGATGAAGTTCTGCTGCTGCAGGAAGATCGTGCCGGCGCTCACTGCTGCTTGTCCTCCTGCTCGGCGCGCTCGGCGGTCGGCTCCGGATCCGGCTTGCGCTTGAACATCTCGAGCATCCGGTCGGTCACGAAGAACCCACCGATGATGTTGATCATCCCGAACGTGATCGCGACGAACAGCAGCAGGTGCTCGAGCCAGCCGGTTGCCAGGTGCATCAGCAGCAGACCGCCGAGCACGACGATCCCGTGGATCGCGTTGGTACCCGACATCAGGGGTGTGTGCAGCGTGTTCGGGATCTTCGAGATCACCGCGAAGCCGACGAATCCGGCCAGCACGAGAATTGCGATCTCGGTGACGAGTGTCACGACGTCCTCCTAGCTAGAAGCGGCGGGGGTGCTCGCCGCTTCCTTGGCGGCGGCATTGACGATTTCTCCCCCTCGGGTGATGCACGCACCGGAGATCACCTGATCCTCGAAGTCGAGCTCGAGCTTGCCGCCCTTGATCATCAGCCCGAGCAGCGCCTCGATGTTCCGCGCGTAGAGCTGGGAGGCGTGCTCGGCCATCGTGCTCGGCACGTTCAGCGGCGCGGTGATGATCACGTCGTGGACGGTGATCGTCTGGCCGGGCTCCGACAGCTCGCAGTTGCCGCCCGCCTCGCCCGCGAGGTCGACGACGACCGAGCCCGGCTTCATCAGCTTGACGGCCTCCTCGGTGACGAGGATCGGCGCCCGGCGCCCGGGGACGAGCGCCGTCGTGATCGCGACATCGACCTTCCCGATCGCCTCGGCCATCAGCTCCTGCTGGCGCTGCTGCTGCTCGGGGGTCAGCTCCTTGGCATACCCACCGGCGCCCTCCAGGTCCTGATTAAGGCTTTCGAACTCGAGGAATTTGGCGCCGAGCGACTCGACCTGCTCCTTGACGGCGGCGCGGACGTCGAACCCCTGGACCACCGCCCCAAGGCGGCGGGCGGTCGCGATTGCCTGCAACCCGGCGACCCCCGCGCCGAGCACGAGCACGGTCGCGGGGCGGATCGTGCCGGCGGCGGTCATCAGCATCGGGTAGAAGCGGCCGAGCTCCTGGGCACCGATCAATGCGGCGCGGTAGCCGGAGATGTTCGCCTGGCTCGAGAGCGCGTCCATCGACTGCGCGCGGCTGATGCGCGGGATCGACTCCATCGCGAAGCTCGTCGCGCCGGACTGGGCGATCCCGCGGACGGCGTCGGCGTTGGTCAGGGGCTGCAGGAAGCCGATCAGCGTCGTCTCCGACGACAGACGCTGAATCTCGTCCTGGGAGGGCGCCGCGACCTTGACGACGACGTCCGACGACCACACCTCGCCGGGGTCCTCCGTCATCCGCGCACCCGCCTCCTCGTACTGGGAGTCCGGGAGCAGCGCGCCCGCGCCGGCGCCGCGCTCGACGACGACCTCAATCCGCTCCGCGCCGTCCTCGGCCGGGTCGCGCGTCAGCTTGCCCACCACTTCGGGCACGAGCGCGACACGTCGCTCGCCTTCCGCCGTCTCCTTGGGGACTCCGACCCGCATCGGGCGCGAGAGGCTAGCGATTTATACGAGCTTGAGGCTCCAGCTCAGCTCGTAGGGCTAACCGACGCCGATCGGCGCCAACGCGAGCGCGGCGAGCACGCCCATGTCTCCGGCGAGCGCGAGCGAGCCGCTCGAGACGTGCACGCGCGGGGTGGGCGCGGAGTGCGTCGGAGCGCGGGCGCTCGAGCGTGCCGGCCGGTGATGTTGCGCCGCTTGGGCATGGGTCGCGGGGCGACTCGGCGCGGCGTGGTGGGTCGCCGGCAGCGGCACGGCGGCGAGCGGCAGCGGCTTGCGGGCGAGTGCCATCAGCGCCTCGCCGGCAACCCACACCGGGCTCTGATCGCTCGACCGCGAGTAGCGGACGTGGCCGTCGGGCGCGGTCAGCGAGCCGAGGTAGCCGAGCGCCCGGTCGACGGCACCCGCGCCTGTGCCCGCGGCGAGCAGGCCCTGCACGGCCCAAGCGGTCGACTGGGCGTTCGAGTCCTCGCCCGGCTGGCTCGGGAAGCCGCCGTCGCGGTTCTGGTGACGCTCGATGTACTCGGCCGCGCGCCCGTTCGAGTCGAGCGCCTCGAGCACGGCGCCGGTGTCGTCGATGTCACTGGTCCCGCCGGCGGTGCCGAAGTTGAAGCCGCCGTCTCGGTCCTGCTGACGGGCGAGCCAGCCGAGCGTCCTCGCGGACGGCGCGACCCCGGCCGCCTTGAGCGCGAGCACCGCGAACGCGGTCAGGTTCGTCTGCTCGGAGACCGAGCCGTTGGCGCCGATGTGGCCCTCGAGCGCGGCGACGGTGCTCGAGGCCGGGAGCCCGGCGGCGCTGAGGGCGAGGATCTTGCGCTCCAGCGATCCCGCGTCCGTCTCGGGGTCTGAGGCCACGTAGGCGGCGAGGCTGTGGCCGTCCTTGACCACTCGCTGCGGGTTGATCCCGTCCGCCGCGAGCCCGAGCGCCGCCCAGCCCGAGTACAGCTGATTCGACGCCTGGCCGGGCGCGCCGCCGAGCCCGCCGTCGGCGTTCTGGGCGGACAGCAGGTAGGTCGTCGGGCTTGCCCCGGCCCGACTCTGGCCCGGCTGGCTGGCGAGCGTGGCGGCGGCGCCGAGGACGACCGCGACCCCAATCGGGACCACCGACCCGCTCGGCGCGACCCACCGCACCTGCAGCCGGGTCGTGAACCGCCTGATCGACCGCAGCAGCGCGGGCCCGAACGCGAGCGCGAACACGAAACACCCGGCAGCGTGCACGGCGTCGAAGCCGATCCCCTTGCCGACGTACACCCCGAGCTGTGTGAGGCTGTGGTCGCTGTAGGTGACCCAGTCTCCGAGGTCCTGGAGGGCCGTGAATCCGAACCCGACCACGGCGCACACGATCGCGAGCGGCCAGCGGCCGATCCGGCCCCTCGTCGCGACCGCGAGCCCCGCCCCGATCAGCCCGGTCGCTCCCCAACCGGCCATCTGCCAGGGCGTCCACGGTCCCTGGCCGAAGAAGAAGTTCGACACGAGCGCGGCGAGCGCCCCGACCACGAACCCCGGCCCGGCGCCGAGCGCGTATCCGGACACGAGCACGATGTCGGTCGTCGGCTTGACGTTCGGTATCGCCGCGAACGCGATCCGCCCGAGCGCCGCGAACGCGGCGAGCGTCGCCACCAGCGCGACGATCCGGGCGTCCGGGCGGGTGCGCTCGTACCAGGCGAACCCGCCAAGCAGCCCGATCCCGAGGATCGCGAACGCTCCGAGCTGCCAGCTCACGCGGGGACCTCCGCATGGGTGGTCTCGGTCAGCACCGCCACGCCGTCCTCCGGGGTCAGCGCGCCGCCCGCGCCGCCCAGAATCCGAGCTGTCTCGGTCGCGAAGTACGTCCCGGTCGCGAGGATCTCGGCGGCCGACCCGTCGGCGATCGGGGCGCCGTCGGCGAGCAGCACCACGCGGTCGGCGAGCTCGGCGACGAACTCCGGGTCGTGCGTGGCCACGAGCACCGCGGCGTCGAGCCCGCGTAGCAGCGCCGCGAGCTCGTGCTTGAGCGCGCGGTCCATGCCGCGGGTCGGCTCGTCGAGGCAGACGACGGCGGGCGCCTGGCCGTCGGGGTGATCGAGCACGACGGCGAGCGCAACCCGCTGCTTCTCCCCGCCCGAGAGGTCGCGTGGGTGGCGATCGGCGAACGCGTCGGGGTCGAGCCCCGCCTTGCGTAGCGCGGGCGGCGACGCCTCCTCCCTGACAGTCTCGTGGACGAGGTAGTCGGTCGGGTTCTGGAGCAGCAGCGCGACCCGGCCGGACGTGGCGATCCGCCCGCGCGTCGGCTTCATCAGGCCGGCGGCGTGCCTCAGCAGCGTCGACTTTCCGGCCCCGTTGCGGCCCATCAGCGCGACCCGCTCGCCGGGGCTGATCGTGAGCGACGCCGCGCGGAGGATCGCGCGTCCGTTGCGTAGCTCATGCCACACGCCGTCGAACCGCAGCGCCGCGTCCTTCGGGCGGCGCCGTGGACGCTTTTGAGGACTCTCTGAATGCTCTAGGTCGTCCACCTCCGGAAGGAGGCTTTTCTTTCGGAGGGCGGCGCGGGCGGATTTGACGCTCGGTGCGGGGCGCAGTCCCGCGCCCGAGAGCAGTCGCGCGCCGGGGGTCGCGAGCTCCGGCGCCTCCGCGATCGCCCACTCGAGGAACGCGGCCGGTGGCGCGTCGCAGACGACGCGGCCGCGCTCGAGCGCGACCACGCGATCGGCCGCGCCCAGGCACCGCTCGAGCCGGTGCTCGGCCAGCAGGATCGCGGTGTCCCGGTCCTCGTTGAGCCGGCGCAGCACTCCGATCAGCTCGTCGCCGGCGACGGGATCGAGCTGCGAGGTCGGCTCGTCGAGCACCAGCAGCGCCGGGTCGCCGGCGAGCGCGGCAGCGAGCGCCACCCGCTGCAGCTCGCCGCCGGAGAGCTCCCCGGTCGGCCGTTCGAGCAGCTCGCCTATCCCGAGCGCGAGCGCGGCCTCCTCGACTCCGCGGGCGACGGCGCCCGGGGGCCGGCCCTGGTTCTCGAGTGGGAACGCGAGCTCGGCCCGGACGGTGCCCATCACGACCTGCGTCTCGGGGTCCTGGAACAGGCTGCCGACGCCCGCGGCGAGCTCGCCCGGCCCGTGCTCGCGGGTGTCCAGGCCCGCGGCGCGGGCGCGTCCTGCGAACGTGCCGCCGTAGAAGTGGGGCGCGAGTCCGTTGGCGACCCGGAGCAACGTCGACTTTCCCGACCCCGAGTCGCCGGCCAGCACGACCAGCTCACCCGCCGCGACCTCGAGCGTGACGTCGCTCAGCGCCGGCGACTCCGCTCCCGGGTAGGTGTAGCTGACACCCTCGAGCTCGAGCGCGGTCACCGGTCGATCCCCCGGCGCTCGGCGAACGGGAGCAGCGCCGCTGCGAGGAGCGCCGCGGCCAGCGCCCACTCGGGCGCCGCGAGCGGCGCGTACAGGATCGGGTACGCGTGGAACGGTTCGAGGCCGGCGGCGCGCCCCACGATTGAGAGCCCGAGGATCGCGATCGCCGCGGCGCCGAAGGCGAGGTCGTGGCGCGAGTACGGCCGGCTGACTCGGGCCGGACGCCGGGCGCCGCCGTAGCCGCGCACCTCGAGCGCAGCGGCGACGTCGAGCGCCCGGTCGAGCAGCCCCGCGGTCGCGGCGCGCATCAGCGCGGCACGCGAGGGCGGCCGCCCCGGCCGGCACCGCTGGGCGTCCGCGAGCCGGTGCGAGTCACGGATCAGGATCGGCACCATCCGCGTTCCGATCGTCGCGGTCAGCGCCGAGCGGAACGAAACGCGACGGAACACCCGCAGGATCTCGTCGGGGTCGACGGCGGCGGTGTAGAGCGCGCCACACAGGATCAGCGCGACCGCCCGGAGCCCGAGGATCGCCCCGTACGCGGTCGCCTCGAGCGTCACGTCCGTCTGCCCCAGCACCGGGAGGTCGCCAAGCCGGAGGATCACGGTCAGGCCGTCGCGGACGACGAGCGCGTTGACGATCATCACCGCCAGCCCCAGCACGACCGCGAACCTCGCCGCGCGGAGGAGCTCTCGCCCGACCCCTGCAGCGACCCCGGCGAGCACGATCGCGAGCGCCGTCGCGCCGAGCGCCAGCGGCGCCGACAGCAGCAGCGAAGCGGCGCCCAGGGACAGGCAATAGGCGGCCGCCACTCCCGCGCGGGCCGCATGCAGCGGACTTGCGCGGCGGCGGTAGCTCAACTCGCTCCTTGCAGCGGGACCGGGACCGTGGCTGAGCCCTGGACCGCGACCGCGAAGTGGTCGCGGAGCGCGGCCGGCTTGACCTGGGCCGCCGCGGCGTTGACGCCGGCGACGTTGGTCCCCGTGATCAGCCAGGTGGGCACGTCGGAGCCCTGCGCGGTCGCCGCGATCAGGCCGGCCCCGGCGCCGAGCGTGCGCGCTCGATTGCCGTGAGGGTCGAGCAGCGTCAGGGCGGAGCCGCCGCCCGCGAACTTCGCGTAGACCCCGCTGGCGGACGGCCCCTGCTGCAGGAGGCTGGCGACGATCTCAGGGCGGATGTCGCGCCAGGTGCCGACCACTACCCCGAGCGAGTCGGTGCCCGAGCCCGTCCCGATCTGCTGGGTCGCGAGCGGAACGCCGAGCGAGCTGAGCTCGTCGGACACCCGCTTGCACGCGGCGCTCACGTCGCTCGCGCACTGCAGCACCGTCGGGAACCGCCGGCCGCCGCTCCCGTGCAGGAACGGCTCCGGGAACGACCCCACGACGGCCGGGATCGTGTCGGTCGCGGCCCAGTCGTGCAGGTCCCACCAGATCCGGTCGCCCTTGTTGACCGACGTCGACGCCGCTCCCTTCGAGGCCTGGATCCCGTTGACGTAGTAGAACCAGTCGCGCCGGTTCGAGGTCCCCGACTGGTCGTCGATCGCCTGGACGAACCCACCGCCGTACTTGAGCGAGACGTTGACGTGGTGCTCGAGCAGCCGCATCACCGTCTCGGACCCGGCGACCTTCTTCTCGGTGACCCGGGCGACCCGTGTTCCGCCGAAGTTCTTGGTGACGGTGACCGTGACGTCGGAGGTCCCCGAGCCGGCGCCGAGGCCGCAGCCGGCGATGGCGACCGCGGTTGCGGTCGCCATCGCCGTGAACGCGGACCTTGTGATCACTTGGCGATCTTGAACAGGAACTTCTGACCGCGCGCCAACTTCACAGCGCAGGCGCCCTTGCTCGACACCTTGCCGTTGACGACCAGCTCCCAGAAGTGGGACCCCTTGGGCTTGACGCCGAGGATCGACGTGATGAAGATCCCCCCGACGCTCGAGTAGTACTTCCCGGTCCACCTTCCGTGCGTCGCCACGTCGAGCGCGCCCATCGCGGTATTGCCGGGGCACTTCCCGCGCGGGGTTCCGCCCTTCGTGATCGAGCCCTGCTTGCCGTGCTCTTTCGTCGGCGGCAGCAGCGTCTTGGTGAGCGTCTTGATCGAGACGCTCACCCCTTGTCCCGCAGCGGCGCCGGCCGCGGCCGGCACAAGCGTCGCGGAGGCGAGCGCCAGCGTGCTGGCGATAACGAGTCCTAGCTTCTTCATGAGTGCCACCCCTTTCCACGAGGGCGTATGTGCTTGTGGTCGGGCCTGGTCTCCTGGCTTACGGGCCTACCGGCCGCGCCTTCCCGGCGAGGCGTTGCCTCACCAGTGGCAGAGTGCGGTCGGCTTCCCCGATCACAGTGGCGGGTCCGCGCCGGATTCCAACCGGCTTCCCATCACCACGACCTTGAACGCCCGTGATCGTACCGCGCCTGGCGCTGTCCGATCGCGACCGCGAGCAGGGCAATCGTCTCCAACGGTCGTTCTTCGATCGCCGCCTTGGTGAAGCGGATCACGACGATCCCCTTCTCCGTCAGGAGCCTGGCGTCCCGTCGGCGGTCGGCCTCGAAACTGGCGCGGCCGCCGTGCGTGCCATAGGCGTCGACTTCGACGGCGACGCGGAGATCGGGCCAGTAGAAGTCGAGGCGGTAGCCGAGGATCGGGACCTGCGGCCGCGGCTCGGGCAGGCCGGCCGCGCGGATCAAGGCGAGGAGGCGCTCCTCGGGGGGTGAGTCGGTCTTGGTGTCGTCGATGTGAGCGTTCGCGACGCGGGTGAGGCGGGCGCGGCCGGGGTGGTTGCCCGCGCGCGCGAGAAGCTCTGCGATCTCGGCGCGCGTCAGGAGCCGAAGCGCGAAGAGCCCCTCGTCGAGCAGACGCTCGATGTCGCGATCGGGGAGCGTCGCGGCTACGTCAAGGAGGGAGCGGGCCGGGGAGGTGATCGGGAGGCCGTGATGCGCGCGGACGTCCCTGGGCGTGAGGATGCGGCTGCGATGGAGCTTGACGCCGGCCGGGGCTGGACCGCTTCGACCCATCGGAATCGTCACGTGGACTGGGCGGGCAATGCCGGGTCGCAGCTCCCAGAGCGTTACGGCGCTGTGATGGCTGAGCACCGCTCCCTCCCCGCACGCCAGCAGCGCCGCGGCCTCGATTGCGAATGGGATCTCCTCGGTTTGCGGTAGCGCATAGACCCCGGTGTGGACCGCGATCAGCTGCCCCTTGCGCACGCGACGCTTGATCGCGCCCGCGCTCACTTCTGCGGCGAGCAGCTGCGCGCGAGCCAGCCGCGCCCGTTGGCGCTCGGCAATCGCCTCGATCCGGGCATCGACCGGGGCATCGAGATCGACCCCCATCCGGCTCGGTCCCAGCAGGCAGACAGTCCGAGCCGCTGACGGGTCGCTTTCCGGCCCCTTTCCGGCTCGGTCCCGCTCGTGGGGTGGACCGAGCCGCGTTTGGGTCGCTCGGGAGGACTGGGTCACACTCTTCATAGCCCTCACCGCGCGGAAATCCTCCCCCGACCCCGCCTAAACTCCCACCCAGCGATGACCGTCAACTTGACCCGCATCTACACCCGCCTCGGGGACTCGGGCGAGACGCACCTGGGCGACATGAGCCGCGTGGCGAAGACGCACCCGCGGATCGAGGCGTACGGGACCGTCGACGAACTCAACGCGCAGATCGGCGTGGCGCTGACGATCGATGACCTCCCGCAGCAGTACGCCTCCTGGCTCAACCGCATCCAGAACGACCTGTTCGACGTCGGCGCCGACCTCTCGGCCCCCGAGGACCCCGACTCAACTCGCGAGCGGCTGAGGGTGATCCCGGCCCAGACCGAATGGCTCGAGCAACGCTGCGACGAGGTCAACGCGACATTCGAGCCGCTGAAGTCGTTCGTGCTCCCAGGCGGCACCAAAGCAGCAGCCCACCTTCACGTCTGCCGGACCGTCTGCCGGCGGGCCGAGCGGCGCGCGATCGCGTGCGGCGACGAGCTGAACGCCGAGGTCGTGCGCTACCTGAACCGGCTCTCGGACCTGCTGTTCATCCTCAGCCGCGGCGCCAACCACGGCGACGAGCCGCTCTGGCAGCCCGGCCGCTACCGCTGAGCGGCCCCCGAAATCGAACCTACGGCTGCCGCGTGATCACGATCTCGGGCACGACGCCGGTGCGGCGGACGTGCGCGTACTGCTCGACGTCCTCGGGGCACGCGACCTCGACCTCGACCTCGGCGACCGGCTCGAACCGAGTCGTCTCGTACAGCAGCTCCTGATATCCGGGCACGCCCTCGACGGTCCCCTCGATGTCGACGTCGTGGGAGCCGCAGCGCAGCGTCCACAGCTGGCCGCGCGAAAGCTTCTCGGCGGTCAGCTTCGTCGGCGTCGTGTCGGTGCCGCCGTCGATCCCTGCGCCGTCGATCCGGATCGTCGCGTTGGCGCCGTCGAGCGCGCGGGCGAGCCGCTCGAGGTTCCGGCGGTATGGGGCGGGCACGATCGAGACGGGGCCATGCGCCGCGGTGCGTCCGCGGAGCGCCTCGGCGACCGGCCCGACGAGCACGAACTCGACCTTGTTGGCGCGGAGCCACCTCAGCACCGCGACGGCGCTCGGGTCGAGGTGCTCGAACCCGTGCTTTGTGGCGGCTGGACGGTCGTCGATCTGCGGGGAACGGCGTTTGAGCAGCATGGGATTGCGTTTCGCTCCCCGGCTGCGGACTCCTTCCTAAGGAACTAAACCGGAGTCGCGTCGATCCGCGCGATCCGCCGCATCACTCCCGGTGCGAACCGCGACACCGCGTGCATCAGCTTCGCCTCGGGCGTGATCACCGCGACGGGCCGGTCGGCGCCGATCGCCTCGACGATCTCCTCGGCGACCTGCGCGGGCGTGAAGTTGCGGCGCTGATATCGGTCGGTGACGTAGCCGGCGAGCCGCTCCTGCTCGGCCTCGCTGCGCCCGACCCACTGGGTAGTCCGCGTGATGTTGGTCGCGATGAACCCGGGGCAGACGGCGGTGACGCCGATCCCCCACGGCTCGAGCTCGGCCCTGAGGCATTCGCTCAGCATCAGCACCGCCGCCTTCGTGGTCGAATACGCCGGGAGCGCGCGGTTCGGGGAGAACGCCGCCGCCGAGGCGGTGTTGACGATCTGTCCCCCCTCCCCCTGCTCGAGCATCGCGCGACCGAACAGGCGGCTCCCGTAGACGACGCCCATCAGGTTGATGTCGACGATCCGGCGCCAGTCGTCGAACCCCGTCTCGAGGAACGCGCCCGCGATCCCGATGCCGGCGTTGTTGACCACGATCTGCGGTACGCCGTGCTCGCCCAGCACCGACCTTGCCATCCGCTCCATCGCCGCCTCGTCGGAGACGTCGCACGCGAACGAGCGCGAGCCGTCGATCGTCGCCGCCACCCGCGCGGCGCCCTCGCCGTCGCGGTCGACCAGCAGCACGCGCGCGCCGCGCGCGGCGAGCGCTTGCGCAGTCGCGGCGCCGATCCCGCTGGCCGCGCCGGTGACGAGCGCCAGGCGGTCGCGCAGCTGCTCGACGCCCCCGCCGCGCTTCCAGAGGGCTCGGCCGGCATCGGGCCCACAAGCGCGCGAAACCTCGTCCACGAACTCCTCGACCCACCGCGCCATCCGCGCGGGCTCCGCCCGCGGCGCCCAGTGGCCCGAGCCGACGATCCGCCGGCGCAGCCGTGGCGCGACGCGCTCGACGCCGTCGTAATAGTTGGTGCCGATGTAGCGATCGCCGGTCGGAACGATCAGCTGCACCGGGACGTGAGCGATCGCGTCACGGCGCGGGCGCAGCACCCGGCGCGGCATGTTCCGGCGGTAGAGCTTGGCACCGTGCACGCCGTCGTCCTGCAGCGTCGGCGGCGGATAGCCCTCCGTCACCGGGATGTGCTCGAGGTTCCGGAGCACCCAGCGCCACCTTGCCGGCGAGTACAGAGCTCGCCAGGCGAGCGTCGGGCCGCCGGGCGTGACCAGCACCGGGATGTACGACGAGCGCCGCATCCGGGCCAGCCACTTCAGCACCCGGCCGCTGCGCAGCAGCTCCCGATTCCCGATCGACACCAGATCGAGCGGCGGACATGAGATCGCGGTGAACGACCTCAGCCGGTCCGCGAACCGGGGCTGGCTCGCGAATTCCCACCCCTGGAGCGCCCCCCAATCGTGGCCGACGAGGTGCACCGCCTGACCGGGAGCGCACGCGTCGAGGACTGCGAGCAGGTCGTCGCCGAGGCGCTCGAAGTCGTACGCCGCGGCACCGCGCGGCCGGTCCGAGGCGCCGGCGCCACGGACGTCGTAGGCGATCAGATGGAAGCGCTCGGGCAACTGCGCCAGCACCTGATCCCACATTTCCTTCGTGTCGGGGTAGCCGTGGACGAACACGATCGGTGGACCCTCGCGATCGCCGGACTCCCGAACCGCCAGCTCGACGCCGCCGCTCGCGACGACCCGCGATGCGCTGTCGGCCGTCACGCTCATCTCTCCCCTGCAAAACCGCGATTACCGGCTTGCCGCCGTCGTACCCTTTGTCGCGGTGTCACCGGGGAAGATCATAGAGTCGCCCGGCGGGCCGGCGTGGCCTCGTTCGATCGCCGCCACCGCCGCCGAGATCATCGTCGCGATCGGGCTCGCGACGGGCGCTGTCGCCGCGCTTCAGTCGACCGCGCCGGCCGCGGGTCTGGGGATCATCTATCTGCTCGCGGTGCTGGCGATCGCGATCCGCCGCGGCGAGATCCCGGCGCTGATCACCTCGGTGCTGAGCGTGCTGACGCTCAACTACCTGTTCGTGGCCCCGCGGCACCGCCTCGAGATCTCGCACACGCGGGACTTCGTCGAGCTCGTCGTCCTGTTGATCGCAGCCGTCGTGGTCGGGCGCCTGGCGGCGATCGCCCGCCAGCGGACCGCGGAGGCGGAGGATCGCGCGCGGGTCGCCAGCGCGCACGAGCGAGAGGCGACGCTGCTCGCCGACACGGCAGCGGCAATCCTCGCGGGGACGAGCCTGTCCGAACAGCTCGAGAGCATCGGCAACCAGGTGGCCACGGCCGCCGGAGCACGCTCAGGCCGGATCGTGCTCGACCCGCCGGCGGACCAGGAGCCGGGCGACGAGGCGATCCTGCTGCGCTCACGGAGCGGGACCTCGTGGTTGCTCGTGCGCAGCCAACCGGGTTATGACCGGGAGCTCGTCGAGCACCTCGCCGGGCCCGTCGCCGGCCTGATCGACGTGGCCGTGGAGCGCGAACAGGTCGCAAAGCGCGCGGCCGAAAGCGAAGCCGCCAACCGCGCCGAGATCGCCAAGACGGCGATCCTCCACGCGATCTCCCACGATCTCCGTTCGCCGATCACCGCGATCGCGACCGCCGCCTCGGCACTGCGGACCCCCGGGGTGACGGCCAACGAGAGGGTCGAGCTGATCGCCTCGATCGATGCGGAGAACACGCGGCTCGCCAGGCTCGTCGACGATCTGCTGGACCTCTCGAGAATCGAGGCCGGCGCGGTCGCCCCGCAGGCGGACTGGTGCGATCTCTACGACGTCGCCGTCTCGGCGGCGGGTCGCTTCGGCACCGAGCACCCGATAGAGATCGCGCTGCCCTCAGAGCTGCCACTCGTCAGGGCGGACGCCGCTCAGCTCGAGCGCGTGTTCTCGAACCTGATCGAGAACGCGATCAAGTTCTCGCCCCCGGGGGCCCCCGTCCGAATCACGGGCGGCACCGGACCCGCGCTCGTCACGGTCCGCGTGATCGATCACGGCCGCGGGATCCCCCGCGAACACCGGCTCCGGATCTTCGAGCCCTTCTTCCGCGGCCGGGAACTGGGCACGGGCGGGTCCGGCCTCGGGCTCGCGATCTGCCGTGGGTTCGTCGAGGCGAACGGGGGCCGGATCGTCCTCCAGAGCGACGTCGAGCACGGAACCTCGTTCGCGGTCAGCTTCCCGGTGGTCGCTCAGCCGCCCGGGGAGACCGAACCCGCGACCGTGCCGTCGACCTCGGTGGCCGAATCGTGAGCGCGAACGGGACGCGGGTGCTGGTCGTCGACGACGAGCCGGAGATCGTGCGCGGGCTGAGAATCGTGCTGCGCAACGCGGGCTACTCGGTCGAAGCCGCCTCGACCAAGGCGGAGGCGTTGGCGTCGGTCGCAACCCGCCCTCCGGAGGCCCTCGTGCTCGACCTAGTGCTGCCGGACGGCGACGGGGTGTCCGTCTGCAAGGACGTTCGCCGGTGGAGTCGGCTGCCGATTCTCGTGCTGTCGGCCGTCGGCGACGAGCGCGAGAAGGTCCGTGCGCTGGACGCCGGCGCCGATGACTACGTCACGAAGCCGTTCGGGACCGAGGAACTGCTCGCCAGGCTGCGCGCGGTCCTCCGTCGCTCACCCGACTCCGCCCAGTCCTCGCGGGTGGAGATCGGCGAGCTTGTGATCGATCTGGAAGACCGGAGCGTGAAGTCGGAGGGCAACGAGGTGCACCTCACGCCGATCGAGTTCGACCTGCTGCGGATCCTCGCGCGGCACCCCGGCCGGCTCGTCACCCACCGCCAGCTCCTGCAGGAGGTGTGGGGTCCGCAATACGTCGGGGAGTCTCACTATCTGCGCGTTCACATCGCGCACGTCCGCGCGAAGCTCGAGCCCGATCCCTCTCGCCCGCGCTACCTGATCACCGAGCCCGGCGTCGGCTACCGGTTGCGCGACGGCTTGGCCTAGAGCCCGAGCTGCGATCCGACTTCGACGGTCCTCCCGCCCGGCAGCCCGAAGTGCTCGACCGGACTCGCGGCGTTGCGCGCCATCGCCAGGAATATCCGCTGGCGCCAGCGCGGCATCGTCGGGTCGTCGGTCCCGACGATGTGGATCCGCGAGAGGAAGTACGACGCGTGCTCGAGATCGAGGTTGCGCTCGAGCAGCCCCCGCTTCCGGGCGAGCGCGAGCGCCGCGGGGACGTCCGATCCGTCGCTGTAGCCGACCCGTACGGTCACGTGGATCACCTTGAAGCGCCCGCTCCCGAGCAGCATCACGACGAACCGATCCGCGGGCTCGACGTGCGGCACACCGACGGGGTCGAGCGTGACGATCACGACCTTGTCCTGCAGGACGCCCGCACGGTCGACCTGGTAGCGCAGCGCGAGCGGCGTCGTCTCCTTCCCGGGGCTGAGGAACACAGCGGTCCCCGGAACGCGCTCGACCGGGTTCTGCTCGCGCGTCAGGCGAGCCAGGAACTCCTGCAGCGAGCCCTCCTGCGCCGTGCGCTTGCGCGTGACCACCTCCTGTCCGCGGCGCCAGCTGAGCATCACCACCGAGATCACGATCCCGACCACGAGCGGCAGCCACGCGCCATGCGCGATCTTCGCCAGGTTGGATCCGAAGAACGACAGCTCGACGACCAGGAACAGCGCCCCGATCGGGGCAAGCTTCCACCACGGCATCTTCCACAACGACCGCGCGATCGCGAGGAACAGGATCGTGTTGAGCACGAACGTCCCGGTGACGGCGACGCCGTACATATCCGCGAGCCGGTTCGAGTTACGGAACAGGAGCACTAGCCCGATCACCCCGACCGCGAGGATCCAGTTGACAATCGGGACGTAGATCTGGCCCTCGACCTTGGACGTGTGCAGGATCTTCAGCCGCGGCAGGAACCCGAGCTGCACCGCCTGTCTGGCGACCGAGAAGGAGCCGGTGATCACCGCCTGCGAGGCAATGATCGTCGCGACAGTGGCCAGTAGCACCATTGGCAAGCGCAGCCCGTGCGGCACCATCAGCAGGAACGGATTGGCGATCGCCCCTGGATGGTGGAGGATCAGCGCCCCCTGTCCGAGGTAGTTCAGCACCAGCGCTCCGAACACCAGCAGCAGCCACGAGAGCCTGATCGGAAACGCCCCGAAGTGGCCGCGGTCGGCGTACAGCGCCTCGGCGCCGGTGACCGCGAGGACGACGCTCCCGAGCGTGAGGACGCCGGCGACGCCGTGGTCGATCATGAAGCGGGCCCCCCAGACCGGGGACAGCGCCTGCAGCACGCCCGGGTGCTTGACGACCTCGGTTGCGCCTAACACCCCCAGGCAGCCGAACCACACGAGCAGGACGGGGCCGAACAGCCATCCGACCGCGCCGGTCCCGCGACGCTGGATCAAGAACAGACCGACCAGGATCCCGAGCGAGATCGGGACCACGAGGTGGCCGAGACTCGGAGTCACGACGTTCAGCCCCTGGACCGCCGACAGCACCGAGATCGCCGGAGTGATCATGCCGTCGCCGAAGAACAGCGCCGCTCCGAAGATCCCGAGCGTCACCAGCAGCCCGACGCGCATCATTCGGCTGCGCCTGATCAGCGCCGTCAGCGCCATGATCCCGCCGTCCCCACGGTTGTGCGCGCGCATGATCACGCCGGCGTACTTGATCGTCACGACGATCATCAGCGACCAGAAGATCAGCGACACGACGCCGTAGACGCCCGGGATCGTCGCGTGTGCGGCCGCCCGGTTCGACGTGAAGATGACCTGTTCGGTGTAGAGCGGGCTGGTGCCGATGTCGCCGTACACCACCCCCAGGGCGCCGAGCGCGAGCACCAGGCGCCCTCCGGCGGCGACCACGTCGCGGTTGTCGTCGCGGACGAACTCGGGGGGGACCGCGAGCGCGCCGTTGCCAACGCCGTCGATCGGTGCACGCCGCGGGGGCACATAGTCGAGCTTGTGCGCAGCCTCGTGCAGTGACCGCCGCCTCGCCATGGATTTGATCGAAGCGCGCTGACCGTCAAGATCGCGCTAAGGATCGGGCGCGGGGCGTAGAGAATTCGTGAAGCCGACGGCTCAGACGGAGATCTGAGCGCCCATGATCACGGTGCGATCGCTGGGCAGCCCGAACGCCTCGATCGGGCTGGCCGCGTTGCGGGCCATCATGATGAACAGCTTCTTGCGCAATGCGCCCACGAGCGGAGCGTCGGTCGCGGTCAGCGCGATCCGGGAGACGAAGTAGGACGCGTGCTCGAGGTCGAGGCTCCGCTCGAGCAGCCCCTGTTTGCGGGCGAGCCTGAGCATCTCCGGGACGTTGAGCGTGTCGCGATAGCCGTTGCGAACGGTGACGTGGAACACCTTGTAGAGGCCGCGGCCCATGTGCTCCACGACGAACCGGTCAAACCTGTCGACGTTCGGCACGCTGACCCTGTCGACGGACACGATTATGACCTTCTCGTGCAGCGTGTGGGTGTGCTCGACCTCAGCGCGGAGCGCGAGCGGGGTGGTGCTCTTCGACGGGTTCAGGAACACCGCCACGCCGGGTACGCGCACCAGCGATTCGCGGCGGTCGGGAAGCGAATCCAGGAACTCGGAGAGCGAGCCCTCCTGAGCGATTCGCTTGCCCGTCACCACGCTCTGGCCGCGGCGCCAGTTGATCATCACCAGCGAGAGCACGAGCCCGATCACGAGCGGCAGCCACGCCCCGTGCTCGACCTTCGCGACGTTGGCGCCGAAGAACGCGATCTCGACGATCAGGAACAGCGCCGCGACCGGTATCAGCCTGCGCCTCGGCGTCCGCCACAGCAGCCGCGCGACCGCCATGAACAGCACCGTGTCGAGGATGAACGTGCCGGTGACCGCGACACCGTAGATCTCGCTCAGCTTGTTCGAGGAGCGGAACACGAGCGCGAGCGTCACGACGCCGACGCACAGCACCCAGTTGACCACCGGGACGTAGATCTGCCCCTCCATCGCCGACGTGTAGAGAATCTTCAGCCGCGGCAGGAACCCGAGCTGGACCGCCTGCTTGGCGACCGAGAACGTGCCTGAGATGACCGCCTGTGACGCGATGATCGTCGCGAACGTCGCGAGAATCAGGATCGGCCAACGACCCCAACTCGGGACCATCGAATAGAACGGGTTGAACGTGTTGGTGTCCAGCGTGGACCCGGGATGGTGGCGGATCCAGACCGACTGACCGAGATAGTTGAGGATCAGCGCCGGCAGTGCGACCCCGAACCAGCCGACGCGGATCGCCGAGGCCCCGAAGTGTCCGCGGTCGGCGTACAGCGCCTCGGCGCCGGTGACCGCGAGCACCACTCCTCCGAGCGTCAGGTACCCGGCGGCTCCGTGGTCGAACAGGAACTGGATTCCCCAGCTCGGCGAGAGCGCCTGGAAGACGGCCGGGTCCTTCACGACCTGACCGAGCCCGAGCACCCCGATCGTCACGAACCACACCAGCATCACGGGGCCGAACAGCCAGCCGATTCGGCCGGAGCCGAACTGCTGGAGCACGAACAACCCGATCAGGATCGCGACAGAGATCGGAAGCACCAGATGCGCGAGGCTCGGGGTCGCGACCTGTAACCCCTGGAGCGCGCCCAGCACGGAGATCGCCGGGGTGATGATCCCGTCGCCGAAGAACAGCGCCGCGCCGAAGATCCCGAGCGTCACCAGCACGGCGACGTGCGCGACCTTGTTGCGCTTCAGCAGCGCCGTCAGCGCCATGATGCCGCCGTCCCCGCGATTGTGAGCGCGCATGATGAATCCCGCGTACTTGACCGAGACGACCACGATCAGCGCCCAGAAGATCAGCGACACGATGCCGTACACGCCCGCCGTCGTCGGGTGAGCCGCGGCTCGGTGCGTGGTGAAGATCACCTGCTCGGTGTAGAGCGGGCTGGTGCCGATGTCGCCGTACACCACCCCGAGCGCCCCGAGCGCGAGCACGGCTCTCCCCGCGTGCGCGATCACATCGCGCTGCGTGTCCTCGAGCGCCGCGAACCGCCGCCGCTGCTCGGCCTCCGGTTCCCCCTCGTCGTCGTCGTCGGGCGACCAGTAGCCAAGCTTGTGGGCGGCCATGTTGAGGCTCGGCTTCTGGAACGGGCGCTTGCTCGAGCGGACGTCGTCGTCGCCGTCGCCGTCGGCGCGACCCTCGAGGTCAACCTTGTGGGCCGCCTCGTGCAGCGTCTTCCTCGGAGTTGACCTGTCGGTCATGTACGGCTCAGGCTAGCCGACCCCGGCCCCGCAAAACCCGCGTTTTCACGGGCTTCACGAGTCAGTCATGCAGATGGAAGGGCAACGAGGCCACCACCACATCCGTGCGCGCCTTCAGCACGGCCTCGAGCAGCCGGCCCCGCTGGTTGTGGAGGATCTCGTGCCTGCGCTTGCGCGGGACGATCAGCGGGATCAGGACCGTGATCGTCGCATCCTCCCCCTCGACCGACCGGACGTACCGCAGCACGGTGCGAACGAGCGAGCGCTGGGGATCGAGCAGCACCTCGATCGGGACGGGCGTGTCCCAGTCGTTCCAGGCGTCCTTGATCTGCTCGGCCTCCTGCTCGTCCCCCGCGACCGCCACCGCGACCACCGTATGGCCGATCGACAGGGCCGCGCTCAGCGCCCGTTCGGTGAGCACGCTCACGGTCGTGGTCGGAACCACGACGATGCTCTCGCGCTTGCGCGGCGGCGGCGGCGTCTTGCCGAACCTGAGCTCCTTCGCGACCTCGCTGTAGTAGCGCTCGGTGTTCCAGAACAGGAGCATCAGCAGCGGAATCGCGAGCACCACCACCCAGGCGCCCTCGAGGAACTTCGTGAACAGGAACACCGCGACCGCAACCGCGGTCATCACCGCCCCGACCCCGTTCAGAATCGACCGGGCCCTCCACCGTGGCGGTCGGGCAGTGACCCAGTGCTTGACCAGCCCGATCTGGCTGATCGTGAATCCGACGAACACGCCGATCGTGAATAGCGGAATCAGCTTTTCGGTCTCCGCCGAGACCGCGATTAGCAGCGTCCCGGAGAGCACCGCCAGGACGAGGATCCCGTACCGGTAGACCGGTCGCTCCGCGCGCAGGTAGAAGAAGTGGGGCAGCCGGTGGTCCTTCGCGAGCAGGCTCATCAGCACCGGCAACCCGCCGAAGCTGGTGTTCGCCGCAAGGCCCAACACGAGGCATACCGCCAGGTTGGAGACGTAGAACATCCACCCCGTCCCGAACGCGCCGGCGGTCAGCTGGGCGAGGATCGTCACCCCGCCTCGCGGCTCGACGTGATGGGCCCGGATCAGGATCGCGAGACCGACCAGCATCAGCCCGAGCAACACCCCGAGGCTGATCTCGGTCCGTTGAGCGGTGCGGATCCGTGGCTTGCGAAACGCGGGCACGCCGTTGGAAATCGCCTCGACCCCGGTGACGGCCGAGCAGCCGGACGCGAACGCCTTCAGCAGCAGCAGGATCCCGACGGTCTCGATCGGTTTGAACGGCCCCATCTCGGTCCCGATCGTCGCGACCGGGTGGGGATGGAATGCGCCGACGATGATCGTCGCGAAGATGCTGACGATGAAGATCACCGTCGGGATCAGCAGCAGCCGCGCCGACTCGGCGATCCCGAACATGTTGACCCCGGTCAGGATCACCAGCCCGATCAGCGACACCAGCAGGAGATGATGGGCGACCCCGGGGAAGACGCTCCCGAGGCTCGCCGCTCCCGCCGCGAGGCTGACCGCGACCGTCAGCACGTAATCCACCACCACCGCCGCGGCCGCGAGCAGGCTCGGCCACGCGCCGAGGTTGGCCTTCGCGACCGAGTACGCCCCGCCGCCCTCGGGGTGCGCCTCGATCACCTGCGAGTACGAGACGACGAGGATCGCGAGCATCGCCGTGATCACGATCGTCAGCGGGACCGTGTACGTCAGCGCGCCGACGCCGGCCAGAATCAGGACCGAGACGATCGCCTGCGGCCCGTACGCGACGCTCGACAGAGCGTCGAGGCTCAGGGCGGAAAGTCCGCCCAGAACCCCGAGCTCGTGCCCGTGCTCGCTGTGCTTGCCCCTCGCGCGCAGGGGGCCGGTACGCGACGCCCTCAATCTCACGTTCCCGGCGCCCGCTGACCGCTACAACAGCCCGTTGGCCTGGAGGAACTCCCGCGCGACCTGCGGATACGGCTGCTGGTCGAGCGCCACCGCGGCGTTCATCTTCTGAATCGCCGGGATCGTCAGCAGCGCGCTCACCTTGTTGAGCGTCGCCGCGAACTCCGGTCCCTCGGCCGCGACCACCTTCTTTGAGACGATCGGTGCAACGTTCTGGAACCCGAAAACGAACTTCGGGTCGGTCAGCACCTTGTACTTGTTGGTCGTCAGCTGCGGGTCGGTCGTGAACACGTCCGAGACCTGCACCTGCCCGGTGTCGAGCGCCTTGTACGTGAGCCCGATCGCGAGCGGCGAGAACGTCGGGTTGATCCCGTACTCCTTCTTGAGCCCGACCAGCCCTTCCTCGCGCGTCGCAAACTCCGGCGCGCCGCCCAGCTTCACCGAGCTGCCGAGCGGCTTCAGGTCGGCGATCGTCGTGAGGTGGTGCTGGCTCGCGTACGACTTCAGAGTGCCGAGCGCATCGGAGTCGTAGAACGGGGTCTTGTCGAGCAGCGTGAAGCCGTGCTGCTCGGCCCACGCCTTCGCCTGCGTGTAGGCGTCGGCGGCGCTCTTCGGCGGCGTGGTGATCCCCGCCACCGCCGTCAGCAGCGTCCCGGTGTACTCGGGATACATGTCGATCTGCCCCGACTTCAGCGCCTTGTAGGTGATCTCCGAGGAGCCGATGTTCCCCTTCACGGTCACTTTGTAGCCCTTCGCGGCCAACGCCTGTGCGTACAGCGAGCCGAGGATGTACTCCTCGGTGAAGTTCTTGTCGCCGATCGTCACCGGCGGCTTGCCGAGGCCGGGTCCGCTCGCGGCCGCGGGCGGGTTCCCAGCGACCGCGGCGACGCTTGCAGAGTTGGTTGGCGTGGTGGCCGTCTGGCTCGTGGCCGTACCGGAGCCCGTCGACGAGCTGCCGCATGCGGCCAGCAGCGCGGCGGCGGCGACAGCCAGGGCTGCCACCCCCCCGTGCGTTCGATATGTGCGCCTCCGCCTCATCTGTTCCTCCTGGTTGTTGTGCGATTCCTATGCAACCTCGGTGACGGGTGCAAGCGACGGCGCCGGCTTCTGGCCGCCACCGAGCCGCAGCCCGCGCGGAGTCAGCAGTCGCTGGACCGCCGACAGCACGAGGTCGACCAGCAGCGCGAGCGCCGCGATGCAGATCGCGGCCCCGAGCACGCCCGACAGGTGGTAGCTCGTCTCGTTGTTGATGATGTCCCCGAGGCTGCCGCTGTAGCCGGTCAGAGCCGCGATCGTCGTCGTCGAGACGACGAACAGCGCGGCGGTGCGGATCCCCGCGAAGATCAGCGGGACCGCGAGCGGCAGCTCGACCCGCATCAGGACCTGGAAGCCCGTGAGGCCCATCCCCCGCGCGGCGTCGACGACGTCGCGCTCGACGCCGCTGATCGCGACGTACGCGTTGGTGATGATCGGGGGGACCGCGAGCACCACGAGCGCGAGCTCGACGTTGCGAAGCCCGAGCCCGAGGAACGCGACCCCGATCGCCAGCACCGCGAGGCTCGGCAGCGCCCGCCAGATGTTGCCCAGGTTGATCGCCACAAACGAGCCGCGGTCGATGTGCCCGAGCCACAGCCCGATCGGAAGTCCGATCGCGGTCGCGATCGCGATTCCGATCCCGGCGATCTTGAGCGTCTCCAGAGTCAGGTGCACGAGCGTCGGCAGGTGGGGCGCGCCGGGGATCTGCCCGTTGCGGCCGATGAACTTGAACGCCTCGACGAAGTCGTTCATCGGCCGACCCGCGTCCAGGGGGTGATCACGCGCTGCGCGAGCACCAGCAGGGCATCGGCGGCGAGCGCGAGCGCGACCGCCATCGCGCCGGCCACGATCAACTCGGTCTTGAACACCTCGTTCGAGATCGCAGTGAGGATCGGCACGCCGAGCCCCTCGTTGTCGATCAGGGCCGCGACCGTCGCCAGCGATATCACCGTGACCGTCGCGATCCGCAGGCCGGCGATGATCGCCGGCGCCGCCAGCGGCAGCTCTACGCGCAGCAGCGACTGCGTCGAGCCCATGCCCATCCCTCGCGCCGCGTCGCGGACCTCGGGCGGCACCTCGCGCAGGCCGGTGAGCGTGTTGCGGAACAGGATCAGCAGCGTGTACGAGACGAGCGCGATCTCGGCGGTCGCGCGGGTCAGGCCGGTCGCCGGCGCGAGCAGCTCGAACAGCGCCAGCGACGGGATCGTGTAGAGAATCGAGGTGAGGATCATCACCGGCCGCTCGAGCCACCCTCGCCGGTAGGCGAGGAGCGCGAGCGCCATCGAGATCACGAACCCGATCGCCACCGCGATCACGGTCAGCACGATGTGCTGACGGAGCGCGGGCCACAGGACGGTGCCCCAGTTGCGCGAGACCCAGTTCGGGCAGAACAGCCGGTTCGCGCGCTCGCACGCGAACGCCGACGATCCGCCCCCGAAGTTCGGGATCACCGGGTGGACGGCGGCCAGGATCATCGGCTGAGCACTCCCCCGAGCAGCTCGAGCGTCACGACGCCGGCGACCGTTCCATCCTGGTCGATGACCGCCAGCGGCCGCGATCCCTCTGCCAGCAGCTGCGAGAGCGCGTCGCGGACGCTCATCGAGAGCGGCAGCCGCGGGCCCTCCGGCCGGGCTCCGTTCGGCGCCAGCAGACGGACGTCGGCGAGCGTCGACAGCCCGAGCCGCTTCAGCGCCCTGTCCGCGCCGACGAACTCCGCGACGAATTCGTCCGTCGGGTTCATCAGCACCTCCGCGGGGCTGTCGTACTGCGCCAGCGTCCCGCCCTGCCTGAGGATCGCGATCTTGTCCCCCATCTTGATCGCCTCGTCGATGTCGTGGGTCACGAACACGACGGTCTTACGCACCAGCTCCTGGAGCCGCAGAAACTCGTCCTGCAGGTGGGCCCGGTTGATCGGGTCGATCGCGCCGAACGGCTCGTCCATCAGCATCAGCGGCGGGTCGGCCGCGATCGCGCGTGCGACCCCGACGCGCTGGCGCTGCCCGCCGGAGAGCTGGGCCGGATAGCGCGGCGCGATGTCGTCGGGGTCGAGCCCGATCAGCTCGAGCAACTCGGCGACGCGCGTCGAGATCCGTCGCTTGTCCCAGCCCAGCAGCTTCGGGACCGTCGCGATGTTCTCGGCGACCGTCTGGTGCGGGAACAAACCGATCTGCTGGATCACGTACCCGATCGATTTGCGCAGCTCGGTCGGCTCGCTCTCGAGGACGGTACGGCCGCCGAGCAGGATGTCCCCGCTCGTCAACGGGATCATCCGGTTGATCAGCCGCAGCGCGGTCGTCTTGCCAGAGCCGGACGGGCCGACGAGCACGCACACCTCGCCGGCCGGGACGCTCAGCGACAGATCCGAGATCGCCGGCTCGCGCTGGCCCGGATAGGCCTTCGAGACGTTGCGGAGCTCCAGGTCGGCGGCCTGCGGGAACCCCGACGGCCCCTGCGATTGGGCGGAGTTGGCAGCGGGCAAAGAGAGAAACCGGAGCGGAGGGCCGGACTAGCCTACCGGTGTACCCCGGATGACCCATCTCAGTCGCCAACGTCGCATGCTGGTGCTCGGCATCTGCTGCATGAGCCTGCTGATCGTCGGCCTCGACACGACGATCGTGAACGTCGCGCTGCCGTCGATCCACCGCGCGCTGAACGCCTCCGTCTCCGGGTTGCAGTGGACGATCGACGCGTACACGCTGGTGCTCGCGAGCCTGCTGATGCTCGCCGGCTCGACCGCGGACCGGATCGGCCGGCGGCGCGTGTTCCAGATCGGGCTGGCGGTGTTCTCGCTCGGCTCGCTGCTGTGCGGGGTGGCGCCGAGTCTCGGATTCCTGATCGCGGCTCGCGTCGTGCAGGCGATCGGCGGCACGATGCTCAACCCGGTCGCGATGTCGATCATCCGCAACGTTTTCGAGGACCCGCGCGAGCGCGCGCACGCGATCGGCGTGTGGGGCGCTGTGTTCGGCTTGAGCATGGCGCTCGGGCCGGTTGTCGGCGGCGCGCTCGTCGACGCGATCAGCTGGCGCGCCGTGTTCTTCGTCAACGTCCCGATCGGGCTCGCGGCGATCGCCCTGACCGCGATGTACGTGCCAGAGTCCCGCGCCCACCGGCCACGGCGCCTGGATCCGATCGGCCAGCTGCTCGTGATCGTCGGCCTTTCGGCGCTGACGTTCGCGATCATCGAGGGTCCGGAAGCCGGATGGAGCTCGCCTCAGACGATCGGCGTGTTCGTACTGGCGGCGGTCTCTCTGATCGGGCTGGTCCCATATGAGCTGCATCGGTCCGACCCGCTGATCGAGATGCGCTTCTTCCGCAGTGCGCCGCTGTCGGGGGCGAGCGCGATCGCGATCCTCACATTCGCCGGGATCGGCGGCTTCCTGTTCTTGAACACGCTGTACCTCCAAACCGTGCGCGGGCTCTCGCCGCTGCACGCGGGCCTGTACCTGCTGCCGATGGCGGCGATGATCGCGATCTTCGCCCCGATCTCCGGCCGGATCCTCGGAAGCCGCGGCGCGCGCGTGCCGGTGGTCGTGGCGGCGGTGGCGATCACCGCGGCGGCGGTGATGCTGACCCGCCTGACCGCGACGACGAGCTTCGCGTACCTGGTCGTCTCCTATGTCCTGTTCGGGATCGGCGCGGGGCTCGTCAACCCGCCGATCACCAACACGGCAATGACCGGCATGCCCGCGGCGCAGGCCGGCGTCGCCGGGGCCGTCGCGTCGACCAGCCGCCAGGTCGGGATGACGCTCGGCGTGGCCGTGATCGGTGCGGTCAGCGCCGGCGCGATCACCGGTGCCCTCGGCGGCGACTTCGCGTCGGCGACCCACGCGGGCTGGTGGATCATCGTCGGCCTCGGCGTCGGGATCTTTGTGATCGGGCTGCTCACCACCGGGAGCTGGGCGAAACGGACCGCGCGCAGGGCGGCGGAGAACTTCGAGGACCACGGGCACCCGGTCCCGCACCCCGCCGGGGCTACGGCTCCGGCGCCGGCGACGGAGCCGGCACCGGTGCGCTCCTAGCGGGACCTACGCCGGCCGGACGCTCTGCTCGTAGCGGAAGACGTTGTCCGGGTCGTACCTGGCCTTGATCTCGCGCAGACGCGGGTAGTGCTCGCCCCAGTAGGCGGTCTCCCAGTCCGCGGCGTCCGCGTTCGGCACGTTGACGTACGCGCCGTTGACGTGCGGCCGCAGCGCTTCGCTGAACTCGGCCACCCAGGCGAGTGCCGTGGGCGTGATCTCGTCGCCGTTCCAGCCCGCTCCCGGCTCGGCGTAGAACAACGCATCGCGGTGCACGAACGCCGATCCTCCGGGCGGCGGCTCCGTCATCGCACCCCCGAGACTCGAGCAGAAGTAATCGCTCGCCGCCGATGGCGCGGCGGCCGAATACTTGGCAACCAGGTCGATCGCCTCCGCCGGGAACGGCGTGGTGATGAACTGCGAGTTGAACTTCCAGTTGTTCGCCTTCTCGACCGGGCTATCCGGCGGAGGCTGGAGTGCGGCGAAGATCTCGACCCAGCTTCCGGCCCGGACTAAGACGTCCGGCCGGCCCGCAGACAGGATCGGCGCGAGCAGCTCCCTGGCCTCTTCCGGTCGACCGGATTGGAGTATGGCCGACAGCTCCATCCCGTCCGACCCGCACGAGAGTGCGCTCGAGAGCCGCCGGTCCGTCGCCGGCGCCAGCTGCTGCCACGCGCCGAAGACGCCTTGCACGTCGTCGAAGCCACTCCACTTCGCCCGCAGGAGGGTCACCTGGGTCAGCGGGTACATCCTGTAAGTGAGCGACGTCACGATCCCGAAGTTGCCGTTGCCGGCGCCTCGCAGCGCCCAGAGCAGGTCGGAGTTCCTTTCCCGGTCGACCCTGATCGCCTGAGCGCCGTCGCCACCGGAGGCGACGACGACCTCGGCGGCGATCAGGTTGTCGCAGACCATCCCGTAGTTGCGGGTGAAGAAGCCAAGACCGCCGCCGAGCGTCGCACCGGTCAGCCCGACGGTTGCCTCCCCTCCGGTCGCGACCGCAAAGCCGCGCTCGCCGAGCGCGGCCACGGCCTCGACCTGGGTCAGCCCGGCGCCGACGGTCACCGTGGCCGCTCGCGGGTCGAGCCGGGCCGACTTCATCTGGCTGACGTCGACGACGATCCCGCCAGACACGTTCGACCAGCCCTCGAGGCAGTGGCGGCCGCCGCGGACCCGCAGCTCAACCTCGTTCTCCCGCGCCCAGATGACCGCGTTGACGACATCGTCCGCGTTCTCGGCGAACACGATCACCCGCGGGTAGGAGCTGAACAGCCGGTCCCAGTCGGCGCGAGCCTCGGCGTAGCTCGGGCTTTCTGGGTAGACGGCCCGCCCGATCAACTCCACCGAGCAACCCTAACCTCCGCTGGCGGGCTGCTCGAGGCTGGCCGCCAGGGCGCGGGCGACCTCAGCAGTTGCGGTCCGCTGCAGACGCCCCCGTCGTGCGCGCGAGGCCGGCGTCCGGCGCGGCCTCGAGGCACGGGCAAGGCGCCTCAAGCGGCGCGGCGTCGCACGGCCCCTCCACGAGGATCACGCCGTCTCCCCCGCAGGCGCATAGCTCCGCGGCAGGTCGAGTGGATTGCGTCGTCTCGGTGTCGTACGAGCGGATCACTAATCGCATCCAACCACCGGTTCCCCGGTGCCAGCTCAACGGGCCGTAAGGTCTCTATAAGTTCGCTTCACCGGCGATGTGATTCGCGTTCCCCACCTCGCGATCAGCGCCCGGTAGGTCGCGAACGACGGCTTCGCGGTGTAGTCGTCGCGGAGCAGCCCGTCCGAGGAGAACGTCACCCCGATCAGCGTGCTCGGCCCGGTCGAGGTCGAGTCGCGGAGGTTGAACCAGCGGTAGTCGGTGATGTTGAACGTGCCCGAGTAACGGTGGACAGCCGTGACCAGCTCGTTCAGCGCGGCGGCCTGCTGGGCGTCGCTCAGCACTCCGGTCGGGATCCCGTTCTCCGTGATCCAGATCGGCGTGCGACGGCCGATCCCGGCGATCGGCGCGAAGCAGTTACGCACGGCTCCGGCGGCCTGAGCGAGGTCGGCCGTATACGTGTCCCCGGGCGTCATCGCCGGCGGGTACACGGTGCCCGGATAGAAATCGAGCCCGACGAATCCGAGCGCCGCTCGAAACCGACGCCCGCCGCGGGCGCCGAGGTACGAGAAGAACGACGCGTCGCTCTGAGGAGAGAACCGGTACGCGTAGGTGAAGCCGAAGCGGAGCTGCTTGAAGCCCATTCGCACCGCCTCGGCGTGCGCCGCCTCGATCCCCTGGATCAGGGCGTCCTCGGCGCCGGAGTACGAGCCGTCCGAGGTGTTCGGCGAGAACGTCAGGTTGACCTCGTTGGTGATCGTCATCGAGATCACGTGCCGGTTCGGGCCGAATGTGTCGACCACGTGGCGGACGTACCGCAGCCACATCGGAATGTCGCCCGCATCGCCGGACGCAGGGTGATAGCGGACCTGGAGCTCGACGTCGAACCCCGCGCGCGTGTACCTCGTGACCTGCGCCCTGAACGCGTCGATCCCGTGCTGTCCGTCCGACCAGAACAAGCGGTTCAGACGGACGACCAGCTGGCTCCCGCGCGGGTCCAGCGCCTTGACCCCGGCGAAGTCCTTGGCTGGATTGTCCGGCGTCGAGGGCAGCTGCACCCCGCCCGCGCTCCCGGCGAGACCGGGGTCGATCCCGAACCGCAGCGGCCCAGCCGCGCGCGGGGCGACGTTTCCGTACGTGCCGGTGCAGTACGGGTCCGACGAGCTCGCCCCGGCCGCCGCCGGCGCGAGAACGAGCAGCAACAGCGCCAGGATCGCCGGCAGCAACCGTTTCAAGCCAGCGATGCTAGAGCGCATGCCGCCCCAGCAGTCGAGGTCGCATACCCTGCCGGGCAAGCTGCAGCGATCCAGACGCAGTCTGTCCGCCGTGATCGCCGCCGGGGTGTTCGCCCTGGCGTCAGCCGGCGCGTCGGCTGAGCAGCCGAGGTGCCTCAACGGCCAGAGCGCGCCTGGCTGCGCCGCCGGGATCCTCACCGGACTGCTCGGCCCGGGGCGGTGCGAGACGACCGCCGCCCCAGTCGAGAGCGCGCCCGCGCAGACGGCCGCCGACCGTCTCCAGAGCCTGCTCGACTACCTACCGTGCCCCGACAGCGGACGCGTGTCGTTCAACACGCGCGACAACTTCGGCGACTCGATGTCTGTGCTCGACCCGCTGCCGAGCCCCACCGGCGGCTACCTGGGCGTCTACCACACCGAGTTCAACCCGACCGGGAGGCGATGGGCCGCGGATTTCAGGGTCAGCCTCGCCCGCTCCAATGACCTGATCCACTGGACGCGGGCCGCGGTGCTCGACCCGACCGGCGCGAGCATGCCGACGCTCAGCCCGATCCCCGGCACCAGCGGGTACCTGCTCGCGTACGAGAAGCGACCGCGGGCGGGCGGTGGCGACGTCGTGCGGGTCAGGTACTACCCATCGCTGTTCTGGCTGCTGGGAGGCCAGTGGGCCGCGCAACGGGACCTCCCGCTCACGTTCTCCCCGTTCAACAACGGCACCCCGACGATCGTCTGGGTCCATTGGAACGGCGCTCTCAGCCGGTCGGCGATCCGGGTCGGGTTCCACTACGAGACGGCGCCCGCGGGCAGCCGGGGACCGGATCGCGAGGCGGTCGGGACGCTCCGCGGCTTTCACACCTGGACCGCGCACACCGACCCCGCCACGGACGTCGCGCTCGATCGCCAGGGGCTGCTCGGCAGCCACGGCGACTGGCGCCAGTTCAGCTTCGGCGGCAGCGACTGGCGGCCGTACGAGGCCCAGACCGCGTTCAACGAGTTCGGCGCCTGGCGCGTGATCCTCGACAGCAGAGGGTCGGGCCGCATGTACCCGGTCACGCTGACGCAAGGGGCGCGACCGGTGTCGAGTTCGTTCGCGAACCCGATCGCGCGCGTCGAGCCGGCTCCGGGGGGTCGCGGTCGCGTGCTGGTCGTGACGATGTTCCTGTTCGAGGCGTACGCATCGGCGGCGCGAGGGGAGCTCGTCTACCTGCAGCCGCTTTAGTGGACGAGCCCACCAGCCCGCCGCGGCGCGACAGCACGCTTGCAGGCGGCAGCGCGAAGCGGCGATCTGGCTACGCTCGTGCGCAGATGAGCCCGTCCCTCGGCGCCCCCGGGAGCCTGTTCGGCTCCTTCTACGAGCACGGTTTCGTGCGGCTCGCCGCGGCCGTCCCGCGGGTCCAGATAGCCGAGCCGGCGGTCAACGCCGAGCGCACGCTGAAGCTCGCGAAGCTCGCGTCCGAGCGGGGCGCCGCGGTCGTCGTGTTCCCCGAGCTCGGCCTGTCGGGGTACTCGATCGAGGACCTGCTGCACCAGGAAGCGCTGACCGACGGCGTGCTGGCGGGAATCGAGCGGATCGTCGTCGAGAGCGAGGCGCTCGAACCGGTGGTCGTGGTCGGCGCTCCGATCCGGGCCGAGCACGGGCTGTTCAACGCCGCCGTCGTGATCCACCGCGGAGCCGTGCTCGGGGTCGTCCCGAAGACGTACCTCCCGGAGTACCGCGAGTTCTACGAGAAGCGCCACTTCCGTTCGGCCCGGGACGTGGTCGGTGACGAGCTGCGACTGCTCGGGGACACCGTGCCGTTCAGCCCCCGGCTCATCTTCGCGTGCTCGGACATCCCCGCGCTTGCTGTCCACGTCGAGATCTGCGAGGACCTGTGGGCGCCGATCCCGCCCTCGAGCTACGGCGCGCTCGCCGGCGCCACCGTGCTCGCCAACCTCTCGGACAGCAACGCGACGATTGGCAAGGCCGACTACCGGCGCCTGCTGTGCGAGTCGCAGTCGGCGAAGATGATCGCGGCATCGGTGTTCACCTCCGCCGGGCTCGGCGAATCGACCACCGACCTCGCCTGGGACGGCCAGGCGCTGATCTACGAGAACGGCGAGGAGCTCGCGGAATCGGAGCGGTTCGCGGAAGACGAGCAGCTGATCTTCGCCGACATCAACCTCGACCGCCTGACCTCGGATCGAGCAACGACCAGCAGCTTCGGCGACTGCGTCCACGACCACCGGCGGGCGCTGTCGAGGTTCCGGCGGATCGAGTTCGAGCTCGGCGCGGCCCGCGCGGGAACACTCCCGCTCGAGCGCGAGATCGAGCGTTTCCCGTACGTCCCCGCCAATCCCGTCAGCCGCAACGAGCGGTGCGAGGAGGTCTACTCGATCCAGGTGCAAGGGCTCGAGACGCGGCTGCGGGCGACCGGGATCGAGCGGGTCGTGATCGGCGTCTCGGGAGGGCTCGACTCGGCGCACGCGCTGATCGTCGCCGCCCGCGCGGTCGACCGGCTCGGGCTCCCGCGCTCCAGCGTGCTCGCGTACACGATGCCCGGGTTCGCGACCAGCGCGCTGACGCTGTCGAACGCGCGGCGGCTGATGGAGGCGCTCGGCGTCAGCGCGAACGAGCTCGACATCCGCCCCGCCGCGAACCAGATGCTCCGCGACCTCGGCCACCCCGCCGCCGACGGCGAGGCCGTCTACGACATCACCTACGAGAACGTCCAGGCCGGCGAGCGGACCTCGCACCTGTTCCGCCTCGCCAACTTCCACCATGCGCTGGTCGTCGGAACCGGCGACCTCTCAGAGCTGGCGCTCGGCTGGAGCACGTACGGAGTGGGCGACCAGATGTCGCACTACAACGTCAACGCCTCGGTCCCCAAGACCCTGATCCAGTTTCTGCTGCGATGGGCGATTGACACCGGCCAGTACGGCGACGAGGCGGGCGAGGTGCTCCAATCGATCCTCGACACCGCGATCTCCCCCGAGCTGATCCCGAACCAGGATCCGGACAGCGACAAGCCAGGTGCGGACTCGGAGAGCATCGTCGGCCCGTACGAGCTCCAGGACTTCTTCCTCTACTACATCCTGCGGTTCGGCTACCGCCCGAGCAAGGTCGCGTTCCTGGCACACCATGCCTGGGGGGACCGCGAGCGGGGGCAGTGGCCCGACCTGATCCCGCCCGAGCGGCGCAACCAGTACACGCTCGCGGAGATCAAGCACTGGCTCGAGGTGTTCCTCGACCGCTTCTTCCGCACGAGCCAATTCAAGCGCTCGGCGATCCCGAACGCACCGAAGGTCGGCTCCGGCGGTTCGCTGTCGCCGCGCAGCGATTGGCGCGCCCCGAGCGACTCAACCGCGGCCACCTGGCTCGCTGAACTCCGCGACGGCGTCCCCGACTAAACACGCTCGTCCAGCAGCTTCCGGACCTGCTCGTCGCTAACCGGCCGGAAGTCTCTGTACCAGATCCCGACAGCGGTGAACGGGTCGGGCGTGGTCGCGCAGACGACATCGTCGACCTCGCGGGTGAGCGCCTCGCAGGTCTCGCGCGGCGCAGTCGGCACCGCGACCACGATCGCCGCCGCGCCGAGCCCGCGGAGCGCCCGGATCCCAGCGCGCATGGTCGCGCCGGTCGCGAGCCCGTCGTCGACGAGGATCACGGTCCGACCGCGTACGTCGACGGGCGGCGCGTGGCCGCGGTAAGCGCGCTCCTGCGCCTCGAGCGTCTCGCGTTCGCGCGCGGCGACCGCCCGAAGCTCGTCCTCGCCAACCCCGGCCGAGCGGACGACGTCGTCGTTCAGCACGCCGACGCCGCCCGACGCGATCGCGCCCATCGCGAGCTCCTCGTGACCGGGGACCCCGAGCTTGCGCACTACGAACACGTCGAGCGGGGCGTCGAGCGCGGCGGCCACCTCCGCGGCGACGGGCATGCCACCCCGCGGCAACCCGAGTATGACCAGGTCGTCCCGACCCCGGTAGCGCTCGAGTCGCTCGGCCAGCCGGCGGCCGGCATCCCGGCGATCGGCGAACCTGACCCCGTCGCTCATCATGGCGCCGGCGCTCCGAGCCAGCGCAGAAACCAGGTCCGCGCGAGCAGTTCGACGCGCTCGAGCGCGCCCAGCTCCTCGAACAGATGCCCCGCCCCCGGCACCACCTCAAGCAGTGTCTCGCAGCGGAGTCGCGTCTGCGCCTGCTGGTTCATCCCGAGCACCGCTTCATCCTCACCGCCCACGATCAGCAATGTCGCCGCGCGCACTGAGGCGAGCGGCGCGCCCGCGAGGTCGGGGCGCCCGCCCCGAGAGACGACCGCCGCCACCGCCTGCGGCCGGCTCGCCGCGGCAACCAGCGCCGCCGCCGCGCCGGTGCTGGCGCCAAAGCACCCGATCGGGAGCCCGGCGGTCGCCTCCCCGAGGGTCAGCCAGTCGACCGCGGCGATCAGCCGCCGGCCGAGCAGCGCAATGTCGAACCGGAGCGCTCCCGTCCGACGGTCGAGCTGCTCCTCGCCCGGCTCCAGCAGGTCGAACAGGAGCGTCGCGAGGCCGTTTGCGCTCAGTTCCTCGGCGACCTGGCGATTGCGCGGACTGTGCCGGCTCGAGCCACTGCCATGGGCGAACACGACGATCCCGACGGCGCCGTCGGGGATCGTCAGGTCGCCCTCCAGAAGGGCGCCGTCGGCCGGAATACTGACCTCGCTCCGTGAGTGCACGGCCATCGCCTAGGGTAGTCCCCAGATGACCGTCGAGTACACGCCGATGAAGGCGGTCCTCAGCGACCACGCGTTCGACGATCCCGATTGGGTTTTCGAACGCAAGCTCGACGGTGAGCGGTGTGGGGCGATCCGGCGCGGCGGGTCGGTGACGCTGCTCTCGCGCAACGGCCGGCCGCTCGCCAGCGCCTACCCCGAGCTCGCCGACGCGCTCGCGGTCGCGGGCCCCGATCTGCTCGCCGACGGCGAGATCATCGCCTTCAAGGGAGGAGCAACGAGCTTCGAGCAGCTCCAGCAGCGGATCGGGATCACGGACCCCGAGCGCGCGCGCCATAGCCGGGTGAAGGTCTACTACTACATCTTCGACCTGCTCGAGCTCGGCGGCGAGGACCTCCGGGCGCTGCCACTGCTCGAGCGCAAGGCCCGCCTGCGGGAGGCGATCGACTTCGACGGTGGTCACCTGCGGTACGTGTCCTACCGCCGCCGCGAGGGCGTGACCGCATTCAGGTACGCGTGCGCGCACGGCTGGGAGGGCGTGATCGCAAAGCGCGCCGCCGGCCCATACGTCTCCAAGCGTTCCCGCGACTGGCTGAAGTTCAAGTGTGCCCACGGTCAGGAGCTGGTGATCGGCGGCTGGACCGAGCCGCGTGGCTCGCGGCAGCGATTCGGCGCGATCCTCGTCGGCTTCTACGAAGGGGGCAAGCTGCGCTACGCGGGCAAGGTCGGTACCGGGTTCGACCAGCGGACGCTGAACCTGCTCGGCGACAAGCTCGAGCGGCTCGAGCGCCCGACCTCGCCGTTCGACCTCGGCGGCCCGCCCCGCGACGCCCACTGGGCGAAGCCCGAGCTGGTGGCCGAGATCGGGTTCGCGGAGTGGACCCGGGACGAGAAGCTCCGCCAGCCGCGCTACCAGGGGCTCCGCGACGACAAGTCGGCGCGCGAGGTCGTCCGCGAGGTGCCTTCGTGAGCCTCGCGATCAAGGCGGGACGGCGCACCGTCGAGATCAGCCGCCCCGACAAGGTGCTGTTTCCCCCCGATATCGACAAGGCCGACCTCGCGAACTACTACGAGGCGGTATCCGGCGCGATGCTCCCGCACCTCGCCGGGCGGCCGCTCAATTACGAGCGCTTTCCCGACGGGATCGACGGGCAGCGGATCTTCCAGCAGCACGCCAGCTCCCACTTCCCCGACTGGATCCGCCGCGTCTCGGTGCCGGCCCGGAACGGAACCGTCGAGCACGTGGTCGCCGCCGACGCGGCCGCGCTCGTGTACCTGGCGGGTCAGGCGTGCATCACCCTCCACCGCTGGCTCAGCCGCAGCGACAGCCTCGACCGCCCCGACGTGTTCGTGGTCGACCTCGATCCGTCCGTGCACGAGCCCGCCGAGGTGCGCCGCGCCGCGCTCACGTTCGGGGCGCTGCTGCGAGAGCTCGGGCTCCACCCATGGGCGATGACGACCGGCTCGCGCGGGTACCACGTCGTCGTTCCGTTGCAGCGGCGCGTCGACTACGACGGCGTGCGCGCGTTCGCGCGGGACCTCGCCAAGCTCGCCGCAGCGCGCGAGCCGGAAACGTTCACGAACGAGCAGCGCAAGGCCAAGCGCGAGCACAAGATCCTGATCGACATGCAGCGCAACGCGTACGCGCACACCGCCGTCGCGCCGTACTCGGTGAGGCCCCGCCCCCATGCTCCGGTCGCAACCCCCCTGCACTGGGAGGAGCTCGAGGACGCCTCCACCGTCGCCGACCGCTGGACGGTCTCCTCGATGGCGAAGCGACTCGAGCGCGACGGTGACCCCTGGCACGACATCGCAAAGCACGCCCAGACGCTGACGACCGCACGCAAGCGCCTCGCCGAGCTGGCTGCGGAGGCCGGCGTTTCGCTTTAGTACCGGCCGTGCAAGCTACGACGGACGACTCCGGCCGCTGGCGGGAAGCGATCTATGAGCTGGCGGCGTTCGACCGCCCGTCGGCCTCCGACGGGGAGCGGCGCGCGGCCGAGCTGATCGCGGCGCGGCTGCGCGAGCTCGGCTGCGAGGCGCGGGTCGAAGAGGAGCGCGCCCATGGCGGCTACTGGTGGCCGATCGCGCTCGCCAACTCGATCGCGGCGGTCGGCGGGCTGCTCGCACTGCGCGGCAAGGGCCGGCTCGCGCGTGCCGCCGGCGCGCTCGCCGCCGGCACGAGCGCGGCAGCACTATGGGACGACCTCGGCCACGGCAGCCGGTGGTTTCGCCGCCGGACGCTGCCGCATCGCGCGACCTGGAACATCGTCGCCGAGGCGGGCGACCGGCGCGCCGAACGGACCCTGGTGCTCGTCGCCCACCACGACGCCGCCCACTCCGGGCTCGTGTTCCACCCGGCGCTCGGCCGGATCGGTCCGCGGCTGTTCCCGGAGATGCACGAGCGCCAGAGCCACACGCTCCCGATCCTGTACGGCACCTGGCTCGGGCCGGTCGCGACCGCGCTCGGAGCGGCCCTCGGCATACGCCGGCTCGCGTGGGCCGGAGTCACCCTCTCCGCCGGTGCGGCCACGGTGATGACCGACATCGGCCTGCGCTCGGTGGTCCCCGGTGCGAACGACAACCTGAGCTCGGTCGGCGTCCTGATCGCGCTCGCGGCGAGGCTCCGCGACCGGCCGATCAAGGGACTCCGCGTGTTGCTTGTCTCGACCGGCTCCGAGGAGTCGTTCAGCGAAGGGATGCAGGCGTTCGGAGAGCGCCACTTCTCCGAGCTCGACCGCGAGCGCACCGAGGTCCTGTGCCTCGAGGTGCTCGGCGGCCCGATCCTGATCGTGCTCGAGGGCGAGGGGATGCTGAAGATGCGCGACTATCCGGAGCCGATGCGCGACGCGCTGGCCGAGGCGGCGTCGGAGGCGGGCGTGCCGATCACCCGCGGGATCCGTACGGTCGCCGCGACCGACGCGATCATCGCGCTGCGGGCGGGGTATCCGACGGTGACGCTCGCGTCCGTGGCGGAAACCAAGCTTCCGCTCAACTACCACTGGCCGTCGGACGTGCCCGACGAGCTCCACTGGGAGACGATCGAGGGCGCGATCGAGGTATGCGAGGCGTTCGTGCGGCTGCGGTCAGACGGCCAGCTCGCGGACGGCTCCGGCGATCGTGTCGGCGTCGATGCCGGCGGCGTGCAGTAGCTCGGCCGGGGTCCCCGACATCGGCATCTCGCGGACGGCGAGCCGGACGATCGGCGGCCGTCCGGGCTCGTCGGCGAGCGCGCTCGCGACCGCCTCCCCGAGCCCGCCCTCGGGCCAGTGGTCCTCGACGGTCACGATCGCGGCGGTCTCGCGCGCTGCCTTGCGGAGCGCGTCGACGTCGATCGGCTTGATCGAGTAGCAGTCGAGCACGCGGACGTCGATGCCCTCGCTCGCGAGCTGTTCGGCGGCGTTCGCCGCCTCGTCGACGGTCACGCCGCACGCGACGATCGTGACCCGATCGTTCTCGCCCGCGCGTGCCGTGCGGCTGCCGCCGATCCGGATCGGCTCGGCCGGATCGGTGCGCACGACCGTCTTCCCTCGGAGCGTTCGCAGGTAGGAGATCCCGGGACGTTCGGCCATCTCGACCACGAGCGGTGTCACCTGGTTCGCGTCCGACGGGTGGAGCACGGCGCTGCCGTGGACGGCGCGCAGCGCGGCGATGTCCTCGAGGGCCATCTGCGAGGGGCCGTCTTCGCCGATCGAGACGCCCGCGTGGGAACCCACGAGCCGCAGGTTCGCCCGGGAGATCGCGGCCATCCGGATGAAGTCGTACGCGCGGGAGAAGAACGCCGCGAACGTCGAGGCGAACGGCGCCCACCCCCGCACCTGCATCCCGACGGCCGCCCCGAGCATCTGCTGCTCGGCGATGAACATCTCGAAGTAGCGATCGGGGTGCGCCTCCCTGAACAGCTCCGAGTGCGTGGAGTTGGAGACCTCGCCGTCGAGCGCGACCACATCTCCGCGGAGGTTCCCGAGCGCCGCCAGCGCCTCGCCGTACGCCTGGCGAGTCGCGACCTCGTCGCCGACGTCCCACAGCGGCAGCGCGCCGCCGGGCGTCTCGAACTTGTGCGGCTCGCCGCTCGCGGGCGGCTTCGCGGTCGTGACGCGCAGATCGCGCTCGCCGCCGAGCTCGGCGATCGCCGCCTGTGGGTGCGGGAGCGGCTTGCCGTGAAAGCCGCTCTTGTTCTCGACTTCCTTCACGCCCTTGCCCTTGAGCGTGTGGGCGATGATCGCGGTCGGCTGCCCGGACGCTTCGACCGCGTGCTGGTAGGCGGCGTCGATCGCGTCGAGGTCGTGCCCGTCGATCTCGATCGCGTCCCAGCCGAACGCCCTGATCCGGTCGGCGTATCCCGGGAGGTTCCAGCCGAGCATCGTCTCGCGCGTCTGCCCGAGCCGGTTGACGTCGATGATCGCGACGAGGTTGTCCAGCCCCTCCCAGCCGGCGTGCTGGAACGCCTCCCACATCGAGCCCTCGGCCATCTCCGAGTCCCCGCACAGCACCCAAACGCGGTACGGCAGCCGGTCCAACCGCCTGCCGGCGATCGCGAGCCCGACGCCGATCGGGAAGCCCTGCCCGAGCGATCCGGTCGCGACGTCCGTCGGCGGGATCAGCGGCGTCGGGTGTCCCTCGAGCCGGCTTCCGAACTTCCGGAACGTGAGCAGCTCGGCGTCGTCGATCTCGCCGACCGCCTTCAACATCGAGTAGTAGAGAGGCGACGCGTGGCCCTTGGAGAAGATCAGGTGGTCGCGACGCGGATCCTCCGGCTTGGCGTAGTCGAGCCGCAGGTACCCGTCGAGCAGTACCGCCATCAGGTCGGCGGCCGACATCGACGAGGTCGGATGGCCCGAGTTCGCGGCCGCGCTCGCGCGCACGGAATCGACGCGCAGTTGCTGAGCGAGCTCGTGACGGAAGTCGGCGCTCCCGGCCTGGTTCCCGGGCGCGCCGGCGGTGATGCGGGTGCTTTCCATGGAGGCTCCTTTCCGCGTGTCGACAGACTGACCCTACCGCTCGGTGGCGGGGTCAAACCGTCGCGTTCAGCGGGGCTGACCGACGCCCGACAGCCGGTCGAGCTCGTCAGGCGTGAGCTCGAGCGTCGCCGCCGGCAGGATCTGCTCGAGCTGCTCGGTGTTGCGCGCGCTCGCGATCGGAGCGACCACCTGTGGCTGGTGGCGCAGCCACGCGAGCGCGACCGCCGCCACCGTCGTGCCGCGCGCACGCGCGAGCTCGTCGAGCGCCTCGAGCACGGAGGCGCCGCCCCTCTCGAGGTACGTCCGAGCTTTCTCCGCGCGCGGGGAGTCGATCGCCTCTCCGTCCGGCCGGTACTTGCCTGTCAGGAACCCCATCGCGAGACCGAAGTACGGCACGACCGCGAGCTCCCAGGCCTCGGCGATCGGCAGCAGGGTGTGCTCGAAGTCCCGCTCGACGAGGTTGTAGTGCGGCTGTAGCACGGTCCACTCGGCCAGGCCGAGCTCACGCTGGAGCTCGAGCGAGGCCTGCAGGCGGTGGGGCTCGTAGTTCGACGCGGCGATGTGCCGGACGACGCCCGAGGAGACCAGTTCGTCGAACGTGCGCAGCTTCTCTTCGAGCGGGGCCCCGAGGTCGTCGAAGTGGGCGTAGTAGAGGTCGATGTAGTCGCTCTGCAGCCGCTCGAGCGAGGCACGCACCTCGCTCTCGATCGTCTCGCGGCGGAGATTCCGGGTGTCGCCGCCGCCACCGCCGACCTTGGTCGCGATCACGAGCTGGTCGCGATCGTCGCGGCCGGCCAGCCAGTTGCCGATGATCGTCTCCGACTGGCCGTGCTCGATCAGGTACGAGTTGGCGGTGTCGATGAAGTTGCCGCCGGCCGCGGTGTAGGCGTCGAGAACCGCGTGGGATTCGCGCTCGTCCGCCGTCCAGCCGAACACGTTGCCGCCGAGGCACAGCGGGAAGACGTCGAGTCCGGTCCGTCCGAGCTGAGCCACGGTCGTCAAGGTACCCGGTGACGCGATCGGCTGAGCTCCTGCGTCAATCGCAGGCGACGTGCGGCGCCGGCGTACCGCTTGAGGGAGCCCCGCCACCGAGCGTCGGGTCGCCCTGCTTGAGCGTGGCGGCCGGGGTGTGGTCGATCCTCCGCGCGAGGTCGGCGAGCCACGCGATCTGGCGTGCGGCGAGGCGCTCGTCGAGCTTGTCGAGGTCGCCGCCCGGCGAGACCGTGAGCAGGTACTCCGGCCCCGCGATCGCGCCGATCTGGGGCACGCCCGCGGACTGGAACGCGGCGCCCACGCCGAACTGGGCCGGCGGGCGCAGCAGCGCCGCCTTGGGGATGCCGTGGGCGGCGACCGCGTCGCGCGTCAGCTCGAACATCTTGCCCTGGGTCGTCCAGATCCCGAACAGCTCCGCCTCGCCCGTCGGGTGGTAGCCGCGATCGAGCGTGTCGATCCATTCGCTGCAGCCGAGGTGCTCGACGGTCAGCGCGGCCGCGGACCGGGCGACGAGATCCGGATGGGAGTCGATCCAGCCCTGCGTCTGCGGCAGGTCGGCGACCATGTGCCCCGGCCACGCGGCGAACACGAGCGTCCTGTCGAGGCGCTGGTGCGGCGGCAGCGATGCGAAGTGCCGCGCGAGCTGGAGGAATGCCACTCCCCCGTTCTCCTCGGCGAAGCCCTGGCCATCGGTATGAGTGTTGAAGATCAGCGTCTCGTCGCTGCGGCCGGGCAGGATCGCGGTCACGGCGTGCGTGGGCGACGGCTGCCTCGTGGCCGTCAGCGTCAGCGTCGTCTTCGGCCGTGACTGCGCGAGCGCGCGGAGCGAGCGTCCGGTGTCGCGGTCGACGTACAGCGCCGGGAGCGGCTCGAATCCGTGGGTGAACGGGACGTAGCCGCCGTCGAGCGCCTCGAACGAGGCGTCGCAGATGAAGACGACCCCAGCCGCTCCGAGCGCCTGGAACGGCGCCAGCGGGATGCTCAGTCCCGGCTCGATCCACACCCGCTTGTAATCGACGCTCGCCCAGTCGGCGACCGTGTGCCCGGGCCAGTTCAGGTAAGTGGCGATCGGCAGGAATGCGGCCGCGGTCAGCGGCACCGGCATCGGCAGGTCGACGAGGAGAACGCTCCCCTTCGGGCCGGCCCGGAGGGCCCCGGTCACGCCCTGCGTCCATGACTCGAGCTCGGAGGGATAGCGCTCGATCGCCGCCTGCAACCCGACGAGGTCGGTGCCGCTCGCGCTCGGTGTCGGGACGGTCCCTCCGTACACGAGCGGGCCGGTCACGCCCTGCGGCGGTGTCTGCTGTGAGCGCGGGTAGTACGTGGCGATCTTCACCGGGCCGGCCGCTGCGCCCTCGCGGATGGTGAGTCCGTACCTCTCGGCCAACCACCGATCCGTCGTGTAGCCGTCGCACGGGAGCAGCTCGAGCCCGGCCGCCTCGAACTCCTGCTCGAGCCATCCGACGTAGCGTGCGTGGCTCGGCGATGCGGTCAGCCGGGGACCGAACTCGACCATCCTCGTGAAGTCCTCGCGGACCTGTCGTGGGCTCGGCAGCGGCACAGTCCTCGGGCGCCTTGCCCCGCGCGCGGCGGCGGCGGCGCCCGTGCTGAGCAGGCCACCAGAGGCCGCCAGCGTCGCCGCCCTCCCGAGCAGCGTGCGGCGGTCGATACGGTCGGCGGCCATGCTTGATCAAACGTCGCGGGGCCGCGGGACTTGCGGGTGGTCCTCGGTTCGGAAGCGTCCGAGTCGGGGTAGATGATCCGCGCGGCTGGTCCAGGGCCCGTCCTGGACAGGTAGGCAAACCCGCGAGTAGCGGAGGAGCGCCACGGCGCGAACTCTGTCGCCAGGCTCGCCCTGGGCCAGCTTTAGATCGACCAGCTACGGCCGGCGGCGGTTTTCCGCCGCTCGGACGCCGATAGGGTTGCCTTGACCTTGAAAATCAGCTGAGGAGCTGCACCCTGTCGATTCCCCGAGATCAGCTGGTCCGGCGCCTGGCGGAGGTCTCCCATCTCAGCTACGTGCGCCAGAAGAACCGCGACTACGGCGTTCCGTTGTCGGAGCTGTCGCTCGAGGTGACCGATCACGACCGCGAGCGCGCCGAGGACGTGGTCGCCGAGCTCGAGCGGCTCGGGATGTATCGGGGGTCGGGTGTGAGCCCGGTGGCGGCGGAGCGTGAGGAGGCCGAGAGCCCCGTCGAGCCTGACGTCCGGGCCGAGGTCGAGCCGGTTGCCGACGACGCCCCTCCCGCCGAGAAGCCGCGCCAGCCGGTCACCGACCTGTGGGGCAACCCGCTCGGCAGCCGCAGGATCAGAAAGCGCTGACGCTCCCCGCCGCTACGCTCGGATCGTGACGCCCGAGGACCTCGAGAACCTCGCGCATCTGCGGCGGGCCCGCGACCTGATGGACCGCGAGTACCCGCGCCCGCTCGACGTCGCCGCGCTCTCGCGCGCCGCCCTTATGTCGACGGCGCACTTCTCGCGGCGGTTCCGCGCCGCGTACGGGGAGACGCCCTACGCGTACCTGATGACGCGGCGGATCGAGCGGGCGAAGGCGCTGCTCCGCCGTGGCCAGCTGACTGTCACCGAGGTGTGCCTGGCCGTCGGTTGTACGTCGCTCGGCTCGTTCAGCGCCCGCTTCACCGAGGTGGTCGGCGAGACGCCCACGGCATATCGGGGGCGTGACCACAGCGCGCTCGAATCTCTGCCCGGCTGCATTGCGAAGGACCTAACCCGCCCCAATCGGCACTCGAGCAGGATCGAAGAAGCCACCCTGGCCGTCGCGCTATAGCTTCCCGCGCATGCCACTCACTCTCTCCACATGCTTCGTAATCGTCCACGATCCGGACACCGCGCTGGCCTTCTACCGCGACACGCTCGGCCTTGAGCTCCGCAATGACGTCGCGCGCGGAGACTTCCGCTGGATCACCGTCGGCGCGCCGGCGCAGCCGGAGGTCGGAATCGTGCTCACCAACTACCTGAACGGCAGCCCCGCCGACGGCGAGGCGGTCGCCGCGCTCGTCGCCAAGGGCGCACTCAACGGGGTCCACTTCCACACCGACGACCTCGACTCGAGCTTCGAGAACGTCCGCGACGCCGGTGCGGAGATCGTGCAGGAGCCGACCGAGCAGCCATGGGGCACGCGGGACTTCGCGCTCCGTGACCCGTCCGGGAATCTGATCCGGATCGACCAGCCGCCTGCATAGGGGGTAGGCTCCCCCGGGGAATGCTGGGGGACAGCGGTAATCCGATAGGGGCTTTGTCGCGCCGCGAGCTGCTCCGGCGAGCCGGCTGAAGCGCCGCGGTCGCCGCGGTTGCCCCGATGCTGCTGGCCGCGCCGCCGGAAGCAAGGCCGCCCATTGAAGTCGACGTCGCGATCGTCGGCGGCGGCCCCTCCGGGCTCTATGCCGCATACCGGCTGCTGACGGGTAGCACCGGATCACGTGGCCACCGGCGGCCGCGTGTCGCGGTATTCGAGGCAGCGGACCGGTTGGGCGGCCGGATCTGGTCGGCAGGAGATTCACGGCCTCGCAGTTCACCGACCCCGCGGCGGTTCCGTATGCCCTCCCCCCCGACGAGCGCGGCATGAACCCAGTCCAGCTGCTGCTGAAGGGGGTCGAGGCATACGTGCCTGGTTCGGTGGCTCTCACACCCGCCGAATGGGAGCCGATCAAGAAGCACCGACGCTACCGCGGCAGGCTCCTCGCCGACCAGGGCTTCTGGAACCTGATGCAGGCAGCGCTCAGCCCCGAGGGGTACGAGATGCTGAGCGCAACGGTCGGCTATCCGTCGCTGTTCGAGAACTTCAACGCGGTCGAGCAGATGGAGGCCCGCGTGGGCGACCTGGGCCCCGGCGCCGAGTACCGCACGGTCGCTGGCGGCTATCACCGACTGCCGGCGAGGCTCGCCGAAGTCGCCCTGCGTTCCGGGGCGGCGATCCATCTGAACACGACGGTGCGCTCGATCGCGCCGCTCCCTGGAGGCCGCGTACGGCTGGTGGTGCGAACCGCGGGTGGCGCCAATCGGGTTGTGAACGCGAACCACGTGATCCTCGCGATCCCGAGCGACCCGCTGAAACTCATCGTCGAGCGCAGCCCGTTCCTGCAGCAGTCGAAGTTCACGTCCGCACTCGCGACCGTCGACACCACGCCCTCGACGAAGGCGTTCTTCACCTTCGCGAAGCCGTGGTGAAACGAGCTCGGCGTCGTCGGCGGCTCGTCGATCACCGACCTGCCGATCCTGAAGTGCTGGTACTTCGGGACCTCGCTGCTGCTCTGTTACAGCGATCTCGGCCAGGCCGACTATTGGGGCGGCTACCTGTCCGCGCCGGCGTTCGGAGGCGCTGCAGCACCGCGCCGATCGCCGCCGAACTGGTGGCCAGCGCCGTGGAGCAGCTGAGCCAGCTACACGGTGTTCAGGTTCCGCGCCCGGAGTGGAGCGGCTTCATCGACTGGGAGAACCTGCCGTATGGCAACGCCTTTCACTTCTGGCAGGTGCACGCCCACAGCTGGGACGTGATCCCGTATCTCCGCAAGCCGTTCGACGGAGTGGGCCTCTCGATCTGCGGTGACTGTTGGTCCTCGCAGCAGAACTGGATCGAGTCGGGTGCCTCGACACCACTGAGGCGGTGCTGCAGCGGGTGTTCCGCTACCAGCCGCCGAGGTGGCTGCCGGAGGGCTCGGGGATCTCGGTGGCTTGATCGAGTGCGCGCCCGAGTCGGCGAGTGCGTCTCAATACGAGTAGCTGCTACCAGAGGACGTGGTTGCGCTGGAGGCCGGGGCGCTCGCCTTCGCCGTACTCGTGGTGACGGCCGTCCAGGTGCCGACATCCTTGATGCCCTGACCGTTGTCCTGCCCAGCCGCGGTGTCATGCGCAAACGTGTACAGCGGCATGCCCTTGTAGGTCACCTGCTCTGTCCCGTCGGGGCGCTTCACAACACCCAGCGACCCGACTGTGCCGGTCGGCTTGGTTCCTGAAGCGACCGTGAGCGGATGCCACACCTGCGTGCAGCCAGCGCTCGTACAGATGAACTTGCCGCCCTGCTCCGCGCTCAGGTGATACAGCGTCATCCCCTGGGAGTTCACCAGGACGGTGCTCCCCAGCTTTGAGTTGGGCGCACTCTTGACCAGTGCGCTCGAGCTGCTGCTGCTGCTTGATGCAGACGCCGGCTGGCTCGAAGCTGACGTGCTCGAGCTCGAGGAGCCGCCGCACGCACCGAGCAGCACCGAAACGCCAACGATCGCAATCAGGACCTTCATCGATGCATACACGTGAGCTCCTATCTTCAAAGCGCCGGCAACACCCGCTCCCTGTGGGTAAAGACGGCTCCCGGTCCGCTTTCCTTCCCGGGGGTCGGCGAGTTGGGGCCCGCGCTCGCAGCGGTTGCCGGTTCGTCGCCGAGCCCGGCCCAGGGCGCACGCCTAGCCGAGGTGCACGGCTGGTTACGATGCGATCATGGCGGGACGTGGCCCACGTCCGACGGGGCATCGCCGCCGCCCTACTTGCTGCCGCTCTGCTTAGCGCGGGCTGCGCGACCGGTCGGCCTAGCTCACAGGCGCAGGATTCGGCTTCCGGGACCACGACGAGCGCGCCCGCGACGGGCTCGACGCGGCGCGCCGCAAGGGCCCGTTACCTGATCATCGCGAGAGCCGGAAACGACCGCCTGAATGCTGACTTTGACCCGTTGGAGAAGCGCGACAGGAACGACCTCGTCCGCGCAAAGGCCGATCTCGCCGACGCCGCAACGACGGAGCGCATGTTCGACCGCAGCCTCCGACGGATCGTCTTCCCGTCTCAGATCGAGCCGGTGGCGCGCGATCTTTACCGGGTCAACGAGGCCCGGGCGAGACTGACGAGCGCCGCAGCCGCGTCCACGTCCTTGCGTCAGCTGCATGCGTTTGAACCGCGGCTGGACGCCGCGAACCGGCCGGTCGAGCGCGCGGTCAGGACGATCCGCCAGCAGCTGGGCCTCCCCGCGCCCCCCACAAGCTGAACGGTGGCTATTCCCGCGGCGGCGGTCTGGTTCTCGTCCGGGAAGGCTTGACCGCCTTCCCGCGTCTGCATGAAGGAGTGCCCACGCCAGAAGGGAGCATCATGTCTCGTCCCCGGAATCAAGATCTCGGTCGCCGCCCGTCGCGGTCAGCCTTAACGGTCGTCGCTGCCTTGACCGCTCTCGCCGTGGCTGCGTTCGCCGCCGTCGCGGTGGCGAAGTCGTTCACGCTGCGAGTCGCAAGGCACGTGCACGTAACGAACACGCCGACGAAGGCGTTCAGGGTCCGCCCCGTTAACGTCCACGAAGCCGTCGCGATCGGTGCATCTGGATACGCGGTCTACACCTTCCAGGGCGAGACCACGCACCACGTCATCTGCAAGAAGACCACTAGCGCCGCGACTAACTGCTGGGCGTTCTGGCCGCCGGTATCGGTCCCGTCGGCGAAGGGACTCCACGAGCAGTCGGGCATCCACGGCAAGCTCGGGACATTCCACAATCACGGCACGCTCCAACTGACGCTGAACGGCAAGCCGCTCTACTACTTCACGCCCGACATCCAGGCCGGCAACAAGATGATGGCCACGGGCGATGAGCTGAAGACGTTCGGTTCTATCTGGCACATCGTCAAGGGTTAGAGGAGCAGCAGATGACCACGCCCTACGCCTTTGTTGCACGCCTCGAGGCCAAGCCGGAGAGGTCCGCTGACGTTGCGGCGCTGCTAGCCGGTGCCTTGGCTCTCGCACAGGCCGAACCGGGAACCGTTGCTTGGTACCCAGCGCGCACTTCGCCCACTCCACGAGGGCGGGCATTCTCGCCCCGGATCAGGTCGCGTGGATGATTCCGCGGACGATCAGGTACACGCCGAGGACCACGCAGAGCACGATCGCGATTCGGCGTCCGTCGGCGGTGAGGACGTGGTTCATGCGGTCGACGAGCGCCTGGGTTCGCGCCGGGGCCACCACGAGGCCCACCCACGGAATCTCCGCGAGCAGGAACATGATCACGTTGAAGCCGACGATCCAGGCGAGATCTCCTGCCACACCGTGGTTTGCGGCGGCGATGTCCTTCAGCGCAACGAGGTAGGCGGCGCCCGGCAGGTTGATCGCCAGCGCGGCGACGAACACGATCGGAACCGACCCCTTGGCGAGGATGCGTTGCGACCACGGCTCGGCCTTGTCCTCGTCCACCGCCGTCTTGCCCCTCGCGCGCTCCCTGGCCTCCTTGCGCACCTCGCGGCGCCGCTTGAGCCTGACGTCCGCGCGCCGCGCGAGCGCCACCGCCAACAGCAACGCGAGCCCGCCGATCGCCAGATCCGTGGTCCAGCTGAACCCCGAGCTGCTGCCTCCCTTGACCACACCGGAGCTGTGCAGGATCAGCACGATCCCCAGCCCGACGCTGATGCTGAGCCCCAGCCCGGTGAACAGGTACACGCTCAGCAGCTCGAATCGCTTGGGCTGCGAGAGCAGGATCACGACGGCCGCCAGTAGCGTCGGGTAAAGCGCAGCGTCGAGCGCGAGGATCAGCAAGGCGCGCGACCCTATCCGCTCGGACGCTTGTGGCGCGCGTCCAGCAACGGTTCCCGGCGCAAACCCTCCGGGGCCCCGCTAGCTCGACAGCGGTCGAGCGAGCCCGTCTTCGAGGTCGGCGAGTTTCTCGGAGAGCCGCGAGCGTTCTTCGGCGGTCGCGGCATCGTCGTACCGCGGATGGGCGGGATGCGCGAGGTTCTCGAGCTCGGATGGGCTCACAAGATACGGTCGATCGTCAGCCGGCGAGCACCGCGCGGCGTCGGAACCTCGACCGTGTCACCGACCGCTCGATCCAGCAGCGCCCTGCCGACCGGAGACTCGACGGAGATCTTGCCCTGGGCCCGGTCTGCCTCTGCGCCGCCAACAATCGTCCACGTGTGCAGCTCACCCGTGCCGTCGTCGCGGATCACGGCGGAGCGACCGAAAGCAAGGCTCGAAGAATCCCCTTCGTCGATCTCGACGACCCTGGCTTTGCGCAGCCGCTGGCGCAAACGGAGGATCCGAGTCTCGAGATGGGCCTGGTCCTCCTTGGCAGCGTGATACTCGCCGTTCTCCTTGAGGTCGCCGTGGCCGCGAGCGGTGAGAATCCGCGCGGCGATCTCTCGCCGCCCGGCGGTCTCCAGCTCTAGGAGTTCCACCTTCAGCGCCGCCAGTCCCGCCGTGCTGATCGGCTCGGTCTCGTCCGTCCTGCTCATCGAGCGATGATGACACGCGGCAGCGCTGGCCGCGCTCTCAGTCCTGCGGGACAGCGCCGTGAGGCGCTGGACCCACGCCGCGCGGCGGCCATCCTCGGGCCGCTGGTCGCTGAGCACATCGGGCGCATCCCCTGACATCGACCCCCGAACACATTGCGCGCTGCCCGCGGTGGCACGTACGATCGAGCAGCGCATGGACCAGTTGGCCGTCGCCGTGCCGGATGAGCTGCTCGAACGCGAGCGTGAGGTCGAGCATGTCCGCGCCGCCGTGCGCGCCGTCGGGAGGCAGGCTGGTGGAGCGCTGGTGATCGAGGGCGCTGCGGGAATCGGGAAGTCACGGCTGCTCGAGGTCGCACGCCTCAAGGCGCCGGACCTCGACGTGGGGGTTCTAAGTGCGCGGGCGACGGAACTCGAGCAGGGATTCCCGTTCGGGATCATGCGGCAGCTGTTCGAGCGCCCGCTGCTCGAGGCCGATCCCGTCCACCGCGACCGCTGGCTCGCGGGTGCGGCGGCGCTGGCCGGCGATGTGCTCACTGGAGCGCTCGGGTCAGTGCCGATGGCGACCGTGCCGGGGCCGTCGGTCGGCGTCTCCGACTATGCATGGCGACACGGCCTGTACTGGCTCGCGTCGAATATCGCAGCCGACTCGCCGCTGATGCTCGTGGTCGATGACCTGCAATGGTGCGACGGCCCGTCCGCGCTCGCGCTCGCGTTCATCGCACGCCGGCTCGACGGGCAGCCGCTCGGGCTCATCGCCGCCACCCGGCCGCTCGATCCACAGCGGTCCCCCGAGTCGGCAACCATCCTCGGCGAACCGGCCGTCGAGGTGTTGCGCCCATCGCGACTGTCGCATTCGGCGGTCGCCGCGCTGATCGCCTCCCGACTTTCGAGCGAGCCTCACGATCGGTTCATCGACGCGTGCGCCGAGGTGACGGGCGGCAATCCGTTCCTCCTTGGCGAGTTGCTCGACGAGGCGGCGGCGCGTCACGTGGCTCCGACGAGGGCCGCCGCGGGCGAGGTCAGCGAGATCGTCCCGCGTGGCGTCGCGAACGCGGTATTGCTCCGTCTGACCCGCCTGCCGGCCTCGGCGACCGCGCTCGCCCGCGTGCTGAGCGCGCTGGGTGAGGGGGCGCAGATCGGCGACGCGGCCCGATTGGCGGGCGTCTCCGGCGCTGACCTGGAGGCGGCGATTGCCGCTTTGGTCTCCGCAGGAGTCGTTGAATCAGGCGCCTCGGTCCGCTTCACCCATCCGCTGTTGCGCTCGGCGATCTACCGAGACCTGTCGGCCGCCGAACGCGAGCGGCTACACCATTCGGCGGCGAAGATCATGCGCGATCGCGGAGCGCCCAAGGGCCAGGTCGCGGCGCACGTCATGCACACCGAACCGGCCGCAGATCCCGAGGCGGTGGCACAGCTGCGGGGGGCCGCTCACGACGCGCTCGCCATGGGCGACGCAGCGGGCGCGGCCGCACTGCTCTCCCGCGCCCTTGAGGAGCCGCCTGCTCACGGCGACCGCGCCGCCGTCCTACTCGAGCTCGGCGAGGCGCACGCCCGTGCCGGTTCACCCGAGGCGATCGCTCCGTTGTCGCAGATCGTCGAGCGCGGCGAGGACGAGCCCGCGATCGTCGCGGCAGCAATCGAGCTCAGCGGCATGTTTTTCTTCGCCGGTCGGGCCGTTGAGGGAGCGGCGATTCTGCGCCGGGCCGGACAGCGGCTCCCGGCGGTGGGGGCGGGCCGCGAACAACTCGAGGTCGCGTTGCTGGGCGCTAACTACGCATCGCTGTCGGCGCGCAGGGAACTCGACCCGACGATCGCCGAACTGCGAGATCCGGGCGGCCCGGCACGGAGCGTGCTGCAGGCCACGACGCTCGCCACGCTGGCGCTGGACGAGGTGATGTACTTGCGCTCGGCGTCCCGGGCGATCGACCTCGCGAGGCGCGCGCTCGCGGCGCCCCTTCCGCTCGAGCTCCACCGCGGCGAAAACTGGGCGATCCTCGCGCTCGGCGCGCTGACGGCCGCGGACGACCTCGATCGTGCGCAGCGGGGCATGGACGAGATCATCGCGCGGGCACGTGAGCGTGGCGTGGCGTTGACGGTCGCGACGATGTCGGCGATCAGGGCGATGCTCGGCCTTGTCCGCGGAAACCTGACCGCCTCGCGGGCAGACGCGCAGGCCGCGATCGAGCTCGCGCCCGACGTGCTGAGCCCGGCGTTCCTGGTCTGGGCGGTGGCGGCGGCGATCTTGGCCGGACTCGACTGCGGAGAGAGTCCTGACTCCCTGCGCCGGCTCGTCGTTCGCACCGGCGTCAGCTACGACGCCGAATTCCTGCCGGGCGCCCAGCTGCGTTATGCGTCCGGCGTCCTGCGCGCTGCGGCCGGCAACCACGAGGGAGCGGTCGAGGAGCTGCGCGGCTGCGAGCTCGACCATCCGACGTTCGGTGGCGAGAACCCGGCAGTACTTCCGTGGCGATCCTCGGCCGCTCTCTCGCTCGCCGAGCTCGGCCGCCACGACGAGGCCCGCAGCTTGGCCTCGGAGGAAGTGCGGCGCGCACAGGCGTTCGGCGCGGCGCGCGCGATCGGCGTCGCGCTGCGGGCTCAGGCAATGGTCGGTCCGGCGGAGGGACGGGCGAAGACGCTGACCGCCGCGCTCGAGGAGCTGGCAACATCGCCGGCGCGGCTGGAGCACGCGCGCGTACTTGTTGACCTCGGCGCAACCTTCCGCGCCGCCGGCCAGCGCACCGCAGCCAGGGAGCCCCTACTCGACGGGCTCGCGCTCGCCGCCCGTTGTGGGGCGCAGGCGCTGGAGCGCCGGGCGCGGGCTGAACTCGCGGCGATCGGCGTGCGCCCCCGCAGCGCACACCACACCGGGGCGGATTCGCTGACCCCCAGTGAACTTCGCGTAGCCGAGCTCGCTGCGGCCGGTGGCACCAACCGGGAGATCGCCCAGACGCTGTTCGTGACCGAGAAGACCGTGGAGACCCACCTCGGACGAGCGTTCCGAAAACTTGACATCTCCTCCCGCCGGCAGCTTCCGGACGTGCTCGCGCAGGGCTCGGGGTAACCGAGCACCGAGCCACCGGCGATCGCTTTCGCCGTTTGGCCGATTGTTCCCGACGCCCAGCTTCACTTAGCCGGTGAATGCCTGCGTACCCCCTCGAGCTGATGCGGCTCAAAGGGATCCGGAATGGGGACATCGTCGAGGTCGATCGGCTCGAGCGGCGGTTCCACGCACTCGTCCCCGGCAACCGCCTCCCGGCCGGCTATCGCTCCAGCCGCGGGACCGCGGCGGCACCTACCGAAGCTGCCGTGCTCACGACGTCGTCGTGCACTGCGCCAAGCGCGATACGCGCACGAGTGACGCTGTCGGAGTCGACCGCGTGAACCCACGCGACGCGTAGCCGAAGGCGCGGTAGGGCGCCATCGCCCGTTCCCGTCTAGCGGGTGGCGATCTCTTACGCGCGAATCGAACCGTCGACCGCGGACGCGACCTGTTCGCGCGAGCGAGCTCGGACGGCGCTGCTAAGCGCAGACTGCCAGCGCTCGGCGCTCACCGGCGAGTGCTCGAGCCCCAGGTCGGCAAGCAGCGCAGCCTGATCGACGTGACCGGCGATCTGCTCCGCGCGGCGCTGCGCGGCGACGTGTTGGGCGCGTGTGAGCTGCGTACGGCCACCGGCTCCGGAAAGGTTCAACAGGTCACCGGCGACGAGCGGCACTGCCCGGCGGGCACACTTCTCCCACGGCGCGTCGGCGGCCGAATCCACCACGACCTGACGAACGACTCGCCAGCCCGCGTGATGCGAGTCGCAGCGAGCGACGAGAAAGCGCGCGAGCGAGTCGGCAACGGTGGCTGCCCCCGGCTCGGATCCGTGGCTGTCGAGATGGCGCAATGCGGCGCCCACGTTGCGCCCGTCGTCAACCGCTCTCGCGAGCTGCACCGCAGTCCGCCTCGGTCCGTGTGCTGAATTGTCGATCCCTCCACCGTACTCGGGGGAGGGATCGCTGCCCGAATAGCTCCGCTTACGCGCTCGCGGCGCGGCGCGACCTGCCGCCGGGCCCCGTGTCATCTCCCACCACCCGCAGGTGTCCGAACGGGCGCCCGTCGCGCAGCTCGCGGACGACGGCCTGGATGAGACTGTCGCTATGAAGCACGCGGCCGTCGGTGACCGCAGCGACGATCGCGCGCTTGCTCTCGATCAGCCGCGCCATCGTCTCGTCGATCGTGTCTGCCGCGAGCAGGTACCACGCCGTGACCGCGTCGCGCTGGCCGATCCGATGGCACCGATCCTCGGCCTGGTCGTGGATCGCCGGCGTCCACTCGAGCTCGAGGAAGGCTACGTTCGACGCGCGGGTGAGCGTAACCCCCTGGGCTGCGACCCGCGTGGCGCCGACGATCATGGTGGGGCCCTGTGGATCTTGGAAGGCCTCGATCGCCGCGTCGCGATCGGCGAGCGAGTCGGCGCCCAGAAGATGCAGCGCATCCGGAAACCGTCTGAGCACGGCCTGTTGGACCTCGACGTGGCGCGCGAACACGACGAGCGGCTCGCCGGAGGCGAGGAAGTCCTCGATCCACGCCAGCGCCGCTGCGAGCTTCCCGCGACCGGCCAGGCGTTGGAGCGTCCCGAGCTGGGCAAGTCGCTCCGCACGCAGGGTGGCTGCGATCCGGGCGTTGAGCTCGGACAGGTCGAGTGGTTGCGAGCGCAGCCAGTCGATCACGTCGTGCTCGGCCAGACGGTATTCGGCCGCGTTCGTCAGCGTCACGGGCACTACGACGTGCCGCTTCGCGGGCAGCTGAGGAAGCACATCGGATTTCAGGCGGCGAACGAAACAGCGTCGGCGCAGGTGCCAGTGCAACCGCTCTTCGCTCAGCTGACCGCGGAACTGCTGCGAGAAGCGCGCTCCGGACCCGAAGTCCTCCAGGCGCCCGATCACCCGCAGTTGCGCGATCAGCTCATCGGCGTGGTTGAGCACCGGCGTGCCCGTCAGCGCGAGGCGCAGGCCATCGGCAGCGACGGCACCCGCGAGCCGGCGCACCGCCTGGGTGCGCTTGGCGCGCGGGTTCTTGCAGTAGTGCGACTCGTCCACCACGAGCGCCTGCGGTCGACGACGCGCCAAGGCCTCACGGTGGGCGGCCACGATCTCGTAGTTGAGGATCGTGATTTCGCCCTCCGGCGGGACCACGGAGCGTCCCTCGATGACCGCGACCGAACGGTGTGGCAGCCACCGCTCGGCCTCCCGCTGCCAGCCGAGCTTCATCGATGCCGGGCAGACGACGATCGCTGGGTACGCCACATCCGCCTCGAGTGCCGCGAGCGCCTCGACGGTCTTGCCCAGACCCTGCTCGTCGGCCAGGAACGCGCG
>DASXDA010000054.1:0-32814 GCA_036490875.1 Solirubrobacteraceae bacterium
CGACGCGGCGGTCGTGCTCGTCGCCCACGACCGCTGGTTCCTGGAGGCGGTCGGGACCTCGGTGCTCGAGCTCGAGGGTGGCCGCGGGCGGTTCTTCCCCGGCCCCTGGCACGCGTGGCGCCGCGAGCGGGCGGCGCGCGAGCTCGCGCTCGGGCGCGAGATCGAGCGCCAGGAGGCCGAGATCGCCCGGCTCGAGCGGTTCGTGACCCGGTTCCGGGCGGGGACCCGGGCCCGCCAGGCGCAGTCGCGGGTCAAGCGGCTCGAGAAGATCGAGCGGGTCGGTCGCGATCCGTCGGACGGGGCGGCTTTGCAGTTCGCGTTCAAGCCGCCCGAGCGGACCGGGCGCGTGGTCTTCGAGCTGACCGACGGCCGCGTGGAAGCCGGGGACAAGCTGCTGCTCGAAGGCGCCGAGCTGTGGCTCGAGCGCGGCGAGCACGTGTCGCTGGTGGGACCGAACGGTTCCGGCAAGACGACGCTGATCGAGACGCTGGCGGGCGTCCGGGAGCTCGCCGGCGGAAAGCTCTTGACCGGCCACAACGTGAAGCTCGGGTTCCTCTCCCAGCACGCGGAGGAGCTGTCGCCCGGAACCGCACGGACCGTGGTCGAGGCGATCCAGCGGGCCACCAGGCTGACGCCCGGCAAGGCGCGGGCGCTACTCGGGCGCTTCCTCTTCTCGGGCGACGACGCCGAGAAAACGCTGGATGTGCTCTCAGGAGGTGAGCGCCGGCGGCTGTCGCTGGCGATCCTCGTCAGCGCCGGCGCGAACGTGCTGATCCTCGACGAGCCGACCAACCACCTCGACCTCGAGAGCCGCGAGGCGCTGGAGCAGGCGCTGTCGGCTTTCCAGGGGGCGATCCTGCTCGTCTCCCACGACCGGGCATTGCTGGACGCGGTCGGTTCGCGCACGGTCGCGGTCGAGGACCGCTCGCTCCGCAGCTACGTCGGCGGGTGGGCCGAGTACGTGCGGGTGCGGGCGGAGCGGGCCGCGAGGCCGGCCCCGGCGAAGGCCCCCGCTCGGAAGCGACCGGCGCCCGCGAAGCAGCGCCCGGCGCGCAAGCCGAAGCCCCAACGCTCGCAGGAGGACCTGGAGCGGGAGATCGGGGCTGCCGAGGCGGCGCTTAGGACGGTCGAGGACGAGCTCTCCGATCCGTCGGCCTGGGCCGGCGCCGAGGCGGCCGCTCGGTCGACCGCCCGCCACGAGCAGGCGCAACGGGCGGTCGAGCAGCTGTACGAGCAGCTGGAGCGGGTCACGAGTTAGGGGGCCTTGGCGGTGAACCCGCCGCCGCGCTGGTACTTGCCGCACGCCGCCTGGGCCTTCTGGAAGGCGGGGGAGCTCGGGTCGAGGCCTCCCTGCGGCCCCACCCGGAGCTGGACCTGGCCGCCGGAGCCGAACACCGGGTCCGGGAAATTCGGCAGCCCGTTCTCGCGCATGCACCGCGAGAACTGGAGCATCGCCGTCTTCCTGGCCGCGGACAGCGGCGGCGGGTGGCCGCCGTTCGGCAGCTTGGACCGGCAGCTCTGCATCGCCGACTTGAACGCGGGCGCGCTGACGCTGACGCCGTTGACCGTCATCGAGGAGCCGGAGCCGGCGCGCGCCGACGACTGAATCTCGATTCCGCCCTTCCCGTTGCTGCCGGGGTCGGGGAAGTTGGGGACCCCGTGCGCCCGCATGCATTTCGCGAAGGTCACCATCCGGTCGGATTTGGCGGCGGTGTTCGAGCTGGTCGCGGACGAGCCGCACGCAGCGAGTCCCGCGGCGGCGATGATTGCGAGGAGAAGAGTGGTTCGTCTCATGCCGATGGTGTACGAAAACGCCGGTAACACCGCGGGAACGGCTGCTGTTACCGCGCCGTAACCGCGAGCCCGCGATGCTCGTCCGCCACACTTGTGGGAGGGTCGATGCGCGTGCTCGTAGTCGAGGATCAGCAGGAGCTTGCAGAAACGGTCGCGACGGGGTTACGGCGCGAGGGGATGGCGGTCGACATCGCTCTCGACGGAGACACCGCGCTGCGCTCGACCGCGGTCCACGAGTACGACGTGGTGGTGCTCGACCGCGACCTCCCAAAGGTCCACGGCGACCACGTGTGCGAGACGCTGATGGAGCGTGGCGCCCGTGCCCGGGTGCTGATGCTGACCGCCTCCGGGGAAATCGAAGACCGTGTGGGCGGCCTGAGCCTCGGCGCCGACGACTATCTGCCGAAGCCGTTCGCGTTCGCCGAGCTGGTCGCGCGGATCAGGGCCCTGTCCCGCCGCGCGCAACCGGCGCTGCCGCCGGTGCTGAGCAGCGGCGACCTGCGGCTCGACCCTGCGCGCAGGGTCGCCCACCGTGGCGGACGGCGGCTCGAGCTGTCGGCCAAGGAGCTCGCCGTGCTCGAGCTGCTGCTCTCGGCGCAGGGCGCGGCCGTGTCGGCGGAGGAGCTGCTCGAGCGCGCCTGGGACGAGGCCGCCGACCCGTTCAGCAACGTCGTCAAGGTCACGATCAGCCGGCTGCGGCGCAAGCTCGGCGAGCCGCCGCTGATCGAGACAGTGCCGGGCGCGGGGTACCGGGTCTAGTGGCCGCCCCCGCGGACACTGCCCACGAGGACGACCACTGATGCGGCGCTGGCTTCCGCGCCCAACGCTGCGGTTGCGGCTGACGCTGCTCTACGGCGGCCTGTTCCTGGCGGCGGGGACCGTGTTGCTCGTGATCACCTACGAGCTGGTCGCGCACAGCCCGGCGTCGACGGTCCACGGGCAATTCGTGGTCGCGAGGGCCCCGCTCGTGAGGCAGCTGCCACCGTCGTTGTTGTTGGGAACCGGACAGTTCAGCAAGCCCGCTACCAAGAGCGGCACGATCGATATCAGGGCCTACCAGGGGAAGGTCAACGAGACGTTCCGCAAGCTGACCGCAACCCAGCAGAAGCAGCTGAACAACGTCGCGGATAACGCCAAGGTGGTCCTGCAGAAGCAGCAGTCCTCGCAGCAGGACGCGCTGCTCACCCGCTCCGGGATCGCGCTCGGGATCATGGCGATCATCTCGATCGGCTTGGGGTGGTTGGTGGCCGGCCGCGCGCTGCGGCCCGTGCGGACGATGAGCGCTCGCGCCCGCAGCATCTCTGAGCACAACCTCCACAAGCGGCTGGCGCTGAAGGGACCCGACGACGAGCTGAAGGAGCTCGGCGATACGTTCGACGACCTGCTCGCGCGGCTGGAGTCGGCGTTCGAATCCCAGCGCCAGTTCGTCGCCAACGCGTCGCATGAGCTGCGGACGCCGATCACGCTCGAGCGGGCCCTGGTCGAGGTCGCGCTCGCCGACTCGGGCGCGACCACGGACACGCTGCGCGGGACGTGCCAGCGGGTGCTCGCCTCGAGCGAGCGCCAGGAGCGAATGATCGACGCGCTGCTGACGCTCGCGCGCAGCCAGCGCGGACTCCAGTCGCGCGAGGAGCTGTGGCTCGACGAGGTGGTCGCCGACGCGCTTCAGTCGATCCGCCCGGATGGGGTCCGGATCGAGGCCGTGCTCGGCCCCGCGCCGACGCTCGGCGACGCGGCGCTGGTCGAGCGGCTCGTCGGGAACCTGCTCGACAACGCGCTCCGTTACAACTTCGCGAGCGCCGGCTGGATCCGGGTGTGGACCGGGATGCGAGACGGGCTCCCGGTGCTCCGGGTCGCCAACAGCGGCGAGATCGTTCGCGACGAGGAGGCGGCCGCGCTGACCGAACCGTTCCGACGGCTCAACGGCAACCGCATCGACGGCCGCGGCGCGGGGCTCGGCCTCTCGATCGTCGCGGCGATCGTGGCAGCGCACGGCGCGGAGCTGGACGTGTCGCCCGGAAGCGAGGGAGGCCTGGAGGTCGAGGTCCGGTTCCCCGCCCTCGCCCCGGTTCTCGCGGCGTAAGCTTGTTAGCCGAGATGTCTCTGGCAACTGCGCGGAACATCCTGATCATCCTCGCGATCGCGGCCCTCGTCGTGCTGCTCCCGGGCGGCGGCACCGGCGCGAGCGTCGCGCTGCAGGCCTTGTACCTGGTGTTCCTGGCAACGCTCGGGTGGTTCGCGATGACGATGTACCGCCAGCACCGCACGACGCTGTACTCGCTCGGCGATCGCCGGCGCGCGATCCTGTACGCCGCGCTGGTCGTCGCCGCGGTGACACTCACCGGCACCTCGAAGCTGTGGCAGACCGGCGCGGGGTCGGTCGTCTGGCTGGTGCTGATCGCCGGCGCCGTCTATGCCGTCGCCGCGATCGTCTGGAGCGCCCGGAAGTACTAGACGGCGGTCGGTTCTCGAACGGGCGCGAGCTCGACCGGGATCCCGTTCAGCACCGCGTTGCCCGACAGCGCGTCGACGACCAGCTCGTCGGCGACCAGGTTGCTGTTCGCGCCCGCGTGCTCCGACGCGACCCGCTGGCCGGTCCCGGCGACGTCGTGTCCCCATCCGTGCGGGAGGCTGCAGACGCCCGGCATCACCGTGTCGGTGACCTCGATCGTCGCGGTCAGCGCGCCGGCGCGCGAGCGCAGCTCGGCGGGCTCGCCGTCGGTCAGGCCGTAGCGATCGGCGTCGTCCTGGTGCACCTGGAGCGTGCACCGCTCCTTGCCCTTGACCAGCACCGGGAGGTTGTGCATCCACGAGTTGTTCGAGCGCAGCTGGCGGCGGCCGACGAGCACCATGCCGCCGTTCCGCGGGCGCTCGAGCGAGGACCGGAGCCGGTCGACGTCGGCGACGATCAGCTCCGGCGCGAGCTCGATCGTCCCACTGGCCGTCCGTAGCGCGCCGGGGAGGCGCGGCTTCAGCGGGCCGAGGTCGATCCCGTGCGGATTCGCCTCGAGCTCGGCGAGCGACAGCCGGTAGGGGCCGGCGCGAAGCATCAGGTCGAGCAGCCGCTCCTGGCCGACCCGCGGCTCCAGCTCGGCGAGGACCTCGTCGACCAAACGGCCGTGCAGCGGCGAGCCCTCGGTCTTCGTCTCGCGGTCGATCGCCACGCGCGTGATCTGCTCGTCGAGCGCGGCGACGTCGGCGTCGGGCCCGAGCCCGGCCGCGATCCCGGTGAGCCTCAGCAGCATCACCCATTCGTCGGGGAGCTCCGGCTCTGGCTCGAGCACCGGCGGCGAGTAGTGGGCAACGTTCCGAACCGCGAACAAGTACAGCGCGAGGTCGTAGTGAGGCCGGCGCAGCGGCGACGGCGCCGGCAGGATCACGTGGGCGTGGCGGGTCGTCTCGTTGACGTAGACGTCGAGCGCGACCATGAACTCGAGCTGCGCGAGCGCAGCGTCGAGCCGGCCGCTGTTCGGCGTCGAAACGACGGGGTTGCCGCTGATCGTGATCAGCGCCCTGACCTGGCCCTCGCCCGGCGTATCGATCTCCTCGGCCAGGCACGCGACGGGCAGCTCGCCGAAAACCTCGCCGAGCGCGCGCACGCGGCTGTGCCAGCGGTGGAACCGGCCGCCCCGGCCGCGGCCCGGCGTACCCGCCGCGTTCGAGTGCCCGGCCGCGCCGAGCGGGAACATCGCTCCGCCCTCGCGGTCGAGGTTGCCGGTCAGGAAGTTGAGTACGTCGACGAGCCAGCTCGAGAGCGTCCCGAACTCCTGGGTGCAGGTGCCGATCCGGCCGTAGACGGCGGCGGTCGGGGCCGCGGCGAGCTCGCGGGCGATCCGGCGGATGTCGTCGGCGTCGATCCCGGTCGCCTGTGCCGCGGCCTCTGGGGTGAACGGGGCTGCGAGCCGTTCGACGTCGTCGAGGCCAGACGCGATCTCTGCCAGCCCGCTGCCCGGTTCGGCGAGTTCTTCCTCGAACAGCACGTGCGCCAACGCGAACAGAAAGTGGGCGTCGGTTCCGGGGCGGATGAAGTGGTGCTCGTCGGCCTCCTCGGCGGTGCGCGTCCGGCGCGGATCGATCACGACCAGCTTGCCGCCGCGGGCCCGGATCGCCCGCAGCCGTCCGCGGACGTCGGGCGAGGTCATCAGGCTCCCGTTCGACTGCAGCGGGTTGGCGCCGAGCATCAGCAGGTAGTCGGTGCGGTCGAGATCGGGGACCGGCACCGTCGTCGCGGTCCCGAACATCAGCGCGCTCGCCATCTGCTTCGGGTACTGGTCGACGGTGCTCGCCGAGTACAGGTTGCGGGTGCCGAGCGCCTTCAGCAGCACGCGGCCGTACAGCTGCGTCGAGAGGTTGTGGGCGCTCGGGTTGCCGAGGTACGCCGCGAGCGCGTTGCGGTCATCGGCGAGGATCGGCTTGAGGCGCTCGTCGATCAACGCGAAAGCTTCGTCCCAGCTGGCCTCGGCGAAGCCGCCGTCGGGCTGGCGGATCAGCGGCGTCCGGACGCGGTCGGGGTCGTTGTGCAGCTCCTTGAGCGCGAACCCCTTCGGGCAGATGAAGCCGTGGCTGAAGACGTCCTCGCGGTCGCCCCGGATCTTCTCGACGCGATCGCCCGCGAGCGTGATCTCGAGCCCGCACGTGGCCTCGCACAGGGGACAGGTGCGGTATGCGGTGCGGTGTCCGTTCTCGCCAGCCGACATGACCTGGGCGAACACTACTGTTCCCGCTCCGTTGGATCGACTACCCCGGAAGTAATGACGTGAGCCGTCGCGCGGGCCCCGCGGCCGACTGGCTGATCGCGCTGGGCGCGATCGGGCTGTTCGTGTCGCTGTTCCTCACGTGGAGCCACCAGATCTCGGTCGCGCTGCTCGCCGTGCCGGGCGCGCGCGTCGCGTTGCAGGGCGTCCCGCCGAATCCGACCGGCTGGCAGGTCTACAGCGTCGCCGACGTCGCGCTCGCGGCGCTCGCGGTGGCGCTCGCGCTCGCGGCGCTGATCGGGCACCGGCGGTTTCGGGCGATCGTGCTCCCGTTCGTGCTGGTGGCGCTGGGGTTCGTGCTCCACGCGCTGAGCTCGCCGCCGACGAACGGCGTGCGGCTCGTCAACCCGGGAGCAGTGATCCCGCAGTACGCGCCGATTGCGCCGACCGCGGGCGTCGGCGAGACGGTCGCCCTGCTGGCGCTGCTGGTCGCGCTTGCCGGAATCGCGCTCTCGCTCGCGGCGGAGTAGCGAGCCCCCGGGCCTATCCTCGGATGGGATGTCTCTGACCCCCGCCGATCGCCGCCGCGAGCTCCCCGACGAGCCCGGCGTGTACCTGTTCCGTGACGAGCGCGGCAAGGTCCTGTACGTCGGCAAGGCCAACTCGATCCGCAAGCGCGTGGCGTCGCACTTCTCGAACCCGTCGACGCGGGGCGGGCGGGGGCTCGTCGACCAGATCGACCAGATCGAGGCGCTGGTCGTGCACACCGACGCCGAGGCGCTGCTGGCCGAGCAGAACTTCATCAAGCAGTACAAGCCGCGGTTCAACATCCGGCTCCGCGACGACAAGTCGTATCCGTACATCGCGATCTCGCTCGACGAGAAGTTCCCACGCGTCTACTTCACGCGCGAGCGCCACCGCCGCGACCGGGCCTACTTCGGTCCGTACTCGAACGCCAAGCGGGTCCGGTCGACGCTCGAGGTGCTCGGCAAGGTGTTCATGTTCCGCTCGTGCGAGGGCGCGGAGCCCGGGCGGCGCTCCGGTTCGCCGTGCCTCGACTACTACATCAAGCGGTGCGAGGCCCCGTGTGTCGGCTACGTCAGCGCGGAGGACTACCGGCGCTCGATCGACGGGGTGATCGACTTTCTCTCGGGCCGCTATCGCGAGATCGAGCGCGAGCTCGAGCACTCGATGCAGCTCGCCTCCGACGAGCAGCGGTTCGAGGATGCCGCCCGGGAGCGCAACCGGCTGCGCGCGGTGCGGTCGCTGCTGGAGCGCCAGCGGGTCGCGCACGAGACCGGGACGATGGACGCGATCGCGGTGGCGGTCGATTCGACGGCCGGCGAGGCGAATGCGCAGGTGTTCCAGGTGCGCGACGGCGTGCTGTCGGACCGCCAGAGCTTCTATCTCGACAACGCTGCCGGCGGCGGTGTGGAGGAGGTCGCCGAGGCGTTCATCCTCCAGTACTACGCGAGCGCGATGATGGTGCCCCCGCTGCTGATCGTCCAGCGCGAGCTGGGTGCCCATGAGGCTCTGGCGGAGGCGTTGGCCGAGCGCCGCGGCGGGTCGGTCGAGATCCGGGCCGCCGAGCGCGGCGACAAGCGGCGGATCCTTGAGCTCGCCGAGCGCAACGCGCGCCTGGCCCTGGATCAGGAGAAGCTCCGGTCGGAGCGCCGGCGGCAGCAGCGGGTCGAGGCCTTGGACGGCCTCCAGGCCGCCTTGGGCTTGGACACGATCCCGCTGCGGATCGAGTGCTTCGACATCTCGACGCTGATGGGGACCAACACGGTCGCGTCGATGGTCGTGTTCGAGGGCGGCGCGCCGAAGAAGTCCGACTACCGGCGGTTCAAGATCGCCGGTGTCGACGGGAACGGCGGCGGTGTGCCCGACGACTTCGCGGCGATGGAGGAGGTGCTGTCGCGGCGGATGGCGCAGTGGGAGCGCCAGCGCGAGGTCTCGCCGCACGACAAGGCGTACGACCCGTCGTTCGCGGCGCTGCCGAACGTGGTCGTGATCGACGGCGGTCGCGGCCAGCTGTCCGCCGGGGTTCGGGCGTTGGGAGGATTCCGCGAGCGAGGCGTGGCGGTGATCTCTCTGGCGAAGCGGATCGAGGAGGTGTTCATCCCCGGCCGGGCGGCGCCGCTGGCGTTGGCGCACGACACCCCCGAGCTGCAGCTGCTGCAGCGGGTCCGCGACGAGGCGCACCGGTTCGCGATCACCCATCACCGGGTGCGCCGTGATCGCGAGATGACGTCCTCGATCCTCGACGAGCTGCCGGGTGTAGGCCCCGCCCGGAAGCGGGCGCTCCTGACCCACTTCGGGTCGCCGGACGCGATCCTGGCGGCGTCTAGGGAGGAGCTCGAGGCGGTGCCGGGGCTGTCGGGCAAGCTCGCCGGGCGGGTGTACCGGCAGCTGCACAGGACGGGGGTCTAGAGGCCCGGCCCCACTGCTTGCGCGGCGACCGCCCCCCAGCCGCCCCGGCCGCCCGGTCGCCCGGTCGCCCGGTCGCCGAACTTTGCTTCTGGAGTACGACATATCGCACTCCAGCAGCATCGTTCCCCCTGGCGCAACAAATCCGCGCCAATGGGTCTATTGCGTTAAGAGCGCGGCGCTGGCGGGCGGCAGCGTGACCGTGTAGTTCCCGAGCGTGGGCGCGACCGTCTCCGTCTGGGGCAGGCCGGGGAGCAATCCGGTGGTCGTCTCGTCGCCGAAGCTCTGACCACCCAGCGTGACCCCGTTGGTCGAGAACACGTCGGAGGCCTGGAGCCGCTCGAGCGACGCGTTGCTGGTGAACCCCGGGACCTGGAGCGTGACCGTGTAGCTCGTCGTCGGGTCCTTGTTGATCAGCACCACCCGCGTGGAGAAGTCCTTCGAGCGCGTCGCCCACACCTTGACGAGCCCGTTCGGGTTGACGTTGACCGGCACGAGCTGCGCCCCCGGCGGGAACGCCCGCGCGAACAGCAGCATCCCGTAGTACTCGGGGTGAACGAACGCCTCCCAACCGCCCGACGTGTGCTGGAACGTGAACAGCTCGTAGGCCGCCCCTGGCAGCGAATGCACGTTGACGCCGTCGACCCCGACATTGGCGAGGTTGAACAGCGTGTCGAGCACCCACAGCGCCGAGGCGAACGTGTCGCTCACGCCCGGCTTGCCCGAGCACGACGCCGAGTTCATCTCGTCGAGGCGGAACTGGAGCCTGCGCTTGTGGGCAACCCTCACGTACGGGGCCACCTGCTGGGCGAGGCCGGCCGAGGACCGGTCCGCGAGCAGGTTCGGGATCGTCGGGTAGCCGGGGTCATTCGTATCGGTGAGGCACGCCCGCAGCGGGTAGCGGTGCAGGGTCAGCAGCTTGATCCCTGGCTCGGCGCTCATGAACTTCGGCAGTCCGCTCAGCCAGTTGAGCTCGGCGAAGGCAGGCCCCGTCACCGGCATCGTTGGCATCGCCGCGCGCCACCGCGAGTACTGCTTGATGAACTGGTTGAGGTTGTAGCCGTGCCCGCGGGCGAAGAACACGCGACCGTCGCGGGCCCGGTACCACGGGAACATGCCGTAGACGTCCGGCTCGTTGCCGATCTCGAACGCCTGGACCGAGTTGCGCCCGACGCCGGCGATCAGCGCGCGCGACTCGGTGGCCGCGACTGCGGGCCGGCCGCCCGCGAGGTTCACGCCCATGATCATCTTCGCGCCGAGTGTGCTCGCCAACGCGCGGGTGGTGCGCATCCACCCGGGGTTGAGCGCGTAGTTGATCCCACCGGGCGGGATCTGCCCGCGGATCGGCCACCACGTCTTGTCGGCGCTGTTGCCCCCGATCCGCAGGACGGTCGTCTGATTGCCCGGCACGAGGTTGCGCATCAGGTTGATCAGCACCGGGTTGACGTGGTCGGGATCGCGCCCGGTGTAGGAGTGGAGCGCCCCGTACTCGAGCGAGAGGCCCGTGAACCCCTGGGGCATCGCCTGACCCGCGGGCTGCGAGCCCACCGACGCGGTCACGGCCGGGTCGCCGGTGGGCGTCGGGTCGATCCCCGCCGCCCCGGCCGGGGCGGCGTCGAGGTCCGCGAGCACGGCCACTGCCGCGACCAGCAACGAGGCAGTGAACGCAGCGAGGATGCATGCCCGGATGCGGTCGCGCTGCACGCGACGATCGTGTCACACCTCGCTCGTAAGCTTTGTGTCGATGCACGGATCGCGGATCGAGGAGGTCAAGGCCCCGGCGGGCTCGGAGCCCGCCCAGTCGGCGCTCACGGATCTCGTGATCATCACGGGGTTCTCCGGCGCCGGGAAGTCAACCGCGATGGCCGTGTTCGAGGACGCTGGGTACTTCTGCGTGGACAACCTGCCGTCGGAGATGATCCGCTCGCTGGTGGAGCTGTTCATGCACGAAGGCTCGAAGGTCGCCCGCGCCGCGGTCGTCTCCGACGTGCGCGGCGGCAGCTACTTCGGGGGCTTCGCGGAGATGCTCGACCAGCTCCGCGCCGCCAACGTGAACTTCCGCGTCTTGTTCCTCGAGGCCGACGAGCAGACGCTGCTGACGCGGTACAAGGAGACCCGGCGCCGACACCCGCTCGCGCCGAGCGGGAGCGTCGCCGACGGGGTCGCGCGGGAGCACCTGGCGCTCGCGCCGCTGCGGGGGCGGGCCGACATCGTGATCGACACCACCGGCCTGACCGCCGCGATGCTCCGCCGCAAGCTCGCGACCGACCTGCTGTTGACGAGGGCCCCGGGACGGATGGCGGTGACGTTCGAGAGCTTCGGGTTCAAGTACGGGCCGGCGCGCGACCCCGATCTGCTGCTCGACGTGAGGTTCCTGCCGAACCCGCACTATGAACCGGCGCTCCGGCCGCTGACCGGCAACGATTCGCGGATCGTCGAGTTCATAAACCGCGACGGGGCGCTCGACGAGTTCTACGACCGGTTGGACTCGCTGCTCGACTACCTGCTCCCGCAGTATCTGAACGAGGGCAAGGCCCACCTGGTCGTCGCGATCGGCTGTACCGGCGGCCGCCACCGGTCCGTGGCGATCGCCGAGCACATGGCCAAGCGCTACCAAGAAGCGACGGACTATTTGATCGAGGTGGTCCATCGAGACGTGGGACGACCGATCTGAGCGCCGTGAGGGGGCAGGGGGTGATCGACCACGTTGGCTTCGAGGTGTCCGACCTCGAGCGCTCGGCGCGGTTCTACGACGCGGTGTTCAAGGCGCTCGGGGCGCGCCGGATGTTCGAGTCGCAGCACTCCGTCGCGTACGGGATCACGAGTCCGGTGGTGTGGATCGTCGTGCGCGGCCGCCGGCCGGGCCCGGGCTACGGGCACGTGGCGCTCGAGGCGAGCGGGAAGGCGGCGGTCGACGCCGCGCACGCGGCCGGAGTGGGCAACGGCGGGAGCGACGACGGTCCGCCGGCCAGGCGTCCCCAGTACGGCGCGCGATGCTACGCGGCGTACATGCGCGATCCCGATGGGCTCCGGGTCGAAGTGGTGTCCCGTAGATAACGGCTAGCCTTCGGGCCGTCGACCCGCCGCCGCGGTCGGCGTTTTTTGTCGGTCACCACACCTCAGGAGGTGCATACCCGAGATGCCGGTACGGGTCGGGATCAACGGCTTCGGCCGGATCGGACGCAACGTGTTCAGGGCCGCCTACGAGCGCGGCGCGGACATCGAGTGGGTCGGCGTCAACGACCTCGTCGATCCGCCAACGATCGCTCATCTGCTCAAGTACGACTCGAACTACGGGCCGTTCCCGGGAACGGTCGAGGAAACCGACGCAGGCTTCCGGGTCGACGGGAACGAGATCCGGGTACTCGCCGAGCGCGATCCGGCAGCGCTGCCGTGGAGCGAGCTCGGCGCGGACGTCGTGATCGAGTCGACCGGGCTGTTCACGGACCGCGAGAACGCGTCCAAGCACCTCGACGCGGGCGCCAAGAAGGTCGTGATCTCGGCGCCCGCGACGAACCCCGACGTGACCGTCGCGCTCGGGGTGAACTTCGAGGAGGCGTACGACCGCGAGCAGCATCAGGTGATCTCCAACGCGTCGTGCACGACGAACTGCCTCGCGCCGATCGCGAAGGTGGTCCATGACGCGATCGGCATCAAGCACGGTCTGATGACGACGATCCACGCGTACACGGCGGACCAGCGGCTGCAGGACATGCCCCACAAGGACCTGCGCCGCGCGCGGGCGGCTGCGGTCAACCTGATTCCTGCCTCGACCGGCGCGGCGAAGGCGATCGGGCTGGTGATCCCCGAGCTCAACGGCAAGCTTCACGGGTTCGCCGTTCGCGCGCCCGTACCAACTGGGAGCGTTGTCGATCTGACTGTTGAGACCGAGCGCGAGACGTCCGTCGAGGAGGTCAACGCCGCGCTCAAGGCGGCCTCCGAGAGCGGTCCGCTGCAGGCCTTCCTGCGATACACCGAGGATTCGATCGTGTCGACCGACATCGTCAAGAACCCCGCGTCGTCGATCGTCGACTCGCAGCTCACGGCCGTGATGGACGGGACGATGGTCAAGGTCGTCTCGTGGTACGACAACGAATGGGGATACTCCAACCGGATCGTGGATCTGGTTGGACGAGTGCTTTGAGAACGCTCCGGGACCTCGGAGATCTCGATGGCAAGCGTGTGCTCCTGCGGCTGGACCTCAACGTGCCACTCGCTGAGGGCAGCGTGAGCGACGACACCCGCATCCGCGCCGCGATCCCGACGATCGCGGAGCTCCGGCGGCGCGGGGCGGCGCTGATCATCGTCTCGCACCTCGGACGGCCCGAGGGTCGCGACCCGGAGCTGTCGATGCGCTTGCCCGCCAACCGGCTCGCCGAGCTGACCGGTGCCGATGTCACGCTCGCCCCCGGCGTCGTCGGGGAGGACGTCGAGGCGTTCGCGGCCAACCTTGGTCCCGGTGACGTGCTGATGCTCGAGAACGTCCGCTACGAGCCGGGCGAGACGGAGAACGACCCCGAGCTCGCTGCGGCACTCGCGCGGCTCGCAGATGTGTACGTCGACGATGCGTTCGGAGCAGCCCATCGCGCGCATGCATCGACCGAAGGAGTCGCGCGGCTGCTCGACGAGCGCGCGGCGGGACTGCTGCTCGAGCGCGAGGTCGAAGCGCTGACGCAGCTGCTCGAGGATCCGGAGCGCCCGCTCGTGGCGGTGCTCGGAGGTGCAAAGGTCTCCGACAAGATCGCCGTGATCGAGCGCTTCCTCGATCTCGCCGACACGATCCTGATCGGCGGCGCGATGTGCTTTCCGTTCTTCTACGCCCAGGACCATGCGATCGGTGACTCGCTGTTCGACCGCGACGACGTTCCACTGGCCAAACGGGCGCTCGAGGCCGCGAGATCGGCGCGCGCCTCGCTGGAGCTGCCGGTCGACCTCGTGGTCGCCGACCGGCTCGCTGAGGATGCGCAGCCTGAGACGCTCGACGGGATCGACGTCCCGGAGGGGAAGATGGGGCTCGATATCGGACCGCGCACGGCGGCCGGCTACCGCGAAGTGATCGTGTCTGCCGGGACGGTGTTCTGGAATGGCCCGATGGGTGCGTTCGAGGTCGAGCCGTTCGCCGCGGGCACCCGGGCGGTTGCCGAGGCGGTCGCCGAGGCGCCGGGAACGACCGTGGTCGGCGGCGGCGATTCGGTCGCCGCGCTGCAGCAGTTCGGCTTGGCCGACACGGTCACCCACATCTCGACGGGGGGCGGTGCGTCGCTCGAGCTGCTCGAGGGCAGGCCGCTCCCCGGTGTGGAGGCGCTGGCATGAGCGTCGAGGAGTCAGGACGCGTCCCGATGATCGCGGGCAACTGGAAGATGAACAAGACCGTCAGCGAGGCCGAGTCGTTCATCGGAGCGCTGCTCCCGCGGGTCTCGTCGGTGACGGGCGTCGACATCGCGGTCTGCCCGCCGTACCCGGCGCTCGCGCCGATGGTCGACTCGGTCCGCGGCTCGCGCGTCCAGGTGTACGCGCAGAACATGCACTTCGAGCCATCCGGCGCGTTCACCGGCGAGGTGTCGGCGCCGATGCTCACCGAGCTCGGCGTCGAGGGAGTGATCCTTGGTCACTCGGAGCGGCGCCAGATGTTCGGCGAGACCGACCGCGCGCTCCAGCTGAAGGTGCCGGCGGCACTCGATGCCGGCCTGGTCCCGATCCTGTGCGTCGGCGAGACCGAGGAGGAGCGCGAAGCCGGTGAGACCGAGCGCAAGCTCCGCCACCAGGTCCAGGAGGCCCTCGCGCGCGTTGACCCGGCGAAACTCGGTTCGGTGGTGATCGCGTACGAGCCGATCTGGGCGATCGGGACGGGGAAGGTGGCCACGCCGGAGCTGGCGCAGGACGCGATCGCGTTCATCCGTGCGCTCGTCGCCGACCGATCGCGCGAGCAGGCCGAGAGCGTGCGGATCCTGTACGGCGGGAGTGTCAGCGCCGAGACGTGCCCGGGGCTGCTCGAGCTGCCCGACGTCGACGGCGCGCTCGTCGGCGGCGCGAGCCTCGACCCGGATTCGTTCGCGGCGATCATCGCCGCCGCGACCCGCTGAAAATGGGGATCGAGGCCGGTGCCCAGCGGCTTCCGGCGCCGTCCGTAGCGCTGATCGTGCTCGACGGGTGGGGACTCGGGCCCGACGGTCCGGGGAACGCGATCTCCCTCGCCGCGACTCCCGTATTCGACGAGCTGTGGCGCTCCTACCCGCACACGACGCTGATCGCCGACGGCCGCGCGGTCGGCCTGCCCGAGGGGCAGATGGGCAACTCGGAGGTCGGCCACCTGAACCTCGGGGCGGGAGCCGTCGTGATGCAGGACCTGACCCGGATCGACCTCTCGGTCGAGAACGGCGAGCTCGAGTCGGACGCGGTGCTGCGCCGCGCGTTCTCCGGCGCCGACCGGGTCCACCTGATCGGGCTGGTGTCGGACGGAGGCGTGCACTCCGGGTTCGGCCACATCGAGGCGCTGATCCGGATCGGCGCCGCGCTCGACGTCCCCGACCTCGTGCTGCACGCGTTCACCGACGGCCGCGACACGCTGCCGACGTCCGGCGCCGGCTACCTGGAGACGGTCGAGGCCTGGATCCGGGACGCCGGCGCGGGCCGGGTCGGGTCGGTCGTCGGGCGCTACTGGGCGATGGACCGCGACCGACGGTGGGAGCGGATCCAGCGCGCCTACGACCTGCTCGTGCATGGGCGCGCCGACCAGCGCGCCGCCGACGCCGTCGAGGCGGTGCGCCAGGCGTACGAGCGGGGCGAGACGGACGAGTTCGTCGAGCCGACGCTGGTCGGCGACGAGGCACGGATCCGGCCGCAGGACTCGGTGATCGCGTTCAATTTCCGCCCCGACCGGATGCGCGAGCTCTCGCGGGCGCTCGCCGAGCCGGGGTTCGACCAGATCGACCGCGACGGCGCGCCGCCGCTCGAGCGCTACACGACGATGACCCGGTACGAGGAGGACTTCCCCTATCCGGTCGCGTTCGCGCCCGAGCGCCCCGCGACCACGCTCCCGCGGGTGCTCGCCGGGGCCGGCGTCAAGCAGCTGCATGTCGCCGAGACCGAGAAGTACCCGCACGTGACCTACTTCTTCAACGGCGGCGATGAGGAGCCGTGCGAGGGTGAGGCGCGCGAGCTCGTCGCGTCGCCGCGCGACGTGCCGACGTACGACCACAAGCCGGAGATGAGCGCGAGGGAGGCCGCCGCGGCGTTCGTGTCCGACTGGAGGGCCGGCCATCCGCAGTTCGGGATCGTCAACTTCGCCAACGCCGACATGGTCGGACACACCGGCGTCCTCGCCGCGGCAATCGCAGCCGTCGAGACCGTCGACGGCCGCCTCGGCGAGGTCGTCGAGGCGGTCCACGCGACCGGGGGGGCGTGCGTGATCACGGCCGATCACGGCAACGCGGACCACATGCTCGAGGACGACGGCAGCCCCAACACCGCCCACTCGCTCAACCCGGTGCCGCTGATCGTGACGGTGCCGCGCCTGTCCCTGCGCGAGGGGGGCATCCTCGCGGACGTCGCGCCGACAGTGCTCGCGGCGCTGGGGATCGAGCAGCCGGCCGCGATGACGGGCCACTCGCTGGTCGAGTCGTAACGGGCCACGACAGTAGGGTCCGGGCCGATGTTCGAGGTCCGGACCCGTTCGTCTTCATCGCGCGCCCGCACGGGCACGCTGAAGCTCCCGCACGGCGACGTGCAGACGCCCGCGTTCGTGCCGCTCGCCACGCGCGGGACCGTCAGGACGCTCGAGCCGCGCGACGTCGAGGCGCTCGGCTACGAGATGGTGCTCGGGAATACGTTCCACCTGTTCCTGTCGCCGGGTCCGGAGCTGATTGGCGAGTTCGGCGGGCTTAACAAATTTATGCGGTGGAAGCGGCCGATCATCACCGACTCGGGCGGGTTTCAGGTGTTCTCGATGGGACACGGCGGGGTGGCCGATGAGATCAAAGGCCGCGGGCGGCGCGAATCCGACGGCGCGGTCCTCTCGATCAACGAAGAGGGGGTCAAGTTCCGCTCCTACGTCGACGGCTCGGAGCGGTTCATCGGGCCCGAGACCTCGATGTCGGTCCAGGCCGCGCTCGGCTCGGACATCGCGCTCGTGTTCGACGAATGCACGCCGTTCCACGTCTCGCGCGAGTACACGGCGCGCTCCATGGAGCGCACGCACCGCTGGCTCGAGCGGTGCCTGCGGTGGCACGACGAGCACGGCCCGCCGGGGCAGGTGGTGTACGGGATCGTCCAGGGCGGGATCGACCACGAGCTCCGGCGCGAATCGAGCGCCGCGGTCGCCGCCAGCTCGTGCGACGGGATCGCGATCGGCGGCTCGCTCGGCCGCGAGAAGGCGCAGATGCACGAGGTCGTCGACTGGACCACCGTCGAGCTCGAGCGCCACGCGCCCGACCGTCCCCGCCACCTGCTGGGCATCGGTGAGGTCGACGACCTGCTCGAGTGCGTCGCGCTCGGGATCGACACGTTCGACTGTGCGCTGCCGACGCGGCTGGGCCGCCACGGCGTCGCGCTCGTGCCCGAGCACGGCACCCGCTGGCGGCTCGACCTCGTCAAGGGCCGATGGCGCGACTCGCCGGCACCGATCCTCGAGGGTTGCGACTGCCCGACGTGCGCGGGGGGCTTCACCCGCGCCTACCTCCACTACCTGCTGCGCGCCGGCGAGCTGACCGGGCTGCGGCTCGTGACGCTCCACAACCTGCGGTTCATCGCGCGGCTGATGAGCGACCTGCGCGCCGCGATCGACGGAGAGCGCCTCGACGAGGTCGCGGCGGCACTCCGCGCCGGGGCCGCCCCCGGCGGCGCTACTTCGTGTACTGGTTGATCAGCCCCTGGAGGGAATTGATCGCGCTGTTGACGTCGTTCGCGACAGTCCTGCGCACCTGGACCGCGGTGTTCGAGGTACCGGTCGCGATCACAACGGCCGCGATCACCACCGCGGCGAACAGGCAAAGGATCGCCAGGAACCCGGCAAATCGCCGGGCGCCACGGCGCGGGCGTGCGGAGCGCTGGTCGGCGGGCTCGTACGGCGCCTGGGTCTGCGGTCCGGTCGCGTAGGGCTGCGGCTGGAGCCTGCGGGCCGGGGCGGCGGGCGGCGGCGCCGGGGCCGGCTGGCGGGTCGTGCGGGCGGTGCGCGGCGCGGCGACCCTCGTCGCCCCGCTCGGGTCGTCCTGGCCGCTCATCACACGGGTCGCGCTGGTCCCCGTCGCCGCGCTGGCCGTTCGGCGGGCCGGGGCGATTCCACTCGCGCCCTCGCGGAGCACCTCGCCGAAGGCGAGCGCGTCGCCGGGGCGGTCCTCCGCCTCGATCGCGAGCGCGGTCGCGACCGCCTGCGCGAGCGTCCGGGGCACCCGGTCGTTGAGCTGGTCGAGCGGGATCGGCGACTCGCGCTGCTGCTTGAGCGCGAGCTCGGACAGCGACGACGCCTCATATGGCAGCCGCCCCGACATCAGCTGATAGGTGACGACGCCGAGCGAGTAGATGTCGGCTCGCGGCCCCGCCTCCTCGCCGCGGGCCTGCTCCGGAGCGAGATACGCGGCGGTCCCGAGCACCGACCCGACCTGGGTGATGCTCGACTGGTCGGTCGCGCGGGCGATTCCGAAGTCCGCGAGCTTGACCACCTCGGACTCCGACACGAGCAGGTTGCCCGGCTTCACGTCGCGGTGGACGACGCCGTGGCGATGCGCGTACTCGAGGCCGCGGCACGCCTGGGTGACGATCTCGACCGACTGGTCGATGTCGAGGTGGCCGCGGTCGCGCAGCAGCTCGGCGCACGAGTGGCCGGAGACGTGCTCCATCACGATGAAGTGCTGGTGCTGGCCCTCGTCGAAGCCGAAGTCGAACACCTGGACGATGTTGGGGTGGACCAGGCGGGCGGCCGCGAGCGCCTCGCGTCGAAACCGCGAGACGAACGTGGCGTCGTCCGCCAGGTGCTCGGCGAGCAGCTTCAGCGCGACGTACCGCTCGAGGCGCTGGTCGAACGCGAGGTGGACGGTCGACATGCCGCCGACGCCGAGACGTCCCTCGACCTGGTACCGCCCTGCGATTGTCGTCGCGCTAGCCATTGTTGCCCTGTCCGTTGCCGCCGCCGCTGTTACCGCCACCGGCGAGGCCCCCGCCGCCGCTGGAAGTCGTGCTTGTACTACTCGTGGGGGTGGTCGTGGTTTCAGTCGTGGTCGTCGGGGTCGTCGACGTCGTCGTGGTCGGCGTGGTGGTCGAGGTCGAGCTCGTGGAGCTTGTTGTCGTCGGTGTGCTCGACGTCGACGTCGACGTCGACGTGGTCGTGGGGGTGGAGGTGCTGGTCGTCGTCGCCTTCTGGCAGTCCCGTGCGGCCAGCTGGCCGACGGTCGACCCACCCTGTAGGAGGTCGGCGCGGAGCGTCCGGTTGACCGTGCCGGGCAGGTTCACCACCGCGCTGTTGAACGCGCGTGAGGCGGACGACGCGGCTCCGCAATCACCCGCGTTGGCGGCGGATCCGACCTGATCGAGCTGGTTCGAAAGCGCGTTCGACTGATCGCCCGAGAGCAGGCCGTTGGTGCTGCCGCAGGCAGCGAGCAGCGAGACGGCAAAGCCTGTCCCGCACGCCACAAGAGCGCGAGGCAAAAACCGCATCAGCGGCCTGACTTTAGAGGCTCGTGCCGCGGGAGCCGGATCGAGGGGTCATTGCCCATAGGACAGGCGCTCGGCTAGCGAGTCCGGGAGCCGGGCCGCGCGAATCGCCGCCGCGGCGGCGTCGATGTCGTATTCGACCCGGTGATACACGGCGGTGCCACCGTCGAGATCGAGCTCGAGCCAGGCAGCGCGGGGGTCGCCGTCTCGCGGCTGGCCGACGCTCCCCGGATTGACCATCCACTCGCCCTCGTCGAGGTCGAGCTCCTCGCCGTCGGTGCGGGTCTGCCCGCTCGCGGCCTCGCCCGGGACGCGGCAGAACGACAGCGCCACGTGGGAATGGCCGATCAGGCACACGCGATGGCTTTGTGCGTCGAGGCACAAGTCGGCCTGGAGCGCCGACAGGACGTACTCCCAGACCGGATCCCGCGGGCTCGCGTGGAACAGCCCCACCTTCTCGTCGAGCATCACCGGCTCGAGCCCGCTCAGGTACCCGAGCGTGTCGGCCGTGATCGTCTCCTGCGTCCACCGTGCCGCCAGCGCCGCCCCGCGGGAGAACTGCTCGAGCGGCAGGTCGCCGCGGACGCCCATGTCGTGGTTTCCCGCCAGGCAGATCGCCGCGTGGCGCCGCGCCAGCTCGACGCAGGCGTCCGGGTCCGCGCCGTAGCCGACGAGGTCGCCGAGGCACCAGAGCTCCTCGCACTCGGACGCTTCGATCGCGTCGAGAACGGCCTCAAATGCCTGGCGGTTGCCGTGTATGTCGGAGACGATCGCCACCCGCACGCTGGCTACAGTGTCCCCGGTGAGCCGCTTACCACGCGTACGTGCCGCGGTTCCGGCGCTGTTCGCGCTGGCTACGGCCGAGCTGGCGGCGCGCCTCGTGACTCCTCCGAGGACCGCGATCAGGCCACTCCCGGTCGAAGCCGAGGCGTACTTCACCCCCGAGCAGATCGAGCGCGGAAAGCGGTTCGTGCGCCCCCAGGTCGCGCTCGGGCTGGCGCGGAGCGCCGTCGAGCTTGGGGCGCTGGCGGCGATCGCGCGCTCGCGCCGCCGCCGGCTCGCGCCCAACCCGCTGCTTGACGGCGCGCTTCGAGCTGCGTCGATCACAGGGGTGCTGACGGTCGTGCAGCTGCCGCTCGGAGCGCTCTCGCGACGCCGGGCGATGGCAGCCCGACTCGTGACCCAGCCGTGGCGGGGCTGGGCCGCCGACGTCGCGAAGTCGACCGCGATCGAGACGACGCTCGCTGCCGTGGGCGGCGGCGCGGTCGTCGCCCTCACGCGCCGTTATCCGGAGCGGTGGTGGATCCCCGCGGCGGCGGGCGCGTTCGGGGTCGGGACCCTGTTCGGGGCGCTCGCGCCCGTGGTCCTGGCGCCGCTGTTCAACGATTTCACCCCGCTGCCCGAAGGGGAGACCCGCGCCGACGTGCTCGAGCTGGCGGCCGCGGCGGGCGTCGACGTGGGGGAGGTGTTCTCGATGGATGCGAGCCGCCGGAGCACCGTGACCAACGCCTACGTCACCGGGCTCGGACCGACCAAGCGCGTCGTGCTCTACGACACGCTGCTGAGCAACTACTCCCGCGAGGAGGTTCGGGTCGTCGTCGCACACGAGCTCGCGCACGTCCGCAACCGGGACATCCTCCGGGGCGTCGTATACGGCGGGCTTGTCGCCCCGGCCGCGGCGTTCGGCGTCCAGCAGCTCAGCTGGGCGCTGTCGAGCGAGCGCGGAACCGCTGAAGCGCTCCCAGCGCTGGCGCTCGCAGCGACGCTCGTGGTGGGCCCGACCGGGCTGATCGTGAACCGGGTCTCGCGCGCGATCGAGCGGCGGGCGGACGAGTTCGCGCTCGAGCTTTCCGAGGCACCGGACGCGTTCGTCTCCTTCGAGCAGCGGATCGCGGTGCGCGACCTGGCGGACGTCGAGCCGCCGTGGGTGGTCAGGCGGGTGCTCGCGACCCACCCGACGACGGTCGAACGGATCGGCGCGGCGCTGGCTTATTCGAAGCGCTAGCTGTCTTCTTCGACGGTGTCGTCGTCGTCGTCGCCGCCACCGGCGCCGCCGAACTCGGGCAGGTTCTTGATGCCCTCGCGCGTCTCCCACTTGGAGTAGTTGTCGCGCATCGCGTCGATCAGCTCGCGCATGAACTTCGCGGAGAGGTTGATCCTCGATACGACGACGCCCGGGATCTCCTCGTCATCGACCTCGTGGTCGACGCGTGCGAACGTGATCGTGAACTCGTAGTCGGAGTGACTGACGTTCGCGAAGTTCGCGTACGACCCGGCCATGATCTCGGGCGAGAAGTGGATGTTGATCCGCCTCTCGTTGCGGTCGGCGTCGTTCATATGCCCGTAGTATCAGATCGTGCGGATCATCGTCGTCGCCGTCGGCCGGCTGCGCCCGCCGTTTGCCGACGATGTTCGGCACTACCAGGGACTGCTCGCCAGGCACGCGAAGGTCGAGCTCGCCGAGGTCCGGGAGAACGAGCAGGTGGCGCGGAGGATCCCTGAACGCTCGTTCGTGTCGCTGCTCGACCGCGGGGGCGAGGCGATGGACTCGGTGGCGTTCAGCCGGTTTCTGGAGACCCGCCGCCAGAGCGGGATGGAGCTGTGCTTCGTCGTCGGCGGGCCGTTCGGGCTCGAGCTGGAGGACGTCGACCACCGGCTGTCGTTCGGGCCGCTCACGCTTCCGCATCAGCTGGCGCGGGTGGTGCTGCTCGAGCAGCTCTACCGCGCCCACAAGATCCTCGCTGGCGAGCCGTACCACTACTGAGCGGATGCCCGACCGCGCGGAGAGCATCGCCAACCGTCTGGCCCTGCAGCAGCGCCTGCGCGCCCGTCGCGAGGTGCGGCAGTTCGCGCGGCGGCTGGCGTTCCTGCTCGCGGTGCTGCTCGTGCTGGTGATCGCGGGTACGGTCGCCTACTCGCTCGGCGAGGGGACGTCCGTTGGGTACGGGTTCGAATGGACGCTCGACACGATCACCACCGTCGGGGCGATCCCGAACCCCCACGATACGGGCGCGCGCGTGCTCAAGGTCTGCCTCGAGGTCCTGGGCATAGGTACGCTCTTCTATGGCCTGGTGACCGTCGTCGAGTTCTTCGTCTCCGGCCAGCTCAGCGGGATCCTCGAGGAGCGCCGCGTGCAGAGGATGATCGACTCCTACTCAGACCACTACATCGTCTGCGGCTTTGGCCGCGTCGGCCGCCAGGTCTCCCGCGACCTCAAGGCGGCGGGGGTCAAGCACGTCGTGATCGACCCGAATCCGGAGAACCACGAGGTGGCCCAGGAGCGCGGGATCCCGTATATCGAGAGCGAGGCCGCCGACGACGAGGTCCTGCGGGCGGCGGGGATCGCCCGCGCGCGGGCGGTGCTCGCGTGCGCCGACTCGGACGCGCAGAACATCTTCGTCGCGCTGACGGCGCGCGAGCTCCGGTCGGACATCCGGATCGTGGCGCGCGCGGCGGTTGAGGAGTCCGAGAAGAAGCTGCTGCGCGCCGGAGCCGACCGCGTGATCTCGCCGTACAAGACCTCTGGGGCCGAGATGGCCCGGATGGCGCTTCATCCCCAGGTCGGCGCTGTGCTCGACTTCGAGGACCTGCGGATGGAGGAGATCGTCGTGACCCCGCCCTGCGCGGCGGAGGGCAAGACGATCGAGGCTGTGCGCGGCGCGTCGGTGATCGTCGCGCTGCGGCGCCAGGGCGGTCAGCTCGAGGCCCAGCCCTCGCCGCAGACGGTTATCGGGCCCGGCGACATGCTGGTCGCGCTCGGCGCCCCGGCGGCGCTCGAGCGGCTCGAGGGCATCTTCCAGCCGGAGGGGCGGTGATGGCGGGAAACGGACCCGTTGCCGAGCTCGACGCGCTGGTGCGAGCAGCGGCCGCGGCCGTCCGCGGTGGCGGAGGCGAGACCGTGGGTCAGATCCGGCTCGAGCGCTCACGCCGGGAGGGCCAAGGCGACTACTCGACCAATGCCGCGATGCTGCTCGCGCCGGCGCTGCAGCAGCCGCCCCGGGCGGTCGCCGAGCGGATCGGCGAGGAGCTCGCGGCGTCGCTCGGCGAGGACCTCGATCGGGCGGAGGTTGCCGGTCCGGGATTCCTCAACCTGTTCCTGTCCGACGACTGGCACCGGCGGGCTTTGACGTCGGTGCTCGCGGCGGGCTCCGAGCTCGGCGCCGGCGGGGCGGCTCATCCCCAGCACGTGATGATCGAGTTCGTCTCCGCGAATCCGACCGGTCCGCTGGTCGCGGCGTCGGGTCGCCATGCGGCCTACGGAGACGCGCTCGCGCGGATCCTCGCGCACCAAGGGCACACCGTCTGGCGCGAGTACTACTTCAACGACGCCGGCAACCAGATCAGGTTGCTGGGGGAGTCGGTGCGAGCGCGGGCGAACGGGGAGGATGTCCCCGAGGACGGCTACCAGGGCGAATACGTCGCCGAGCTGGCGGCAGAGATTCCGGACGCCGCGACGCTGCCGGCCGGCGAGCTCGCCCATCTGGCGGTCGAGATCCTGCTCGCCCGGATCAAGGCGACGCTCGAGCGCTACGGCGCGCGGTACGACGGCTTCTTCAGCGAGCGGACACTGCACTCCGGGTCACCGAGCATGGTCGAGCGGGTGCTGGCGCTGCTCGAGGAGCGCGGGGACGTGTACCGGTCCGAGGGCGCGCTGTGGCTGCGCACGACCTCGTTCGGCGACGACAAGGACCGGGTCGTCGTCCGCTCAAACGGCGAGCCGACGTACCTCGCGGCCGACATCGCGTACCTGCAGGAGAAGCGCGAGCGCGGGTTCGATCGGCAGCTGCTCCCGGTCGGATCCGACCACCACGCGTACGCGCGGACGCTGAAGGCGTCGATGGCGGCGCTCGGCGGCGACCCGGACACCGTCGAAGTCCCGATCCTGCAGTTCGTCCACCTGATCCACGAGGGCGAGGCGTTCGCGATGTCCAAGCGCCGCGGCGACTTCGTCACCCTCGACGACCTGCTGGACGTGATCGGCGTCGACGCGACCCGGTACTTCATGCTCCGCAGCTCGCACGACCGGACGCTGGACCTGGACGTCGAGCTGGCGCGCTCGCAGTCGCGGGAGAACCCCGTGTACTACATCCAGTACGCGCACGCGCGGATCGTGTCGATGCTGGCACGGTTTCCGGGCGAGCGGGTCGCGTCCGCGGTGGCGTCGGCCGCCGGGTGGAGCGGCGGCGGTTTGGACGCCCGCGAGCGCAACCTGATCAAGAAGCTCGCATCGTTCCCCGAGGAGGTCGCGGAGGCGGCCGACCGCCTCGGTCCGCACGGGATCGCCGGCTACGCGCTCGAGCTGGCCCAGGTCTTCACCGCCTTCTACGAACACTGCCGCGTGGTCGGCGTCGAGCCCGAGGGCCTCGAGTCGTTCCGGATCGCGCTGTCGGTCGCGAGCCAGCGGACGATCGCCCTGGCGCTCGGGCTGCTCGGGGTCAGCGCGCCGGAGTCGATGTAGGGGCGTTCAGCCGCCGTACGCGGCGAGGTCGTCGTCCAGCCGCTTCGCGTCGGCCGCGTCCGGGGGCGGGGTAGCGTTGGCTGGGGCCGCGGCGCGGGCTCTGCTGCGCCGCCGCCACCGCGGGAGCGCGTACGCGAGGATCCCGAGCCCGACCAGCACGATCGCCGGCGGGAGCACGTAGACGGTCAGGTTGAAGCCGTTGGCCGGCGGCTTGCCGAGCACGGCCGGCCCGTACTGGGCGACGAGCTGGCGCTCGATTTGGGGCTTGGACATCCCTTGGGCGATCAGTACGCGGATGAAGTTGCGCTCGGCGTAGGCCTGCGGGGACTCGGCGACCGACAGCGGTTCGTGGCAGGCGACGCACATGACGTCGTTCTCGATGTCGGTCAGCGAGGCGCGGGCCGGGGCGGCCGCCGCGCTCGCGGTTGTGATCGCGGGTGTCGCCCCGGCCGTCGCGATCAGGATCGCCGCGAGTGCTGCCGCGCCACGCCTCACGCCTGCTCCTGAAGGACCCGGGCGACGGTCTGCTGAAGCCAGTTGCCGGCGAGCTGGTAGCGCCGGATCGCGACGATCTTGCCCTGCCGGTTGATGATGAACGTCTCGGGGACCCCGGTCGTTCCGAACGACCGGACGAAGTTGCCGTTCACGTCGCGGATCACCGGATACGTGATGCGGTAGCGGTGCACGAACGCTGCCGAGTCGTCGGAGTTGTCGAGGTACGTGACCCCGAGGATCGTCGCGTTGTGCGGCGCGATCAGGTGCTGCTCCCGCTCGAGGATCGGCGCCTCCGCGACGCACGGCCCGCACCACGAGGCGAACACGTTCAGTACCACGACCTTGCCGTGGAGCGACGCCAGGCTCGTCTTGCCCGTCGAGCCGAGGTCCGGCAGCGTGGTGTGCGAGTTGGGCGCGACGGGGAACGCGCCTTTCGCGACGGCCGCATCGATCGACGAGTTCGTCTTCTGGCTCGAGACCCCGAACGCGAGCAGCGCGAGCAGCGCGATCACGACCGCAACCGCGATGCCTGGGATCAAGAAGCGGCGCATTGGCGGATCAAGATTAGTGACCGCGCTCGCCCGGCCGTCCCAATCTCGGTCAGCGCGTGAGTGCGATCACGACGACAACGATCACGACCACCACGAGGCCGGCGGCGGCGATGCTGACGGGCCGCTGGTTGCGCCAGAACTCGGGCTTGGCGCGATCGCGCGTGTAATGGCCCTCCGGAGGCGTCCCGACCCAGTCATCGTCGTCGTCAAGGCGCGGCATCACCCGAGCCTACCGCCGTCGCGTCGAACATTTTCTCCAATCTCGTGTTCGCGGCTCAGGTCGTGGGTAAACCAACATCAGTACAAAGAAGCGCAGGGGAGAGAGAGGGGGGAGCGTCCATGGATCGGACGCGGCCCCCCTTTTTCGTTGGGGTCGCGCCGACGGCATACTGGGCGGATCGTGAGGTCGGTGCCAAGGTGCTGAGCCCGGGTCTCGATGGCGACGCTCTCCGGGCCTGGCTCTCCGAGAACCTCGGCTTCGAGGGCAAGCCATTCTCCGTCGAGACGATCTCTGGTGGTCGCTCGAATCTGACGCTCGGAGTCGAAGCCGGCGGCCGGCGACTCGTCGTGCGGCGCCCGCCGATCGGACACTTCCTTCCCACGGCCCACGACATGTCCCGCGAGTACCGCGTCTACCGCGCGCTGCACGGCACCGGCGTGCCGGTCCCCGAGGCGTATGCGCTCTGCGAGGACGAGTCGGTGATCGGGGCGCCGTTCTACGTGATGGAGCGACTGGACGGCATCGTTCCGCACGAGCCCGGGGACCTGGTTAGCGCCGACGCCGCGGCCAACGCCCGCACCGGTACCCAGTTCGCCGACGTGCTCGCCGCGATCCACGGCGTTGACCTCGAGGCCGCGGGCTTGGCCGGCTTCGGAAAGCCGGCCGGGTACCTCGAGCGCCAGGTGAGCAGGTGGACCGATCAGTGGGATCGCTCCAAGCAGGCCGATGAGCCCGCGATCGACGCGCTCGCCGCGCACTTGCGGCGAACGATGCCGGAGCAGCTCGCGACGACGCTGGTCCACGGCGACTACCGCCTCGGCAACGTGATGCTCGAGGCCGATGGAGTCGGTCGCATCATCGCGGTGTTCGACTGGGAGATGTCCACTCTCGGCGATCCGCTGAGCGACGTGGGCTACACGCTGCTGTGGTGGGGCACGACCGACCGGATCGCGGTCCATCCGAGCCAAGGCGTCGCCGACCTGCCCGGATTCCCGTCCGCCACCCAGCTCCTCGACCGCTACGCCGCGTCGGCCGGGCGCGACGTCGCCGAAATCGGCTGGTATGTGGCGCTCGCGGCGTTCAAGCTCGCGGTGATACGCGAGGGTCAGCGCGCGACCCTTCGGCGGGCCGGCCAGCCGAGCGACAGCGCCACCGGGCAGCCGCTCGCCGAGTGGGCGATGGAGTTCATCTGGAGGTGACGGGGGAGAGCTGTGGACACGTCGGATTCCGGCCCTTGACAGGCGAGCGGCGCCGCTCCACACTTCCGCGCGAGGTCGACTGACTAATGAGGCTGCGCTGTTGGCAAGGCTGCTGTTTCAGAAAGTGTCAGGGCGTGGCTCGGGTGGAAGCACACGCCCCACGCACGCCGCTGGCAGCTGGGGCACTCCTTCCGGGCTCGCGCCTCGCGAGCGACCACGGTCGTGCTGGCCCTGCCCGCCGGCGCAGAGCGGGCGCTCGCGAACGGACATGTCCTGACGATCAAGCTGAGCCTGACCGCGACCGGGGCCCATGGGACCAGCCACGCGACGGCCGGAGGACTCCAGCTGGTCGGGTTCCTGGCCACGGCGGCCAGCCTAGGCCCGCCGCCGCCTCGTCCTAGCCCCGCCCCTGCGCGGACGTAGCGCAGTTGATAGAGCGAACGACGGGTTCGAGACCCGTCGTCCGCTTGGAGGGTTCGCCGACGCCCGATGCCTTACGCCTGGCGGCCGCCGCCCGCCTGTACAAACCCGAGCACGAGATGTTCGTGCGCGCCAACCCCACCGCGGCGCAGCACCGGTGACCGGCTAGTCGGAAATCCGGTTTCCGGGGGCCGCTCCTCGCTCGTCAAGATTCCGACTCTAAGCGCGCCTTCTCGTGCTGGGGGATCGCGTGAGCCGGTAACACCACGAGCCGGCCGCGCAATGAATCCCGCGATGACATCCTCACCGACAGTCCCCGCGCCGACTGCGTCCAGCGATGCGTCGCTGCTCGACGCCGCGCGCCACGACCCCGACGCGTTCCGGGAGCTGTATGAACGCTACGCCCATCCGGTGCACAAGTACTTTGTGCGGCGGACCGGCAGCCGGGCGACGGCGCTCGATCTCACGGCCGAGACGTTCGCCCAGGCGTGGCTCGTCCGCTCGCGGTTCCGTGACGAGGCCAACGGTTCGGCGGCGCCGTGGGTCTATGGCATCGCCCGCAACGTGCTGCTGATGTCAATCCGCCGTGGCGCGCTCGAGCGACGTGCCACCGAGCGCCTCGGCCTACAGGAACGGCTCGACCGGCCGCAATCGGTCGAGGATCCGGCGCCGGAGGGCACGTGGGCGGACGGAGCCGACGAGCTGCTCGACACGCTGCCTGCGCACGAGCGCGAAGCCGTGCGCCTACGCGTGCTGGAGGACCTGGAGTACGCGGAGATCGCGCGCGAGCTCGGCACCACCCCGGCTGCCGCGCGGGTTCGCGTACACCGCGGGCTGAAAGCCCTCAAACGCCATTTCACGCCCTTCAAGGAGAAGCGAACATGAACCGTCTCGATTTGGATCCCGAGTTGGAGCGCCTGGGCGAGGCGCTGCGCGCCAGCGCTGCGATCGATCTGGCCCGCGAAGAGCGACCCGAGCGCACAAATGCCGGGAAGCGCAGAGGCCTTCGTCCGCGCGTTCTCGCGGGCGGCACGCTCGGACTGGCCGGCGTCGCGACCGCGCTGGTGCTCGCCCTGACCGCCGCGAGCAGCCCGCCGGCGTTCGCGATCACCAGGAATGGCGATGGCTCAGTGGTGGTGCAGATCAACGAGAACTCGTCGCTTCCCCAGGCGAACGCCAAGCTCACCGCGATGGGGATCCACGAGCAGGTCACGATCTACATGGCGACCGGGACGGCCTCGGCGGACGGCCCGGTGACGTGTACACCAGCGCCGGGTGCGAACGTGTCGGGGCCGCCGCTGAAGGTGCTCGTGGGGAAGGACGGCACCGAGGTCATCGCGCCCGGGGAGAGCGCCGGCAATACCGGCGAGGGCACCTATCACCTGGACCGCTGCGTGATCACCCGCTGATCCCGTGATGGCCGCCGGCGCCCGCCGTAAGCGGGCGCCGGCGTCAAGGCCGTCAGCTGGCGGCTGGGCTGTTGAGCGCTTCCTGCAGCTCGCTTGCGACCTCGTCCGTCGAGGCGTCGAGCGACCGTTTGACGACGCGCGCGGCTCCGGCGAAGGCCTTCTCCAGCCCCTGTTCGATCGTCGGTTCGCCGACGACGACCAGCCCGGCCTGGCTGCCACTGAGCTCCTTGGCGGCGTCGTGGAGCTCCGAGCGGGGTAGGGTGCCGCCCCCGAACGCCTCGGGAATCACACGAACTCGCGGACGGTCCATCCGCTTGACGATGTGCGGTTTGCCGTTCTCCTGATCGATCACGGCCGCGTCGAACTTCCCGACCAGCTCGTCCTCGTGCAGGTCCTCGACGGCGCTCAGGTCGGCGAGCGCGGTCGATACGTCGTCGTATACCGCCGCGTAGAGCAGCGTGTTGCCGTCGGACATCGGTCCTCCAATCGGGTAAGGGCTTTCGGGCCCACCTTGGAGCGCCGGCGGCCAGATCCTCATAACGATCGGTTGCGACCCCATACCGGACCGTTACCGTTTCGATCGCGTGTCCTACGCCGCGGATTTCAACGATGTCTCGACGATCGGCCTGGAGTCCTCACCGGTCGCGGCCGAGCTCGCGGGTCTGCGGGCGCACGAGGCCCGCTACTTCAAGAACAAGTACGACCACGTGCTGATGGTGGAGCCGGCGAGCGACGCCAGGTCGACGATCGAGTGGGTCAATCGGATCCTCGAGGAGGAGCGCGAGATCGTCATCTCGGCGGCGACGGACACTGCGGGCGGTCGGGTTTGACGCCACGGGCGTTGGCCTCCTAAGCTCCAACACCTGATTTCTTGGTCCGATCGGTGGGGTTTCCGGCCAAGGAGAGACCAACCGCTCCGCCCACACCCAAGGAGGCCAGGAATGGCTCGCAATCTCCGTCGGAGGCTCACGTTCGCGAACGTGTGCTCATTCACCGCCCTCGTCTTCGCGCTCGGCACGGGAGGCGCCTACGCGGCGTCCATCGTGAACTCGAATGCCGACGTCGCCCCCGACACGATCTCGGGTCACGCGCCGCCCAGCGGCGATCACTCGAACATCCTCGCGGCCTCGGTCAACGGCACCGACCTCGCGACGGGCTCCGTGAACAGCGCGAAGATCGTCGACTCGTCGGTGGGGCATGATGACCTCACGCCGAACTCCGTTCGCGGTGGCCGGGAGATCGCCGACGGGACGGTCCACAACGTCGACCTCGCCCCGGACTCGGTCGACGGCGCGAAGCTGCTTGACGGCGCGGTCGGCAACGCCGACCTCGGGGCGGACTCGGTCGATTCCTCGAAGATCGCCACCGCGGCCGTGGCGAACTCCGACATCGCCACCGGCGCGGTCGACAGCAACAGCGTGCTCAACGAGTCGCTCACCTCATCGGACCTCGCCACAGACTCCGTGAACGCCACCGAGATCGCCGACAACTCAATCGACACCGGCGAGATAGTCGACAATTCGCTGTTCGCCAAGGACCTCGCGCCCAACTCGGCCGGCTCGTCCGAGATCGCCGCGGATGCCGTCGACGCCTCCAAGGTTGCCAATGAGTCGCTCACCCTCTCTGACATCGCCGGCGCGGCCACCAACGGCGCGATCTCGCTGAGCGGGATCCCCAACGGGCGCTGCTCACAGGTCACGTTCAACGTCGGGGGCGCCGAGGTGGGCGACTCGCCGATCGTCACCACGCGGGCCGCGATCCAGAACGGGATCCTGCTGTATCCCAACCGCGTGGCGTCCGCGGGCCACGTTGAGGTGAACGCCTGCAACTTCACGGGCACCTCGATGACGGCGATAAGCGGCTTCCCCGTACGGATCATCACGCTTCGCTAGCTCTGCTAGGCCTCTGAAAGGTTCACCGAATCGGTCATCTTCAGCTCGCGATAACGGCCCTGTTTGATCTTGGCGTCGAGGGCGGGATCATTGGCGCGCCACGCGCTGGCCAGTGGTCTTCGCGCGATGTCGGCGGGGCGTTCGGGGTCCAGTTCAGTAAGGGATGGTTAACGGCCCGCGTGTAGGTCTTGGCGAAGAAGACAGCCGGCTTGGGTCCGTCGCTGAGCAGCTCGTAACGACTGGGTGCGAGGTATGCGTTGGATGAACCCCTTTGCGCGTAGCCGGCGCAGGTCGTAGGTCATCTACCGCGTGTTGTAGCCGGCGATCAGTCCGGCGATCAGTTCGCGCACGCTTCGATCGAGAAGCAGCAGCCGGGCGATTACGCGCAAATCGTCCCTAGGGGTTGTCGGTGCTTCTCGATCGAAGCGGCGTGTCGACCCGCTTACCGGGGGAGGGTCCTGCACTGAGCGTTGGACAGATAGTTGGACTCAGTCTGCCCGTTCGGCAACGTCGCTCCGCAATCGCGTCTGGATTCCGGCGATCCAGGCAAGCGGCGTCCGACCGCCGGCGAGGATGTACGACCTGCGGTCGACATTCGCGTCGAACGCCCGCTCCGCCGGGATCACCATGTTCGAGCTGGCCCGCATCATGGGGCACGGGCGTCGAGATGATCGAGCGCCACTATGGCGCGCTGCTCGACGGATCCGGCGCGAGCATGGCCAGCCGCCTGGCCGCGTTCGAGACCGAGCAGGCCCGCGTCGAGGAACGGGCCAGGACCAGCGACGAATAGATCGTTTGGGCCACTATCGGGCCACGGCCTCACGGCGCGATACCTAAAATCCCTTACAGCGCGGACGTAGCTCAGTTGGTAGAGCGTCGGCTTCCCAAGCCGAAGGTCGCGGGTTCGAGACCCGTCGTCCGCTTGGATAAAACCGCCGGAAACCCGTGCTTTCGGTTTATTTCGGCCGAGTCGGTGTCGTAGCGGGCAACTGTTGCGGGCAACGGTCTGACCCGTCGTTCTGGTCGTCCATTGCGCGTTGAGTTGTTCGAGGTCGGTCGTTGGCGTAGCCGTTCTCGTGAGGTCTTGTGTTCGTGCGATTCCCCCTGAACTGGGGAGCATTCACCCCGATCCGGTGACGGCCCGGATGGGCGTCGCCGGCTCGGGCGTAACCCAGCGGGAGGCGGCGTTTGCAGCGCGGCGCTCCCCGCGTGCCGCAGCTGCCTCCGATTCATTTCCGGCAGGACGAGGGCACGACGGACAGACACGAGTCCGTAGCTACGGCTTCCGCGCGGGGAGCACCGACCGAGTGGGCTATTGCCGGTCACCTGCCGGTCTCGATCGTCGACGATCGCACCCACGGCAAGCACTCGTCCGCCGCTCGACGCGCTGGCGCCTCCCTTGTCGCCGCTGGGATAGCGCGACTCGCTGCTCAGCCCGCGAGTCCTTTCGTGGCAATCCGATCGTCGGCTGCCTGGACCTGCCCCGGTTTGCGTGACACCTGGTGTTGTTGATGTTGATTGTTGTTGTTCGAGCCACTGATCTCAACCACCGAGCGGCTGGAGTTGGAGTTGTTCGTAGGCGACTGGGGAGCGCATGCCGAGGGTGGA
>DASXDA010000055.1:0-18085 GCA_036490875.1 Solirubrobacteraceae bacterium
AGCCGTTGCGCGAACCGGTGTCGATCTACGAGGTGCACCTCGGCTCGTGGCGGCGCACTCCCGCCGAGGAGAACCGCCCGCTCTCGTACCGCGAGCTCGCAGACGAGCTCGCCGACTACGTGTCCGATCTCGGCTTCACGCACGTCGAGCTCTTGCCGGTGATGGAGCACCCGTTCTCGGGATCGTGGGGCTACCAGGTCACCGGGTACTTCGCGCCGACGTCGCGGTTCGGCAACCCGGACGACTTCCGGGCTTTCGTCGAGCGCATGCACGAGCGCGGCATCGGCGTCCTCCTCGACTGGGTGCCCGCGCACTTCCCGCGCGACGACTGGGCCCTTGCGACATTCGACGGCACGCATCTGTACGAACATGCCGATCCACGCCGCGGCGCGCATCCGGACTGGGGAACGCTCGTCTTCAACCTCGGGCGCAGCGAGGTGAGGAACTTCCTGCTCTCGAACGCGCTCTACTGGCTGCGCGAGCACCACGCCGACGGGATTCGCGTCGACGCCGTGGCGTCGATGCTGTACCTCGACTACTCCCGCAAGGCCGGCGAGTGGATCCCGAACGAGTTCGGCGGTCGGGAGGACCTCGAGTCGGTTGCGTTCCTCAAGGAGCTGAACGAGACGCTCTTCGCCCGCGTGCCGGGAGTCATCTCGGCTGCGGAGGAGTCCACCGCCTGGCCCGGCGTCTCCCGGCCGACGTACCTCGGCGGGCTCGGCTTCGGCTTCAAGTGGAACATGGGCTGGATGCACGACACGCTCGGCTACTTCCAGCAGGACCCGATCTACCGCCGCTACCATCACCACGAGCTGACGTTCTCGCTGATGTACGCGTTCAGCGAGAACTTCATCCTGCCCCTGTCGCACGACGAGGTCGTCCACGGCAAAGGGTCGCTGTACTCGAAGATGCCCGGCGACCGCTGGCAGAAGCTCGCGAACCTCCGCGCCCTGTACGCGTACATGTGGGCGCATCCGGGGAAGAAGCTGCTGTTCATGGGCGGCGAGCTCGCGCAGGAGCAGGAGTGGAGCCACGAGCGCTCCCTCGACTGGCACCTGCTCGAGCAGCCCGACCACGCCGGCATCCAGTCGCTGGTCCGCGACCTGAACCGGCTCTACCGCGACGAGCCGGCGCTCTGGCAGGTCGACTCGGACCCGTCAGGGTTCTGGTGGATCGAGCCCAACGACGCGGACTCGAACGTCGTCGCGTTCGCGCGACAGTCCCGCGACGGGGAGCGCGTGCTCGTGTTTGTCGCGAACCTCTCTCCGAACCCCCGCGAGGGCTACCGGCTCGGCCTCCCCCGGGCGACCCGGTGGCGCGAAGCGATCAACACCGACTCGACGTACTACGGTGGCAGCGACGTCGGCAACCTCGGCGGCGTCCAGCCCGAGCCGATCCCATGGCACGGCCAGCCCGTCTCGGCCGAGGTCACGCTGCCGCCGCTCGCGGCGATCTGGTTGGTACCCGAGAGCGCTTAGTGGAAGCGTTCGGTGCCCGCCCCGTCGGCGACGGGCTGAGCGAGTTCCGCGTATGGGCGCCCCGAGCGCGGTCGGTCGGCCTGCTCCTGGGGGGGCGAGAGGTCGAGCTGCTGGAGGAGGGGGATGGGATTTATGAGGCAGTCGCCCCGGCTCGCGCCGGGGACGACTACGTGTTTGTGGTCGACGACCAGCGGCTGCCCGACCCCTCCTCGCGCTGGCAGCCGGAGGGGATCCGCGGGCGCTCGCGGGTGCTGTCGGTCGAGCCGCCGCCGCCGCTCGCCGACCCCCGCCCGATCGGCGAGCACGTGATCTATGAGCTGCACGTCGGCACGTTCAGCGCGGAGGGGACGTTCGAGGCGGCGATCCCGTACCTGGTCGGGCTCGCGGAGCTCGGCGTCACCGCGATCGAGCTGATGCCGGTGGCCGAGTTCCCAGGCGCGCGCGGGTGGGGTTACGACGGCATCTACATCTCCGCGGCGCAGTCGTCCTACGGGGGGCCGCACGGGCTCCTGCAGTTGGTCTCGGCCGCGCACTCGGTCGGGCTCGCGGTGTTCCTCGACGTCGTCTACAACCACGTTGGCGCGTCCGGGATCAAGGCGCTCGACGCGTTCGGCCCGTACTTCACCGACAAGCACGAGACGCCGTGGGGACGCGCGATCAACTACGACCAGGAGGGCAGCGCCGCCGTGCGCGAGTGGGTGCTGCAGAGCGCGACCGGCTGGATCCGTGATTTCGGGATCGACGGACTCCGGCTCGATGCGATCCACTCGATCTCCGACTCGAGTCCCGAGCACATCGTCGCCGCGATCGCTCGCCGCGTCCACGCCGAACGCCCGCGGACGGTCGTGATCGGCGAGATCGGGATGGACGACCCGGAGCGGCACGGGGCCCCCGCCTGCGACGCGATCTGGGTCGACGACCTCCACCACGCGCTCCACGTGCTCCTGACCGGCGAGCGCGACGGCTACTACTCCGAGTTCGGGTCGGTCGCGGAGCTCGCCGATGCCCTCCGGCGCTCGCCGCCCGAGCGCTTCGTCGTCTACTCCCAGAACCATGACCAGGTCGGAAACCGCGCGCTCGGCGACCGGCTCGCGCCCGAGCTGCAGCCGCTCGCCGCGTTCTGCACGCTGCTGTCGCCGCACGTGCCGCTCCTGTTCATGGGAGAGGAGTACGGCGAGCGAGCGCCGTTCCAGTTCTTCTCGGATCACATCGATCCGAAGATCGCCGAGGCGACGCGGCGCGGGCGGCGCGAGGAGTTCGCAGCGTTCTCGCAGTTCGCGCACGAGCAGATCCCGGACCCCCAGGACCCCGCGACGTTCGAGCGCTCGAAGTTGACGCGAAAGGTCGATCCCTGTATCGCACGGCTGTACTCGGAGTTGCTCGTGGTCCGCCGTGAGCTGCCGGCGGGCCCGGTCGAGTCGCTCGCCTGGGACGAGGGCGAGCGCTGGCTGCAGGCCCGGCGCGGGCGGTTCGAGCTGGTGTGCAACTTCGGGCGCGAGGCGGTTCGGGTCGAGGTCGGGGCCGGCTCGCTGCGGCTGGCCACCGATCCTGCGACGAGCCTCGACCCAAGCTCCACCCGCCCTCTCCATGTCGCACCTCTTTCCGGTGCGTTGCTCGAGGAGGCACGTCGTTGACCGACGTCTGGCCGGGCCGGCCGTTTCCGCTTGGCGCCACCTGGGAGGGGAGCGGAACCAACTTCTCGATCTTCTCCGAGCACGCGGAGGCGGTCGAGGTGTGCCTGTTCGATGACGAGAGCAACGAGCAGCGGATCCAGATGCCCCAGCGGCGGGCGCTCAACTGGTACTGCTACCTGCCGAACGTGGGGCCGGGCCAGCGCTACGGGTTCCGCGTCCACGGCCCGTACGCCCCGGAGGAGGGCCAGCGGTTCAACCCCGACAAGCTGCTGATCGACCCGTACGCGAAGGCGATCGACGGCGTGGTCAATTGGGCGCAGGACGCGAACGTGCTGCCGTACGTACCCGACGGCACCGAGGACGCCGACCTCGAGATCGACGACGAGGACGATGCGACCGCGATGCCGAAGTCGGTCGTGATCGACGACGCGTTCCTGTGGGAGGGCGACCGGCGGCCGGGGATCCCGTTCGCCGACACCGTCATCTACGAAACGCACGTCAAGGGGTTCACGATGCGCCACCCCGACGTGCGCGAGGACCTGCGCGGAACCTACGCCGGGCTCGCCTCCGAGCCCGCGGTCAACTACCTGCGCGACCTCGGCGTGACCGCGGTCGAGCTGCTGCCGGTCCACCACATCTCCGACGAGTCGTTCCTGTACGACGGCGGGCTTCGCAACTACTGGGGCTACAGCACGATCGGGTACTTCGCGCCCCATTCCGAGTACGCCGCCACCGGTCGCCAGGGCGAACAGGTCAGGGAATTCAAAGGAATGGTGAAGGCGCTACACCGAGCAGGCATCGAGGTGATCCTCGACGTCGTCTACAACCACACGGCCGAGGGAAACCACCTCGGCCCGATGCTGTCGTTCAAGGGCGTCGATAACTCCGAGTACTACAGGCTAATGCCGGACAACCCGCGGTACTACATGGACTTCACCGGCACGGGTAACTCGCTGAACCCCGTCCACCCGAGCGTGCTGCGGCTGATCATGGACTCGCTTCGCTACTGGGTGACCGAGTGTCACGTCGACGGCTTCCGGTTCGACCTCGCGGCGGCGCTGGCACGCGAGCTGTTCGATGTCGACCGCCTATCGGCGTTCTTCGACGTGATCCATCAGGACCCCGTGCTCTCGCAGGTCAAGCTGATCGCCGAGCCATGGGACGTCGGGCCCGGCGGCTACCAGGTCGGCAACTTCCCGGTGCTCTGGTCGGAGTGGAACGGCGTCTACCGGGACACGATGCGCGACTACTGGCGCGGCCACGCGACCAACGGCGAGGCCGCCTCGAGGCTGTCGGGGTCGGCCGACCTGTACGAGGCCGACGGCCGCGACCCGTTCGCGTCGATCAACTTCATCACCGCCCACGACGGGTTCACGCTCCGCGACCTCGTCACCTACGAGCAGAAGCGCAACGAGGCCAACCTCGAGGACAACCAGGACGGCACCGACGACAACCGCTCGTGGAACTGCGGCGTCGAGGGCGAGACCGACGATCCCAACGTGGCGGCGTTGCGGGCGCGCCAGCAGCGCAACTTCCTGACCACGCTGCTGATCTCCCAGGGCACGCCGATGCTGCTCGGGGGCGATGAGATGGACCGCACGCAGCGCGGCAACAACAACGCCTGGTGCCAGGACAACGAGCTCTCGTGGTACGACTGGACGCCGACCGCGGGGGCGTCGGAGCTGCGTGACTTCACGCGCCGGCTGATCCGCCTGCGCCGGGAGCATCCGGTATTCCGGCGCGACACGTTCCTGCGCGGCGCCGAGGGCGAGCGCTCGCGGCTCCCCGACGTCTGGTGGTTCCGTCCCGACGGCCGCAAGATGACCCGGCACGACTGGAACGACGGCCGGCACGCGCTCGGGATGTTTCTGAACGGCAAGGAGATCGTGTCACCGGGGCCCTATGGAGAAGAGGTCGAGGACGACTCGTTCGTGGTGCTGTTCAACGCCCAGCAGGAGGACGAGACGTTCATGCTGCTCCGCCGCCGGTTCGGCGCGCAGTGGGCACTCGAGCTGTCGACCACCGATCCCGACGCCGAGCCCGGCAGCGTCAGCTACGGGGCCCGGACCGAGGTCGAGGTGAGGGCGCAATCGATCATGATCCTGAAACGAGTCGCATGACCGTCGAACTGAGAGCGACGTACCGCCTGCAGCTGACGGCCGGATTCGGGTTCGACTCGGCCCGGCAGCTGATCCCATACCTCCGCGACCTCGGGATCTCCCACCTGTACCTGTCCCCCTCGCTGCAGGCGCGCGAGGGCTCAACGCACGGCTACGACGTGGTCGACCCGACCCGCCTCTCATCCGCGCTCGGCGGCGAGGCCGAGTTCGAGCAACTCGCCGACGCCGCCCGCTACTCGGGAATGGGTCTCATTCTCGATGTGGTGCCGAACCACATGGCCGCCTCCCCCGAGAACCGGTTCTGGGCCGACGAAGCGCTGCGGCAGAAGTTCTTCGACATCGACCCGGCGACCGGCAGGCACCGCCGCTTCTTCGACATCGACGACCTCGCGGGCACCCGCCAGGAGGACCCGGAGGTGTTCGAGCAGACCCACGAGCTTCTTCTGTCGCTCGTCCGGCGGGGGCTGGTCGACGGCCTGAGGGTCGACCACCCCGACGGGCTCGCCGATCCGGCTGGGTACCTCTCGCGCCTCCGGGCCGCCGGCGCCGAACGGGTCTGGGTCGAGAAGATCCTCGACCCAGGCGAGCGCCTGCGCGACTGGCCGGTGTGCGGCACCGTCGGCTACGAGTTTTTGAACGACGCGTGCGCGTTGTTCGTGGATCCGGCGGGCGAGGGGCCGTTGACCCGCCTGTGGGAGTCCGTGTCGGGGGACGCTCGCGGGTTCGGCGACGTCGCGTTCGAAGCCAAGCTCGAGCAGTCGCGGACGACCTTCCGCCCCGAGGTCGAGCGCCTCGCCCGCGAGCTCACTCGCTCGAACTTTGCGGATTTGCGGCCAGATGGCGGCGGTGAATCCTCATCCATCGACGATCTTGCTCGGGCCCTCTCTTCCTTAGCGATTTACCGCACGTACATCGACCCCGTGACTCGGACCGCGGACCCGCAAGACCGCCACGCGATCGCGCGCCTGCCAGCGGACTTCCAACGCCTCCTCCTCTCCGAAGCCCCGACCCCGTTCATCACCCGCTTCCAGCAGACCACCCCGGCGATCATGGCCAAGGGCGTCGAGGACACGGCCTTCTACCGCTATGCGCGCCTGCTCGCGTTGAACGACGTTGGCGGCGACCCCAGCCGGTTCGGGATCCAGGTGGACGATTTCCACGCGCGCTGCACCGAGCGGGCCGAGCGATTCCCGAACGCGCTGCTGACGACGATGACCCACGACGCCAAGCGCTCGGGCGACGTCCGCGCCCGGATCGGGGCGCTCGCCTCGATGGCGCGGGACTGGGCGGCGGTCGCCGAGCGGCTGCTCGAGCTCTCGGAGCGTCACCGGCGCGACGGCGCCCCCGATGACGTCGAGCGCTACTTCCTGTTCCAGACGCTGGCCGGCGCGTGGCCGATCGAGCTCGAGCGGATCGAGGAGTATGTGGAGAAGGCGCTGCGCGAGGCCAAACGGAACACGAGCTGGGTCGACCAGCGTCACGACTACGAGCGTGCGGTGATCGACTTCTGCCGGGCGCTGTACACCGACGAGGAATTCCTCGCGGTGCTCGAGCCGTTCGTCGCCCGGGTCGTGCGCGCCGGCGAGCGCGCGGCGCTCGGAGCGCTCGCGCTGAAGCTGACCACCCCGGGGATCCCCGACATATACCAGGGCGACGAGCTGCCGTATCGGGCGCTCGTCGATCCCGACAACCGCCGGCCGGTCGACTGGAGCTATCGAGACGAGATGCTGAGGCGACTGATGGGCGGCGCCCAGGTCGTCGAGGAGACCCAGAAGCTGTTCCTGACGATGCGGCTGCTCGGGCTCAGGGCCCGCCGGCCGAGACCGTTCGCGGGCGCGTACGAACCGCTCGACGCGGGCCCCGGCGCGTGCGCGTTCGTCCGCGGGGGCGAGGTGCTGTCGATCGTCGCCCTCCGTGAGGACGCAATCCCGGGCGCCGCACTCACGGACGCGCCCGCCGGTGACTGGCGCGACGTGCTGACCGGCGAGGAGCGCTCGTTCGACTCACGGCAGCCGCTCGCACGGCTGCTGAACGATTCCGGGATTGCGGTGTTCGAGCGGCTCTAGAGGCCGCGACCTCTAGGCGGCAGGCTGGGACGCGGCCCACTCGACCGTGCGCCTCGGTCCGACGGTGTCGGCCTCGACCTCGACGATCTCGTCGGCGGGGACGTTCGCCCGCTCCGCAGCGGCCATGATCGCGTCCGCCGATGGGGCCTCATAGAGGCAGTAGGTGCGGCGCCGGTCCGCGCTGAGGAACGAGAACAGCCACCTAACGCCCTCGTCGGCGTTGATCTCCTCGATCACGGTGACGTCGTCACCCGTCAGGTTGAGCTGGTCGGCGAAGGTGCGCTCGATGATGAACAGGGGCATGGTGCGATCGTAACCTCCGTATCAGGCCTCGGCAAGGGAATGACGGTGCGCGTAGGACGCGGCCTCCGTCCGGTTCGCACATCCGGTCTTGCGCAGGATGCTGCGAATGTGGTTGGCGGCCGTGTGCTCGCTGATGAACAGCTCCGAGCCGATCTCCCGGTTGCTCAGCCCGCGGGCGACCAGCCGCAGGATCTCGGCCTCCCGCGGGGATAGCCCGTCCGGGAGCCCAGATGTGCGGGCGTAGGACCCGAGCGCGTCGATCCGCGGGAGCAGCGCGCGCAGGCCGATCCGGCTCGCGAGCTCGCGCGCTTCGGATGCAAGTGCCTGGGCCCGATCGCCGTCGTCACCGCCGCCGGCAGCGATCAGTGCACGGGCGTACTCGTAGTCCGTGTGGGCGAGCCATGTGCGGGCGCCCATCCGGCGGTTGAGATCGATCGCCCGCTCGAAGTGGTCGCGCGCGAGATCCAGGTCTCCGAGCGTCGCGGCGAGCATCCCGAGGTAGCGATCGGCTGCTCCGTACACCGACACTCCGTGGCCGATCATCACGTTGGCCCCGCTGAGCGGCTCGAGCGCGGGGTACACCAGCGCGGCGGCGGCGACATCGCCCAGTGCCGCGCACGCATCGGTGATGTACGTGAGCGACGCGAGCCACAGCGACTCGCGGAACTGGTCGAGTCCCTCGCCGGTGATCCGCTCGAGCTGCCGCCGCGCCTCCTGCGCCATTCCGAGCTCGGTCAAGAGCGCCACCATCCCGGGACGCCACGGACCCGCGTCGTGACCCGAGCCGGCGAGCACTCGGACGACCGGTGCGAGCTCCGCGAGCCGCCCCTGCTCTCGCCTGAGGCTGAAGATCTGGATCCCGTGGACACCGGACGCGTCCCGCCCGGTCAGCAGCCTCCCAGCCTCGTACGACCGCTGCGCCGCGTCCTCCGCGTCCTCGAGCCGGCCGTCGGCGAGCGAGATCGCCGACCGGTAGTGCTCGGCGACGTGGATCTGGAACGGCTGTGCCGAGGCCCGAGCCATCTGCAGCTGGACGGAGACGTCGCGGCGAGCTGAGTCGAGGTCCCCGATCGCGATGTACGTCGCGACCCGCCATGCGGTCGCCTCGGCCTGGACGTCGATGCTGCCCATCTCCTCCCCGAGCGCCTTCGCCTCGGTCAGCATCTCGAGGATCTCGTCGAGCGAGGTCGCCCCTCGCGACCAGTAGGCGCCCATCAGCACGTTCGCGAGGCCGACGCGGTCGTCGATCTGGCGCGCGAGCGTGATCGCGCTGTCGCGTACCGCTGCTCCGAGCTCGCCGTCCCCCTGCATCGAGAGCGCGCGGGCGAGCCCGCTCAGCATCCCGACCCGGAGCGCGCTGCGTTCATCCCCGAGAGCAAGCGCGGCCTCCTCGAGCAGGGTCGCCGCGTCGCCGATCACTCCTGGACGCCAGTGGGCCTTCTCGTACCCGATCGCCGCCCGCGTGAGCAACCGAGCGTCGCCGAGCTGTCGAGCGATCGCCGCCGCGGACTCGAACGCGCGGACCGAGTCGACGGACTTGCCCGCGCGGTTCGTCGCATCCCCGAGCTCGAGCAGCAGCTCGCCCCGCTCGCGCTCGTCGTCGATCCCTAGGTCGAGGGCCGTCCTCAGGTATCCGGCGGCTTCGCCGAATGCGAACGCGTCGGTCGCGGCCTCAGCGGCGAGCCGGTTGTACTCGATCGCGCGCACCGCCCCGTCGAGGGGGGCGGCCGCGGTGAAGTGGTGGGCGAGGTCGGCGAGCGCGCGGGCAGACCGTCCGCTCGCGGCCTCCCTCGCCTCGCCGGCGCGCAGATGGAGCTCCGCCCGCCTGACCCCGGTGAGGCGGTCGTAGACGGCCCGGCGCACAAGCTCGTGTGTGAAGCGGTACGTGAGCCGGTGGCCGGACAGCTCCTCGGCGAGCCCGCTGCGAACCGCCTCGTCGAGGGCGCTGACAAGCTCGCGCTCGTCCAGGCCGCTTCCGTCCCTCACGATCTCGAGCTCGAACTCGTTGCCGATCGTCGCCGCGAGCTCCAGCAGCACGGTGGTCTTCGGCGACAGCCGCGCGAGCCGCTGGCTGACCACCTCGCGAACGCTCTCCGGCGTCCCCAGCTCCGCGATCGGGCGCCTCAGAATGACGGCGCCGTCGACGACCTCGATCGCGCCCGTCTCGACGAGCGCGCGCCACAGCTCGCACATCAGGAATGCGTTACCCGCCGTGAGCTCGCTGATCGCCGTCGCGAGCTCCGGAAGCTCGGCGCCGAACTCGCCCTCGGACGCGCTTGCGACGAAGTCCGTGACCTCGTCCTCGGAGAGTCCCGGGAGCCTGATTCGCACGACGTGGTCCGAACGGCGAAGGTCGGCGAGCGCTTCCGAAAGCGCATCGGGCATCTCCGCCTCCGTGTCGCGGAACGTCACCAGCACGAGCGCCTGCGCCGTCACGGCCGCCCGCGCGAGGTGGCGGAGCAGCATCAGGCTCGAGCTCTCGGCCCAATGCGCGTCTTCGATTACGAGCAGCACGGGTTGCTCGCGCCCCATCAGCTCAAGCAGCTCCACGACCGCGGTGTGGAGCCGGTGGCGCTCTGTGTCCGGGTCGGTGAGCATCGCCGCGGGCGCGCGCGACTCCTCGACGGGCAGATCGGGGGCGAGCCGCGCGAGCGCCGCACCGCTGGCGCCGAGCGCGGCCGACACCGCCTCTAGGTCCAACTCGTCAGGCAGACGCTCGAACGCCTCGGCGAACGGGCCGTACGGCGCCTGCACGACGGGGTCGCACGTGCCGTATAGGACGATCGTGTCGCGCTTGGCGGCCTCGGCGGCGAACTCGCGCACGAGCCGGCTCTTCCCCGAGCCGGGCTCCCCGCCGAGGAGGACGATCCGGAGGCCCTCCCCCGCCGCGCGCGGCAGCAGCGTCCGGAGCTTCTCGAGCTCGGCGGAACGGCCGACGAACGGAAGCGCGGACGAGAGACGGAGGGGAGCGGGCAGCTGAGGCAGAGATAACCCCGTGGGGACCATAGTCAGGTCTGACTACCGGGTCCAGGCCTTCCTTCCCATTAATGCACCGAAAAGTCGATCAAACCGGGTCATGACAGCCCGCATGACGGCGCCTACTGTGCTGGGCGGAGGCACCGGAACCGGACTGGAGGGCTAAATGAGTACAACCATCACACCCGCGGAGGCCGCACGCCAGGAGCTTGCCGGCTTCAAGGGCCAGCTGATCGGACCACGCGACGCCGACTACGACGACGCGCGCGCGGTCTACAACGCGATGATCGACAAGCGCCCCGGGCTGATCGCCCGGTGCACCGACGCCGACGACGTGTCCGCGGTCGTGCGGTTCGCGCGCGACCATGGGCTGCCGCTGGCGATCCGCGGCGGCGGGCACAACGGCGGAGGACTCGGGACGGTCGACGATGGAGTCGTGATCGACCTCTCCCCGCTCAAGTCGATCGAGGTCGACCCGGAGGCGCGCACCGTCCGCGTCGGCGGCGGCTGCACGTGGGGCGAGGTCGATGCCGCCACCGGGCAGCACGGGCTGGCGACGCCCAGCGGGATCATCTCGACGACGGGTGTGGGCGGGCTGACGCTCGGCGGCGGGCTCGGCCATCTGACCCGCAAGTGCGGGCTGACGATCGACAACCTGCTCGAGGCCGACGTGGTGCTCGCGACAGGCGAGCGGGTCCGCGCGAACGCCGGCGAGAACCCGGATCTGTTCTGGGCGCTCCGCGGCGGCGGCGGCAACTTCGGTGTCGTCACGTCGTTCCTGTTCCGCCTCCACGAGGTCGGCACGATCATCGGCGGCCCGACGTTCTGGGACGTCGCGGACGGCGGCGAGGTGATGTCGGTCTACCGCGAGTTCCTGCCCAACGCTCCGCGTGAGCTGAACGGGTTCTTCGCCTACACGATGGTGCCGCCGGCGCCGCCGTTCCCGGAGGAGCTCTACCTGCGCAAGGTGGCCGGGGTCGTGTGGTGCTACGTCGGCTCCGAGGCCGACTCACAGGCCGCGATCGCGCCGTTCCTGGACGCGGTCCCGGCGCCGTTGATGCATGGCGTGCAGCCGATGCCGCACGCGATGCTCCAGGGCGCCTTCGACGCGCTCTACCCGAAGGGCGACCAGTGGTACTGGCGCGCCGACTTCGTCAGGGAGATCCCGGACGAGGCGATTGACATCCACCAGCGGTTCGGCTCAGAGCTGCCCACGATGCAGTCGACGATGCACCTCTACCCGATCGACGGAGCCGCGCACGACGTCGGCTCCGGCGACACGGCGTGGGGCTACCGCGACGCGAACTGGGGCTCGGTGTTCGCCGGCGTCGATCACGACCCCGCGAATGCGTCCGCGGTCAGCGAGTGGAGCATCAACTACCACGAGGCGCTTCACCCGCATTCGGCCGGAGGCGCGTACGTGAACATGATGATGGACGAGGGCGAGGAGCGGGTCCGCGCGAGCTACCGCGACAACTACGACCGGCTCGCCCGGATCAAGGCCCAGTACGACCCGGAGAACCTGTTCCGGGTCAACCAGAACATCAAGCCCGCCGCCGCGTAGCGCCGAGCGGCAGAGGGCAATGGCGACTGCCTGAGCGCCCCCGGTAGGGTCCCGGGGGTGCTCAGGCTCCGTCAAGCCGTCGTCGCCGCCGGCGACCTCGACGCGGTCGCGGGCGAGTTGAGCGAACGGCTCGGCCTGCGCGAGCCATTCGCCGATCCCGGCGTCGGCCACTTCGGTCTGCGCAACGCGGTCTTCTGCCTCGGCGACACGTTTCTCGAGGTGGTCTCGCCGGTCAAGGAGGGCACCGCCGCCGGGCGACTGATCGACCGGCGCGGCGGCGACTGCGGCTACATGACGATGTTCCAGCTCGACGACTTCGCGGCGGCGCGCGACCGTGTGCGCGCCGAGAGTGTCCGCGAGGTGTTCGACGTGTCGCTCGAGGACATCGAGGAGGTTCACCTGCACCCCGCCGACATGCGCGGCGCGATCGTGTCGGTGAGCCGGCCCTCCCCGCCGGAGGCCTGGCGGTGGGGCGGCCCGGACTGGGAGTCGCGGAGCGCTGCGGTGCGAGTGGTCGGGGCAACGATCGCTGTGGCCGAAACCGGCGCGGTTGCCGCGCGGTGGGAATCGGTGCTCGGCGCCCCGCCATCGGAGGCCGGCGTGGGGTTCGTCGAGGACCCGGACGAGCGAGGGCTCGTGGAAGTTCTGTTGGAAGCCGACGACGGTGAGCCGTTCCAGCTCGGCGGCGTCCGGTTCAGCTTCCAGTGAGAGAGTGAGAGGAGATGAGATGACGGATGTGGTGCTGAGAGAGATCGACGACGGCGTCGCGCTGTTGACGCTCAACCGTCCGGACCGGCTTAACGCGTGGACCGGCGAGATGCAGGTGCAGTACAACGACCTGCTCGACGAATGCGCGGTCCGCGACGACGTCCGCGCGATCGTCGTGACCGGCGCCGGGCGGGGCTTCTGTGCCGGCGCCGACATGCAGAACCTCCAGGCGCTCTCGGACGGGGACGTCCAGGGTGCGAGCAGCACGGCCCGCGATCCGCGACCGGTATCGCACGCGCTGACGATCCCGAAGCCGGTGGTCGCCGCGATCAACGGGCCGTGTGCGGGACTCGGGCTCGCGCACGCGCTGATGTGCGACATCCGCTTCGCGGCCGCCGGCGCGAAGTTCACGACCGCGTTCGCGCACCGGGGCCTGATCGCCGAGCACGGGACCTCGTGGATGCTGCCGCGACTGGTCGGCCCCGCGCGGGCACTTGACCTGTTGATGTCGGCCCGGGTGCTGCTCGGCGCCGAGGCCGCCGAGATCGGGCTCGTCAACCGAGCGGTCGAGGGCGACGGGGTGCTCGACGTGACGCTCGACTACGCCCGGGAGCTGGCGCACAAGTCCTCGCCCTCGAGCATGGCGCGGATGAAGGCGCAGGTGTACGGGTCCTACGAGCGGAGCCTGGCCGAGAGCCTCGAGGAGGCCAACCGGCTGATGCTCCAGTCATTCACGGAGCCCGATTTCGGCGAGGGCGTGGCCAGCTTCCTCGAGCGGCGCCCGCCGAACTTCCAACCGCTGGCTGGAGCACCGATTCCTGCGGGGTCGGCGGTGCCCCCAACCTCGCTGGTGACCTAGACCTCGCCCGGTCAGATACCGTCCCGGCCGGCTCGATGCGTGTCCTGCTGATCTCGTGGGAGTACCCGCCCGTGATCGAAGGCGGACTGGCTCGGCACGTCCGCAAGCTGGCCGAGCACCTGGTCGAGCAGCGGGTCGAGGTCCACGTGCTGACGCGCGGCGGCGGCCATCTGCCCGCCGAGGAGGACCGGCACGGAGTCGTCGTCCACCGCGTCGCCGAGCCGCCGTTCCCGAAGGACGTCGGCGCGTTCGTCCGCTGGGTCGACGAGATGAACGCCGACATGTACGCGCTCGGAGCGGAGCTGTGCGAGCGACACGAGTTCGCGCTTGTTCACTCGCACGACTGGCTCGTCGCGGCCGCCGCCGAGCGGCTCGCCCGCGGCCATCAGCTGCCGTGGGTGACAACGGTTCACGCAACCGAATATGGACGGCACCAGGGTTGGGTGCAGAAGCACCCGCAGTCCCACATCCACGGCGCCGAGCGGAAGATGGTCCGCAGCGCCGACCGGGTGATCACGTGCTCGCGGTACATGCGCGGCCACGTCTCGAACGTGTTCGGGATCCGCCCCTCGAAGATCACCGTGATCCCGAACGGGATCGATCCCCGCGACCTCGAGCCGGTCGTCGACGACCTGCCGGCGCTGCGCGGTCGCTACGCCCGGCCCGAGGAGCGGCTGGTGCTGCTTGTCGGCCGGCTCGTCTACGAGAAGGGCTTCCACCTCGCGCTCGACGCGCTAGCGCCGGTCGTCAAGCGACTCGGCGACGTCCGCTTCGTGGTCGCGGGAACCGGCACCGCCGAGGCCGAGCTCAAGGAGCAGTCGCGGCGCCTCGGGCTCCGGCGCTACGGCTCGTTCGTCGGGTGGGTCGGCGACGACATGCTCCACTCGCTGTACCGCGTCGCCGAGGTCGTGATCGTGCCCTCGATCTACGAGCCGTTCGGGCTGGTCGCGCTCGAAGCGATGGCGTCCGGCTGCCTGTGCGTCGTCGCCGATACCGGCGGGCTGCGCGAGGTGGTCCCGGGCGACGGCACCGTCGGCGTGCGCTTCCCGTCGCGCAACGCGAACGCGCTCGGCGCGGTGCTGGAGCGATTCCTGACCGACGAGGAGGCCAGGGCTCAGGTCGTGGCCGAGGCGCGCGACCACGTGCTCCAGTTCGACTGGGCCGAGGTCGCCCGTCTGACACTCGACGTCTACTCGGCGTTCGAGCGCTTGCAGGCCTCTCACGCCGGGTAGCCCGAGGGCGTCGGTTTAGTGCGGACGAACCCTGACTCCCGAAGGAGCGAGATGACCGACAAGCATGTCGATGAAGCCAAGGGCCGGGCCAAGGAAGCCGCAGGCTCACTGACCAAGGACAAGGACCTGAAGAACGAGGGCAAGGTCGATCAAGCGAAGTCGTCCGTGAAGGACGCAGTCGACAAGGTCGCCGACAAGGTGACGCCCAACGACTGACGCGGCTATGGCGTCCCCGCGAGCGCGGGGACGCCGGTCAGCCCACGCGGACCGGCCCCGATTGGAAGGAGGAGAGCAGATGGTGCTCGCACGCACAATCCGCACCGTCGTTGGAATCGTCGTGGCGATCATCGTGCTGGCGGTGATCTTGAGGCTGCTCGGCGCAAACCCGTCGAACGGGATCGTCAGCGCCATCCACGACACCGGCGCATGGCTCGTCGGTCCGTTCGCCAACGTGTTCTCGGTTCACGGACCGAAGCTCCATATGGCGCTCAACTGGGGTCTCGCGGCGATCGTTTACGCAGTCGTCGGTGGACTGCTCGCGAGCTTCGTCGGGCGCGGATCCGCTGCCGCATCTCGGCGTCGCGGCGTGCGGAGGGCGCGCCCGGTGACCTGAGCAGCGCCGGTCAGCCGACGCCGTGGGCGACGCACAGCCGCTGAAGTGCCTCCATCGCCTCGGTCGCCCGCTGCGGGAGCGCCGCGAGCGCGTCGGCCGCCTGGCGCAGGTCGTCGATCGTGACGTGGCGCGCCTCGAGCGCGAAACGGCCGAGCCACCGGACGGCGGCGCGCTCGTAGCGGTCGGGGTCGCCGGTCCGGAGCACCAGGCAGATTCGCAGCGCGTCCTCGAGCGCGATCCGGGGCAGCTCGAGCGCCGCGGCGATGACGAGCGTCTCGTTCCCGGTCTCCAGTGCGCGCTTGAACCGGGTGTACGGATTGCCGTCGCTCGTCACGAACATATGTTCGTATACGTGCAATGTCCGTGTCAAGCGTCGGACATACGCCGCAACTCTCACGGATCCGGGTAGTTCGAACCCCTGAACGCCATCTGTTGCGGGACCATCCACAACGAAAGGAGGCGTGTACATGCTTCGAGCAATCGTCCGGCACGCCCGGCAGCACTCGATCGCATACGTGGCGCTGACCTGCGCCCTGCTCGCTCTGGGCGGCGCCGCGTACGCGGCGATCCGGCTCCCGCCCGGTTCGGTGGGCGAGCGCCAGCTCCGGAACCACGTGATCGACCCGGTGAAGTGGGACACCAACTTCGTAACCGGGTTCGTCCGCCGATGGGCGACGATCAACGCCAACGGCGGGATCGCGTCCACCAGCCCAGGCGGCCAGAGCACCCGCACCGCGACCGGCAACGTGGTTGTGACCTGGGGTGACGCGTTCGCCGGCTGGTGCGCCCCGGTGGCCACGGTGATCGGCGGCTCCGCCACCCGGCCGAGCGCACGGCAGGCCGGCGCGAAGGCGAGGGCGGCGGCCGACACAACCGGCCCCACCGGTCCCGCCGGCCCGACGGGTCCGACCGGCCCCGCTGGCCCCACCGGCCCCAGCGCCCCGCTCACCAGCGGCGCGTACGCCGACGCGAAGATCTTCCCGCGCAGCGGGCAGTCGACGCTCGTCGGCGTGGCGACCTACAACTCGCAGGGCCAGCCGGCCAACGTGCCCGTGTCCGTGGCGATCATCTGCGGCCCGGGCGCCGGATCCGGCCAGTCGTTCCCGACGAACCTGCCGTAGGGAGGTTTGGGCGAAAACTCGGACATAGACCGAGAAATCGCCCAGATCGACGGGCCGCGCCGGTCTACGACCTGCAGAACGAGAAAGGGCCCGGCATTCGCCGGGCCCTTTCGACACTCGCCTGTTGAGGCGAAAGCGTACTGCGGCTCCTACATCATCCCCGACATGTCGGGCATGCCACCGCCACCGCCGCCGCCGCCATCCTTCTCGGGGACCTCGGCGACGATCGCCTCGGTCGTGAGGATGTTCTTGGCGATCGACGCGGCGTTCTGCAGCGCCGAGCGCGTGACCATCGCCGGGTCGATGATGCCCGCGGCGACGAGATCGACGATCTCGCCGTTCGCGGCGTTCAGGCCGTAGCCCTTCTTCGCCTTGCGGACATCGTTGACGACGACCGAGCCCTCGAGGCCCGAGTTGTCGGCGATCTGACGGAGCGGCTCCTCGAGCGCGCGGCGGACGATTGCCGCACCGGTGCGCTCATCGAGCTCCTCGAGCGCGTCGCTCTTGATCGCACCCTGCGCCGACAGCAGCGCCACACCGCCGCCCGGCACGATGCCCTCCTCGAGGGCCGCGCGGGTGGCCTGCAGCGCGTCCTCGACGCGGTGCTTCTTCTCCTTCATCTCCGTCTCGGTAGCGGCGCCGACCTTGACGACGGCGACTCCGCCGGACAGCTTCGCGAGCCGCTCCTGGAGCTTCTCGCGATCGAAGTCCGAGTCGGTGTTCTCGATCTCGTTCTTGATCTGGTTGATCCGGCCCTTGATCGCGTCGGCCTCACCAGCACCGTCGACGATCGTCGTCGTGTCCTTCGCGACGACCACGCGACGGGCGCGGCCGAGCTGCGAGACCTGCGTGTTCTCGAGCTTCAGCCCCATCTCCTCGGTGATCACCTCGCCACCGGTCAGGATCGCGATGTCCTCGAGCATCCGCTTGCGGCGGTCGCCGAAGCCGGGTGCCTTGACCGCGACGCCGGTGAAGGTGCCGCGGAGCTTGTTCACGACGAGCGTCGCGAGCGACTCGCCCTCGACGTCCTCGGCGATGATCAGCAGCGGCTTGCCGGACTGGATCACCTGCTCGAGCACCGGAAGCACGTCCCGGACCGAGCCGATCTTCTGGTTGGCGATCAGGATGTAGGGGTCCTCGAGGGTCGCCTCCATCCGGTCCTGGTCGGTGACCATGTACGGGGAGATGTAGCCCTTGTCGAACTGCATGCCCTCGGTGAACTCGAGGTCCATGCCGAACGTCTGGCCCTCCTCGACGTTCACCACGCCGTCCTTGCCGACCTTGTCGATGGCGTCGGCGATGACGTCGCCGATCTCCTCGTCGCCGGCCGAGATCGTCGCCACGCGGGCGATCTGGTCCTTGCCGGAGATCTCCTTGGCCTGCGAGCGGATGTGCTCGACGACCTGGTCGA
>DASXDA010000056.1:0-38343 GCA_036490875.1 Solirubrobacteraceae bacterium
ACGCGACAGTCGGTGAAGAACACGTCGTTGACCTCGCGGCCCGCCATCGTCTCGATCCCGCGGATCTCGATCCCGTCGAGGCTGGTCGGGACCGAGATCATCGACATCCCGTCGTGCTTGTCCTCGCCGCGAGTCGTACGGCAGACGAGCAGGATGTGCTCCGCCGCGTGGGCGCCGGTGATCCACGTTTTCTGTCCGTTGATCACGTATGAGCCGTTCGAGCGCTCGGCCTTGCACGAGAGGTTGCCGACGTCCGAGCCGGCCTCCGGCTCCGACATCGCAATCGCCTCGACGCGGCCCTGGATCACGCCGCCGAGCAGGTCGCGCTTCTGCTCCTCGGTGCCGAACCGCCGGATCGCGCCGGCGGTGATCATGCTGACCCCGACGAACCCGATCGGGATCATCCCGCGCGAGACCTCCTCGAGCAGCAGGCACAGCTCAACGGCGCCGGTGCCGGAGCCGCCGTACTCCTCCGGGATCGTCACGCCGAGCCAACCGAGGTCGGCGATCCGCTCGTACATCTGCTGGTTGTGGACATCGCGGCCGTTGTCGGTCAGCGCGTCGCGCTGCTCGCGCGTGCCGCACTCGCGGTTCGCGAAGTCGCGGACGGCCTCGACGAACGCGCGCTGCTCGTGGGTGAGGTTGCGGAGAGCCATGAGCGGATCCTATGCGTCAGAGGCATGATCGAGAAAGCGAACGCATTTTTCGTTTCTCGACCATGCCCTGGATACGGATGGTATGAATGACTTATCATTTGTACCATTACGACCACGAGGATCTTCCCTCCCGACACCGAGCTCGAGCAGATCGTCGTCGGCCCGGAGTCGGTCACCTGGCAGACGACCAGCGACGCGCGCCTTTACGCCGTGATGCTGTACCCACTGCTGCTGCAGGTCGCGCATCCGACGGTCGGCGCAGGGGTGCGCGACTACTCGGACTTCGAGCAGCGGCCGTGGAACCGGCTGATCCGGACGATCGACTACCTCACGGTCCTCGTCTACGGCGGCGCCGCCGCCGGCCCGGCCGGCCGTCGGCTGCGCAACATCCACAGGCAGTTCAAGGGCGTGCGCGAGGACGGCCGGCGCTACCACGCGCTCGAGCCCGACGCCTACGCGTGGGTCCACGCGACCCTGATCGACACCTACGTCCGCGGCCACGCGCAGTTCGGCCGCCCGATGACGCCCGACGAGGTGACCCGCTTCTACGGGGAGTACCGCAAGCTCGGCCGGCTGATCGGCGTCCGTGAGCGGGACCTTCCGAAGACGTGGACCGGCTTCCGCGAGTATTTCGACGAGATGACCCGTACCGAGCTCGTCCGGACCGAGTCGGTGGGCCGCGTGCTCCGCTCGGTCACAAAGGCCGCGCCGCCGCTCCCCGTCCCGCCCGCGCTCTGGCGCGCGATCAGCCTGCCGATGAGCCGGCTGCTGTGGCTCGGGGGAGTCGGACTGGTGAGCCCCGAGCTGCGCGAGCGGTTCGAGATCACGTGGAGCGCACGCGACGAGCGCGAGTACCGCGCGCTCGGGAAGATCAGCCGGGGCCTGCAGCCGGTGATGCCCGAGCGCCTGAGGATCATGGGTCCGGCGCAGCTTCGGATGCGGCGCCGCGCGATCGCGCGCGGCCCGCTCGGCCCCCGTGGCTGAGCTCAGCTCGACGCGGCTGCTCGCGCTCGCGTTCGACCCGGACGTCCGGCCGGCGGACGACGCGGTCTCGGAGCGGATCCTCGACGCCGCGCTCGAACTCGCCGCAGCCTCCGGACTGAAGCGGCTGACGATGGACGACGTCGCGAGCCGTGCCCAGGTCGGGCGGATGACCGTCTACCGCCGGTTCGGCAGCCACGCCCAACTGGTCGACGCGCTCGCGGTCCGGGAGTGCCGGCGGTGCCTGGACCGGATCCGCGCGGCGCTCGACCCCGCCGAGCCGCTCGAGGAACGGTTGACCTCGCTGTTCGTCGCGACGCTCGAGGTGATCAGGGAACACCCGCTGCTCGAGCGGCTCGCGCGGGTCGAGCCCGAGGCGCTGCTGCGCGAGCTCAGCCGCGGCGACAGTCAGGTGCTGGCGCTGCTGCGCGGCTTCCTCGCGGGCCTGATCCGCGAGGGTCAGGCGAGCGGAGAGCTCGCCGCCGGGCCCGAGCCGGAGCTGCTCGCGGAGCTGGGGATCAGGATCGGGCTGTCGTTCGTGCTGCTGCCGGAGAGCGTGCTGGCGGCCGGCGACGAGCACGCGACGCGCGAGGCGGTCCGCGCGCTGCTCGCTCCGCTTACATTCCCGGGGTGATCATCCGCCACGCGGACCCGGACCGCGACGCCGCGGCTTGCGCTGCGATCTACGCGCCGCACGTCACCGATGGGGTCGCGTCGTTCGAGGAGGTTCCGCCGAGCGCCAATGAATTCTCGGGGCGGATCGAGCGGATCACCGCTCGGTATCCGTGGCTGGTCGCCGACGAGGACGGGGAGCTTGCCGGCTATGCGTACGGGTCCGAGCACCGGGAGCGGGCGGCGTACCGGTGGGCGGCCGACGTGACCGCGTACGTCGCGCGCGACTACCAGCGCCGCGGCGTCGGCCGCGCACTGTACGACGCGCTGCTCGGGCTACTCCGGGCGCAGGGCATGCACGTCGCGTGTGCCGGGATCACGCTTCCCAACGACGCCAGCGTCGGGCTCCACGAGGCGTGCGGGTTCGAACGCGTTGGGATCTACCCCCGGATCGGCTTCAAGCTGGGCGCGTGGTGGGACGTGGGCTGGTGGGAGCTCGAGCTGATCGAGCCCACTGACGGCCGCCCGCCCGAGCCGGGGCCACCGGCCGCCCTGCCCGAGCCGATCCGGCTGTAGCGGGGCTCAGGCCTCTTCGGGGACCGCGAGTCGGCCGACCGCCGGCGCGCCTCGCCACCGGGCCAACCACCCGCGCGCGGTTCGCAGCAGCGGCGCGTCGGGCCACGCGAGCGTCCGGAGCAGCACCACCACGACGGTGCTGCGCGCGACCGCCGCCCACGACTGCAGCGGCTGGAACTCCTTCAACTGGAGCCGGCCCGGCGCGACCATCACCAGCGGCACCAGCCAGATCAGGTACTGGGGCGAGAGCACCCGGCCGAGGAACAGGAACGCGCACACCGTCGCGGCGCTCGCCAGCAGCAGCCGCTCGCGGGTCGCGCGGCCGAGCGCGTACGTGATCCACACGCCGACGATCGCGACCCACTGAACGATCGTCATGATCGACGCGACGGTCGTCGGGGGGTGGCCGTAGAGGTTGTCCGAGCCGTGCGAGAAGAACGTCTTCAGGCGCAGCCCCATCACCTGGTGCGCCGCGAGCCACAAGGACGCGCCCGCGGGTCCCAGCAGCAGCGGCGTCAGCGCGCCGAGCGCGACCCCGGCGGCCAGCCGCGCGGGGCTCGGGTTCTCGCGCGCGAGCAGCCAGGCGCCGAGGCCGACGGTCGCCATCCCGCAAGCGAGCATCATCAGCTCGAACGTCTGCTCGAACGCGTGCCAGCTGTGGCCTGCGATCCAGCCGGGGATCAGGAACAGCGGCAGCGACAGCGGCGGGTACTCGAACTTGAAGTTGAGGTACGGCACCAACCCGCGCTTCATCAGCGCCCCGTAGTGCGCGTACAAGGTCGTGTCCTCCATCAGCTTGTGGGTGAACCAGCCGTGGTGGATCAGATAAGTACGCGCTAAACCCCCGGTGGGCCTTCCGTTAAGTCGGCGATTCCCGGGCCGGGTCCTGCCGCGAGGCGCTCAGTCCTCGATCAGCAGCGCGAGCGTCGGGCACGCGTCGACCGCGCGCCGCGCGAGCCCGATCAGGTCGCTCGGGACATCCGCGACGTCGATGATCGGGTAGCCCCAGTCGTCGAGCCGGATCAGCTCCGGCAGCAGCTCGGCGCAGAGGCCGTGGGCCTCGCAGGTGATCGGGTTGACGCGGACTCGCACGCTCACCTGCCGCTCCCCGCCGGTAGCCGGCCGGCCCTGGACTTCACATGCCCCGGCCGGCGAACCGTGGGGCCGCCCAGCGGCAGCCCGGCTGGACGCGCAGCGCAGCGCTCGTGGCGGTGCCAGTCGATCTCGTTGGCGAACACCGACAGCGCGCTCGCGACGAACCTGGTCGCCCCGTCGGGGTGGTGGCAGGCGCCGCGACCGCGGATCTCGCTCGACCATCGTTGCACCGACCCGAGCTCGGTCGCCGGTGCCCGACCCTCGGCGATCGTGGCCAGCGAGTCCGCGATCGCGCGCAGGCCGTACACGCACGGGCCGCACTGGCCGGCGGACTGCTCGGCAAGGTAGTCGATCACCCGCGCGCTCTCGTGCAGGCCACACGAGCTTTCGCCGAGCGCGAACAGGACCCCGGCGCCGAGCGTGCATCCCACCGATCGCAGGTCCTCGCGAGCGAGCCGCAGCTCGAAGGCGTCGTCGGCGCCGACCCAGGTGCCGAAGTACCCGCCGACGAGCAGCGCGCGAAGCGGCTCGGTCTCGCCGCCCGCGGCGTCGATCAGATCGACCATCGAGGTCCCGAACGCGAGCTCGTACACACCCGGCTCCCGTACCGCACCCGAGATCGTGACCAGCGCCGAGCCCGGGTCGGCGGCGGTCCCGAGCTCGCGGTACCAGTGGTCCCCGAACCGCGCGACGAGCGCGACCTGGGCGAGCGTCTCGGGGTTCTGGATCAGCGTCGCGCGACCGCGGTAGCCGCGCTCGAACGGGCGCGGCGGCACGAACGTCGGCAGCGGCTCGCCGCCGTTCAGGTAGTGGATGACCGCGCTCTCCTCGCCGGCGACATATCCACCGGGTGTCTCGACCACGTCGACCTGGACGCGGTCCTCGCGCAGCGCCAGCGCCCCCTCGAGCGCCGCGACCGAGCCGGCGGAATGCGCCCCGACCTGGACGATCACCTGGCGGGTTCCGATCGCGCGGGCAGCGAGCACGGCGCCGTCGAGCACCAGATGCGGCAGGCGCGAGAGCAGCAACTGGTCCTTCGCGCTGGCGGGCTCGGTCTCCGAGCCGTTGACGACCACCGCCGACGGCCGTCTGGCGGATGCGACCGCCCGCAGCTTCCGCGCGGTGGGAAAGTCGGCGCCGCCGCGGCCACGGAGCCCGCTCCGTTCGATCGATTCGATCAGCTCCCACTGCGAAGGGTCGGGAAGCTGGCCGTGGACGCGCTCGTGCTCAGCCAGCGACATCGGACCGCCGCCGGCGCTGAGGCCGGCGAGCAGCCTCGGCAGCCCGGGATGACCTTCGAGCCAGGCGCTCACCGAGTCGGCCTCCCCGCCACCGTCCCGCTCACGGAGCCGGTGTTCTGGTCGATGTTGACGTTCGCGTCGACGTCGACAACCGTCCCCGAGCGGTCGGTGAGCCGGGCGCGGAACCGGCTGCCCTCAAGATGGATCACCCGGCCCGACAACACCGACGGCATTCCCGGCGCGGTGAGGTCGACCTGGCTTCCGGTCAGCGACAGCCCCCCGCCCTGCAGCGGCGCGCCGCCGAGCCGCACCCGCATCTCGCCCCGCGCGGGGCCGCCGAGCCGCATCGAGAGCTGGACGATCGCGCCGCCCGCATGGTTGGACTGGGTAACGGTCCCGGTCAGCGTCGCCGAGAACGGGTGGTCGAGCGGCCCGCGGCCGGAGGCGGCGTGAGTCGAGACCGGCGTCCCCCGGGCGGGGCGGCCGGACGTGGAGCCGAGCAGATTGGCCGGGGTCCCCGCGCGACGCGCCCAGCCGTGTCCGAGCGGGCCCGCGAGCGCGAAGATTGCGATGCCCAGCGGCGCCACGATCGCGAGCGCCGCGGCGCCCGTCCGGACGCCGGGCGTCGCCGTCTGCGCTTGGGCGACGCGGACGAGGATCGCGATCACGACCGCCGCCACGCACGCGACCGTCAGCGCGAGCAGCCACCAGCTCTTGACATCGGTCCCGCTACCGAGGCCGTGCAGGACGGCGATCGGCCAGCTGGCATACGCCAGCCAGTGGATCGCGCGCCACGACCGGTACCCGAGCCGGCGGCGGAGCAGGCTCGTCACGACCAGCGCGATCAGGACGTCGAACGACAGCGCCCCGAGGCCCATCCACAGCGGCCGGTAGGGGGTCGCGAAGGGGATGATCCCGTCGGTCAGCGCGATCGGCGCGAACCCGTCGAGCACGCTCGTGACGATGTGAACGACGATCAACACGATCACCAGCAGCGAGGTGTCGCGGTGCAGCGAGTCGATCGCGAACCGAGGCCACCGTGGACCGGAGAACCGCAGCGAGTCGAGGATCCCGAGCACGACGCTGACGGTCAGCAGTAAGAGCGCGACCGCGCCGGTCGCGCGGGCCAAATACCAGTACGCGCTTGGCGAGAGCGCCGAGGCAAGAGTCGTCATCCGAGGTCGTCCCCCGCCGGCGGCCAGCCGGCCAGATGGAGCACGGTGCCGTCGGTGCCCACCAGCCGTGACGGGAGCGCGTGGGACTCGAGCCAGGCCGGCGCGTGTTCGCCCCTGATGATCGATGCGGTGCTCGCGATGTTCGCGTCCAGGCACGAGGCAGCCGTGACGCTCACGGTCCGCCACGGGCTCGCGACGGGTCGCCCGGTCGCCGGGTCGAGCAGGTGGTGGGCCGGTCCGCCGTCGGTCTCCCACCGGCGCACCGTGGTGCTGGACGTCGCGAGCGCCCCTGCGCGCAGCGCGATCCACTGCCCGGGGGCGGTCGTGTCCGATCGATGGTCGTCGGTGACCCGGACCCGCCAGCCGTCGGGGGGAGGCGGGCCGACGATCGACAGGTCGCCGCCGAGCGACACGAGCACGCCGGCCTCGCCGATCGCGGCGCCGGCGGCCGCCGCGGCGTGGTCGGCGGCGAGCGCTTTCGCCGTCGCGCCGAGGTCGAGCACGACGCCGCGGGCGGTGCACACGGTTCCCGCATCGTGGTCGGCGGTGATCGTGTGCCAACCGGGAACCGACGCGATCCTCATCGTCGCCGTCCCGTCGGCGCCGATCTCGTCGAAGTCGCGGTCGTAGCCGAGCGCGATCAGCGCCTCGCCGACCGTCGGGTCGACGTCGCCGTCGGTCAGGCGCGCGGCGCGCACCGCGGCCTCGACCGCCTCGAGCAGCAGCGGGCTGACGAGAACCGGCACTCCGGACGACGCGTTCAGCGCGATCAGCTCGGAGTCGTCCCGGAACCGCGAGCAGGCGAGGTCGAATCGGTCGATGACCTGCTCGACGCACTCGCGCGCGGCACCGAGCGCGGCCGGCTCGGTGACCGCGACGACCGCGATGCTTCCGAGCGCCGGGAAGCTGACCGACGTGTCCTGGTTGGTCATCGGGTCTCCTGCGAACAGTTCAGGAGCCGCCGGACACGACGCCCCCGCCACTGTTGCCGCTGTTGGCCGCGGGAGCGGGAGCTGGCTGCGGCGCAGGCGCAGGCTGGGCAGCTTGAGAGCCGGAGTTGCCGGCGCCGGAGTTGCCGGAGGCGGAGTTCCCGCCGCCGGAGTTGCCGCCGCCGGAGTTCCCGTCGCCGGAGCCGCTCGAGCCCCCGGAACCCGATTCATCGCTCCGAATGCCGAGCGCCGCGGGCCCGTCCGGTGCCGGTAGCGGTGGAGCCGGCGCGTGCGCCCCGCGGGCCACCGGCCTGCTCGCGATCACCGTCGAGTGAGGCTTCGCGCCCAGCGACTTGCCGGGCAGCAGCGCCGAGGCGAGCGCCGCCAGGGCCGCGGTCAGCGCCGCGACGCCTGCGATCAGCCACCCGCGGGCGCGGCCGATCCGTCCGAGCGCGGCGTCGCGTTCGAGCGCAGCTGAGGCTCGGTCGTACCGGCTACGAGGGTCTCCGGGCATGGCCATATCGTCGTCGAAGGCAATCAGCGACCTGTAAGAACGCCATGAGAATCCCCTAACCGGAGGAGATCATCCACCGGCCACGTCTCGGCGCAGGAACACGAGGTACGCCGCGATCAGCGCAGGGATTCCGTACATCGCGCAGACCCACGCGGCGCGGATGATCGGCGCCCAGTCGATCGGCGTCCGCAGCAACCCCTGCCAGGCGTTGAACTGGGTACTGAGCAGGTACGGCTGCAGCCCGCCGAGGCCCGGCAGGATCCCCAGCAGCTGGAACAGCAGCGACACCATCAACGTGCCGACGACGGCGGCCGCGCTGTTGCGGGTGATCGTCGAGAGCAGCAGCCCGATCGCGGTCACGGTCAGGATCGGGATCAGGTACACGAGCAGGCTCACGTACACGAGCTCGAGCGCCTTCGGCGCCGACACGATCGTGCCCGAAAGGCTCTGTAGCGGGTTGAAGCCGGATTGGATGCTGCCTGCGATCACCGCGACGGTGCCGCTGAGCGCGATCGCGACGGTCGCGTAGGTGGTCGCGGCGAGCGCCTTGCCGGCGAAGATCTGCCACCGCTCGAGCGATCGGGTGAGGATCGTCTTCAGGGTCCCGTTGTGGTCTTCGGAGGCGAAGATGTCGCCGGCGACCAGCGCGGTGATCAGCGGATACAGCCAGATCGCGCCGAACAGCAGGATCACCAGCGGCACCGCGAGCCCGCTCTTCGTCAGGTACGACGAGAACGCGAAGTCGCCGCCGTGGCGGTTGTGGCGGAAGTGGACCGCGACCACGAACAGGATCGGGACGATCACCGCCGCGCCGAGGCCTAGGTACGTGCGCTTCTGGAAGCGGAGCTTGAACAGCTCCCAGCGATAGACCGTCGCGACGCCGGGGTTCACTGCGCGACCGGCTCCGGCGACTCGGACTGCGGGGCGCCGTCGCCCTCGGTCAGCGAGAAGAACAGGTCCTCGAGGCTGGCCGTATGCGGCGTCAGCGACTTGATCAGCGCGCCCGCCTCAACAAGCGCCTGCGACAGATCGGCGACCGCGGCCGGATCGGCGGTGAACAGCACCCGCCCGTCCTGGACCCGTGTGTCGGTGATCCCCCGCTGGGCCCGGCAGACGGCGACCGCGCGGTCGTCGTCCGTGGTCGACAGCGTGTAGCTGGTGGCACCGGCGCCCTTCAGCGCGGCGATCTCGCCCTCGTAGACGATCTTCCCGGTGCGGACGATCGCGACCCGGTTGCAGACCTCCTCGACCTCGGTCAGCAGGTGACTCGAGAGCATGATCGTGATCCCCTCTCCCGCGAGCCGCCTGACGAGCTCGCGCATGTCCCGCATCCCGCCGGGATCGAGCCCGGTCGTCGGCTCGTCGAGCAGCAGCAGCTCGGGGTCACGGAGCAGCGCCGCCGCAATCCCCAGCCGCTGGCGCATCCCGTGTGAATAGCCGCCGACTCGGTCGCCGGCCCGGTGCGAGAGCTCGACGAGCTCGAGCGAGCGATCGATCCGCCGTTTCGCGTCGTGGCCGTCGTAGGCCGCGAGCAGCTCCAGGTTCCGGCGCCCGTTCAGGTACGGGTAGAACGTCGGCGCCTCGACGAACCCCGCGACCCGCTCGAGCGCGCGCACGGTCTCCGTCGGGTCGCGACCGAATACCCGGACCGTCCCGGCGGTCGGCCGGATCAGGCCGAGCATCATCCGCAGCGACGTGGTCTTGCCGGCCCCGTTCGGGCCCAGGTAGCCGTACACGTCGCCGGCGTTCACGAGAACATCGATGTGGTCGACCGCCGTCAGCTGGCCGTAACGCTTGACGAGCCCGGAGACCTCTACCGGGGGCGGCCCGCCCCCGTCGCTCATAAGCCCCGAGCCGCCGAGTCGGCTACGGCCGGCTTCACGGATCCAAGCACCGTGTAGGTCACGCCGGACCGGGTGAAGCGCACGACAGTCCCGAGCGCGGTATCGAGCTCCTGCGCGGTCGTGCCGTTGACGGCGACGGTCGGCAGCATGATCCCGTGCGCGTGCTCGCCGCCGCCCTGGCTGAGGTTGAGCTGCTTCGAGCTGGCGGCGGTCGCAGGCTGCTCGATAACCGCGATCCCGCCCAGCCCCTGGCCGTAGGTGACGAGCGCGCCGGGCTTGTGGCCGAATTCGAGCAGCCGCACGTTGTTTCGCTGCATCCCGGCGAGCGTCGCGGGCGCGGAAAGCTGGAAGCTCAGATGGGTCTGGACCGCTCGCGTGCCGGTGACCTCGGCGCGGTCGCCGCGCCCATGGAGCCGCGCGTGCTTCGCGTGCGATTTAGCGGCGGTCGCCGTCGGCGTCGCGACCTTGACGACCTTCGCGCCGGCGGGCGGGGAGATCGAGAAGATGCCGGACGGGACCGCGCCGTACGTGATCCCGGTCGCCTTCAGCTCGAGCACCGGGCTCGGGTCGCCCTGCGCGTAGACCGCGAACCGCAGCGGCACGCCCTTGAACGCGTCCCACGCGAGCTGGACGGAGCTGAGCAGGCCGGTGGCCGGCTTCGGCGTCAGCGTGACCGTGTAGGCGGGCCGGCCGGCGACGTCCGACGGCACGGCGCCCGACAGGCCCAGGTGCTGCGCGACGCGGTTGATGTCGCTCTGGATCTCGGCGACGCTCGGCGCCGTGTGGGCCTTCCGCGCGTGATCGCGCGCCCCGCTGCGCACGGGCAGCGAGCCCTCGTAGACGGTGTTCATCGATGGGATGTAGGCCCACCACGAGCCGTTCGAGACGACCACGTTGGCATCTCCGTTCGAGCCCTGAAGCTCGAGCCGGAGCTGGTGGTCGTTCGACAGCCACACGCGGCCGGTCGCGCCGGAGAGCAGCGGGTCGGAGCCCTGGATCTCGGTCGAGCCGATCAGGTGGTTGGTGAACTGGATGTCGGCGCTGATGCCCTGCACGCTCGGGGCCGTCAGCGCGCCGTGGATCGCCTGTGCGAGCGGCGACGGGGGCGGCACCGGGCCGTTCCCAGCGGCGGCGACGGCGATCGTCGCCCCCGCCGCAGTCACGGCGAGCACCCCCGCGATGGCGCTCAGCAGCCGGCGGGTCGGGGTGGTGCGCAGAAACCGATTCAGCACGCGCCCAATTCTGGCAGGTGCGGTATGCCGGCTCTTAAGGGTGAGAGGGATCTAATCGAGGTAAGGCCGCCGTAACGGCGCGAGCTAGCGGACCGCGCCGGCGTGCTGCTCGCGGAGCTTGCGCTTCAGCACTTTGCCCGTAGGCGTGCGGGGCAGCTCCTCGACGAAGGTGATGTCGCGAGGGACCTTGTACCGCGCGAGGTTCCGCTTGACGAACTCGCGGAGCTCGTCGTCTGAGAGCGACTGCCCGGGCCGCAGCACGATGAACGCGGCCAGCCGCTTCCCGAACTCCTCGTCGTCGACGCCGATCACCGCCGCCTCGCCGATCGCCTCATGGGTGATCAGCAGCTCCTCGACCTCGCCGGGGAACAGGTTCTCGCCGCCCGAGACGATCATGTCGTCGTCCCGGCCGTCGACGAACAGCCGCCCGGCGGGGTCGAAGTGGCCGACGTCGCCGGTGCTCATCAGCCCATCGATGATCTCCTTGTTGCCGCCGCCGGTGTAGCCCTCGAACTGGAAGCCGTTGCCGACGAAGATCCGGCCGACGTTGTCGGGCCCGTAGACGGGGCGGCCGTCGCCGTCGTACAGCCGGACGATCGTCCCGAACGGCGGTCGGCCCGCTGTGCCGGGGGCGGCTCGCAGATCCTCGGGGGTCGCGAACGTCGCCCACGCGACCTCGGTCGAGCCGTAGAAGTTGTAGAGAACATCGCCGATCGCCCGCTGCGTCCGCCGGACGAGCTCGGCCTCGAGCTGCGACCCCGACGAGAAGATGATCCGCAGCGAGCTCGTGTCCCAGCGGCCGGGCTGCTCCTCGATCACCGACACGATCCGATGGAGCATCACCGGAACGACGGCGAGCACCTGAGGCTGCTCGCGCGCGATCGCGTCGAGTACGCGCTCGGGCTTGAACCGACGCTCGACGATCACCGTCGTGCCGATCGTCATCGCCAGCGCCATCTGCGTGAATCCGAGCCCGTGGAACATCGGCGCCGCGACGTAGCTCTTCTCCCGCGGCCGGTACGGCACCTTCGAGAGGAGCGCCCCGAGCGGGTGCAGCGAGTGCCCCGCCTGACGCGGCGCGCCCTTCGGGGTGCCCGTCGTGCCGCTCGTCAGCAGCACCACCCGGGCAGGCTCGCTCGGCGGCTCAGGAGTCTGTCCAGCGTAATCGCGGATCAGCGCCTCGAGCGTGTCCTGGTCGCGCGGCTCGTCGGTCCACGCGTGCAGCCGGCCGTGCGCCGGCTCGATCCCGTCCATCAGCCCGTCGTACTCCTCGTCGTGGACGAGCAGCGTCACGTCCTCGCGCTCGCACACGTCGCGTAGCTGCGGGCCGGCGAAGTCGGTGTTTAGATAGAGCAGCCTCGCGCCGACCTTCGAGCCGGCGAACGTGATGTCGCAGAACCCCCGGTGGTTGCGGGCAAGGATCCCGACGGAGCTGCCCTCGGCGACGCCGCGCGCCCGCAGCGCGCATGCGAGCGCGTTCGACCGCTCGTCGAGCTCGCCGAACGTGAGCGATCCAAGCTCGTCGATCAGCCCGACCCGGTCGCTGTGCCGGATCGCCGCAATCGCGATTCCCCCGCCGAGCTGCCCGAGCTTGTCGATCGCCCGGAACACGGCGACCGTCTGACCCGGCGGCTCGAGCTGGAGCATCCCCGCACGCCACGCGTAGCCCATCGAGCGCAACTCGATCGCCACTCGGCGTGCAAGGGCGGACGCGTTGTCGAGCGGAGTGCCGGTGGCCATCGGGGGTCGCAATCTATACGTTCGACGTATAACTTCGCTGCATATGTGCCGCCTGTTCGGCATGAGCGGTGGACCCCACCGTGTCCGCGCGACGCTCTGGCTGCTGGAGGCCCCCGACTCACTCGCCAGCCAGAGCCGGCGCAACCCGGACGGCACCGGGCTCGGGCACTACGACGAGGATTCCCGGCCGCACGTAGACAAGCAGCCGATCGCGGCGTACGAGGACCAGAGGTTCGCTGCCGAGGCCCGTCGCGTCTCCTCGCGCGCGTTCGTCGCGCACGTGCGCTACGCCTCGGGCACACCGGTGACGCTCGAGAACACGCACCCGTTCCTGATGGACGGCCGGCTGTTCGCACACAACGGCGTGCTCCAGGGCCTGCCGGAGCTCGAGTCAGAGCTCGGCGATGCAATCTCGTTCGTCCACGGCCAGACCGACTCGGAGCGGTACTTCGCGCTGATAACGCGGGAGATCGCTCGGACGGGAGACGTGGTCGAGGGCGTCGCCGCCGCGGTCGGCTGGATCGCCGACCACCTGCCGGTGTTCGCTTTGAATTTCGTACTGATCACCGATTCCGATCTGTTCGCGCTGCGCTATCCGGACACGCACGAGCTATACGTGCTCGAGCGCGACGCCGACCGCGGCCGGCTGCAGCACTCGAGCGCGCGCCACCGGATCCGGGTCGACTGCGACGACCTGGCCGACAAGCGCTCGGTGGTCGTCGCGAGCGAGGAGATGGACAGCGACCCGGCGTGGCGAGCGCTCGACTCCGGCGAGCTCGTGCACGTCGGCCCCGAGCTCGGCGTCACATCGGTCACGGCGATCGACCGACCCCCCCTCCATCAGCTGACGCTCGCCGATCTCGAACCTGCCGCGGCAAGCTCTCAGGCGCCACTATCGTCTAGGCCGTGAGCGCTCTCCCCCCCGGCCCCCGGCTACCGCGTGCGCTCCAGACGCTGGGCTTCATCTTCGGCGGCGTCCGCTTCCTGGAGGCGTGCCGGCGGCGCTACGGCGATGCGGTCACGATGGGGACGCTGTTCGACTCGAAGTTCGTGATGGTGTTCGACCCGGCGCTCGTCAAGGAGCTGTTCAAGGGCTCGAACTCACAGCTACACGCCGGCGAGGCGAACGCGCTGCTCGGCCCGATCCTTGGACAGCGCTCGGTGCTGCTGCTCGACGAGGACGAGCACCTCCGGCACCGGCGGCTGATGCTGCCCTCGTTCCACGGCAAGCGGATGCAGGTGTTCGCCGACGCGATGCGCGAGGCCGCCGATCAGGAGATCGACTCGTGGCCGGTCGGCGAGCCGTTCGCGGTGATGCCGAGCATGCAGTCGCTGACGCTGCGGGTGATCATGCGCGCGGTGTTCGGGTTCGAGCGCGGCCCGGCAGAGGACGAGCTCTGCGCCCGGCTCCGGGAGATGATCGAGCCGGTCGCGCGGCCCCGCGGGCTGATCCTGATGACGCTTTTGGGTCGGTTCGGCCGGGGTCGCGGCCAGGCGGCGAAGTTCGAGGAGCGGCGTCGAGCGGTCGACGAGGTCCTGTACGCGGAAATCGCCCGACGGCGCGCAGCCCCCGACCTCGATCAGCGCGATGACGTGTTCTCGATGCTGCTGCTCGCGGAAGACGAGGAAGGCACGCGCCTGACCGACCGCGAGGTGCGCGACGAGCTTGTGACGCTGCTGCTGGCGGGGCACGAGACGACCGCGACCGGGCTCGCGTGGACGTTCGACCTGCTGCTGCACTCGCCCCACGCGCTGGCCCGGGCCGCCGAGGGCGACGACGAGTACCTCGACGCGATCGTCAAGGAGTCGCTGCGGATCCGGCCCGTGATCCCCGGCGTCGGCAGGGTCGTCCGCGGCGAGCCGTTCTCGCTTGGCCGCTGGACGATTCCGGAGGGAATCGAGGTCAACCCGTCGATCCGGGTGATGCACCGGCGCGCGGACCTGTATCCGGAGCCGTTCGCGTTCAAGCCCGAGCGGTTCCTCGCCCCGAACGCGGGCGGGCGGGTACCTGACACGTACACGTGGATCCCGTTCGGCGGCGGCACCCGCCGCTGCCTCGGCGCGAGCTTCGCACAGATGGAGATGCGGGTGGTCTTGCAGCGGGTGCTCGAGCGGGCTGTGTTGCGCGCGGCCGAGCCGGAGTTGGAGGAGACCTCGTTCCGCGGCATCACGCTCGCGCCGAAGAACGGGGTTCGGGTCGTGCTGGAGCGTGCCCCGGCGGCGGCGGTCGAGCTCGCGCCCGACCTCGCGGCAACCCCCTGAGGTCGCGAACTTTGCTTCCTGAGTGCGATATATCGCACTCCAGAAGCATCGTTCGAGCTGAGACCGGCCGCTACTCCCCCGCTGCCACCGGCCGCTCCGGGTCCGTGATCCACTCGCTCCACGAACCCGGGTAGAGCCCGGCTTCGAACCCGGCGAGCTCGAGGGCGAGCACCTCGTGTGCGGCGCTCACGCCCGAGCCGCAGTAGGCGCCGACCGTGCCGCCGTCTCGCACTCCGGCCACGGCAAAGGTCGCCCGGAGCGCGTCGCGCGGCAGGAACCGTCCGTCGGAATCGACGTTCGCCGTCGTCGGCGCGTTGACGGCACTCGGGATGTGGCCGGCGACCGGGTCGATCGGCTCGTGCTCGCCGCGGAACCGCTCGGGCGCGCGGGCGTCGAGCAGCACGCCGCGCCGGGCCAGCGAAGCCGCGCCGGCGGCGTCGACGACCGGCATCCCGCCGGGCCGCGCCTCGAAGCTCCCGGGCGCAGGCGCGGGCGCGTCGGTCGACAGCGGCCGGCCGGACGCGACCCACGCCGCCAGGCCGCCGTCGAGCACGCGGACGTCGGGGTGGCCGAAGTACCGCAGCAGCCACCACGCCCTCGCCGCGGCGGACGAGCCCGAGTCGTCGTAGACGACCACCGGCCGGTCGTCGCGGACGCCGGCGGCCCGCATCGCGGGCTCGAACGCGGTCGGCTCCGGCAGCGGGTGACGCCCGCCGGATCCCGGCGGCGCCGCGAGCTCGCTGTCGAGGTCGACGAACACCGCGCCGGGGATGTGGCCGCGCTCGTATTCGTCGCGACCCGGCGGTCCTCCGAGCGCCCAGCGGACGTCGAGCAGCGTCGGCGCCAGCGCCGCGACCTCGTCGGGGGTGACGAGCGCGCTCACCCCGGGCCGGTCGCGTAGCGGAACAGCGACAGGTCGGTCAGCCACTCGACCGGCGCCCGATCGTCGGTGTAGACGGTGCCCCCGGGGAGTCCCGGCCCCAGCCGGCCGCCGACCGTGTTCGCGAGCCCGTCCAACTCCGTCGGGACCTGCGGGCCGTTCGCCGCTGCCGCGATCCGCCGGCCCGACAGCGAGCCGGTACCGCCCACGACCAGCGAGTTACCGTTGCCGACCGGGTCGCGCATCACCGTCCCGAACACGTCGCGAAGCGTCGCCGATACCACCTTCTCGAGCTCGTCGGAGGTGGGCACGTGGCCGACGTTGATCACGACGACGCCGCCGGGGCGCAGGTGATCGCGGACCGACTGGAAGAACTCGCGGGTGACGAGGTAGAACGGGATGTACGGCTGGCGGTAGGCGTCGATGAAGATCGCGTCGTAGCGAGTCGTGCTCGCGGCCAGCCACGGTCGTGCGTCGGCGGTGTAGAGGTGCAGGCGCGGGCCGCGGAGGCCGAAGTACCGCTTTCCGACCGTGCTCAGCTCGCCGTCGAGCTCGACGCCGTCGACGCGGGTCGAGGGGAAGTAGTGGCCGTACGCGCGCGCGACGGTGCCGGCCGCGTCGCCGAGGATCGCGATCCGCCGCGGAACGCCGCGCTGCCCGGCGAGCGGCAGCACCAGGAAGTCATCCCAGTAGCCGTTTGTCAGGAACGTCCACGGCTTGTACTCGGAGTGGACCGCGACGCCCTCGTTCAGCTGGAGCCACCGAACGCCGTTGCCGAACTGCAATACCCTCACATACTGATACTGAGTCTCAGTCTCGAAGATCACGCGGGCGCCGGGGACGTCTGAGCCGACCGCCGCCGGCGGAATCGCGGCGAGCGCGCCGATCGCGAGCGGCACGAGCGCGAACACGAGCCGCCCGAGCCCCGGCAGCGCCACCAGCGCCAGGCAGAACGCGAACACGAGGAACGTCCGGTGCGTCCCGATCAGCGGGATCAGGAGCAGCGCCGACGCGAACGTCCCCACGAGCGAGCCGGCGGTCGAGATCGCGTACAGCCGCCCGGTCACAGTCCCGGTTTCGGCGACGTCCCCCAACGACAGGCGGTTCGCGTACGGCGCCACCGTGCCCAGCAGCAGCACGGGCACGGCGACCAGCACGAGCACCGCCAGCAGCGACCCGAGGAACCCTCCGACTGACAGCGATCCGAGCGCCTTGACCGACAGCCGCAGGAACGGGTTGGCGGCGATCGGGATCAGCGCCATCAGCGCCGCCGCGACGATCACGATCGTGCACAGCCCGCGCAGATCGGACCGGCGGTCGGCGATCTTGCCCCCGAGCCAGTACCCGATCGCGAGTGCCACCAGCACCGTCGCGATCGTGTTCGCCCAGATGATCGTCGAGGCGCCGAAGTACGGCGCGAGCAGCCGCGCGGCCGAGATCTCGGCGCCGAGGCTGGCGGCACCGACCACGAACGCGATCACGCGCACGTACGCGATCGAGGGCGCGGGAGGCCCGGGTGGACCCGCCGGCGGGGCTGGCGGAGCGGTCTTTGTCGCCGTCACGTGATGGGATATTGCCGTGCTGCTGTACGACAACGAGCTTTCGGGCAACTGTTACAAGGTACGGCTCCTGTTCGCGCAGCTCGGGATCGAGTACGAGCGCGAAGAAGTCGACGTCTTCGACCGGTCGGACCGGGCGCGGCTGCTGGGCTCGCTGAACCCGGGTCTCCGGATCCCCACCGTTGTCCTCGACGACGGCCGCTCACTGGCGGAGTCGGGCGCGATCCTCCAGTACTTCGCCGACGGGACGCCATTGATGCCGGCTGACCCGTTCGAGCGGGCGCAGGTGCTGCAGTGGCAGTTCTTCGAGCAGTACAGCCACGAGCCGAACATCGCGGTGGCGCGGTTCTGGGCGCATGCGGGAACCGAGCCCAACGCCGCCGTACTGGAGGAGAAGCTGCGGGGCGGCAACGCGGCGCTCGAGGCGATGGATCGCCACCTGACCGGCCGCGAGTTCCTCGTCGGCGATCGTTACGGCATCGCCGACATCTCGTTGTACGCGTACACGCACGTCGCGCCGGAGGGCGGTTTCGACATCGGGCGGTTCCCGGCGGTCATCGCCTGGCTGAACCGCGTCGCGGCCCAGCCGGGCCACGTGCCGATTACAGCGGGCTGACCTTTTTCGCGAGCGACTTCGCGAACAGCCTCGGCTCGGCCTTCGCGACGAGCCTGGCGAGTTCCGCGCGGTCGCGCTGGCTCAGCCTGCTGGTACGGCCTCGTACGCGGGCCACCAGCGAGATCACCCGCCGGCGCTCTTCCGGCGTCAGCCGCCCGACGTGCTGGCCCGCGAGGATCGCGACCTCGGCGATGATCACCAGCCGGGCGACCGGAATCTTCCGAACGACGGGGATGCCCTTGAGAAGCGAACTTGGCATTCGGCTACCGAGTGTAGGAAGTAGCGCGGCGATCCCTCCGGACGAGCCCACTAGGCTGACGCCATGGCCTCGCTCGTCTACCGCGAGCGCCCCGCCGCGGGCGATACGCGGGGGCTGCTCGTCCTCCATCACGGCCGCGGCACCGACGAGCTCGACCTGCTGCCGCTGGCCGACGCGTTCGATCCGGAGCGGCGGCTGCACGTCGCGAGCGTCCGCGCGCCGCTGACGCTCCCGGGCTCGCCGGGCTTTCACTGGTACGTGGTCCCGCAGGTCGGCTATCCGGATCCGCAGACGTTCCACGCCTCCTACCGGGCGCTCGCCGAGGTCCACGACGAGCTGTGGGAGCGCACGGAGCTGGGCCCGGAGCGGACGGTGCTCGGCGGCTTCTCGATGGGGACGGTGATGAGCTACTCGCTCGGCCTCGGCTCAGACCGTCCCGCCCCCGCCGGGATCCTCGCGTTCAGCGGCTTCATCCCGACCGTCGAGCGCTGGGAGCCGTCGTTCGCCGAGCGCACCGGCACAAGGGTGCTGATCGCGCACGGCCGGAACGACCCGGTGATCGGCGTCGAGTTCGCGCGCGAGGCCCGCGCGCTGCTCGACCGCGCCGGGTTCGACGTCGACTACCGCGAGTCCGAGGCGATGCACTCGATCGACCCGGCGGACGTCCCTCGCGCAGCCGCCTGGCTCGACAACACGATCGAATAAGCTCGGTCGATGGCGCTCGCCACCGAGCTCGAGCTGCCCAGCTTCGACCACACCGACCCGGGACTGAGAGGCGACCGCTACCGCGAGGCGATGGCCGGCGTGGCGAGCCACGGGGGCTGGCTGGCGGCGAATCCGTACGGCTACACGGTGCTCGAGCGCGAGGCGGGCGAGTTCTTCCTGCGCACCAAGGACGCGGTCTTCCCGGGGCTGACGATCGCGGACATGTTCGGGATCGCCGACGGACCGCTGCACGAGGAGATCGTCCGCAACATCATCAACATCAACGGCGCCGACCACGGCCGCCTGCGCCGGCTCGTCAACCCGGCGCTCTCGCCGCGGGCGGTCGAGCGCTACCGGCCGGCGATGCGCCAGTTCCTCGATGGACTGCTCGACCAGGTGCCGGACGACGGCAGCGTCGACTTCGTCGCCGACTTCGCGAAGCCGTATCCCTCGCTGGTGATCGCCGAGGTTATGGGCGCCCCGCTCGAGGACGCGCCCCGGCTCCACCACTGGTCGAACTGGATCCAACGACAGTTCGACGCCGGCAGCCTTATGACCGAGCGCGAGCTGATCGAGGAGGCTGTCGCCGAGTTCTACATCTACGAGGACGAGCTGATCGCAGCGCGCCGGGCGGACCCCGGCGACGACCTCATTTCTTCATTGATCGAGGCCGAGGACGAGGGCGACCGCCTCAACCACGACGAGCTCCGCAATCTGATCCTCAACATCCTCGTCGGCGGCGTCGACACGAGCCAGAGCCAGCTCGCCCACGCGATCAGGCTGCTCGCGCTCCATCCCGACCAGTGGGAGGCGCTGCGCGCGGACCCGCGCGGGCTCGCTCAGCCGGCGATCGAGGAGGCGCTTCGCTACGAGCCGATCACACCGTTCACCGCCCGGATCACGACCGCGGAAATCGAGTACCGCGGCGTGACGTTCCCACCGAACTCGATCGTGCTCGTGTCGGCGTGGCACGCGAACCGGGACGGGATCGCGCACGACGCTTTCGACATCCTCGCCGACCGCCCCCGCGCGCGCCTGCTGACGTTCGGCGCCGGCATCCACTACTGCGTCGGCGCGAACCTGGCGCGCGCGGAGATGGAGGAAGCGGTCGCGTTCCTGGGCGAGCGGGTCCGCTCGGTGCAGCTCGACGGCGAGCCGGTGTTCGGCTCCGCCTCGGGGATCTATGGGCTCGACGCGCTGCCGGTCAAGCTCGGTCTTTGACCCCTATCCGGCTTAGCCGGCCTGCGACATCACGCCGATCACGTGACCCTCGGGGTCTGACATCAGGCCGATGACGATCCCGACGCCGGGAACCTCGTCGGGGCCCATCATCCTGCTGCCGCCCAGGCTTTCGGCCTGAGCGAGCGCAGTCTCTACGTCGGGGACCTGGACGTAGAACGTCACGTGGCCCGGGTAGCCCTCGGGCGCGGCGCCGATCCCGCCCCCGATCCCGTCGGCGTTCGAGACCGTCGAGTAGTCGGTCGGACCCATCGGATCCGACCATTCCCAGCCGAACAGCTCCCCGAAAAACCCGCGGAGCTTGTCCGCATCCTGACCTACGACCTCGAAGTGCACCACAGGTTGAGCCATTTCCTCGCCTCCAAGCGATGAGTTTTTTTCTCCCCCCCGGTCATAGGCTTAGCATGGCTGTCATGGAGCAGGTCACCAGCCCGCCGAGAGACCTCGAGCGCACGCTCGAGCAATACCGCCGCGAGCTCACCGGCTACTGCTACCGGATGCTCGGGTCGCCGTTCGAGGCCGAGGACGCCGTGCAGGAGACGCTCCTGCGCGCGTGGCGGAGCTTCGACCGGTTCGAGGGCCGCTCCGCGGTCCGCTCGTGGCTCTACCGGATCGCCACCAACGTCTGCTTCGACATGCTCGGCAGCCGCAGCCGCCGCGCGACCCCGATGGACCTCGGCCCCGCCCAGGAACCCGTCCTGGAGAACCTGTTCACGCTGCCGGAGGCGTCGTGGATCGAGCCGATTCCGACCGGCGCCGTCTCCTCCGAGGGCGACCCGGCCGAGCTCGCGATGGAGCACGAGACGATCCGGCTCGCGTTCGTCGCCGCGCTCCAGCACCTGCCGGCGCGCCAGCGCGCGGTCCTGATCCTCTGCGAGGTGCTGCGCTGGAAGGCGGCCGAGGTCGCGGAGCTGCTCGAGACCAGCGTCGCGTCGGTCAACAGCGCGCTCCAGCGGGCGCGGGCGACGCTCGAATCGGCCGGGGTCGGCGCGGACGACGCACCAGCGCCGCCGCTCGACGAGAGTCAGCGCGAACTGCTCGAGCGCTACGTCGAGGCCTTCCAGAACTACGACATGGAGGCGCTGACCTCGCTGATCCGAGAGGACGCCTCGCAGTCGATGCCGCCCTACGACCTGTGGCTTCAGGGCCGCGACGACATCCTCGCCTGGATGGTCGGGCCAGGGATCGCGTGCAAGGGCTCGAAAGTCCTGCCGGCGCCGCAGGCCAACGGCTCGGTCGCGTTCGGCCAGTACAAGCCGAGCGAGACCGGCTCGGGCTATGACCCGTGGGCGCTGATGGTGCTCGAGCTCGACGGCGACAAGATCCGCGAGCTCACGTTCTTCCTCTCCACCGACCGCCTGTTCCCGCTGTTCGGGCTGCCGCCGCGGCTAGACGGCTAGCGGCTGCTCCGGCAGCGCCTGCTCGAGGCCCGCGAACGCGATCAGCTCGCGCAGCTCGATCGAGCTTCCGTGCAGGAGCAGCCGGAAGCCGCCGCGACGAGCAGTCAGCGCGACCCGCGCCAGCAGATCGAGCGTGCGTGCGTCCGCCCCCAGGCCGGTTGTGTCGACCAGCAGCGTCCTCGCGCTGGGATCGTCCGCGTCCATCGAAGCAAAGACCGCGCCGGGCGCCGAAACTCATCGCCACAGGCGGCGAGTGGCGCTCAGAAGCCGATCGCGGTCAGGTTCCCGTCCCCGGTTGCTACCCAAACGGCCGAGCTTGTGACCGCGAGGGCGACCGGGGCGCCGGCGAACCGCACCGTTCCGGTCACGGGCGCGCCGGTCCCCGTCGAGAGCCGGTAGAGCGTCCGTGTCTGCTTGCTCGTCGTCCACACGGAGGGCTCATTCTCGATCGCGCCGATCGCGTCGAGCGAGGGGGCGATCCGATTGTCGGTGTTGACGTTCAGAGAGCCCGGGCGGGGATCGAACCGGGTCACGTCGCCGGTCGAGTGTGCCGTCCAGACGCCCTGGTCGAACGCGACGGACACCGGCCTTGGGTGGGTGTCGAATGTCGTGGTTGAGGCGTCCCCAAGGCTGATTCGAATCAGTCCGGTGGCCATGCCGTTGACCGCCCAGAGCCAACCTTCCCCCCAGCCAAGGCCGAGGACCGGGGACGGGACCCGCGCCTGTTGGCCCGAGAGGCTGCCCGACGGATCGACATGCACGACGGTCCCGCTCGAATCCGCCGCCCACACCGACCCATCGCCAGGATCGGTTGCCAGCGCGGTGGGCGGGGACGTGAGCGACGACTGGGCGATCGGCCGCCCGGTGTGTGCGTCGAACAGCTCGAGCGCGCCCGATGACGAGTTACCCACCCAGATGCCCGCGGGCCCGGCGGCGAGGAGACGTGGGCTACCACCGACCGCGAATCGGGTGAGGGCTCCGGTCGACGCCAATCGAACCACGGTCCCGATGCCGGGCAACGACACCCAGACCTCGCCTCCCCCTGTGACGGCGATGCCACCGGGTGCGCTCCCGAGCGATGTCACCTGCAGTTTCGTCAGGCCGGAGCTGATCGCCGTCACCTCGCTCGAGGCAGGAGTAGTTCCCGCCGAGGATTGCGAGGCGGCAGGCGGCGAGCTGCTCCCGCCGCTGGCGATCACGGCCGCGACCACCCCGATCGCCACCAGCAGGGCGACCGGCGCTGCCCATAAGGCCGTCCGGCGTCGTCGCTGCGCGCGCGCCGCGGGCTCGACCTCAACCGGCGGGCTCGCCGATAGGCGCGTCGGAGGCGCGGCCGGTTGCTCGGCAGTGGTCGCGACACGCCGCACGGGCTCGCGGGGGTCTGAAGGCTGACTCGGTGTCCCCGCGGGCGCCGTCGGCGCCTCCGCGGGCGCGGTCGTCGCCTCCGAGGGCGCGGCCGGAGCCTCCGCGGGCTCTGCCGAAGCGTGGGAGTGCGCGGTCGGCGCAGCGATCGCGCGCTCTCGGGCGTCTAGGTCCTCCAGTGCTTCACCAAGGGCTCGTGTCAGGAGCTTTGCTGATGTAAATCGATCCTCGGGACGCTTCGCCATCGCCTTGCTGACGATCGCGTCGAGCCACTCCGGAACCGCCGGCGCGATCGATCGAACGGCGGGGACAGGGTCGTTTACGTGCGCGAACACCTTCGCGACGTTGGCCGGACGGTCGAACGGCAGCTTGCCGGTGAGTGCTTCGAACAGCATGCAGCCGAACGAGTAGATATCCGTCGCCGAGTCGCCCTTGCCACCCAGGATCCGCTCCGGAGCCGTGTAGTCGACGGTGCCCACGAACACACCCGTGCCGGTCATTGCCGACTCGCTGGCGGTGCGGCGAGCGATCCCGAAGTCGGTCAGGTAAACCTGCTCGTCGCTCTGGTCATCGCCGCGCGCGATCAACACATTCGCCGGCTTCACATCGCGATGCACCAGCCCTTGCTGGTGGGCGGCCGCCAGAGCCGACGCCACCGGCCGCAGCAGCAGCACGGCGCGCTTCGGCGCCAGAGCACCCGATGCGGTGAGCATCGCGCGCAGGTCGGTCCCCTCGACCCAGCGCATGATCAGATACAGCGTTCCGTCGGACTCGCCCGCCTCGTAGACCGGGATGATGTTGGGGTGATCGATCGACGCGGCGAGCCGCGACTCGCGCTTGAAGCGCTCGCGGTACGACGCTTCATCCACGAGCTCGGGCGCGATCGCCTTGACCGCGACCGGGCGACCGAGCGCTAGCTGGGTGGCGCGATAGACGACCCCCATACCGCCTCGGCCGGCGACGGCCTCGAGCCGGCATCCGGCAAACGTAGACCCCGGACCCACGCTCTCGGACATGTCCTGGCTGTTATACCGGTCGTGGGCGCGCCTGCGGGAGCCTGGTCATACGAGGGGCGTGCGCCCCGGAAGAGTCAGAGGGTTGAGATGCCGTTCAGCGCGGCGAGCATGCCCACGAAGACGATCGCCAAGAAGACGATCGGGATCGCCCATCGAACCAGGTTCGGCCCTCCGGTCGGCGCGGCCGCCGGCACCGGTGGCCGAGGAGCCGCAGCCGGCGGCTCGGCGAGGCGAGCCGCCGGCTCGGAGATCCGCTCGCCCTGGAACGGAGCCGCGTCCCCGGTCGCGACGACGGACCATTGCCTCGCCCGTCGCAGGCCGCCGGCGGCGACGAGTGCCGCGTCGCCGAGATCGCCCGCCGACGGATAGCGTTCGCTCGGTTCCTTCGCCATCGCTCGGCGTACCACATCGTCAAACTCGCGAGGCACGTCGGGCCGCAGATCGGCGGGCGACGGCCGGGGGGCGTCAAGGTGGGCCAGCGCTGCCGGGCCCTCCTCCGAGCTGGCAAACGGAGGCTCCCCGGTGAGCGCCTCGAACAGCAGGCAACCGAGCGCGTAGATATCGGCGCGTGCGTCCACGCGCTGATTCAAGATCTGCTCGGGCGCGACGTATTCGACTCGTGCGACGATCGATCCCTGGCGCGTCAGTGCGCGGGTCGAGGCGGCAGGCTTGGCGAGGCCGAAGTCGCTCAGGTACACGTGGTCCTCGCGGCCGAGCAGGACATTCGATGGCTTGACGTCGCGGTGCAGCAGGCCGCGTGCGTGCGCCGCGTCCAGGGCCGCGCCGACCCGGCGGACGATGCGCGCGGCCCGCAGTGGCTCGATGCGTCCCCTGGCAGCGATCACCTCCCCCAAATCGGTGCCCTCCACGTAGCGCATCATGATGTAGAGCACGCCGTCTTCCTCACCGGCGTCGAACACAGGAATCACGTTTGGGTGGTCGATCGCGGCAGCGACCCGCGACTCACGCCGAAAGCGTTCGCGGAAGCGCTCATCCCGGGAGTACTCCGGGAGGATGAGCTTGAGCGCGACTCGGCGCTGAAGCGCAAGCTCCTCGGCCCTGTAGACGACTCCCATGTCTCCATGGCCGATCACCTCCTCGACACGGCAGCCCGCAACCACGGACTCCAGGGGAACCTCGAGCGCCACCCTGTCCCGGTCCGGGGCGCGAGCCCGCACGGCCCGGGGTCCAGCCGCCCTCGCGGAGGGCGGGGTCGCGGGAGCCGCGGCGGCGGGCGGCGCGGCCCGGGGTGCGGGAGGGGTCACGCGGCCACCATCGGTCAATTGAAAGGTCGTCGACCCCACCCGTACGGAGTCGCCCACTTTGAGCACCTGGGGGCCGTGAACACGCTCGCCGTTGAGGAATGTCCCGTTCGCCGAGCCGAGATCCTCGATCGTCAGCTCGCCGCCGGCGGCGCGAGCAATGCGGGCGTGGCGGCGCGAGAGCTCGGTGTCGTCGCCTAGCTTCCCGTGCCCGCTCACCTCGCGCCCGATCACGAGCTCGTCTCCCGGGGTCAGCTGGCGGCCCAGCGCGCTACCGGCGGTGACCACCAGCACCGGACTCGCGCCGGCGTTCAGGACGGTGGGCTCGGCGGCCGGCCGTTCGGCCTGGGGGCGCGAGGGCTCCAGGGCGCCAGAGCTGTCGGTCACGCCGAGAACCGTCCTGCCCACTCGTATCACGTCACCCACCTCGAGCGTCCGTGCGGTGCCCACGCGCTGGTCGTTCACGAAAGTCCCGTTCGCCGAGCCGAGATCTTCGATCGTGAGCCGACCGTCGCCCGCGCGCGAGACGAGTGCATGACGGCGCGAGAGTTCGGGATCGAGCCCGAGCTTTCCCGCTTCCTCCGGTGCCTCCCGACCGATCAGCAGATCGGCGGCCACGCTCAGAAGCTTCCCGCGCTCCACACCCTCGGTCACCCGCAGCTGCTCGCCGGCCATCAGCGTCGAAGCGTAACGCTCCGACCACAGCGTTCGCCAGGGCTCGTGGGTCAGAACTCGACGCGCCCGGGCTGCCGATAGATAATTGCCGCGTGGCTGCGAATCCCAGCGCCGACGCGCACTCGACCTCCGAGGAGAACGCCCGGGTGGAGGCCGAGCGTTCGGGGCGCCCATTTCTCCTCTTCAGGGACGGCGACGGCAGGCAACAGCTGTTCGTGTTCGCTTCCGGCTCGTCGTCGGCGTCGGTCGGGCGCCGGCCGTCGTCGGACCTCGTGCTCGACTGGGACGATCAGATCTCGCGGTTGCACGCCCGGTTCGAGCTTGTCGACGACGCGTGGGTGCTGGTCGATGATGGCTTCTCCAGCAATGGCACATTCGTCAATCACGAGCGCCTGAACGGCAGGCGCCGGCTGAACGATGGCGACACCCTGCGGTTCGGGAGGACGACGGCTACATTCCGAGCGCCCGAACGAGCGCAATCGCCGGCGGGAGGCGTAGCCGACGCGCCGGCCGCCGTCGAGCTCTCGACGACCCAGCGGCGCGTCCTGGTGGCGCTGTGCCGCCCGTGCAAGGGCGCGATCGGGCCCGCCAGCCCGGCCACCGACCAGCAGGTCGCTGAGGAGCTGTTTCTATCGGTGGGCGAGATCAGTGCCCATCTCCGCGTGCTGTATGCCAAGCTCGACATCGCGGGACCGTCCGAGGCCGAGATGCGGGTTGGCCTGGTCAACCGCGCCTTCTCGGCCGGCCTGATCTCAGAGCGCGACCTCTAGCGCCGTGCTCGCTCCCGGGTCGACATTCGCCGGATACGAGGTCGAGAGCGTCGTCGGCCTCGGTGGGATCGGGATCCTCTACCGCGCTCGCCAGCTGCGGCTCGACCGTCCCGTGGCACTGAAGCTGGTCGAGCCCGACGCGGCGCGCGACCCGGTGATCCGAGAACGGCTGCGGCGCGAGGCCAGAGCGGTGGCCTCACTCGACCACCCCAACGTCGTCCCGTTGTATGAGGCGGGCGAGGAGAACGGAACCGTCTTCATCGCCACGCGGTGGGTGGAGGGCACCGAGCTCGGAACGCTGATTCACCGCGACGGTCCGCTGGAGCCCGGACGCGCCGCCCGGACCGCCGCTCAGATCGCCGCGGCACTCGAAATCGCCCACGAGCAGGGGCTCGTGCACCGCGACGTCAAGCCCTCGAACGTCATCCTGACCGGGGAGGATCACGCGTACCTGACGGATTTCGGATTGGCCAAGCGAGCAGAGACGGCCCCGGGGCTCACCGCGGCCGACCAGATGCTGGGAACGGTCGACTACGTGGCGCCGGAACAGATCGAGGGCAGCGAGCCCGACGCGCGAGGCGACATCTACAGCCTCGGTTGCGTGCTCTACGAGATGCTGACCGGCGAGCCTCCGTTCGCGGACCAGAAGGGCGGGATGGCCAAGATGTGGGCCCAGCTCAACGCCGAGCCGCAGCGCGTGCGCGAGCGGCGGCCCGACGTGCCAGGTGCGCTCGAGGAGGTGCTGGGCCGCGCGATCGCCAAGGCGCCCGACGCGCGTCCCACTGCGGCGGCCTTCCGGAGGAGCGTGCTCGCGGCCGTCGGCGAGACGCCCTGAACGGCCGGCGCCGGAGAGCGATCGGAACCGCTAGGAGCAGCTGTCGAGCAATCTCGTGGTGAGCATGATCCGGCCAAGTGCCACCCAGGCGGCGCCGTAGTACGTCGGAAACCGCCGGTTCAGCGCGTCGGCCTCGTCCAGCAGGCCGTCCCGGGCAGCCGTTTGTCCAGCGGCATCGGCCGCGCCCGCAGCGGCCACGAGCACGACCGGATTCAGGATGTGACCGACCGGACGACCGGAGAGGTCGTGCTCGACCGGCAGCTTGGTGGGGTTCTGCCCCTCGAACGCGGGCCATGCCCTGGCGGCGAGCTGCCGGCCGGCCGGATTCGGGTCCTCGGCCATCCTGATCAGCGTGCGCACGGCGTCGAAGCTGAACAACGGGCGTGCCCCCGGGTCGCTCGGCGAGCCGATCGGTACGGGCTTGCCATTCTCGAGCCTCGCCCAATCCGGCGGGAGCCGCGACGGAGCCGGCATCAGGGCGTTCGTGATCGAGCGTGAGCTCGTCGCCAGGCCGCTCCAGCCGCCGTCGCCGGTGGCGGCGCCGAGCGCCGCGAACGCCGCCGGCGAGAAGTAGCTGGGGTTCACCGTGACCGGCGGGGTGACCGCCCAGGGGCCGGCGGTCAGCACCGGCTGACCATTGGATGAGGTGACCTCCACCCGCATGATCGCGTTTCCCAGCTGGATCGCCTCCTGTCGCAGCGCGGGGCGCTTGAAGCGGCAAGCCGCCACCAGCAGCGCCCGGCTGGCGTCGAGGTCGGCGTCGGACGCCGCCTGTGGATCCTGTACGCGACCATCGCGCCACAGGAACGAGATCAGCCCATCGGGACGGCGGAGATTGGCCTTCGTCCAATTCCAGGCCGAATCGAAGCGGCGCGCGTCGCCGATCGCCGCCGCCACCAACATCGCGTAGGCCTGGCCCTCGCCCACCGTGTCGCCGCCCTGGTCGCGGCGGACGACCCGCCCGTCGGGGTTGACGTAGGTGTCGAGGAAGCTCCGCGCGGCCGCCTCAGCGCGATCCTGGGGCGGGACAGTGAAGCGCTGAGGCGACCCGGACCCGCAACCGGCGAGGAGCAGCAGCGCGGTCCCTCCCACCGCCAGGGAGACGACCACGCCCAATCCCTCTCGCATGCGCCGGCTCAAGCCAGGACCTCGGCCTCGGCCGGCACGAAAGTCCCGGAGGCGGGGGCCGGCGGTTTCTGGAGCGCCGCCCAGCATCCGGTCATCAGAATCGAGATGTGCACGGCGGCGAACGAGACGTTGTTGATCGTGGCGGCATCCGGATTGCTGATCAGTCCGTAGACGCAGGCCGCGGCCAGCACCCCGACGGCCACAAGTGCGGGCATCACGGCGGCCGGCTGGCGGGCCCCGGCGCCCTTCTTCGGGGTCACGACGAACGAGCCCTTCCGCCCGAGCACGGTGTAGATCGTGGAGAGGATGTGGATCCAGAAGTTCGCGGCCGACAGCGCAAATGCGGCGAACGTGTACGAGCCGGCCCCGGCCACCACCGCCATCGTCAACGCCACGGCGTAGTAAGGCACGAAATGGAGCAGGAATACGGGTGCGTCGATGCCGCCGATCGGCTGACCACCACCCAGCAGACGGATCACGGGGAAGCTCATATAGATGAGCACGGTCCAGCCGGAGAGGAAGTAGACACCCGAGAGCAGATACTGCGCCTTCAGGCGTAGCGGCAGGCGCGCCTTCAGCGCCCGCGGGATGCCCGACAGACAGCCCCGCGCCCAGCGCTGCTGCTGAGAGACGTAGGCGGCGGTGTCCTCGGGCCCGAGGCCGCGCGCCAGCACGTCGGGCACGTACGCCGAGCTCCAGCCCTCCTCATGGAGGTGGATCGAGAGCTCGAAGTCCTCGGTGAGCGAGTTCGTCGGGAACCCGCCGACGCTCTCGAACGCCTCGCGGCGGAACAGCACGTTGGTGCCGCAGCAGAAGACTGCGTCGAGCCCGTCCTTGCCGCGACAGATGGCCCCGAAGAACAGCGCCTGCTGCGCCCAGGACGCCGCCGCGATTCGATTGTGCTCCGTGTTGGCGTAGTACTGCGGAGTCTGGACGAACGCGATCTTGGAGTCCTCCATCCAGCCGAGCGTGGCCTCTAGAAAGCCCGGGTCAGCCACGTGGTCCGAGTCGAACACGGCAATGAACGGAGCGGAGGTCTTGGTCAGCGCGTGATTGATGTTCCCGGCCTTCGCACCGGTGTGCTCCCGGCGCCGGATGTAGCCCACGCCGTAGCGCGTGGCGAGGTCGCGCATCGCGTCGTCGTTGCCGTCGTCCAGCACCCAGACCCTCACCTCCGCTCCGCGCAGCCCGACGGCGGCGGCGACCGTCAGGTCGACGATGTCAACCGGCTCCTTGTAGACCGGGATGAACACGTCGACGGCGACCGATCGGGTCGGGGCACGCTTCTCCCGCACCCGTTCGTGCGAGACCGTCCACCAGAATCCGAGCGCCTGAATCAGGTTGAACAGCTCCGCCGCGATCAGGATCCCGTAGAGGTACGGCGTACCGACACGGTCGGGGTTCAGCAGCCAGCCGAAGTACCACACGGCACAGGGCAAGCCCAGGAGGATCAGGATGCGGACCCGCCGGCGGACGCTCCAGCCTTTCGGCACCGGCTGCCACGTCACCCGTGCAAGACGGACATCCCAGGGCCGGCTGCTCATTGAAACTCCCACACGAGGGTTTGGGGCGTCTGGTAGCGGTGGACGAACCTGCGGAAGAAGGTCAGCTGTCCCACCGCCTTGTTCGTCTGGTTGAAGAACGTCCGATTGCTCTGGAACGACGCGAGCACGAAGATCGGGCTCCCCTCCGTCTCCGATGAAATTGGGGCCGAGAGGGGCTGGCTGCGGAGGCCGGGCGCGTAGTACTCGAGCACGTAGCGCATGTCGAGCGGCTCGTAGAGCACGAGCGCGTTTGGCCCGGCGTTCGCCTTGATGTCCCGGATCGCGCCGCGGAAGTCGAACAGCCGGGGATTGGACTTGTTGAGCTGCTGGTCGGCGAGACCGATCAGCAGCGTCGCGACGACTCCGCCGGCGACCAGCAATCGCGCTCTCGGGTTGCGTATCCAGCCAGTGATCAGTCGCGCGATCAGCAGCAGGACGAGCGGTACCAGGAGCAGGAAGTTGCGCACCTCAAAAAATGACCGGTCGAACGCGGACACGACGATCAGTAGTCCCACCAGGGCAATCGCGCCGGCCGCGAGCGCCGTCGTCTGGCGCGACCCTCCGCGGCCGAGTAAGACCAGCGACAGCAGCAGGAACAACGGCCACAGGGCGGCCATCAGCACCGTGACCGCATCCGGCTGATAGCCCCACACCGACCACGCGATGTTCGCGAGCACCGAGTAGAACGACAGGTAGTCGTAGGTCCCACTCGGCGAACCGGCCGCCGAGGATGTGACCTGGAACTGATGGTGAGCGAACACCAGTAAGGGCACCAGCTGCATCACGAGAACCGCGAGCGAATACGCGAAGCCCAACCCAAGCGGCTTCACCGGTTCCCGAGCCCGCTTGCGGATCACAATCACTCCGACGAACACGAGCTGCTGCACCCCGATCAGCAGTAGGCCGAAGTAGTGAGACCAGAGCAGGGCGGCGGTGGCGACGATGTAGGCCGCCCAGTCGACCATCGTCCCGCGACGGATGACTCGCAGCTGCGTGAGCAGCGCCAGCAGCCCGAACAATGTCGCGAACTCGTACATCCGCACCTCTTGCGAGTACCAGATCAGGATCGGCGAGACGGCCGCGAACGCGGCCGCGAGCAGCCCGGTCCGTCGGTCGTACAGCTCCCGTCCCAGCTCGTAGAGCACCGGGACCACGAGCGTCCCGGCGATCAGCGAGGGGAGCCGGACGGCGAACTCGCTGTGGCCGAACGCGCGGATCGTCAGCCACAGCACGAGGTGGTAGAGCGGCGGTTGGCGATCCCCCTGGTACAGGTTTTGCAACAGGTCGTGCAGCGACAGCCGCGCCTGATGGATGGTGATCGCCTCGTCGAGCCAGATCCCACGTGGCACGGCCAGCCGCAGCGCCAGCGCTGCGAGGACCAGGCCTCCGAGGACGAGCAGGGCGGTCTTATGGCTGACGTCCGGTTCGCCCCGTCGCGGCAGGCGGCCGCGCGGGCCGAATAGCTCGGCCTCATGCGCACCGCGGAGCCGCTGGAACAGCGTTCCTGGTGATTTCCTCTCCGGCGGCTTGACCGTTTGCAAGGGCCACTGCCTCTCGACGCACTCAGTGTCCGGCGACTCTAACCGAGGTCAGGCGATGCGAGTGGGAGCGTTCGCAGGCTCACAGGCCGCTGCCCGGCCGGTTAAGTTCGGGCTCGCGCGCAAGCGCGCGCAGCTCGAGCCTGTGCTCGGCATCGATGATGTGGACGACCGCGTTGATCAGCGCAAGGTGCGTGAACGCCTGCGGGAAGTTGCCGAGGTGGCGGCCGGTGATCGGGTCGATCTGCTCGGCATACAGCGCGAGCGGACTCGCGTAGGAGAGCAGCTTTTCGCACAGCCCGCGAGCACGCGCGAGCTCACCGATCTCGACGAGCGCCGAGACCAGCCAGAACGAGCAGATCGTGAACGTGCCCTCCTCGCCCGAGAAGCCGTCGTCCGTCTCGTCGACCCGGTAGCGCAAGACGAGCCCCTCTTCGGTCAGCTCCTCGGCGATCGCCAGCACCGTGTCCCGAATCCGCGGGTCGTCAGCTGGGAGGAACCCGACCAGCGGCATCAGCAGCAACGAGGCGTCGAGCGCCTCGGTCCCGTAGTGCTGAGCGAACACGCCGCGCCGATCCAGCCCGTTCGCGCAGATGTCCGCGTGGATCTCATTCGCGGCCGTCTCCCAGCGCACCGCCGTCGCATCGTCGGCGCGGATCCGGGCCAGGCGCGCGCCCCGCTCAGCAGCGACCCAGCACATCAGCTTCGACGAGGTGAAGTGCCGTGGCTCGCCCCGGACCTCCCAGATCCCCCGGTCCGGGTCGCGCCAGTGTGCGAGCGCGGCCTCGACCTGACGCTTGATGATCGGCCACAGACGGTCTGGCAGCTGATCGCGCGAGCGAGTGTGCAGGTAGATCGAATCCAGCACCGCGCCCCATACGTCGTGCTGCTGCTGGTCGTAGGCACCGTTCCCGATTCGCACCGGCCGCGCATGCTCGTACCCGGACAGGTGCTCGAGCTCCTGCTCCAGGAGCTTGCTCTCGCCGCCGATCCCGTACATCACCTGGAGCTGTCCCTCCTCGGCCTCGACCATGTCCGCGACGAAGTAGAAGAAGTCGTCCGCCTCGTCGTCGAAGCCGAGCGTGTAGAGCGCCCACAGCATGAACGTCGAGTCGCGGATCCAGCTGTAGCGGTAGTCCCAGTTGCGGTCGCCGCCGGGCGTCTCCGGAAGCGACGTGGTGGCCGCGGCGACCATCGCCCCTGACGGGGTGTAGGTGAGGCCCTTGAGCGTCAGGGCGCTGCGCTGCAGGTACGAGCGCCATGGGTGATCGGGGAAGCTGCCGTGCTTCAGCCACTCCTGCCAGAAGCGGCCTGTGCGAGCCACCCACCCCGCCGCCTGCTCGTAGCTGTCCGGGAGTGGGTGCTCTGACCATCCGAGCGCGACGAACGCAACGTCTCCCTCGCGCAGTACGGCCCGCGCGCGCGCCCGCGGGCCCTCGAACCCTAGCCTGAGGTCGGTGACGAGCCGCAGCTCTGTATCGATGCCCTCAGAACGAGCGAACGCCTCCCTATACCCCGATCCACCATACGACCAGTCCGCGGCGAGCCCGCCGTAGTCGAACGCCGGCTCGCAATCCACCTTGATCTCGACCGAGCCCTCGACGCACTCGATCATCCGCAGCAGCACGTGGTCGGCATCGTGGTCGGTGGGCGAGCGCCGGTAGCTGCGTGACCGCTCGTGGTCGTGGTGCCAGGGACCGATGCTGAGCGCGTCGCGCACGATCACCCACCCCATCCTCGTCTCCCAGGTGGTCTCGAGCACCATGGTTCCGGGGATGTACCGGCGCGCGGCGGGGACGTTCACGTCGGCCGGGGCGACCCGGAAGCCCCCCGCGTCACGATCCAGCAGCGCGGCGAACACGCTCGGCGAGTCCATGCGCGGCAGACACAACCACTCGACATTGCCGTTGGGCGCCACCAGCGCGGTCGTCTGACAGTCCGAGAGGAACGCGTAGTCCCCGATCGGGGGGAAGGCGCTCACGTGGTTCCGGTAGTCGAAGGCCCCCTCATCGCCGCGGGCGATTCTGGTGCCGCGCCGGATCCGTGTCAAGGTATGCTCGCCGGGATTGCGGTGGGGCACAAAGGACTCGGTGTGGAACCTTCGGCAGACGCGACCTCGATCGACGTGATCGCCTCGGCGCTCGAACCGCTGGGGCCGGCGATCAGCCGGCTGAGCTCGCCGGACGGATCGGTCACCCTGATGCTGAGCGACATCGGCGATGCCGGCGCGCTCGAATCGCAGCTGGGCCCTGAGCGCTGGGCGGAGCTCGTCCGCGACCATCATCTGCTGGTCGAGCGGCTCCTCGCCCACCACGACGGTCGCATCGTGAAGGTCGAGCGCGATGGGTTCCTGGCCTCTTTCAACAGCGCGCACGGCGGTCTTCACGCCGCCTTGGAGCTACAGCGCACCTTCAGCGGAACGGAGGCCGACGGCGGGCCGTCGGCGCTGGCGCTGCGAATTGGCCTGCACGCGGGTTACGTGATCGCGGAGTCCGACGAGCTCCTGGGGCGCAACGTGGTCCTCGCCGCGCGGATCGCGGCCCAGGCCGAGGGCGGGGAGATCCTCGTTTCCTCGACGCTCAAGCAGTACACGGAAACCGATCCGAGCTTCCAGTTCGAGCCGCGGGGCGAGCACCACTTCAAGGGACTCCTGGGCGAGCATTTTGTGTACGCGGTCCCCTGGCGGTAATCTCTCAGTTGGCGGCGACGGTTCCGGAGAGGATCTTTAGATGGCAGTCACAGGCGATCCGCTGCAGCGTGGATCAGTGGTCGGTGGATATCGGATCGATGAGCTGATCAGCCGTGGCGGAATGGGGCTCGTGTATCGCGCGACGAACGTCGCGCTGAACAGGATCTACGCGCTCAAGGTGCTGGCTCCCGGCCTGGCGGAGGACGCGCAGTTCCGTGAGCGGTTCAAGCGCGAGATGCGGATCGCCGCCTCGCTGCACCACCCCAACATCGTCGGAATCCACAATGCCGGCGAGCACGACGGGATGTTGTTCTTCGTCATGGACTACGTCGCGGGCACCGACCTGCGCGACGTGCTGGTCAAGCACGGGGCGATGGAGCCGAGCCGCGTTGTCGATCTGCTCGATCAGTTCTCGTCCGCGCTCGACGCCGCACACGGCCGCGGACTGGTTCACCGGGATGTCAAGCCCGCAAACATCCTGATCACGGTCAAGGACGGCGAGGAGCACGCGTACCTCACCGACTTCGGGCTCGCGAAGAAGTACGACACCGCCTCCGGGCTGACCGCGAAAGGGGCCGTCGTCGGAACCGTCGACTACATGTCGCCGGAGCAGATCACCGGGTCTCACACCGACGCCCGCACGGACATCTACGCCCTCGGCTGCGTCGTCTATCAGATGCTGAGCGGCAAGGTGCCCTACGAGCGTGAGAACTCGGTCGCAACGCTGTTCGCTCACGTCTATGACCCGCCTCCCTCGCTCGAGGGCGAGACCAGCGAAACGTACCCCGCGTTCGCGCCCGTCCTCGAGAAGGCGATGGCAAAGGATCCGAGCCAGCGCTACTTCTCGGCGGGTGACTTCGCGCGCGATGCCACCGCCGCGTTGAAAGGCATGCGCTACACGGCGCCTCCGACGATCGTGGGGACCGGCGACGCGACGCCGGTGGTCAAGAATGCTGAGCCGACAGCACCGCCGCAGGCGCCGCCGGCGACGCCGCCCGTCGAAGCAGGCGAGGCGGCTCAGCCCGTCCAAGCGAGCGAGTTCATTGCGCCGGCACGTCCCGGCGCCTCGCCGGAGTCACCGGGTTCCGAGGTCCCCCCTCCTCGACCCGCGGTGCCCGCGGAGACGAACGTCAGCGAATCGCCGTCGCCGCGCGAAGACGTTCCGGTCCTGGCAGCGGAAGCGACCTCCGTCCCCGCCGCGGCCGATCCGACCTCCGTCCCCGCCGGGGCCGATCCAACCTCCGCGGCGAGCGCGCAGCAGCAGCCGAGTTCTTCGCCCAGCCCGCCAACCGCCGCTCCCGCGAGCAGCCCACCCGCCGCCAGCCGACCTGCCACCACGCCGCCGCCCGCGCCGCCCGCGCCGCCGCCGTCCGCGCAGCCCACGATCCCGCCGGCGGGCGACTCCGGTGGAGCGGCAGGCGGGGCGAAGCCCTCCCGCAATCGCTATCTGCTGCCTGGGCTCGGGGCGCTGGTGCTGATCGTCGGCGCGGTGGTTGCTGTGATCGCCTTGAGCTCGAGCGGCTCCTCCAAGCCGTCCGGAACGCCCTTCGCGGCGAGCTTGACCCCGGTGCCGACGAATCAGGTGACTGGCAAGGGCTCCGGGACCGTCCGCCTGAACGGCAGCAAAGCGACCATCACCCTCGACGCGAATGGACTGCTCAACGGGGCGCCGCACGCGATGCACATCCACGCCGGCGGCAAGGGGGTGTGTCCGCCCGCGTCGGCGGCGCGCCCGCACAACGGACACCTGTCGATCAGCACCGGCAACGGCATCGCGTTCTACGGGCCGCCGCAGGTGTCGCTGACCTCGACGGGCGACACGAGTCCGAAGAGCATCATCGACTTCTCCCGTTACCCGTCGACGGGGACGATCCGCTACCAGCGGACGATCACGATTCCGCCGGGCGTCGCCGACGCGATCCGCGCCGGCAACGCCGCGATGATCGTGCACGGCATCGACTACAACCACAACGGCGTCTACGACAACGTGCTGGACCGCAGCGATCTCAACAACGCCCTGCCGGGAGAGGCAACCGCGCCGGCGATCTGTGGAAGCCTGGTCGCGAGCCAGACCGCGTCGGTCGGCGGGAGCTCGGGCTCCACAAGAACCTATGCGTTCGTCCTGAACCGTCGCGTCGCGGCCAGTTCGGCGTTGGCGAGCAACTTGGCGCTGGCCTGCGATCTGCTGGGAGCAGACGTGGGGGCGCTCAGCGATCCGCGAAGGACCGCCGCCACGGCGACCTGATCCGGCTACAGCTCAGCGGGAGACGACGATCGTGGCCTTCATCCACGGATGCAGCGTGCACACGTAGTGGATCGTCCCCGGCTGGTCGAGCCTGATCGAAAAGTGCTTGCCGCGTGTCAGGTTCCGCGATGAGTTGAAGCTCGGCCCGCTGACGTAGGTCACGTTGTGCGGCGCGGCATCGTTGTTCGTCCACACGACCTGCTGCCCGACCTTGGCCCTGATCGCGGTAGGGCTGAAGTCGAGGCTCTGCATCACGACATGCACCACACCAGCCGAGGACGATGTCGCGTCAGCGGGCTGGGTCGCGCTGCCCGACCCCAGGTCTGAACCGGAGCTGCATCCGGCGATCGAGATTGCGACGACCACGACGGCCAACCGCACAATCAACCCGCCGCCTCCGCAATTGGAATCCCGGCAGCCCTGGAGAGCGAACGGGCAAAGTCGATGCTCGTGCTGGGTCGTTCGGCCGGGTTCTTCCGCAGGGCGGCCTTCAGCGCACGAACGAATTCCGCGGGGATGTCTCCCCGCTTCGCGGACGGATCGGGTGGTTCGTCCTGAAGGTGAGCCCACAGGACGCGCATTCCCTGCCGATCCGCGAACGGCGGCTGTCCGTCGATGCACTCGAACACCACACACCCGAGCGAGTAGGTGTCGGCCGCACCGGTCACCGGCTCACCGCGGATCTGCTCGGGCGGCATGTAGTCGATCGAGCCGAGGGGCTGGCCGGGCCGCGTCAGAACCGTGCCGTCGCTCAGCTTGGCAAGCCCGAAGTCGGTGATGTACGCGTTCGCCGTGCGGTCGAGCAGGATATTGGCGGGCTTGACGTCGCGGTGGACCATTCCGGCCTCCCACAGCGCTTGTAGACCGTCCGCCACCTGCGCGCAGATCCTCACGGTCGCGGCCAGATCCAGCCGTCCCTCCAGCTCGAGCTTGCGATCAAGCGCGACCCCGTCGATGAACTGGGCTGCGAGGTAAGGAAGGCCGCCCTGCTCGCCCGTGTCCCTGACCGGGACCACGTGGGGATTGCGCACGCTCTGTGCGATCCGAGCCTCTCGTCTGAAACGACGCCTGAAGGTCTCGTCTCGCGCGAGGTCCTCCTTGACCACCTTCAGCGCGACCTGAGTGTCACCGCCGACGGTCGCGCGATAGACCTTGCCCATTCCCCCCACCCCGATCAGCGACTCGATCCGGTACTCCCCGAACATGGTGCCGACGCGGTCGTCGCGCATGGCGCGTGTGGGCTCATCACTCATTGCCGACCAGCACGCGGTCCAAGAGTACCCGTGCCTGCTCGAGGATCCGCTCGAGGTGCTGTTCGCCCTCGAAGCTTTCGGCATAGAGCTTGCAGACGTCCTCGGTCCCCGAGGGACGCGCGGCGAACCACCCGCTCCGAGTCACGACCTTCACACCGCCGAGCGGCGCACCGGACGGCGCGCTCGTGAGCACCTGTTCGATCGGCTCGCCGGCAAGATCCGTCACCGTCACATCCTGGGGTGAGAGCCTGCCCAGGGCGCGTTTTTGCGCCGGCGTCGCGGGGGTATCGACGCGGCGGTAGACCGGCTCGCCATAGCGATCGGCGAGCTCGGCGTAGAGCTCGCCGGGATCACTGCCGGTGCGGGCTTTCATCTCGGCCGCAAGCAGGCACATGATCAGCCCGTCCTTGTCGGTGCTCCATGGCCCCCCGTCGCGGCGGAGGAAGCTCGCGCCCGCGCTCTCCTCGCCGCCGAACGCCAGCACGCCATCGAGCAGGCCGCCCACGAACCA
>DASXDA010000057.1:0-16286 GCA_036490875.1 Solirubrobacteraceae bacterium
GCGAACTCGGCCACCTGCTCCATCACCGGCGCGAACCGCGCGATCGCTCCGGCGCGCAGGTAGTCGCCGTACGAGAAGCCGCCGGGGACGACGACCGCGTCGACGCCCTGGAGGTCGTGGTCGGCGTGCCACAGCATCACCGCGTCGCCGACGCGCTCGGCGGCGCGCAGCGCGTCGACGTCGTCGCAGGAGCCGGGGAAGCGGACGACGCCAAACTTCACGAGCCGTCTCCGTCCTCGACGATCTCGTAGTCCTCGATCAGCGGGTTCGACAGCAGCCGCTCGCAGATCTCCGGCAGCCGCGCCGGATCCTCGACGTCGAGCTCGATCACCCTGCCGACGTGGACGTTCGAGACGCCGGTGAACCCGAGCGCGGGTAGCGCCCGCTCAACGGCCTGGCCCTGCGGATCGAGGATGCCCGCCTTCGGCCTGACGAGCACGCGCGCGCGCACTACGCGGGGTGGGTGGGGTCTGTTCTCCGCAGCCACGCGTCGAACGGCTGGCCGGTGATCCGCTCGTAGGCCTCGACGTACTTCTCGCGCGTGCGCGCGACGACGTCGTCGGGGATCGGCGGGGCCGGCGGCGTACGGTCCCAGCCGGTCGAGGACGCCCAGTCGCGCACGTACTGCTTGTCGAAGCTCGGCTGTCCGCGGCCTGGCTCGTACTCGTCGGCGGGCCAGAAACGCGACGAGTCGGGCGTGCACACCTCGTCGCCCAGCGTCAGCACGCCGCCGGCGTCGAGCCCCATCTCGAACTTCGTGTCGGCGAGGATGATCCCGCGCTCGCGGGCATGGTCGGCGGCGTGCCGGTAGAGCTCGATCGACACGTCCCGGACTCGTTGCGCCAATGCCCGGTCGCCGATCAGCTCGACCGCGCCCTCGAAGTCGATCGCCTCGTCGTGTCCGACGTCGGCCTTGGTCGAAGGGGTGAACAGCGGCTCGGGCAGCTGGTCTGACTCGCGCAGCCCCGCCGGCAGCTCGATCCCCGACACGGAGCCGGTGGCCTGGTAGTCCTTCCAGCCCGACCCGGTGATGTAGCCGCGGACGACGCACTCGACCGGCAGCATCTCGAGCCTGCGGACGAGCATCCCGCGGCCGCGAGCCTCGTCGGGCACGCCGTCCGTGACCGAGATCAGGTGGTTGGCGACGATCTGGTCGGTGTTCTCGAACCAGAAGGTCGAGAGCCCGGTGAGCACCGCGCCCTTGTCGGGAATCGGCGTCGGGTGCACCACGTCGTACGTCGAGATCCGGTCTGACGCGACCAGCAGCAGCGTCCCCTCCGGCCCTTCGTAGATCTCGCGAACCTTCCCCGACGCGATCTTCGGGAGGTCATTGAGAGCAGTCACCATTCGATCCTAGCGAGCGGTCCCGACAGCGCTGGTGCCGCGCTCAGGCGATCGCGCCGAGCCGCTCGACGATCTCGTGAGCGTGGCGAACGAACAGCGCATAGTCGAAGATCGCGTCGAGGTCGAGGGCCGCCCCGGCGGGGTCCGCGGCGAGCAGCTCGCGCATCGGCCGGCGCTGCTCGATCGCCTCGCGGGCGAGCCGCTGGACGATCCGGTAGGCGTCGTCGCGCGAGGCGCCCGCCTCGACCAGCGCGAGCAGCACGCGCTGAGAGAACAGAGCGCCGTGGGTGAGCTCGAGATTCGAGCGCATCCGCTCGACGTCGACGACCATCCCCTCGATCAGCCCGAGCGTGCGGCGCTGCATGTAGTCGATCAGCGTCGTCGAGTCGGGCAGGATGATCCGCTCGACGGAGGAGTGGGAGATGTCGCGCTCGTGCCACAGCGCGACATCCTCGAGCCCCGCCTGGGCGTTGCCGCGCAGCACCCGCGCGAGCCCGACGAGCTGCTCTGACTTGATCGGGTTGCGCTTGTGCGGCATCGCGCTCGAGCCCTTCTGACCCGCTCCGAAGGGCTCGCTCACCTCGCCCACCTCCGTCCTCGCGAGGTTGCGGACCTCGGTCGCGAACCGCTCGATCCCGGCGCCGGCGAGCGCGATCGCGCTCAGCAGCTCCGCGTGGCGATCGCGCGGGACCACCTGCGTAGAGACGGGCTCGCGCTCGAGGCCAAGGCGCTTCAGCACCCGTCGCTCGAAGTCCGGCGAGGTCGCCGAGTACGTCCCGACCGCCCCCGAGATCGCCCCGACCTCGGCCTGCGCGAACGCCCGTTCCAGCCGCTCGGCGTTCCGAAACGCCTCGAACGCGAAGCCGGCGAGCTTGACCCCGAACGTCGTCGGCTCGGCGTGGATCCCGTGCGTCCGGCCGGCGCACAGAGTGTCGACGTGCTCCCGCGCGCCGTCGGCGAACGCGGTCACCAGCTGGCGCGAGACCGGCAGCACCACCTCCGCGGCACGCCGCAGCTGCAGCGCGAGCCCGGTGTCGAGCACGTCGCTCGAGGTCAGCCCGTAGTGGATCCAGCGCCCGGCGGGGCCGGCCGACGCGGCGAGCACGTCGACGAACGCGGCCGTGTCGTGGTCGGTGACCTTCTCGCGTTCGGCGATCGCCTCGACCGTGAAGGTGGCGGCGCGGATCGCGTCGAGGTCCTCCGCGGTCGGCCCGTCCATCTCCTCGCAGGCGGCGACCTCGACCTCGCGCATCGCGTCGAAGTGGGCGTAGTCGGCCCAGATCTCGGCCATCTCCGGCCTGGTGTAGCGGGCGATCACCGGTGCGTCACAGAGCGATTATCACCCGCCGGCCAGCTGCACCGACTTGACCACGAGCATCACCAGCGCGACGACCATGTAGGCGCCGAGCACGAGCATCGCCGCGCGCCGCGGCGTTGACCACACCGGCCGCGACAGCAGTGTCGCCGGCGGCATCGTCCACTGCTCGCGGGGGACGCCCCGCTCGGGACCGACGACCGTCACCGCGCTCGCCCCGCGGCGTGAGCGGAGCGCGAACAGGCCGGTGGGCACGAGCACCGCCACGAGCACGCCTCCTCCGACGAGCGCGAGCGTCGTGACGTTCACGCTCGGGAAGATCGTGGTGATCGTGAGGATCCCCGACAGCACAATCAGCACGCCGACGACGACGCTCGCGAACGCCTTCAGCCACGGCGGGTTGACCCACGGCCCGAGCACCTCCGGGTCGTTGCACAGCATCAGCAGGAACAGCGTCGTCATCGGCAGCAAGATCCCGCACAGGGCCTGCACCGACTCGGTGATCACGCCGAGCGGCGCGCCCGGGATCAGGACGATCCCCGCCGCGACCACGATGAGCGCGGCGAACATCGAGTAGAAGCCCTTCTCCTCGGAGAACTTCCGGTGCAGCGACCCACGGGAACCGAACACGTCGCCGAGCACGTAGCTCGTCGCGAGCGTCACCGCCCCGGCGCCGATCAGCGATGCGTTCAGCAACACGATCGCGAAGAACACCGCCGCGGCCGACCCGATCGTGTGATCGAGGCCGGTAGCCGTGGCGCCCGCGTTCGAGAACTGCCCGAAGTACGAGGTGTGCTCGAACGCGAACGCGGTCACGCAGATCAGGGCCGCGGCGCCGAGCACGACGACGGCTGCGCCGAACCACGTGTCGATCCGCTCGTAGTTGATCCACCGCGGGGTGATCCGCTTGTCGATGATGTTCGACTGCTGGAAGAACAGCTGCCACGGCGCGATCGTGGTGCCGATGATCGCGATGATCAGCAACACCGAGGTCGAGTTCGCGCCTCCCTGGATCCCCGGGACGAAGAAGCCGTGCGCGATCGGGCCGGCGTGCGGACGGGCCATGAAGAACAGCGGGATCAGCAGGACGTTCGCGAACACGAACACGAACATCGACCGCTCCCACGAGCGGAAGCTGCCGGTGACCGTGACCCCGATCAGTGCGAGCGCGGCGACCGGAACGGAGATGTATTCCGACACGCCTAGATACCCGAGCGCCAGCCGCACGCCGATGAACTCGGTGACGATGATCAGGAAATTCATCAGGAACAGGTAGCCGGACTCGAACCACCCCCAGCCGCGACCGAATCGCTCGATGATCAGGCGCGCGTGGCCGATCCCCGTGACCGCGCCGAGCCTGACGACCATCTCCTGGTTGACGATCAGCACCGGCACCAGCAGCAGCAGCACCCACAACAGGCTCGTGCCGTAGTTCTGGCCCGCCTGGGTATAGGTGGAGACGCCGCCGGCGTCGTTGTCGCCGACCATCACGATCAGCCCGGGGCCGATGATCGCGAGCAGCGCCATCGCTCGCGAGCGCAGGCTCCGGTGCGCGTCCTCGTGCCCCTTGATCGTGCCGAACGCGCCCTGGATCTCCCCGGACGGCGAAGGATCGGGTGCGGAACGCTCGCCCGCGGACGCAGGCAGGGCGCCAGTCGGCAGCTCGCTTGCCATCGGCCCGACCTCCTTTCGCCTGTCCGCTCCGCCGCGGTCGGCTGGAGGCCGTACCGGTCCGGGGTCTAACCCTGGAGGACCGCTACGACGCCCACGACGCCGTCCGCGAACCTGCTACTTCGCGGTTGCTCGTCGTTGTCTAGATACGCGTCGTGATCCATCATCTTGATCCTTGCAACCACCGTAACGGCGGCGGTTTTGAGCGTATCAGCGCGCCGCCGGAAAAGCAGGGGCGGCGGCGGGGTCGATCAGCCGCTCGTACAGCCGGTAGCGCTTCACGATCCGGCCGGTGAGCGCCTCCATCGCACGGTTCATCGGGTCATTGACCTCGAGGATCCAGCCGGTCTCGACGCGCCAGATCTTGCGGCGCAGGCACGCGTCCCAGACGTCGCGGTAGAGACCGGCGGCGACGCCGGTGTGCTGGAACTGCGGCTTGACGCCGAGCGCGAACACGCGGACCTCGTCGATCTTCGAGCGGCCCCGCAGGGCCTTGATCCACCCGAGGGGTAGCAGCCGGCCGTTGAGCTTGGCCAGGACCTGGTTGTAATCCGGAAGCGACAGCGACACCCCGGCAATCTCGCCGTCGGCGGTCTTGGCGACGCAAGCGAAGTCCTCGTCGAGGACCGGCTTGAGCTCCTTGGCCATGCTGTCGAGCTCGGGATCGGTGAGCGGCACGAACCCCCAGTTGTGCGACCAGGCGAAGTTGTAGACCTCCATGAACGCCTTGACCTCCTGCGCGAAATCGCGCCTGCGCATCCGGTGCAGGGTGATGCCGTGCTCGGGCTCAAGCCGGTCGGCGAGCTCGTCGATCACCGGCAGCATCTGGTCGCGGTCCGCGGGGATGATCTCCCACTTGTAGAGGTCCATCGCCTTCGCGAACCCCTGGCCTTCGAGCAGCTCCCGGTAGTACGGGTGGTGCCAGTTCTCGAGGATCTGCGGCATCAGCTCATGACCCTCGATCAGCACACCGCACTCGTGGTTCGTCGTGAAGTCCATCGGCCCGAGGATCCGGTCGCGCCCGCGCTCGCGCAGCCACGCCTCGGCCGCGTCGAGCAGCGCCGCCGCGGTTCCGGGATCGCGCTCGCACTCGAAGAAGCCGAACAGCCCCCAGTTGTTGTTCTGGAATTCGTTCAGCCGGTGGTCGACGTGAGCGCTGAGGCGGCCCACCGGTTCGCCGTCACGCCACGCCAGGAAGTACTCAGCTTCGGCGTGCTCGAAGAAGGGGTTCCGGCTGCGGTCGAGATGGCGCTTGCGCTCAGAGATCAGCGGCGGCACCCAGTTGGCCGAGCCGCGGTAGAGATGCCAGGGCAGCCGGATGAAGGCACGGAGCTCCCGCTTGCTCGAGACGGGGCGCACATCGACGCGCGCGCCCGACGCCGGAACGCGACTCTTCGCCGTCCCGATCGGTTGCGATTCGCCGTGAAAGACGTCTGAACGTTCCAAAAACCCCGACTCCCTGGCGTCGAAGTTCTACTCTATCCACCCGCCTCCCGGGATCCGGTCAGGAGCCCGATGGATGGGTTTCTGTTGCGAGTGCCGCCCGCGAGAGATAGGCTGTAGGTGCTCTCGGGAACAGGCGCTCGGAGGCCGATCTATGTCACGCCAGCGCTTTTTCTTCAATCTCGGTGTCCTCTTTGCGGCGGTGCTGCTCATCGTCGCGGCTGCCGCGTTCGGCCCCGGCGCGATCAAGGGGATGGGCCTGGGCATCGGCAGCGCCGGTCTGGCCGTGTCGCTGCTGTTCATGTCGGTGCTGATGCACCAGCGGCGGCTCGAGGGATACCCCGAGCTGAAGCTGTTCGGTAGCGGCATCGGCTTGTGGTCGATGCTCGCTGGCGGCGTCGCCGGCGTGGCGAGTTGGGAGATCGTCGACGTGGCCGTGTTCAACGCGAGCGTCAACCGCTGGCTGACGCTCGCCAACGGGCTGCTGATCGCGGCGCTCGCGTTCACGGGACTCGTCGCCCACGAGGTCTCTTGCGAGCGGGTCGTGCATATCCTCGAGGTGGTCGAGCGACCGCCGCGAGAGACGGTCTGACGGTCCGCCGCCGAGCCTAGGAGCGGCCCGCGCCCGCCCGGCGCCGCCACTCCTCCGGCACCAGCAGCTCGAGCACGTCGTCGACCGAAATCAGCCCGGCCGGCTTGCAGTCGCCGTCGACCACGGGGATCGCGATCAGGTTGTAGTCGGCCATCACGAGCGCGACCTCGGGGAGGTCCGCTTCGAGCGCGACGGTCGGATCCGGCGCATCAGCGTCGACCAGGTCCCCGACGCGCCGGTGCGGGTCGGCGTGCGCGAGCTCGGCGAGCGAGACCGCGCCGGTGAGCTTTCCAGCCGCGTCGATCACGCACACGACCGCCAGCTCGTGCGGGCTGAGATCGCTCGCGCGGACCCGTTCGAGCGCCTCGGCCGCGGTCGTGTGCTCGACCACCGAGACGAAATCCGGATTCATCATCCCGCCCGCGGTCGACGGGTTGTATCCGAGCAGGCTGCGGATCTTGTGCTGGTTTGCCGCCGGCAGCAGGTTGAGCACCGGGATGCGCCGCTCCTGAGCGAGCTCGAGCAGCAGGTCGGCCGCGTCGTCGGGATCCATCCGCGCGAGGATCTCGGCGGCCTCCCTGTCGGAGCGCTCGCGCAGGAACTCGACCTGGTGCTCGTCGTCGAGCTCCTCGAACACGTCCGCCTCGAGCTCCTTGTCCTCGGCGACCGCCTCGAGGATCTCCTCGCCCTCCTCGTGCGAGGCGGCCTCGACCAGGTCGGCGATCTGCGCCGGGTGCAGCCGGACGAGCCGCCGCGTCGCGAGCTTCAGCCGCGACGTGGGGACGTGGCCGACGAATGGCTCGAGGTCGGTCCAGGAGACGAACTCCTGGTGCTCGGTGTCGTGCCCGCGGAACCGCCGCGGAAGCAACCGCCACAGCCGCGGCCGGAAGCTCGGATCGATTCCGGCCACCCGCCAGGTGCCGTCGGCGTCGCGGACGAGCTCGACCTCGCGCGCGGTCACCAGCCGCGCGGTCGTGACGTTGATCAGGCTGCGGTCGAGGATGTCCCGCCGCAGCAGGATCTCCCCCTCGCGCCGCTCGAACTGCGCAAGGTTCAGCTTCGTCGTCGAGGTCCGGACGATGTCGGGACCGAACTGCTCCAGGCGGGCGATCGGAACGAACATCTCACGGCCGCCGATCCTCGCCCTGAGTCCGACGACCGGTGGCAGCGCGCCGTCGTCGATTCGCACGACGACGTCGTCGACCCGGCCGAGCCGCTCGCCCGCTGAGTCGAGCAGTGGACTGCCCGCGACCGATGAGACATGGATGACGTCAGGCATCAGTAGCCGCTGACGCGAAGGCTAGCCGGTCAGGCGCCGAGAATCCGCGCCGCGAGCACCGCCGCGTTGCGGGCGTTGTCGACCCCCACGCACGCGACCGGGACGCCGGGCGGCATCTGCACCACCGACAGCAGCGCGTCCAGCCCGCCGGCGATTGAGGTCCGGCTCGTCAGCGGAACGCCGATCACCGGCAGATCGCAGTGGGCGGCGACGACGCCGGGGAGCGCCGCCGACAGGCCGGCGCCGGCGATGATCACCCGCAGCCCGCGCATCCTGGCGTTCTTGGCGTAGTCAGCGACCTTGTCGGGCTCGCGGTGAGCGGACATCACCCGTACCTCGCAGCGGATCCCGCGCTCGGTCAGCTCCTGCTCGGCGCGCTCCATCGCAGGAAGGTCGCTCTTCGAGCCCATCACGATGCCAACGAGCGGCGCGTCGACATCGAGCTCCTCGAACTCGGCCTCGGCCGCCGCCAGGGTCTGGGCGACGGGTTCGCGCTCGGCGCTCATAGCACCCGAATCGCGATGTCGCGCCGCAGCTGCTTGCCGTCGAACTCGATCATCTGCGCCGCAGCATAAGCAGCGTCGCGGGCGGCAGTGGCGTCGCCGCCGAGCGCGGTCACGCTGAGGACGCGTCCGCCGGCCGTCACGATCGAGCCGTCGGGGGCCCGAGCGGTGCCTGCGTGGGTCACGAACACGCCTTCCGGGACGCGCTCGAGCCCGGTGATCACATCGCCGCTCGAGGAGCTCTCGGGGTAGCCGCGGCTGGCGAGGACAAGCGTCACGGCGGTCTGCGCCGACCAGGCGGTCCGGGCGTCCGCGAGGCCGCCCGGGACCCCGGCCGCCTCGAGCAGGGGCAGCAGATCGACCTCGAGCCGGGGCAGGATCGCCTGCGTCTCGGGGTCGCCGAAGCGGACGTTGAACTCGAGTACCTTCGGCCCGTCCGCGGTCATCATCAGCCCGGCGTAGAGGACGCCGTGAAACGGAGTCCCGCGCCGCGCGAGCTCGTCGAGCACCGGCTGGTGGACGGTCCGGCAGATCTCCCGCGCGCGGTCGTCGTCGACCGCCGGCACCGGCGAGTAGGACCCCATCCCGCCGGTGTTCGGCCCGCGGTCGCCGTCGAAGATCCGCTTGTAGTCCCGGGCGGACGCGAGCGGGATCGCCGTGGCGCCGTCGCACAGCGCGAGCAGCGACAGCTCCTCGCCCTCGAGGTGCTCCTCGACGACCACCTGCTCGGTCCCGAATCGCCGCTCGACGAGCAGCGCGTCGAGCGCGTCGCGGGCCTGGCCCTCGTCCTCCGCGATCGTCACCCCCTTGCCGGCGGCGAGGCCGTCGGCCTTGATCACGACCGGGTAGCGGCCGACCGCCTCGAGCCCGGCGGCGGCGTCGGTTACGACCGTGTGGGCCGCCGTCGGCACCCCGGCGGCGGCCATCACCTCCTTGCAGAACGCCTTCGACCCCTCGAGCACGGATGCCGCCGCGCTCGGGCCGAAACAGGCGATCCCGGCGCTTGCGAGCGCGTCGGCGATGCCCGCGACGAGCGGAGCCTCCGGCCCGACCACGACGAGGTCGACCGCTTCGGTGCCGGCCGCGGCGACGATCCCGGGGATGTCGTCGGCGGCGATCTCGAGGATCCGGGCGTCCTGTGCAATCCCGGCGTTGCCCGGAGCGCAGATCACCTCCGGTCGCAGTGGCGAGCGGTCGAGCGCCTGGACGAGCGCGTGCTCCCGTGCGCCCGAGCCGACAACCAGGACGCGCCCGACGCCGAGTCCGGCGTTAGATCGAGCCAATGAAGTCGTCGATCGGGATCGCGGTCAGGGTCTCGTACCTGGCGGTCCCGCGAGAGCCGAGCTCGAGCGACACACGGGCGATCGTCTTCTCGTCCGGAGCCTCGACGACGTTCACGAAGTCGAACTGCCCGAGCGTTGCCCATTGCGCCTTGACGGTCGCGCCGAGCTGCTCGACCTCCCGGTTCACCTCCTGGATCCGCGACGGGTTGTTCTTGATCGTCTGGACCCCCTCGGGGGTCAGCGACGAGAGCATGATGTAGGTCGGCACGGCTCCCTCCTTCTGTGTCGGCGGTATCCGGCACTTGTACCCGATCTCATCGGCGGATGGCGGCGACACCTATTCGCCCCGCGCCACGCGTCGGCGCCGTCCGGGGCGAGGAGGTGTCGGCCTGAGCTACGCCGTCGCGGCGGCCGGGGCCTCGGCCTTCTCCAGCACCAGGTCCCCGTCGGCCGCGTCGACCTTGACCGTGTCGCCGGCGACGAACCTGCCCTCGAGGATCGCCAGCGCGAGGGGGTCGACGAGGCGCTTCTGGATCACGCGCTTCAGCGGTCGGGCGCCGTAGGTGGGGTCGTAGCCGAGGTTGCCGAGCAGCGTCCTCGCGAGCTCGGTCAGCTCGACCTCGATGCCCCGCTCGCGCACCCGCTGGATCACCAACGCAACCTGAATCTCCACGATCTCATTGAGCTGCTCGCGGGTCAGCGGCTGGAACTCGACGATGTCGTCGAGGCGGTTGATGAACTCGGGCTTGAAATAGGCCTCGACGCCCGCGCGTCCGCCGGGGATGTTCGAGGTCATGATCAGCACGGTGTTCTTGAACGACACCGTCCTGCCCTGGCCGTCGGTCAGGCGACCGTCGTCCATCACCTGCAGCAGCGCGTTGAACACGTCCGGATGGGCCTTCTCGATCTCGTCGAGCAGCACGACGCTGTACGGCCGGCGGCGAACCGCCTCGGTCAGCTGGCCGCCCTCGTCGTAGCCCACGTATCCGGGCGGTGCGCCGACGAGCCGCGAGACCGAGTGCTTCTCCATGTACTCGGACATATCGATTCGCACCATCGAGTCCTGCGAGTCGAACATGAACTCGGCCAGCGCCCGCGCCAGCTCGGTCTTGCCGACGCCAGTCGGGCCGAGGAACAGGAACGTGCCGATCGGACGATCGGGGTCCTGGAGGCCGGCTCGCGATCTGCGCAGGGCGCTCGCCACAGCGTCGACCGCCTCGTCCTGGCCGATCACCCGCTCGTGGAGGCGCTCCTCCATGTGGACGAGCTTCTCGATCTCGCCCTCCATCAGCCGGCTGACCGGGATCCCCGTCCACTTGCCTACGACCTCGGCGACGTCCTCGGCGTCGACGATCTCCTTGAGGAACTTCGGCCCGGCGCCGCCCTCGGCCTCGGCCTCGGCGGACTCGGCCGCCTCGAGCTGCTTCTCGAGCCCGGGGATCGTTCCGTACTGGAGCTCGGCGGCGCGACCGAGGTCGGCCTCGCGCTGGGCGCGCTCGAGCTCGACGCGTGCCTGGTCGAGCTGCTCGCGCAGCTCGGACGCGGCGCCGATCGTCTGCTTCTCGCGCTGCCACTCGGCGTGCATCGCGGTCGAGCGCTCCTTCTCCTCGGCGAGCGTCCGCTCGAGCTGCTCGCGGCGCGCGACGGTCCCGGGGTCGTTGTCCTCGCCCAGCGACTGAAGCTCGATCTCGAGCTGCATGATGTGACGGTCGACCTCGTCGATCTCGGTCGGCTTGGAGTCGATCTCCATTCGGATCCGCGAGGCCGCCTCGTCGATCAGGTCGATCGCCTTGTCGGGGAGGAAGCGGTCGGCGATGTAGCGGTGGCTGAGCGTCGCCGCCGCGACCAGCGCGGAGTCGAGGATCTTGACGCCGTGATGAAGCTCGTAACGCTCCTTCAGGCCGCGCAGGATCGCGATCGTGTCCTCGACGCTCGGCTCGCCGACGAACACCGGCTGGAACCGCCGCTCGAGCGCGGGGTCCTTCTCGATGTGCTTGCGGTACTCGTCGAGCGTCGTCGCCCCGACCGCGCGCAGCTCGCCGCGCGCGAGCATCGGCTTGAGCATGTTGCCGGCGTCCATCGCGCCCTCTGCGGCGCCGGCGCCGACGATCGTGTGGAGCTCGTCGATGAACACGATGATCTGGCCCTTGGCGTCGGCGATCTCCTTGAGCACCGCCTTCAGCCGGTCCTCGAACTCGCCGCGGTACTTGGACCCGGCGACCATCGCACCGAGGTCGAGCGCGACCAGCTTGCGATCACGGAGGCTCTCCGGCACGTCGCCGGCGACGATCCGCTGAGCGAGCCCCTCGACGATCGCGGTCTTACCAACCCCGGGCTCACCGATCAGCACCGGGTTGTTCTTGGTGCGGCGGCTCAGCACCTGGACGACGCGGCGGATCTCGTCGTCGCGCCCGATCACCGGATCGAGCTTTCCGTCTGCCGCGGCCTCGGTCAGGTCGCGACCGAAGCGCTCGAGCGCCTGAAACTTGTCCTCGGGATTCTGGTCGGTGACGCGGTGGGAGCCCCGAACCTCCTGGAGGGCCTTGAGCAGGTCGTCCTTGGACGCACCCGCCGAGCGGAGCGCGTCGCCCGCCTTGCCGGGATGGCCGGCGATCGCCAGCAGCAGGTGCTCGGTGGAGACGTACTCGTCGCCGAGCTCGCGCATCTCGTCCTCGGCGCTGCGCAGCACCTGGACGAGCTCGCTCGAGCCGCCGGCGGGCTCGGCGGACGGCTGCGAGCCGCTGACCGTCGGCAACGCGTCGAGCGCGAGGCCCAGGGACTGGCGGACGGCCGCGGGGTCGACGCCGAGCTTGCGGAGCACCGGCACGACGATGCCCTCGGGCTGCTCGAGCAGCACCGCGAGCAGGTGCTCGGGCGTCGTCTGCGGGTTGCGACGGTCGTCGGCGAGCCGCTGGGCCGCCTGGAGCGCCTCCTGGGACTTGATCGTGAAACGGTCTGGCTGCATTGGCAGGTCTCTCATTCGCGGTCTGAAATTCGCTAAATCTAAGTGTAGCTGACTTAGATCTTATGTGGGCCCGCTTCGCGCAGTGGATCAGCGAGGCTCGGGCTTCCCGAGCGTCGAGCCTTCGTCGCTCAGCGGGCCGGGAAGATCCGCTTGAGGTCGGCGGCACGTACCAGCGCGCCGCCCCGCTCGTACGGGACGAGCTCGGCGCGGAGCTCGCGCCGGAGCTCCTCGAGGCGCTCGACCTCGGCGTTCAGCACCGCCGCCCGCCGCTCCAGGCCGGCGACCTTCTCGCGCATCGCGTCGAGCTGCTCCTCGAGCTCGAACACGCGCTCGACGCCGGCGAGGTTCATCCCGAGCTGCGCCGTCATCTCCTGGATCCGCCGCAGCCGCTCGACGTCCTCGTGCGAGTACAGCCGGGTCCCCTTCGGGGAGCGCTTCGGCTCGATCAGGCCGCGGGCCTCGTACATCCTCAGCGTCTGCGGATGCATGTCGGCCAATTCAGCCGCGACGGAGATCATGAAGACGCCGCGATCGGTCGAGACCTCGATGCGGGCCGTCGTGCGGCGGGTGCGCTTGATCGCCATCAGGCACCATCCCCGGCCGAGGCGCCGGTCTTCGCGAACAGGTCAGCGCGCGGGTCTCCGTTCATCACCTCGGACAGCCGATCGACGGCCTCCTGCTGTTCCTGCGAGAGCGTCGACGGAACGTCGATCACGAACCGGTAGTGGATGTCGCCCCGGCCCTTGCCGGAGAGCCGCGGCGGGCCCTCGCCGCGCAGCCGCTGGACGGTGCCGTGCTTGGTTCCGGGCGCCACCCGCAGCCTCTTCGTGCCGCTCAGCGTCGGAACCTCGACGATCGCGCCCCGGATCGCCTCGGGGACGGTCAGCGGGACCTCGACCTCGAGGTTGTCGCCGTTTCGCTTGAAGACTGGCGAGTCGTGGACGCGGGTGATCACGTAGAGGTCGCCCGGCTCCGAGCCGCGCGGGCCGGCCTCACCCTTGCCGGCGAGCCGGATCCGGCTGCCCTCCTTGACGCCGGCCGGGATGTTGACCCGCAGCCGCTTGACGCTGCGCTGCGCGCCAGTCCCGCCGCACGTGGGGCACGGGTCCTCGATCACGGTGCCGGTGCCATGGCAGTTCGAGCACGGCTGCGAGATCGAGAAGATTCCCTGGCTCTCGGTCTCGACGCCGCGGCCGCCGCATACCGGGCACACCTTCGGGCTCGTGCCGGGCTTGGCGCCGGTTCCGTGGCAGGTCGGGCACTGCTGCGAGGTGGAGATCGAGAGCGGCACCTGGGCGCCGTTCACCGCCTGGTCGAACGACAGCGTGACCTCGGTCTCGAGGTCACGGCCGCGCTGCTGCCTGCCTGCTCGCGGGTCGCCTGCGCCGGCGCCCGACCCGCCGCCGAAGATGTTGGAGAAGATGTCGCCGAAGTTGCCGGCGAAAGAACCGGCGTCGAAGCCGCCGCCGCCCTGGGCCCCACCGCCACCGAACCCACCGGCGAAGTTGCCGAACGGGCCGGTTCCGCGGTCGTAGTCCTTGCGCTTCTCGGGGTCCGAAAGCACGTCGTGGGCCTGCGAGATCTCCTTGAAGCGCTCCTCGGCCTTCTTGTCGCCCTGGTTGGCGTCGGGGTGGTACTTGCGCGCGAGCTTGCGGTACGCCTTCTTGATCTCCTCGTCGGAGGCGCCCTTACCGACGCCGAGCACCTTGTAGTAGTCGGGTCTGGCAGCCATAGCTACCCCGCCACGACAACACGCGCAGGCCTGATCACGACATCTCCGAGCCGGCAGCCCTGCTGGTACACCTCGATGATCGTCCCGGACTCGGCGTCCTCTGCGGGCAGCTGCGCGACCGCCTCGTGACGCTCGGGATCGAACCGCTCGCCGATCGGCGAGAACAGCTCGACGCCCGCGCGAGAAAGCGCGGTGATCACCTCGTCGTGGACGAGCTTGATCCCGGACGCGAGCTCGTCGTCGCTCCCGGCTCCGTTGAGCGCGGCGACCGCCCGCTCGAGGTTGTCGACCGCCGGCAGCAGCTCACGGGTGAGCTTGATCACGCCTCGCTCCTGCGCGACCGAAGCCTCGCGAGCCGCCCGCTTGCGGTAGTTCTCGAAATCCGCCTTGGTCCGCTTAGCGAGCTCGAGGTACTGATCGGCCCGACGGGCCTGAGCGGTCAGCTCCTCGAGCACATCCTCAGCAACCGTCTCGGACTCCTGCGTTTCATTAGCTGGGGGGTGTGTGGGCGCCCCGGCCCCGTGCCCCGAGGCAGGGTCCGATGACGCGGCATTTCGCGTAGTCGCCGCGTCATCGGCGCCCTGCTCGGGGCACCCCGGATACCTCCGATAGGGATCCATTACTTGCCCTCGTCGACAACCTCGGCGTCAACGACGTCCTCCTCCTCGGAGGCCGCGCCGTTTGCCGCCGTGCCCGCGCCCGCGCCGTCCGTCTGCGCCGCCTGCTGGTCCTGGGCCTTCTGGTACATGGCCTCGGAGACCTTGTGGAAGGCGGCCTGCAGCGCCTCTGTGTTGGAGTTGATCAGCGCCGTGTCGTCCGAGGTCAGGGAGTCCCGGACCTCCTTGATCGCCGCCTCGATCTCCTGCTTGGAGGATGCGTCGACCTGGTCGCCGAGCTCGTTCAGCTGACGCTCCGCCTGGTAGGCGGCGTTCTCGGCGTTGTTGCGGGCCTCGGCCAGCTCGCGCTGACGGGCGTCCTCCTCGGCATGCGACTCGGCGTCGGTGACCATCCGCTTGATCTCGTCCTCAGAGAGGCCCGAGCCGGACTTGATCTCGATCTTCTGCTCCTTGCCGGTACCGAGATCCTTGGCCGACACGTTGATGATCCCGTTCGCGTCGATGTCGAAAGTGACCTCGATCTGCGGGATGCCACGTGGCGCCGGCGGAATGCCGGTCAGCTGGAACTTGCCGAGCGACTTGTTGTAGGTCGCCATCTCGCGCTCACCCTGAAGCACGTGGATCTCCACGGACGGCTGGTTGTCCTCAGCCGTCGAGAAGACCTCGCCCTTGCGGGTCGGGATCGTGGTGTTGCGCTCGATCAGCTTGGTCATAACGCCGCCCTTGGTCTCGATCCCGAGCGTGAGCGGGGTGACGTCCAGCAGCAGCACGTCCTTGACGTCGCCGGCGAGCACGCCCGCCTGAATCGCGGCGCCGACGGCGACGACCTCATCCGGGTTGACCCCGCGATGCGGATCCTTGCCGGTCAGCTCCTTGACCTTCTCCTGGACGGCCGGCATCCGGGTCATCCCGCCCACGAGCACGACGTGGTCGATGTTCTCGACGCCCTTGTCCTTGGCGTCGTCGAGCGCCTGGCGGACCGGCGCGATCGTGCGGTCGAGTAGGGCGCTGGTGAGCTCGTTCAGCTTCGCCCGGGTGAGCCTCATGTCGAGGTGCTTCGGGCCGCTGGCGTCGGCCGTGATGAACGGCAGGTTGATCTGCGTCTCCTGCGTTGTCGAGAGCTCGATCTTCGCCTTCTCGGCCGCCTCGTACAGGCGCTGGAGCGCCATCGGGTCGGCTGAGAGATCGATGCCCTGGCTCTTCTTGAACTCCGCGACCAGCCAGTCGACGATCGCCTTGTCGAAGTTGTCGCCGCCGAGGTGGTTGTCACCGGCGGTCGCCTTCACCTCGAACACGCCGTCGCCGATCTCGAGCACCGACACGTCGAACGTGCCGCCGCCGAGGTCGAAGACGAGGATCGTCTGGTCGGACTCCTTGTCCAAGCCGTACGCGAGGGACGCTGCGGTCGGCTCATTGATGATCCGCTTGACGTCCAGGCCGGCGATCGTGCCGGCGTCCTTGGTCGCCTGACGCTGATCGTCGTTGAAGTACGCCGGGACGGTGATCACCGCGCCGTCGACCGACTCGCCGAGATACGCCTCG
>DASXDA010000058.1:0-53974 GCA_036490875.1 Solirubrobacteraceae bacterium
CCGAGGCGAACTCAAGGTCCCGCCGCCGATAGCCTCGCGGCCGATGGCGGCTGACGACTGGTCCTCCCGACGGCTTCACTTCGTCGGCATCGGCGGCGCCGGGATGAGCGGCCTGGCGCTGATCGCCCACGCGCTCGGCGCGCAGGTGACGGGCTCGGATCGCTCCGAGTCGCCCTACATCACGCGGCTGCGGGAGCACGGGATCGAGCCGATGATCGGGCACGCGGCGGAGAACGTCCCCGGGGGCGCCGAGGTTGTCTACTCGACCGCGGTTGGAGCCGATAACCCCGAGCGGCGGGCGGCAGGCAGCGAGCTGCACCGCGCCGCGCTGCTCGCGCAGATCGCGGCACTGCGGTCGTGCCTCGCGGTGACCGGGACCCACGGGAAGACGACAACTGCCGGGATGGTCGTGCACGCGCTCCGCGGAGCCGGGCTCGACCCCTCCTACGTGCTCGGCGGCGAGCTCCGCTCGACCGGATCGAACGCCGGCTGGGGGACGGGGGAGTGGATCGTGGTCGAGGCGGACGAGTCCGACCGCTCGCTGCTCGAGCTGTGGCCGCAGGTGGCCGTGCTCACGAACGCCGAGCTCGACCACCACTCGACCTACTCGTCGCGGCTCGAGCTCGAGGATACGTTCCGGACGTTCATGGCTCGAGCCGGAGACCGCGCCGTTGTCTGGGACCGCCCGGAGCTGGTCGCGCTCTGCCCCGAGGGCGCGCGCACGTACGACGCCGCCCCGGAGCTGCTCCCCGGCGGCTCGCGGTTCGAGTGGCGCGGGCGCACGGTCGAGCTCACGGTGCCGGGCGCGCACAACGCGATCAACGCCGCCGGCGCCCTCACCGCCGCGACCCTCACCGGGGCAGACGCAGCACCGGCGATCGCCGCGCTCCGCGACTTCACCGGCGCGCGCCGGCGCCTGGAGCTGCTCGGGACCACGTCCGCCGGCGTCCCGGTGTACGACGACTACGCCCACCACCCGACCGAGGTCTCTGCCGCGATTGCCGCCGGGCGCACGTTCACTCCCCGACGGCTGGTCGCCGTGTTCCAGCCGCATCTGTACTCGCGTACCCATGCCCTCGCGGCCCGGTTCGGGGTCGCGCTGGCCGCGGCCGACTTGATTGTCGTACTCGACGTCTATCCCGCGCGGGAGCGCGCAGAGGATTTCCCCGGCGTCGACGGGCATCTCGTCGCGGCCGCTGCCGCGGACGCCGCGGACGGTCGGACGGTCGCGTGGCTGCCCGGATTCGAACACGCACGGCAGTACCTCGACGGGACGCTGCGCGGAGGCGACCTGTGCCTCGTGATGGGCGCCGGCGACGTCGACACGCTCGCGCGGTCGCTGGTCGGCGACGAGACGCCGCCGGGCTGACCGGGCCCGCTTCTACCCTGCTGTCGATGGCGAGCCCGCCCATCGGGGTCCAGCGCGACTACCCGCTCGCGCGGCTGACGACGATCCGCACCGGCGGCCCGGCTGAGCTGTTCGCGCGCGCCGGCTCGCTGAAGGAGCTCGAGCTGCTGCTGGCTTGGGCGGCGGACGAGCAGCTCGAGGTAGGGGTCGTCGGGTCCGGGTCGAACCTCTTGGTGGCGGACACGGGCGTCCGCGGACTGGTACTGAAACTGGACGACGAGCTGAGCAAGATCGAGATCGACGAGACCCGCATCGAATGTGGCGGCGGCGCGCGGTTGCCCTCGGTCTCGGCCCGCGCCGCTCAGGCGGGTCTCGCGGGGATCGAATTCGGCGTCAACATCCCCGGCACCGTCGGCGGGGCGGTGCGGATGAATGCGAACGCGTACGGCGGCCAGCTGGCGCGGGTGCTCGAATGGGTCGACGTCGTCGACCGTTCCGGGACGAGTCGGCGCGCGCCCGGCGAGCTCGGGTTCGAGTACCGCCGCTCAAATCTCGTTCCCGGCGAGATCGTCGCGCGCGCGTCGTTCGCGCTGGAGCGGGCGAGCAGCGACGAGGTGAAGGCGACGCTTGCCGATATGCGCGCTCGGCGCAAGGCTGCGCAACCGTCCGGGATCAAGACGTTCGGCTCGACCTTCAAGAACCCGGACGATCCCCGGGCGGAGGGACGAACGGCCGGCCAGCTGCTCGAGGAGGCGGGCTGCCGTGGCCTGAGGATCGGCGGAGCGAGCTTCTCCGCCAAGCACGCGAACTTCATCGTCAACCACGGGGACGCGACAACCGCCGACGTGATCGCGTTGATGGCGGAGGGCAGGCGCCGCGTGCACGAGCGGTTCGCCGTCAAGCTCGAGGCCGAGGTGCAGCGGCTCGGGCCGGTCGAGCTGCCCGCCGACTGGACGGAGGCGGAATGAGCTTCGGCCGGGCGCTGACGCGAGGGCTGCCTCGCGGCCGTCGCGTGTCGCTGCCACGGCCGCGCCTGTCGCTGCGCTCGCGGTGGGTGCGCCGGCTGCTGATCGTCGTGGTGCTGCTCGGCGCTCTCCTCCTCGGGGGTTGGCTCTGGGTTCGCGACTCGTCCCTGGTCGCGGTCACGAAGGTGACGGTGACCGGCGCGACCGGGCCCGACGCCGGCGCGATCCGCAGCGCGCTGGTGGGCGCGGCGCGCTCGATGACCACGCTCGACGTCAACATGTCGCGGCTGCGCTCGGCCGTGTCGCCGTTTCCGGTCGTCTCCGAGGTCCGCGCGACCACGCAGTTCCCGCACGGGATGCGGATTCACGTGCTCGAGCGGCCACCGGTCGCGATGGTCACGGTTGCCGGGAAGAACATCGCGGTGGCCGGCGATGGGACGCTGCTGCACGATATGGCGGTAAGCGCGCCGCTGCCGCTGATCCCGCTGACGGTGCCGCCGGGCGGCCCGCGGCTGACCGGCCCCGCGCTCCAGTCGGCCAGGCTGCTGGCGGCGGCGCCGAGCCAGCTGATCCCGAAGATCACGCAGATCTCGACCGAGGCCGGCCACGGTCTCGTCGCGCAGATCCGCGGCGGCCCGAAGATCTACTTTGGCAACAGCTCTAGCGCCCGCGCGAAGTGGCTGGCCGCCAGCGCGGTGCTCGCCGACAACGGCTCCGCCGGCGCTTCATACATCGACGTCACCGACCCGGTGCGCGCGGCGGCGGGCGCCGGGACCCAGAGCGGATCGACGACGTCGAGCTCGAGCGGATCCGCGGCGTCGTCCTCGGGGTCGAACGCGGACTCCGCGAGCTCGGCCAGCGCGAGCTCGGCCGCGGGCAACTCAGGCTCGGCCGCGGGCAGCTCCGGGAACACCGGCTCCGGCAACTCGGGCAACACCGGCTCCGGCAACACGGGCAACACCGGCTCCGGCAACTCGGGGAACACCGGCTCGGGCAGCTCGGGGAACACCGGCTCGGGCAACTCCGGGGGAGGGGCGGGCGGCTGATAACCCTCAACTAAAGGTTGAGGGCGGCTCGAGGGCAACTCTGAGGCCCTCCTTGAGAATTCGCGGATCTGCAACGAACATTGCGAGCGCACCCGGGCCGTTGACTTGCCACATCTCCAACACCTAACGTGCAAAACTGCGCAAACAGCGTACGTATGGAAAAAAGAACCTCAACGCTAACTAGAGGCTCGGACGGTCCCAATGGAAAGCGGCAGTTATCTCGCAGTCATCAAGGTCGTCGGCGTCGGCGGCGGCGGCACCAACGCGGTCAATCGGATGGTCGACGCAGGCCTGCGCGGCGTCGAATTCATCGCGGCGAACACCGACGCGCAAGCGCTCGCGATGTGCGACGCGGACGTCAAGCTGAACGTCGGTCACCAGCTCACGAAGGGTCTCGGCGCGGGCGCCAACCCGGATATCGGGCAGGGCGCCGCGGCAGAGTCCCGCGACGAGATCAAGGAGGCCCTGAAGGGCGCCGACATGGTGTTCGTCACCGCGGGTGAGGGCGGCGGCACCGGCACCGGCGCCGCTCCGGTGATCGCGGACATCGCCAAGAACGAGATCGGGGCACTGACGGTCGGATGCGTGACGCGGCCGTTCTCGTTCGAGGGGACGCAGCGCGCCCGGCAGGCGGAAGAGGGGATCCAGCGGCTTCGCGAGAACGTCGACACGCTGATCGTGATCCCGAACGAGAAGCTGCTGACGATCGTCGAGCGCCGGACCTCGATGCTCGACGCGTTCCGCGAGGCGGACAACGTGCTGCGCCAGGGAGTCCAGGGGATCACGGACCTGATCACGATCCCGGGGCTAATCAACCTCGACTTCGCCGACGTTCGCACGATCATGCGCGACGCCGGCACTGCGCTGATGGGGATCGGCTCCGCCAACGGGGAAAACCGCGCGGCCGAGGCGGCCAAGATCGCGATCTCCTCGCCGCTGCTCGAGGAGTCGGTCGACGGCGCGACCGGGATCCTGCTGAACATCACCGGCGGCCCCGACCTCGGCCTGTTCGAGGTCAACGAGGCCGCGGAGATCGTCCAGGCGGCCGCCGACTCGGACTCGAACATCATTTTCGGCGCGGTGATTGACGATGCGATGGCCGAGGACGTCCGCGTGACGGTGATCGCGACGGGCTTCGACCACGGAGGGATCCGGCGCGGAAGCTCGCGCGGCGCCCAGACGCGAAGCCGCGACGTCACGATCGACGACGTGCGGCGCTCCTCGCTCGAGATCCGCGACGAAGAGATCGACATCCCCTCGTTCCTGAAGGACTGACGGTCCGCCGCCGGCGCCCGTGCAATCCTCCGCGTCGGGAGTCTGACCGCAACCTCGGCGCCGCTCATCTGTTCTAGCTTCGTCAGACCCACGGCCGACACGGAACGTAGGCTTCGAGCGTCGCGACTCTGGATCGCGCTCGCCTGCGCGCTCGTTGTGGGCGGAGCCTGGGCGCAGTCGGCCGCGGCTCAGCAGCCGCTCGCCGCTCCGCCGCACGTGATCGACGGCCCCAGCGCCAGCATCGTGCGCCCGGCGGGGATCGCGATGTCGATCGCTCGTGACGGGACCGGAGGCCTCGTCTACCTCAAGCAGGTCGCCGGAGTCCAGCACGTGTTCGTCTCGGCGCTCACCGGCGGGTCATTCCAAACGCCGGTTCAGGTCGACCCCGGGCTCGGAGCCTCCTCCCAGCCGGTGATCGCCGCCGGCAACGGCGGGGTGCTGCTGATCGCGTTCGTCAGCGGCGGCGAGCTGTACGTGGTCGATCGCCCCGGCGCCTCCTCCGGGTTCGTCGCCCCCGCCGGCCTCGCGGCCGGCGCCTCGAACCCGGCGATCTCGATCACCAACTTCTCCAAGGCCTACCTTGCGTTCGCCGCAGGCGGGGCCGTCAGGGCCGCCTACTACAACCTCGGCGTGTGGTCCGTGGCGCCGACCCCGTTCAGCATCTCCTCCGCCGACGGCGCCGGGACCGGCAGCGGGCGTCCGGCCGTCGCCGCCGCCGGCGACGGGGTCGGGATCGTCGCCTGGGGCGAGGCCGGCCACATCTTCACCCGGCGGATCTGGGGGACGTCGGTGAGCGTCGCCACCGTGCAGGCCGACGCCGCGCTCCCCGGCTGCTCGGAGCTGTCGGCCGGCGAACCGGCGGTGGGCTCAGAGGGCAACTCGTCGTACGCCGACGTCGCGTTCCACGAGGTCCTCGGCTGCGGCTCACCCGCACAGCAGCGGTCGCGCGTGCTGATCAACCGGCTGGTCGCGTCGCAATTCCTCGGCGTCACCGCCGCCGACGGCTCGGCCGGGTCGAGCGGCGCCGACGACCCGGGAATCACGATGGGCGAGTACGGACACGGGTGGATCACCGCCACGGGGACGACCTCCAACGCGCTGATCGGAACCGCGCTTGGCGACGACGGCCAGGTCTGGGGGACGACCCAGGTCAACGGCGCCGCGAACCTGACGGCCCCCGACGGCGACCCCGTCACGGCCGGCCTGTTCTCGAACCTGATCGCGTGGCAGCAGAGCCCCGGCTCCAGCGGCCAGCCCGAGATCCGGGTCCGCTACGCCCCGGGCGGATCGACCCTCGGTCCGGAGATCGTCGCCTCCTCACCCGCCCAGGGCCCGACCGACGCCGACAACGGCCTCGCGGGCGCCGGCGATGTCGCCGGCGACTCCGCGGTCGCCTGGGTGCAGGGCGCGCCGGGCGCGACGGAGATCGTGGCGGCGCAGCTCTACCAGGCTCCCCCCCCGTTCGGCACCACCGGCCCGGGACGGTACGTAGGGCTCCCCGAGCCTCAGCTCAGCTGGGCGGCGCCGAACGAGCTGTGGGGTCCGGTCACCTACACCGTGACGCTCGACGGCAATCCGATCGGCCGGACGCAGGCGACCACATTCATCGTCCCGACGGCGCTCCCCGACGGTCCGCACGCGTGGACGGTTACGGCCGCCAACCCGGTCGGCCAGACATCGCAGACCGGGGTCGTGGGCGTGTTCGTCGACACGGTCGCGCCGACGGGCCAGATCGCCCTGAGCGGGACGAGGCTCATCGGCCACTCGCTGAATACGTTCTTCACGTACGCCGACCCGCCGCCGCCGGGTGATCCGACCACCGACGCCTCAGGGATTTCCACGGCAGTGGTGAGCTGGGGCGACGGCAACGTCTCGCGGCTGCACACGGGCTGGCACCGCAGCTTCCACACCTATAAGAGCCCGGGCACGTACACGATCACCGGGGTCGTCTCCGACCGGGCCGGAAACGTGGGCCACGCGACGCTCGTCGTCAGGATCGCCAAGCCCAGGCCGAAGCCCAAGCCGAAGCCAAAGCCAAACAAGCCGGGCCACGGGAGGCGGCGGTGAGCGCCCGCAGACTCGTCCTCGTCGCGGTCGTCCTGGTGCTCGGCGCTCCCGCGATCGCGCGCGCGCAGGCGACCCCGTACACAGCCACTCCGCCGACCGCGCAGACGCTCTACCGGGACGGCCAGACCGGCCGCTACCTGCTCGGGGGGGAGTGGCTGTACCGGGCCGACCCGACCGCCGCCGGAGTGGCACAGCAGTGGTACGCGGGCTCCTCGACCGCCGCCTGGTCGCCGGTGACGGTTCCGAACTCGTTCAATGCGGGGGACTTCTCGAGCGGGAGCATGGTTGGCTCCGTGGGCTGGTATCGCCGCGACTTCACGCTGCCCACGGGGGCGTTCGGACCGAAGGTCCCCGCCAGCCTGCAGCGCTGGATCGTGCGCTTCGAGTCGGTCAATTACCGCGCGACGGTGTGGCTCAACGGCCGGCAGATCGGAAGCCACGTCGACGCGTACGTCCCATTCGAGATCGACCTGAACGGGCTCCGTGCAGGGGTCAACCGGCTCATCGTCCGGGTCGACAGCCGGCGCGGGCCCGGCGACCTGCCGCCAGGACCCTCCGGAGGCTGGTGGAACTTCGGCGGCATGCTCGGGGAGGTGTACCTGCGGGCGGTCGATGCGGCCGACCTCTCCGAGGTGCAGGTGACGCCGGTGCTGCCGTGCCCGACCTGCGCCGCGACGATCCAGGAGACGGCCACGGTCCGCAACGTGACCGGAGCCGCTCACCAGGTTGCGTTGACCGGGCGCTACGGCAGCGTCCCGCTCGACTTCGGGACGGCGACGATCGCGCCTCACCAGAGCTGGACGGCAACCTCGACGGCGGTCGTCCCGCAGCCGCAGCTGTGGTCGACGGACACCCCGCGCCTGTACCGCGCGACGCTGACGCTGTCGGACCAGAAGGGCAACCGGCTCGGTGGCTACGTCACCTACAGCGGGATCCGCACGATCGCCGTCACGACCGGCGGGCAGCTGGCGCTCAACGGCCGGCTGCTGCATCTACGCGGCGCCTTCATCCACCAGCAGAACGTTCAGACCGGCGCCGCCCTGAGCATCCCGCAGATGACCGCACTGATGGGCTGGGAGCACGAGCTCGGCTCGACCGTGATCCGCTCGCACTACCCGCTGCCGCCCGCGATCCAGGAGCTGGCAGACCGGATGGGGATCCTGATCTGGTCCGAGGTGCCCGTCTACCAGGTCGCCGACCCGTACCTCGGCCAGCCCGGATGGCGGACGCGCGCCTACTCGTTCCTTCAGCAGAACATCCTCGCCAGCGAGAACCACCCGTCGGTGATGCTCTGGAGCATCGCCAACGAGCTGCCGACCCCGGTCACCGCCAACGAGGCCGGGTACATATCGGGCGCGGCGGCCCTCGCGCGCAAGCTCGATCCGACCCGCCCGGTGGGGATGGCGATCTCGGACTGGCCTGGGGTCCCGTGCCAGGCCGCGTACGCGCCGCTGGGCGTGATCGGCTTCAACGACTACTTCGGCTGGTTCGACGCCGGAGGCGGTGGAACCGACGATCGCGACCAGCTCGGCCCATTCCTCGACTCGCTGCGCGGCTGCTACCCGACGCAGGCGATCATGGTCACCGAGTTCGGGTTCGAAGCCAATCGCCACGGGCCGGTCGAGGAACGGGGGACGTACGAGTTCCAGTCGGATTCCGCGGCGTATCACCTCGGAGTGTTCGCGACCAAGTCGTGGCTCTCCGGGGCGATCTACTTCGCGCTCCAGAACTTCGCCTCGCGGCCCGGATGGGGTGGGGGCAACCCGTGGCCCGATCCACCGTGGGTGCAGAAGGGGCTGGTGGATCAGCTGGGCAACCTCAAGCCGGCGTTCGCGGTCGTCTCCACCCTCTTCCACGCTGTCAGCCAGATCGCCCCGATGCGGCGCGTGGCGCCTCGCCCCGCGCACCCGAAGCGCCGCCGCCCGGCGCATCCGAAGCGCCGCCGCCCGGCGGCCAGCCGTTCGGGCTCCCCGGCGACCTGATCTGGACCCACCGAGAACCCGCTGGCTCGTGTAATAGCCTGAGCGACAGTGTCGTCTGCCGCCGATACCGCGCTCCGTCGGAGCCCCCTCCACGACCGCCACGTGGCGGCTGGAGCACGGCTGGTCCCGTTCGCCGGGTGGGAGATGCCGGTCCAGTACGAGGGCATCCGCGCCGAGCACCTGGCGGTCCGCCGCGACGTCGGCGTGTTCGACGTCTCGCACATGGGGGAGGTCGAGACCCGCGGCCCGCAGGCGCTCGAGTTCCTCCAGCGGACGCTCTCGAACGACATTCGCAAGATTCCCGAGGGTGGCGCCCAGTACAGCGTGATGTGCCTCGACGGCGGCGGGATCGTCGACGACCTGTTCACCTACCGCCTCGCCGATTGCGTGTACCTGACCGTCACCAACGCAGCCAACCACGACAAGGACTTCGAGTGGCTGTGTTCGCAGTCAGACGGCTATGACGTCGATGTCGTCGACGTCGCCGACCGGTTCGCGATGCTTGCGGTCCAGGGCCCGAGAGCGCGCGCGCTGGTCGAGGGCCTCTCGGACGGCTCGCTGCCGGCGCGGATGCACTGCTGCGAGCGGACCGTCGGCGGTGCCGCGACGCTCGTCTGCGGCACCGGCTACACCGGCGAGGACGGCGTCGAGCTGCTAATCGCGCCCGATGACGCCTCGGCGGTGTGGGACGCGATCATCGGCGCCGGCGCGACTCCCGCGGGCCTCGGCGCCCGGGACACGCTCCGACTCGAGGTCTGCTTTCACCTGTACGGCAACGACATGGACGAGCACCGAAACCCGATCGAGGCCGGGCTGGGGTGGTGCTGCAGGGAGCAGACCGGGTTCACCGGCTCGGAGGCGGTCGCCCGAGCGCGGGCGGAGGGCACCGACCAGCGGCTCGCGGCCTTCGCGATCGACGGCCCCGGGATCGCACGCGCGGGCAATCCGGTCCTCGGCGGAGGCGTCGTGACAAGCGGCACGTTCTCGCCGTGCCTGGAGCGCGGAATCGGGATGGCGTACGTTCCCAGCTCTGCGGCGGACCCCGGGACCCGGATCGAGATCGACGTCAGAGGCACCACCCGCCCAGCAGTCCTCGAGCGAAAGCCCCTGTACCGAAAGGCATCCTGACCATGGCCGAACCCAGCTATCCCGCCGATCTGCTGTACCACGCAGAGCACGACTGGGCCCGTGTCGACGGTGACGAGGCGACTTTCGGGATCACCTGGTACGCCCAGGACTCGCTCGGCGAGCTCGTGTTCTTCGAGGCGCCGGCGATCGGGAGCACGGTGACCAAGGACGAGCCGTACACGGAGATCGAGTCGGTCAAGGCCGTCTCCGACGTATTCGCCCCGATGTCCGGCGAGATCGTCGCGGTCAACGAGGCGCTTTCCGATGGTCCCGAGACTGTCAACGAGGACCCCTACGGCGCCGGCTGGCTGGTACGCGTGAGGCTGTCCGATCCCGCGGAGACAGAGCAGCTGATGGACGCCGCGACGTATGAGGCGTCGCTCTCGTGAGCCGCTACACGTCAGCCACCGACGCGGACCGGGCCGAGATGTTGCAGCAGATCGGCGTCTCCTCGATCGAGGAGCTGTTCGCGGAGATCCCTGACCGGCTGCGGCTCGGGCGCGGGCTCGCGCTCGACGACGGGCTCTCCGAGCAGGAGGTCTACGAGGAGCTCCGCGCGCTCGCGGCGCGCAACGTCTCGACCGAGGACGAGGTCTCGTTCCTCGGTGCCGGGATGTACGACCACTACATCCCGTCGCTGGTCGACTCGGTGATCCTGCGCTCGGAGTTTCTGACCCCGTACACGCCGTATCAGCCCGAGATCTCACAGGGTGGCCTGCAGGCGATGTTCGAGTACCAGACGGCGATCTCCGAGCTGACGGGCCTGCCGGTATCGAACGCGTCCGTGTACGAAGGCCCGAGCGCGGTCGCGGCGGCGGGCTACGTCGCGAAGCTTGCGAACGGGCGCCCTCGGTTCCTCGCATCCCGCGGCGTGCACCCGCACTCGCGCGAGACGCTCGCGACGCTCGCCCGCGGCTGGGGGATGGAGGTCGTCGAGGCGCCCCTGTCGGGCGGCGCCACCGACTGGCCGTCGATCGGGGACGACGTCAGCGCCGTGATCGTGCAGCAGCCGAACTTCCTCGGTGTGGTCGAGCAGCTCGAGCCGATCGTCGAGGCGGCGCACGCCGCCGGCGCGCTTGTGATCTGTGCGTGCGACCCGCTCCCGCTGGCGCTGCTGCGGTCGCCGGGAGAGTGCGGGGTGGACATCGCCGTCGGCGAAGGCCAGACGCTCGGAAACCGGCTGGACTATGGCGGCCCGTCGTTCGGGTTCTTCGCCGTCACCGACGCGCTGATGCGGCGGGTGCCGGGCCGGATCGCCGGCGAGACCCGCGACGTCGAGGGGCGGCGCGGGTTCGTGCTCACGCTCCAGACCCGCGAGCAGCACATCCGGCGCGAGCGCGCGACCTCGAATATCTGCACCGCGCAGGCGCTGAACGCGCTCGCCGGGATCGTCTACCTGTCGTGGCTCGGGCGCCAGGGAATCGTCGAGCTCGCGGAGCTGATGCTCCAGCGGACGGCGTATGCGCGCGACCGGCTCGATGCGATCGATGGCGTCACCGTGCTGGGCGGCCGGCCAGTCGTCCGCGAGTTCGCGGTCGCGCTCGACGCGCCCGTCGCCGACGTGATCGAGCGCTGCCGCGCGAAGGGGATCAACCCCGGGTATCCGCTGGGCCGCGACTACCCCGAGTTCGAGAACGGCCTGCTGGTCGCGATCACCGAGCAGCGCACGCGCGCCCAGATCGACCGGCTCGCCGAGGTGCTCGCCGCTGCGATCGCCGTCGAGCGGGGCCAGCTTGCGGGGGTGCGCGGATGAGCGCCGGTCGCTGGTTCACGGCCGCGGCCGACGACGAGCTGACGATCTTCGACCGCTCAAAGGAGGGCCGCCGGGCCTTCGTCGCGCCCGAGCTCGACGTCCCCGAGCGTCCGCTCGACGAGCTGCTGCCGCCCGCGCTGCGGCGCGCGCAGCCGCCGCGCCTGCCGGAGGTGTCCGAGCCCGAGATCAACCGTCACTACAACCGGCTGTCGAAGCGCAACTTCGATCTCGATACGGGCTTCTACCCGCTCGGCTCCTGCACGATGAAGCACAACCCCAAGCTTCACGAGCGCGTCGCGGCGCTCCCGGGGCACGCCAAGCTGCACCCGCTTCAGGACCCCTCCCGCGCCCAGGGCGCGCTCGAGCTGATGTGGAACCTGCAGGAGGCGCTCGCGGAGGTGTCGGGCCTCCCGTACGTCTCGCTGCAGCCCTCCGCCGGATCCCACGGCGAGCTCGCCGGTGTGCTCCTGACTCGTGCGTTTCACGAGGACCGCGGCGAGCGGCGGACGAAGGTTCTGACCCCCGACACATCGCACGGCACCAACCCTGCGACGGTCACGATGGCCGGCTACGAGGTGGTCAAGGTCGGCAGCGACAAGCACGGAAACGTCGACCTCGACGATCTCCGCGCGAAAGCCGACGAGGACGTCGCCTGCCTGATGTTGACCAACCCATCGACGCTCGGGCTGTTCGAGACCGGGATCGAGGAGATCGCCCAGATCGTGCACGGGGTCGGGGCGACGCTCTACTACGACGGCGCGAACCTCAACGCGATCATGGGGATCTGCCGGCCCGGGGACATGGGCTTCGACATCGTCCACTTCAACCTGCACAAGTCCTTCACCCAGCCGCACGGCGGCGGCGGTCCCGGCGCCGGGCCGATCGCGGTCTCCGAGCGGATCGAGCCGTACCTGCCGCGGCCGCAGGTGGTGCGCCGCGAGGGCGCGCCGGGCAACGGGGCGTCGGGACCGTACTTCGACCTCGACTTCGACCGGCCCAAGTCGATCGGCCGGCTCCGCGGGTTCCAGGGCAATTACGGGGTGTTCGTGCGCTCGTACGCGTACATCCGCTCGCTCGGCGCCGCCGGGCTCAGAGAGGTCTCTGAGGTCGCGGTCCTGAATGCGAACTACCTGCTCGCGAGGCTCCGGGCGGAGGGCGTGCTCGAGCACCTGCCAGCCGCGTACGAGCGGCTGTGCATGCACGAGTTCGTGCTGTCGGGGGCGCCGATGAAGCGCGAGCTGGAGATCAAGACACTCGACCTCGCAAAGCGACTGCTCGATCACGGCGTGCACCCGCCGACCGTGTACTTCCCGCTGATCGTCGATGAGGCGCTGCTGGTCGAGCCGACCGAGACGGAGACCAAGGAGACGCTCGACCGGTTCGCGGAGGTTGTCGCCGAGCTCCTGCGCGAGGCCGCGGAGGATCCGGAGATCGCGCGGAACGCGCCGTACTCGACGCCGGTCCGGCGGCTCGACGAGGCGGCGGCCGCCCGAAACCCGGTCCTGCGCCAGCCGCTGGAAACGTCGGTGTGAGCGCCGCCAAGAGCGTCGACGAGGCCGTCGCCGAGTGCACACGCCTGGTCGGTGCCCAGTTCACGAGGTCGGCGGTCGGGGCGCTGCTGAAGCTCCACGCAGGAGGCGAGCTCGACCCAACCGGCCGCGCCAGCAAGACCCGCGCACGACTCGCCGACCGCGAGTAACGCACACTACGGGGGTGGACGAGTTCGTAGCCGGAGCCGCCGAGCGGATCGCCGCGCTCGCCGAGCGCGAGCTGGAGGCGCTCGTCGCGGTCTCCTCGCCCTCCGGCGATCTCGGCGGCGCCGAGGAGGCGCTCGCGCTCTGCGCCGCGATGCTGCCGCCGGACGCGACGATCGAGCGCGTTCCCTGCTCGACGCCCGGCGGCGCCCCCGACCTGGTCGCCCGGATGTCCGGATCCGGCGAGCGCAGGCTGCTGCTGCTCGGCCACGTCGACACCGTGATCGGCCACGACGACCACGGGCCGCTCAGGCGGGACGGCGACCGGCTGTACGGGCCCGGCACCAACGACATGAAGGGCGGCGTGGTGCTCGCGCTCGGAGCCTCCCGCGCGCTCTGCGACCGCCGCGAGCTGTTCTCGGAGCTGGGACTGCTGCTCGTGACCGACGAGGAGTGGCGGACCCACGAGTTCCGCCACGCCGAGCGGTTCGCCGGCTACGACGCGTGCCTGTGCTTCGAGGCCGGCGAGCGCGGCCCCGAGCGGCAGGAGGGGGTCGTCGTCCGCCGCAAGGCGGCCGGCACGCTGCGGGTGACCGCGGCTGGCAGGCCCTCTCACTCGGGCAGCGCGCCCGACGCCGGCGCAAACGCGCTGCTCGCGCTCGCTCAGACGGCCGGCGAGCTCGGGAAGCACCACGACCCCCACGGCAAGGACCGGCTGAGCGTCGTGCCGACCGTGATCCGTTCCGGCGCCGCATTCAACGTTGTCCCCGCGCACGGCGAGCTGATCCTCGACCTGCGCTCCGACCAGCGGACCGCATTCGACCCGGTCCTGGCCGCGGTGCCCGAGGCGCTCGACGGCGTGCGGCTGGAGGCGCGGATGGAGCGGATGTGGCCCGGGATGGACACCCGAGAGGACACGCGCGAGCTGCTGCGGCGCTCGACCGGCCTGCTCGGACGGGAGATCATCGGGGTGGCGCGGGGCGGTGCGAGCGACGCGAGCCACTTCGCTCGCGCGGTGCCGATGACCGTCGACGGACTCGGGCCTCGCGGGGGCGGCGCGCACACGCCAGGGGAGTTCGTGTTCGCGCCGTCGCTGCGCGAACGGGCGGAGGTGGCGCTCGCGATCGCGTTTACGGTGCTCTCACGGTGACCTGCCATTCTGTAGGTCGATGACCGATCAGGTCCCTGCACCGCGGCGTAACGATCAGCTGGACAAGTACATGACGCAGGTCCAGGGACTCGTGCTGCTCGGCGGGATGGTGCTGCTGATGTGGGTGCTCGAGATCGTCAACACGATCGACTCGAACGGGCTCGACAACGACGGGATCTGGGCGCGCAACTTCGGCCACCTGTGGGGCATCCTCACGGCGCCGTTCCTGCACGTCAGCTTTCAGCACCTGATCGCGAACACGATCCCGCTGGTGTTCATGGGCGTGATCATCGCCCTGCACGGGGCCAAGCGGCTGGCGCTGGTGACGGTGATCGTGATCCTCGTCGGCGGCATCGGCACCTGGCTGATCGCCCCATCGCACTCGATCACGGTCGGCGCGAGCGGCCTCGTGTTCGGCTATGCGACCTACCTGCTGATCCGGGGCGTGTTCGACCGCAGCGTGCTCGAGGTGTTCGTCGGGATCGTCGTCGGCGTCATCTGGGGCGGCGCGCTGATCTCGAGCATCGTCCCGCACTACGGCGTCTCCTGGCAGGGCCACGTGTGCGGCGCGATCGGCGGTGTCGTCGCGGCTTATGTGCTCCGCCGCGACCGACCGGCGCCGACCGACGCCAAGCCCGAGAACACCACGGCCGCGGGCGCGCTGCCCGGCTAACGCGGGCAAACCAGACTCCTAGATGCGGATCTTCTCCGGCATCCAGCCGACCGGGCGCAAGCACCTCGGCAACTACATCGGCGCGATCGTTCAGTACGTCGCCTTTCAGGAGCGCGGCGAGGCGCTGTACTGCATCGTCGACCTCCACGCGCTGACGGTTCCGTATGAACCGGCCGCGCTGAGGGACTCCGTGTACGACACGGCGGCGACGCTGCTCGCGGCCGGCCTGGACCCGGAGCGGTGCATCTTCTTCCGCCAGAGCGACGTCCATGAGCACACCGAGCTCTGCTGGCTCCTATCGAGCGTCACGGCGTACGGCGAGCTGAACCGGATGACCCAGTTCAAGGATAAGTCGGCCGCCCAGCGGGAGCTCGTCTCCGCCGGGCTGTTCTTCTACCCGGAGCTGATGGCCGCCGACGTGCTCGCCTACCGCGCCCACGACGTGCCGGTGGGCGACGACCAGCGCCAGCACGTGGAGCTGATGCGCGACGTCGCCGAGCGTTTCAACGCTCGCTTCGGCGAGCTGCTCGTCGTCCCCGAGGCCCGGATCCCCGAGGTCGGGGCGCGGATCATGGACCTCCAGAACCCCGACCGGAAGATGTCGACGACCGGCGGCACCGAGCAGGGCACCGTGTACGTCACCGACGAGCCCGACGCGATCCTCAAGAAGTTCCGCTCGTCGGTCACCGACTCCGGCCGCGAGATCGTGCGAGCGCCCGACAAGCAGGGGATCTCGAACCTGATCGAGATCCTGGCCGCGGTCCGGGGCGAGGCCCCCGAGGCGATCGAGGCCGAGTTCGGGGGGTCCGGCTACGGCGCGTTCAAGACGGCTGTCGCGGAGGCGGTCGTCGAGTACCTGGCCCCGGTGCGCGAGCGCTACGGCGCGCTGCGATCCGACGAGCTGGCACTCGAGGAGATCATGGCCCATGGGGCCGCAAAGGCCCGCGAAATCGCCGCGGGCACGCTGGCCGACGTCCGCCAGGCGATGGGCGTAGGACCGGTCCGGCCGTCCGGGTAGCCTGCTCGGGCGATGCGCCTCGCCGACCTCGAGCTCGACCTCGACGTGTTCGCGGGTCCCTTCGACCTGCTGCTGACGCTGATCCTGCGCGAGGAGGTGGACCTGCTCGAGGTCGACCTCGCCGAGATCGTGATCTCGTACATCGACCACCTCGAGTGGCGCGGCGAGCTTGACCTCGAGGCCGCGACCGAGTTCCTCGTGCTGATCGCGGCACTGCTCGAGCTCAAATCGCGCCTGCTCCTCCCGGGCGAAGAGGAGGAGCTGATCGAGCTCGACCCGGGCGAGGCAGCCGAGGAGCTGCTCGCGCGGCTGCTCGATGCGCACCGCTACCGGTCCGCCGCGACGGCGCTGCGGGAGCGACTCGCCGCCGAGGACGGCTACCGCTTCCGCTCGGCGCCGCTGCCGCAGTTCCTCCGCCGTGCCTCGCTCGTCGACGCGCATGCGGTCTACGACCCGAGCGTGCTGGGCGGGGCCCTCGGCGGGTTGCTGGCGCTCCCCGAGCCGGTCGACGTCCGACACCTGCCGGCGCCGAAGGTGAGCGTCGCCGAGCGGCTGGCCCACCTGCGCAGGCTGCTGCGGCGGGGCAGCTTCAGCTTCGCCGACGCGATCGAGCGGGCCGACCGGGTGACGATCGCGGTGACCCTGTTCGCGGTGCTCGAGCTGTACAAGCAGGGCGAGCTCACCTGGAGCCAGGAGCAACCGTTCGGCGAGATCACCGTGACCGCGGCCGCCGGCCGGTCCGAGGGCGCGAGGCTGTCGGCATGAGTCTTCGGCTCGAGGCGACGCTCGAGTCGCTGCTGTTTCTGAGCCCGGGCCCGGTCGACGCTGACGCGCTCGCAGAGGCGACCGGCGAGGAGCTGCACGAGGTCGTGACCGCGCTCGAGCGCCTCCGCGAGCACTACGAGTTCGAGCGGCGCGGGCTCGTCCTGCGAGAGATCGCGGGCGGCTGGGTGCTGTCGAGCCACCCCGACGCGGAGCCCGCGGCGAGGCGGCTGCTAGCGAGGCCGCGCACGCCGCCGCTCACCCCGGCCCAGGCCGAGACGCTCGCGATCGTCGCGTACCTCCAGCCGGTCTCGCGGCCCGAGATCGCGCGGATCCGCGGGGTCGGCGCCGAGTCGGCCGTCGGCACGCTGCTCGAGCGCGGGATGCTCGAGGAGGCCGGTCGCTCCCAGTTCGGCGCCGTCCTCTACCGCACGAGCGACCTCTTCCTGCGGCTGTTCGGGCTCGAGGAGATCGGCGGTCTGCCGCCTCTGTCCGAGTTCGACCCGGCCCCCGAGCTCGAGCAGGACCTCCGCGACCGCCTGCTGCGAGCCGGGGACGCGCGGGCGGGGACCAGTCCGGCCGGCTGAGGGCCTGATTGCGGGCGGAACCTTCGTCATAGCCAAAGAAATCGCCCAGAACGCTGAAGTACGCCTTCTGTACCTCTGAGGTACGATCTGTCGCTGGTGAGCGGATCGCTCGTCACCGACCATCCTGAACTCGGACCGCTGCTGACCGACCGGCCGCAGCGTGCCAAGCTGCTCGACGCGATGGTGCGCGTCGTCGCCGAGAAGGGCTACGAGGCGGCGACGGTCGCGGACGCAGTGAAGCTCGCGAGGGTCTCACGGGGCACCTTCTATGACCTGTTCGAGTCCAAGGAGGCGTGCCTCGCCGACGCCTACCGTCTCGGACAGGCGGTGCTCGCGGCGCGGGTGTCCGACGCCGTGCTGGGCGCCAAGAACTGGCGCGAGGAGATCCGCCTCGGCCTGCGCGCGTACCTGCGCACGTTCGACGACGAGCCGCTGTTCGCCCGGGTGTATCTGCTCGAGTGGGCGCCGGTCAGGGCCGAGCGCGAGGAGGGGATCCGGCGGTTCGCGCGCCGCTACGGCAAGAGCTTCACCCGCGCCGGCGTGCTTGTGCCCGAGGAGGCGCTTTACACGCTCGCGTCCGGCGTGCACGAGACGACGTGCGCGCACGTACGTGCGGGTCGCAAGGCAAACGAACTCGAGGACGTCTTGGTGGGCTGCGCGTTGCGGCTCGCCGGCAAGGAGGAACCATGGACCTGACATTCACCGAGCCCGAGACCGCGTTCCGGGACGAGCTCCGGGCGTGGCTCGCGGAGAACCATCCGGGCGAGGAGCCGGCCGGCGAGGACGCCGAGGCATATCAGTGGCGGCGCGACTTCCAGCGCCGGCTGGCCGACGGCGGCTGGGCGGCGGTTCATTGGCCCGTCGAGTACGGCGGCCGCGGGGCGACGCTGACGCAGTCGGCGATCTTCTTCGAGGAGCTCGCCCGCGCCCGCGCGCCGCTCCCCGCGAACGTGCTCGGGCTGCTGCTCGCCGGCCCGACGATCATGGCGTACGGCACCCCCGAGCAGAAGGAGCGCCTCCTGACGCCGATCGTCACCGCCGAGGAGATCTGGTGCCAGGGCTTCTCCGAGCCCGAGGCGGGATCCGACCTCGCGGCGCTGAAGACGCGTGCGGTCAAGCATGGGGACGAGTGGGTCGTCACCGGCCAGAAGGTGTGGACCAGCGGCGCCCAGTACTCCAAATGGTGCATGCTCGTCGCCCGCACCGACACCGAGGCGCCCAAGCACAAGGGCCTCACCTACTTCCTGATGGATATGGACCAGGAGGCGATCCAGGTCAGGCCGCTGCGACAGATCACCGGCGAGTCCGAATTCAACGAGCTGTTCATCGAGGAGGCGCGGATCCCCGACGAGAACGTGCTCGGTGGGGTCGGCAACGGCTGGAGGGTCGCGCTGACGACCCTGATGAACGAGCGCGCCGGGCTCGCGTTCTTCCTCCAGGTCCGGCTGCGGCAGGTGCTCGACGAGGTGTTCGCGGAGGCCGACCGCCGTGGGCTGCTCGAGGACCCGGTGATCGCCGACAAGCTCGGTGAGCTTCACCTGAAGGCCGAGGTGCTCCGGCTTACCGCCTACCGCGGCCTGACCACGATCGAGCGCTACGGCCAGCCGGGGCCGGAGGGGTCGCTGACCAAGTGGATGTGGTCTGAGACCAACCAGCAGCTGGTGCAGTTCGCCGCCGATGTGCTCGGCACCCGGGCGCTGACCGCGGGCGACCGCTGGAGCTACGAGCTGCTCCGCGCCCGCGGGAACACGATCGAGGGCGGCACCACCGAGATCCTCAAGAACATCGTCGCCGAGCGGGTGCTCGGCCTGCCCAAGGCACGTTAGGAGAACGACATGGATTTCGATCTGAACGACGAGCAGAAGGAGATCAAGCAGGTCGCCCACGAGCTGCTCGCCGCGCGCTCCCCCTTCTCGAAGGTGCGCCAGGCGGCCGAGGCTCAGCGGTACGACCCGGCGCTGTGGTCTGAGCTGGTCGAGCTCGGCTGGCCCGGGATCGCGGTTTCCGCCGAGCACGGCGGCCAGGGACTCGGGGCGGTCGAGCTGTCGGTGCTGGTCGAGGAGCTCGGCTACGCGTGCGCGGCGACGCCGTATCTGTCGACCGCGACCGCGGCGGCGGTGATCGAGGCGACAGGATCGCCCGCGCAGCGCTCGAGGTGGCTTCCTGGCCTCGCCTCCGGAGAGCAGACGGCGGGCATCGGCTCGCGTGAGCTCGCGGCGGACGCCCAGGACGCTGGGGTGATCGTGCTGCTCGACGGCGACGACGCGCAACTCGTGGAGCGCTCGGCCGCCGATGTCGAGGAGGTGGTCTCGATCGACCCGACGCGCCGTTTCGCGACGGTCACCGGTGAGGGAGAGCCGCTCGGCGCCGGCGCGGCCGACCGCGTCCGCACGGCGATCGCGTCGGAGGTGATCGGCATCTGCCAGCGCGCGCTCGAGATGACGCTCGAATACGTCAAGGACCGCAAGCAGTTCGGCGTTCCGGTTGGCTCGTTCCAGGCGGTCAGCCACCGGTGCGCGCAGATGCTGCTCGGCACCGAAAGCACCCGTTCGGCCTCGTACTTCGCCGCGTGGGCGGCGGATGCCGACCCGGACCGGCTCCCCGAGGCCGCCGCGCTCGCGGGCGCAGCAGCAGCCGACAACGGCCGCGAGGTCACCGGAAGCGCGATCCAGGCGCACGGCGGCATCGGCTTCACGTGGGAGGCCGACGTCCACTGGCTGTACAAGCGGGCCCAGCTCGACAGCGCGCTGCTCGGCGGCTCGGGGCGCCACCGGGCGGCACTCGCGAGGCTCGGTTCCGAGCGCGTCAGGAGCACCGTAGGCGCAGCCTGAACACCGCCAGGTCGGTCGTTTTTCAGCCGGCCGCCGCAAGATAGGGGACCGCCGCAGCGTTTCATTGACCGATGAGGCCGCGGCTTCTCACCCGGCGCCAGGCGCTTCGCGACGCCGGGAGGATGGCTGCCGCGAGCGCGCTCGCGCTGTCGCTGCCGCCGTGGCTGCCCAGGCCACGCGGCGCCGCAGCGCTCGCCCCGAGCGCGCAGGTCACGCTGAAGGCCGCGGTCGCGAGGATCGTGCCCGCATCCGGGCCGGGCGACTGGTCGGCCGCCGATGTCGGCGCCGACAACTACATCCTGAATCTGCTGTCGAATCCGGGCCACCCCGCCCAGATCTACGCCGGTGGGCCGTACCGCTCGCGGTTCCGCCGCTTCCAGGTGCTCTCGCGGATCAAGCGGATCGGCTGGAGCCGGGAGGTCAAGCGGCTGCAGGGGGTCTATTCCGACGGCCTCGCGCAGCTCGACAGGCTGGCGGGCGGCAACTTCGCGACGGTGCCCGCGCCGGTCCAGGACGCGATCCTGACAGAGCTCGACGACACGGGCTCCGGCTTCTTCAGCGCCCTCTACAACCACACCCTCGAGGGCGTCTACTCGCACCCCGCCTACGGCGGCAACAAGGACTATCGCGCCTGGCAGGCGTTCGGATACGCCGGTGATGTCCTCGGGGTCCGGTTCCCGAACATCGGTCCGGCCGATGCGCCGTGGAACGTCTATGGGGGGTACGCGCCGGAAGAAATGATCCAGCCAGGCCCATCCACCCAGGAGGCAGTTTCACCATCATGAAGACGCTGCTCGCCCTGCTCGCGGTGCACGCCGCCGCCGCAACGCCGTTCCAGTCCGACGCGCTCGGCCCGATCAAGGACGTGACCGCGAACTGGACCGCGTATCAGCCTGCGAGCGTGTTCTGCGTCAAGCCCAACGTCACCGAGTACACGCCCGGCGGAACCGGCCCGACGGTGGGCGCGAGCAATCCCGCCTGCCGTCACTCCGGGTTCGCGCCGGGCACCACGGGGCTCGTCCCGATCAGCGTCCGCACGCCGACGCTGTGCGCCGGCTGCCGGCGGCTGTTCGTCGACTTCTCGAAGATCGGCTCCGGATCGAGCGACGCGCACGGCCACGTCTTCTACCGCCTGACATCGCCCAATCTCACCTACACGCTAGACCCGCTCTCCCACAGCCCGAACACCAAGAACTTCTCCAACGACAAGCTGGTCGTGCCCGAAGGATCGCCCCAGCAGCCGATCGTGTGGGCCGGCGACGATCATCAGTTCGCCGGGTTCACGACCGACACGCTGAACTTCATCCACAACACCAAGCAGGGCCCGTACTACACGGGTCCGTGGTACCTGAACCGGGCGGGCCGGCGGATCGACGGGGTTTACCTCGACGTCGATGTCGCCGACGCGACCGAGTACCCGGGAGGCGCGACGCCCAATCGGATCGGCTACGCCGCCGGCTTCAACAGCGGCACCCGCTGCCCCACGGATGCCGATCTGCTGTACGCGGGCTGCTTCGACTCGTGGGGATTCAGCGCCAGCTCGGTCGATCCCTACGCGACGCTTGGATGAGGGGCTCCGCGCAGGACCCGTTCGACGTCGTGATCGTCGGGTCGGGCGCCGGCGGCGGGATCGCGGCGTACGTGCTGACGAAGGCCGGCGCGAACGTCTGCGTGCTCGAGAAGGGACCCGATCTCGGGCCTGAGAACTACGGCGACGACGAGCTGCGGTTCGGCGACCGGAACTTCATCGAAGAGGACCCGCTGATCGAACCGCGGACGTTCCGCAACACCAGGGACGACGGCGAGCACCTGTACGTCGGCCGGGTGCTCGGGATCAGCCGCTGCGTCGGCGGCGGGACGGTCCACTACGGCGCGGTCTCGTTCCGGCTGCGCCCGGAGGACTTCCGCGCGAAGACCTACTGGGGCTCGCTGCCGGACGCTGAGATCGTCGACTGGCCGTTCGGTTACGACGAGCTCCGGCCCTACTACGGCAAGGTCGAGCGGATGATCGGAGTCGCGGGCGGCCAGCTCTCGGGGGCCGCGCACCCGGGGGCCCCGGTGCCCGCGGCGGAGTGGCGAACGGACTCCTACCCGATGCCCGGACACCCTCCCAACTACGGCGCCAAGCTGTTCGAGGACGCCGCGACGAAGCTCGGGATGCACCCGTATCCGACCCCTGTGGCGATCAACAACCTGGGGCGGGATGGACGGCCCGGTTGCTCGTATTGCGGCTTCTGCTCGAGTCACGGCTGCCCGATCGAGGCCAAGAACGACACGCGCGTGACCGCGCTGCGCAAGGCGCGGGCGACCGGGCGCCTCGACCTGCGCCCGGACTCCTACGTGTACCGGGTGGTGGTCGGTCGCGACGGCCGCGCCGAGCGGGTCGAGTACATCGACTCCGCCGGACGACACCAGTCGGTCGCCGGGAAGGCGATCGTGCTGTCCTGCTCGACCGTCGACACGCCGCGGCTGGTGCTGCTGTCGGAGCTGTCGCCGAGCCTCGTCAACCTCGACGTCGTCGGTCGCCACCTGATGGTCCACCACTACCCGGGCGGGATCGGGATCTTCTCCGACCGGATCGACTACTACCGCGGGTTCTGGAGCATGCGGTGCCTCGACGACATGTACCTCGGTCCTCGGTCCGGGGTGCCCGCCTTCGGGTACGGAAACATCCAGACGGTGGGGCCGTCGTCGGGCTATGCGTTCGGCGCCGGCGGGATGATCTCGACCGCCAAGTTCGCGGGCTGGGGCGCCGCGCACAAGCAGGCGATGGCGCGCGAGTTCGGGCACGTGCAATGGATCACTATGGTCGGCCAGGACCCGCCGGTGCCGTCGAACATGGTCGACCTCGACCCGACGGTCACCGACGCCTACGGGTTCCCGGTCTCACGGGTCACGTACCTCCACCACCCCAATGACTACGCGGTCGCGGCGGCGGTCGCGCCGCGTCTGGCGGCGATCCTGACCGCGATGGGGGCGGATTCGACCGAGTTCGTGCTCCCGTTCGCCGCGACCACCTCGATCCCGCAGCAGGGGCCCGGCGGCCTCACCCAGCGCGGCCCCGGTCGCGCCGCACCCGACGCGATCGGCGGCCTCGTCAACCACCAGATGGGGACGATGCGAATGGGCGACGACCCCGACACGAGCGTCGTCGACTCCGACCAGCGCTTCCACGGGATCCCGAACCTCTACGCGATCGACGGCTCGGTGTTCCCGACCTCGGGCGGGTACAACCCGACGCTGACGATCGAGGCGTTGGCGTGGCGCGCGGCGGAGCGGCTGGCGGCCGCTCAGAAGGTTTAGAGAAACAGCCGCTCGAACGACGCAGCCTTCGCCGGGTCGCCCGTCATCCGGACTCGGCCGAACAGGGTCATGCGCCGGTTGCCACGGACCCGCCGCAGCCACGTCTTCGCGCCCGCGCGGATCTGCACGTCGGGAGCCTGCCCCGGGTCGCCGGGCAGGACCTCGGCCCGGCCCCCGGCGATCCTCACCCACCACGTGCCGCCATCTCGCCCGCGGACCTCGATCTGGTAAAGCGCCTCGAGCCCGGGTCCCTGGTGGGGCCGGAACGCGAGCGGCAGGCTGCGGATCGCGAGGTCGGGGGTCAATGCGGCCGAGTCGCGGAGCAGGATCTTCAGGTCGGCGTCGCGGAAGCTCTCGCGGGCGTCCTCGCCCGGCGGCGGCGCAGTCGTCTCCCGCAGCGCCGGGATCACGCGCTCGCCGAGCAGCTCGATCGTGCGCATCGCGTCGGCGTGGGGGACGCCGCCGGCCTGGACCGCGCAGAGCACGTGGTCCAGCCCTGTGTTCGCGAGTCGCTGGAACCGCTCGATCGCGTAGTCGGGGCTGCCGGCGATCACCATTCCGGCCGCGTCGAGCGCGTCGAGCGACGGCGTGCCGCCGGTCAGCTCGCGCAGCGTCGCGAGCTCGTCTCGGTAGTAGTGGTAGCTGTCGCCGCCGCGTTCGAGCACGTGCGCGGTCAGTCCGAGCAGCCGCTCGTAGAACCAGCGGACGTGCCGTTCGGCGACCTGCCGTGCCCGACGGTGGTCGTCGAGCACGACCACGCCGAGGGTCATCCCGAACCCGAGCGCGCGCGGGTCCTTCCCGAGCTCCTCGCACCGGGCTACGAACCGGTCGCGGTCCTGAGCGACCATGAACAGCGGCTTGAACGGCCCGGCCAGCACCCCCAGATCCCGCTCCGCCGCGAGCGGGAACGTCGCCGGCGTGACCGCCGCCGTCCACAGCGGCGGATGGGGCTGCTGCACCGGCTTCGGGAACACGTCGACCTCGGGGAACGACCAGAAGCGCCCGTCGTAGGAGGCAGCGCCGTCGCTCCAGCAGCGGCGCATGATCTCGATCCCCTCGTCGACACGCTCCCGGCTCTCCTCGATCGCGCCGCCGAACACCTCGTACTCGAGTGGGAGCAGCCCCCGCCCGATGCCGACGTCGACCCGCCCGCCGGTCAGGGTGTCGAGCGTCGCGATCCGCTCGGCGCTCATCACCGGGTCGTGGAACGGGAGCAGCATCACCCCGTGACCGACGCGCATCCTGCGGGTGCGCTGCGTGATCGCTCCCAGCAGCACCTCGGGGGCCGAGCTGCGCGAGAACTCGCGCTGGAAGTGGTGCTCGGCCAGCCATACGCCGTCGAGCCCGGCCTGGTCGGCCGCTGCGATCTGCTCGAGCGCCTGGCCGATCACCTCGCGCTCGCTGGTGCGCGCGAAGTCCGGGACGGCGAGCTCGTAGAAGAGGTCGAACCGCATCGCGCCGCAGCCTAGCTGCGGGCGACGACGGCGGTGTTGCCGGTCTTGACCGCCAGCTGCCCGCAGGCGGCGTCGATGTCCCTGCCGCGCGTCAGTCGCACGGTCGCGTTCAGCCCGCGGCGCTCGAGCTCGTCCCGGAACGCCCCGATCGCCTTCGGGGTCGACCCCTCGAAGGCCGAGCCCGTCGGGTTGTACGGGATCAGGTTGACCTTGTAGATCCTGGCGTCGAGCAGCTCCGCGAGCTGGACCGCCTGCATCCGCGAGTCGTTGATTCCGGCGAGCATCACGTACTCGACGAACACCTTGCGGCGCTTGCGGGCGTAGTGGTCCTCGCACGCGGCGAGCACGTCGGCCAGCGGGTAGCGGTCGTTGACCGGCATCAGCTCGGACCGGAGCGCCGGCTCCGGCGCGTGCAGCGACAGCGCGAGCCGCAGCGGCCTGGGGTCAGCCGTCAGCTGCTCGATTCCCGGGATCCAGCCGACAGTCGAGATCGCGGTGCGGCGAGAGGTGACGCCGACGTCTGGAAGCCGGTCGCACGCTCGCAGCACCGCGTCGAGGTTCATCATCGGCTCGCCCATCCCCATGAATACGGCGTGGTCGACAGGGGTGGTCCGGCGGAAGTGGAGCGCCTGGTCGACGATCTCCGAGCTGCTCAGGTTGCGGCCGAACCGCATCGAGCCGGTCGCGCAGAACGTGCAGGTGAGCGGGCAGCCGGATTGCGAGGAGAGGCACAGCGACCGCCGCCCGTCGCGATACCGCATCAGCACCGCCTCTACCGGCCGCCCGTCGCCGGTCCGGAACAGCACCTTCACCGTCCCATCAATCTGCGAATGAGTCTCATTCTCAACAGTGAGCGTGGAGAATGGGACCTTGTCGGTCAGCTCGCCCCGCAGGCGCTTGGGGATGTCGGTCATCGCCTCGTAGTCGGCGACGCCCTCCGACGCCCACCGCCAGACCTGACGGGCGCGGAACGGAGGCTCGCCGAGCTCGGCGAGCGTCTGCTGGAGCAGTTGGAGGTCCATGCCACGTCAAGCGTAGGCGCTGCTTCCGCGCCCGACACGGGCGCCGGCCACTGCTCAGGCGCTCGAGCTGGACTTCGCCAGGCGCGCGTAGCCGAGCGCCATCGCGAGGTTCGCGAGCCCCGCGAGCCGCAACCCGGCCTTCGCGCCCGGGCGGGTCAGCGCCGGCGACCCCGCCCAGACGGCGTCGGTCGCGATCTCGGTTCCGCGCAGCCACGCGAGCGCCCACCAGTCCTGCGGGCGGTTGCCGGCCGCCGCGCGGGCATGGCCGGCGGCGAACGTCAGCCAGATCGGGCCGCAGCGCCGAAACAGGTGCTCGGCGTCCGGGCTGGGCCGGTCGTGGCCGAGCGCCCGCAGCGTCGCCGCGGGCGCGAGCAGCGCCGCGGACCCGAGCGCCAGGTCGAAGCCGACCATCACCTTGTTCCAGCGGCGCAGCGCCTCGTCGATCTCCATCGGCGGCAGCCTATAACGGGCAGCGGGCGAACGACGGCGATTCCGTCAACACAGGGGTGACGAATTCGCCATCGTTCTGTCAGATCATGCGCCTCGCAAAGTACCTCGCCTCGGCCGGCGTCGCCTCCCGGCGCGCGTCGGAGGAGATCGTCCGCGCGGGAAGGGTCACGATCGACGGGACCGCCGTCACGGACCCCGCCCGTGACGTCACCGCCGAGGACCACGTCCTGCTCGATGGCCACGAAGTTCAGCCTGAGCCAGAACGCGTCGTCTACGCAGTCAACAAACCGCGAGGCATCGTCTCGACCGCGAAAGACACGCACGGACGCAAGACCGTCGTCTCGCTGGTCCCGGAGGCGAGCGCACGCCTCTACCCCGTCGGCCGCCTCGACGCCGACAGCACCGGCCTGATCCTCCTGACCAACGACGGTGAGCTCGCGCACCGCCTGACGCACCCGTCGTTCGAGGTGCCGAAGACGTATCGGGCGACGGTCCGCAACCCGCCCGTAAGCGACCAGGCGATCGACGCCCTCAAAGCAGGCATCGACCTCGACGACGGCAAGACCGCACCCGCCAAGGTCCGCCGCCTTGCCCGCGACACGCTCGAGATCACGATCCACGAGGGGCGCAAGCGTCAGGTCAAGCGGATGTGCGAGGCCGTTGGCCATCGGGTGAAATCCCTCGAGCGGATCGCCTTCGGCTCGCTCGGGCTCGGCGAACTCAAATCCGGCAGGCACCGACGGCTCACGGACGCCGAACTACGCGCCCTGGCTAACGCTGGAGGAGCAGCTCGTCGTTCCGGTAGCGCGTCGTCACGAGCGCACGGGAGACGGCCGCGGGCGTGACCCGGGCGCGGCCTCTCGACGCGACCATGTGCAGCACCGTGAACTGTTTGACGCGTCGGCGCCAGACCGGACGGAAGCCGGGGATCGCGTACGAGGACTGCATTCGCGACGGCCACAGGTTGCAAGCCGACCCCCACCAGCAGAAACCCGCGCTCTGCGGCGAGGTGAAGGACACCACGTCGAGCGTCGAGACCGTCGCGCCGTGGCGGCTGCTGAACCGCAGTCCCGGCAGGTACAGCGACAGGGGCAGCAGGTCGCGGTAGTGCTGGACGACGATCGCGCGGTCCCCGGCGGCCGGCCGCGCGCCGAGCACACGCGCGACGGCGCGCCAGTCCGGCCGCTGGTAATTGCTGTTGGTCGCGATCCCGATCGTCGAAGCGACCCCGATCCCGCACAGCGCGACCGCCGCAAGCAGACCCGGGACCCGCGCTCGCCGGGCCGCGAACCCGCCGGCGACGGCGACCGCTACCGCCATCCAGATCGGCAGCATGTTGCGCGTCAGCAGATCGTCGAAGCCGCCCGCGACGAGCACGAACGCGAGCACCAGCCCGGCCACGGCGAGCAGGGCGGCGATCAGCCCTCCGACGCGCTCCTCGGGATCCGACCGGAAGGCGAGCAGCGCGAGCCCGAGGATCGCCAGCGCGAGCGCAAGCGGCTCGAGCACCGAGTACGCGACCGACTGAAACCCGGCGGCGGACTGGGGGAAGATCTCGGCCGTCCGCCGGCCGAGCGGCGCGTGCGAGATCCAGTTCCCCTTGCCCGTCCCGTGCTGGCTGATCGCGAGTGGGATCAGCGCCATCCCGCACAGCGCCACCAGCCCGAAGCCGACCTGCACGGCTCGGCTGTGGCGATGGACGAGCAGTAGCCACAGCGCCTCGGGAACCACGGCCAGCACGGCGTAGTAGTGCGTCGCGAGCGCGAGCGCGGAGCAGACCACCCACGCGGCCACCGAACGGCCCGTCGGCCGCTCGAGCACGTACGCGAACGCAAGCAGCGACGCCGCGCAGAGCAGCACCAGCAGCGCGTAGGACCGTGCCTCCTGCGAGTACCAGACGAGCAGCGGGCTGCAGGCGGTCAGCGCCGCCGCGATCAGTCCCGCGCGCACCGAGATCAGCTTCCGCGCGGCGCCGTACGCCACCGGCACGGTGAGCACGCCGGCGACCGCCGACAGCGAGCGCAGCGCGACCTCCCCATAGCCGAACAGGCGCGCCCACACCCACGCGACGCAGTAGTACAGAGGCGGCGTCGACTCGGTCTGCGGGACCAGCCCCAGCATCTTGCCGGGGGAGAAGTGGACGAGCAGTGCGGTGTTCGCTTCGTCGAACCAGAAACCCTGGTGACCGAGGCGATAGAACCGGAGCAAGGCGGCGAGCACGGTCAGCGCCGCAACACCGACGAAGGTCGGGTTTGCGACCAGCGCGCCGGTCCGTCGTCGATGCCTCTCCGACGCCGAGCGCGACCCCCTCCCCGGCGCGATGACACCGACGCTCACGGGCCGGGATCTTAGGTCGCTGTCATCCTCTTAACCAGATTTCAACCCGGTACGGCATCAACTTGCACAGCGCGCCGGGCACTATTTGCAGCGAATGAGTAGAAAAGCCGCCAACCGGGACGGCCCCGTGGCACTCCGGCCCGCAGCTGTCTCAGCCTCGTCGGTGACGGGGTCGACTGCGAGCACCGCCGAGGGCGCGGTCGCGCTCCCGACCCCGGCGCCGACCCTCGGCAGGCTCGCGCTCCCGCGGGTCCGGATCGTCGCCGGGCCGCTGGCGGGGCGGATCGCGCTCGTCTCGATCGTGCTCGGAGTGCTGGCGGTGGTCGCCTTCGCGGCTGCGGGTCCGTCGGTGCTCGTTCCCAGGTCCGACCAGGTGTTTCCGGGCTGGGAGTCCGGCCCGCTCCACGCGCTGTTCAGCGGCCTTCCGAACGGCAACCAGCTGACGGTCTCGTACGGGCTCAGCGTGCTGCTGGTGCTGCTGGCCGTCGCCTACGGCGTCGTGCTCGCGGCTTGGCGAGCGCTGTCGAAGCGGGCGATCGTCATCACGATCGTCGCGATCCACGTGCTGCTCCTGTTGAGCCCGCCGCTGCAGCTCACCGACATGTTCAACTACCTCGGGTACGCGCGGCTCGGTGCGCTCCACGACCTCAATCCGTACGCGCACGTGATCCGCGCGACGGTGCACGACCCGATCTTCCGGCTCGCGACCTGGCACAACCTCCACAGTCCGTACGGCCCGCTGTTCACGGCCATCACGTACCTGCTGCCGATCGGCTCGCTGTCGCTCTCCTTCTGGCTGCTGAAGACGGTCACGGTGCTAGGCAGCCTCGCGTTCCTGGGGCTCCTGTGGCTGTGCGCCGTCAACCTCCGTCGCGACCCGCGCCTCGTGCTCGCGCTCGTCGCGCTGAACCCGATCTACATCATCTACGCGGTCGGGGGCTTCCACAACGACTTCTTCATGCTCGTCCCGGCAACGGCCGCGATCGCGCTGCTGACCGCGCCTCCGCGCGACGGCACCGACCCGCGCTGGCGTGATCTCGGAGCCGGCGCGGTGCTGATGCTCGCGGTGGCGGTCAAGTTCACGGCGGTGCTGCTGCTGCCGTTCCTGTTACTCGCTGTCGACTCCCGCCGGCGCCGGGAGCGGATCCTCGCCGGTGCCGCGCTCGGCGCGATCCCGCTGGCCCTGATGAGCCTCGCGCTGTTCGGGCTGTCGCTGCCGAACCTCCAGGACCAGAGCACGCTGCTGACCGACTTCAGCATCCCGAACGTGGTCGGCCTCGCGCTCGGGGTCGGCGGCGGCACGCCTCTGCTGCTCCGTCTTGCCGACGCCGCGGTCGTGGTCACGGTCGTCGTGCTGGTCGCGCGCGGCTTCGGCGGTGGCCGCCGCGGTGATTGGATTTCGCGCGCCGGGTGGGCGACGCTCGCGCTGATCGCGAGCCTCGCGTGGCTGATGCCCTGGTACCTGATCTGGCTCGCGCCGCTGGCCGCGCTCGGCACCAGCCGCGCGCTGCGGGTAGCGCTGCTCGCGCTGACCGCGTTCCTGCTCGTGACGTTCATGCCGGCGACGGGGATCTACGTCTCGAACCATGGCATCGACCCGCTGGCCACCTCCGCCGGGCACGCCTCGTCGGTGTTACAGCACAAGCTCTCCCGCTAGCCCATTCGGGGGGGTGATCCCCGGGCTTACGGCTTGATTATTAGCGTGCTGTTAGCGTCGAACGTCGATGCGCGTTGAACTTGATGTCGCGGGCGTCCCCCGGACCGCGCCCATCGGCACCAGGCGATCGCCGCTACGGCCGGTCGAACCACCCCGCAGGCGAATCGGGTGGTTCGAGCTGGCCGTGCTCGGCGCGTTCGTCGCGGTGTCGCTGTGGGTGGTCGGACTCGACCTGTTCCAGGTCGTCGCGAACGGACGGGTGTGGACCCACACCGACGGCGTCTACGTCGTCGACCAGATGCAGTACCTCGCGTGGATTCAGTCCGCCTCGCACCACGTGCTGTCGGCGAACATGTTCGTGATCCACGGGACGCCGGCCGACTACCTGCAGCCGGCGGTCGCGATCTCGGCGGGTCTGACCGCGCTCGGCGTCGCGCCGTGGCTGGCGCTGCTGCTCTGGAAGCCGGTTGCGGTGGTCGTCACGTTCTTCGCGTTCGAGGCGTTCATCCGCCGCACCGTGCCGGGCGTGTGGCCGCGGCGAGTGGCGCTCGTGCTCGCCCTGTTCTTCGGCTCGTTCACGATCGTCGGCGGCTCGTTCGGGGTCCTCGGCGACCTGTTCGCCGGGTTCCTCTCTTGGGGCTACACGCTCGGGCTGCTGGCCGTGGGGCTGATGGTCGCCGCGCTCGTCTGCTACGAGGGCGCTCGAGGGAGGGGCTCGCGCCGCCTCGCGTGGGCCGCGGCGCTGCTCGGCGCCGCGTCGAGTTCGCTCCATCCCTGGCAGGGCGAGCTGATGATCCTGATCGTGCTCGGCTCCGAAGTGGCGGCGTGGCGCGGGACCCGCCGGCGACCGGGGCTGGCGCTGCCGTTCATGACGCTCGTGGCGACCGGGATCCCGCTCGCGTACTACCTGCTGCTCGGCCACTTCGACTCGTCGTGGACGTACGCGCGCGACGCGAGCAAGCACGCGTTCCCGTTCTGGGCGATCGCGCTCGCGCTCGCGCCGCTGCTGATCGCGTCGATCCCGGCATGGCGGCGCCGGCCGCGCACCTTCCTGGAGACCGTCACGCGCGTGTGGCCGCTGGCCGCAGTGGCGATCTTCGTGCTGTCGGCCACCGCGCTGTCGGCGACGCCGCTGCACTCGGTCGAGGGGATCACGCTGCCGCTGTCGGTGCTCGCGGTCGAGGGCGTGCAGCGCGCCGGGTTCGGGCGGCTGCGACACCGCTGGCTGATCGCCTGCGTCCTCGTCGCGGCGGTCACGATCCCGGCCACCTACTGGGAGCTGCGCACCGCCAAGACGCTCGCCGCTCCGACTCCGGGCAACGCCAACTTCATCACCGGCAGCGAGCAGGACGCGCTTCGCTACCTGGCGGACAACCGTACCCCCGGCGGGGTCCTCGCCCGCTTCTACCTCGGCGCGGTCGTGCCCGCCGAGACGGGCCGGCGGACGTTCGTCGGCGACTGCCTGTGGTCGGAGCCGGATTGCAGCGGAAGGGCCGTACTCGCGCAGCACCTGCTCGACGGCACGATCCAAGGGGCGCGGGCGCGGCGGCTCGTCAACGGCGTCGGCGCTCACTTCGTGCTGACCGACTGCACGGCGCCCCCGAGCGTGGGGCGGATGCTCGCGCCGATCTCGTCGTCGGTTCACAGATTCGGCTGCGCGGCCGTGTACCAGCTCCGCTCGCCGGGTGCCCCCGAGAGGGCTCTGGCAGAATCACAGCCCAATGCGGCTCTTCGCTCTCCGGGGCGCGACTAGCGTCGAGTCAAATACGGCCGAGCAGATCCTCGCTTCGACGAGCGAGCTGATGCGCGAGCTGATGGAGCGCAACGAGCTCGAGCCCGAGGCGATGGTGAGCTGTATCTTCACCGCCACAGAGGACCTCGACGCGGAGTTTCCCGCGCTCGCCGCGCGCCAGCTCGGGCTCCACTCGGTGCCGCTGTTGTGCACCCGCGAGATCCCCGTCCCGGGCTCGCTACCGCGCGTGATCCGGGTGCTGGTCCACTACTACGCGCCCGAGGACCGCCCTCCACGTCACGTGTATCTCGGCGACGCGCGCTCGCTACGGGCCGATCTCGACGCGGCACAATAGGCGTCAGCAGTGACGCTCGAGTTTGCCCAGCGCATCCGCAGGATCCCCGTCTACCCGGTCGCCGGCGGCTACGAGCTGGGCGACGACGTCGCGATGCTCGCCTCGAACGAGTCGTGCTTTGGGCCGCTGCCGGCGGTCGTCGAGGCCGCGCAGCGGGTGATCGCCTCGAGCCACCGGTATCCGGATCCGTCGTACTCGCGCCTGCGGGGCGCGCTCGCGGACCGGTACGGCGTGCCCTCGGAGCGGATCGCCCTCGGCAACGGCTCGTGCGACATCCTGCTCGCGGCGGGCGAGGCGCTGCTCGAGCCGGGCGCGGAGATCGTCTACTCGTGGCCGGCGTTCAGCGTGTACCCGCATCTCGGCGCGGCGTCGGGCGCGCGCTCGATCGAGGTTCCGCTCGACTCCGACGAGCGCCACGACCTCGAGGCGATGGCCGCGGAGGTGACCGTCGCCACGCGCCTGGTGCTGATCTGCAACCCCAACAACCCGACCTCGACGGCGGTCGGGCTCGACCAGGTCGAGCGGTTCCTCGACCGGGTCTCCCCGAACGTCTGCGTGATCCTCGACGAGGCCTACGTCGAGTTCTCGCTCGCGATCGGCGATCCCCACGCGTCGCTCGAGCTGCTGCGCCGCTACCCGAACCTCGTGCTGCTGCGGACGTTCTCGAAGGTCTACGGGCTGGCGGGGCTGCGGGTCGGCTACGCGCTGTGCGGATCGGCGGACTTTCGCGTCGCGGTCGACCAGGTGCGCCAACCGTTCTACCTCGGGATCGGCGCGCAGGCGGCGGCGCTCGAGGCGCTGCGCCACCAGGACGAGGTCGAGCGACGAGTCGAGCGCACGCTCGCCCAGCGCCTGTCGCTCCAGGAGGCGGTGCGCGACCTCGGCCTGTGGGTAGCCGAGTCCGACGCGAACTTCATCTGGGTGTTCCTGCCGGAGGGCGTTGACGAAGGCGATGTCGTTGCCGGGCTCGCCGAGCGGCGAGTGTTGGTCCGGGCCGGAAAATCGCTGGGGAGAGAGGGCGCGATGCGGGTCACGGTCGGGACCGACGCCGAGAACCAGCGGTTCGTCGCGGCCCTCGCGGAGCTACTCGGCTGAGTGTGGTGTGTTTGACACGGACGTTCGTGTCAAATCGACCACGCTTGGAATCCAGCGCCCCCTCTGGTAGAACCCCTCGCGATGACCACCAGCAGCCCTATCTCGTTGGACCTCCCCGGCTGCTGCTGGTACGCCTGGCGATTTAGCTAGGCGCTCGTCCCTGCTCCCACCCTCGCCCGCGCGTAAGCGGGCCGTCGAGCTCTCGAGCGCCGCAGATGCCTCCGCTCCACCTTCCCTACGCTTTCGCCGAAAGGACCAGCAGGATGATCGCCACAGAACCAAGAACCAGGCAGCGACTCGAGATCGGTGAGGCAACGATCGGGCGCGGCAGCTTCGCGCTGATTGCCGGGCCATGCGCCGTCGAGTCGCGCGAGCAGCTGCTCGAGACCGCGATCGCCGTGCGCGACGCCGGCGGCACGCTGCTCCGCGGCGGCGCCTACAAGCCCCGCACGAGCCCGTACGCGTTCCAGGGCCTCGGCGCCGAGGGGCTGGCGCTGCTCGCCGAGGCGAAGGCGGAGACCGGGCTGCCAGTCGTCACGGAAATCATCGATCCTCGAGAAATCGAGCACGTGCTCGAGGTCGCGGACGTTCTCCAGATCGGCTCTCGCAACATGCAGAACTACCCGCTGCTGACCGAGGCCGGGCGCTCCGGGCAGCCCGTCCTGCTCAAGCGCGGTCTGTCGAGCACGATCGACGAGCTGCTGTCGTCGGCCGAGTACGTGCTCAAGGAGGGCAACGAGTCGGTGATCCTGTGCGAGCGCGGGATTCGCACGTTCGAGACGGCGTATCGGTTCACGCTCGACCTCGCCGCCGTTCCGGCGCTGAAGGAGCGCACGTCGCTCCCGGTGATCGTCGACCCGAGCCACGCCGCCGGCCGGCGCGAGCTCGTCATGCCGCTGTCGCTCGCGGCGGCCGCGGCGGGCGCCGACGGCCTGCTCGTGGAGGTTCATCCGCGGCCGGAGGAGGCGATCTGCGACGGGCCGCAGGCGCTCCGCACCGACGAGCTCGCCGGCTTCGCCGAACGCGTTCGGGCGGCCGCCGAGCTGGGGCGGATGCCGTGGGAGTGACGCCCTCGCGCACCGCCGACGCGCTCCGCGACCAGCGGATCGAACGGGTCGAGCCGCTCGTCTCGCCGCAGCGGCTGCTCGACGATCTGCCGCTGTCCGACGACAACGTCCGCGTGGTGCTCACCGGGCGCGAGCAGGTGCACGCGGTCCTCGACGGCGACGACGACCGGCTGCTGGTCGTGGTCGGGCCGTGCAGCGTGCACGATCTCGACGCCACGCTCGAGTACGCGCGTCGCCTGAGTGCGGTCGCCGAGGAACTCAAGCAGGACCTGCTGATCGCGATGCGGGTGTACTTCGAGAAGCCGCGCACGACGACCGGCTGGAAGGGGCTGATCAACGATCCCCACCTCGACGGCTCGGGTGACGTCAACGAGGGGCTCAGGCGCGCGCGCCACGTGCTGCTCGGCGTGCTCAGCGCGGGGCTGCCGGTCGGCTGCGAGTTCCTCGACCCGATCACCCCGCAGTACATCTCCGACGCGGTCAGCTGGGCGGCGATCGGCGCTCGCACGACCGAGAGCCAGATCCACCGGCAGCTCGGCTCGGGCCTGTCGATGCCGGTCGGCTTCAAGAACCGGACCGACGGCAACGTCCAGGTCGCCGTCGACGCCGTCCGCGCGGCGGCGGTCCGGCACGCGTTCGCCGGGATCGCCGACGACGGGACGGCCGCGATCCAGCACACGCGCGGCAACAAGGACTGTCACATCATCCTGCGCGGGGGGAGGGGAGCGCCGAATTACGCTGCCGAAGCGTTCGCCGAGGCGATGTCGTTGCTGAGCGCCGCCCGGCTCCCCGAACGCGCGATGGTCGACGTCTCGCACGACAACTCCGGCAAGGACCCGTTCCGTCAGCCGGCGGTGGCCGAAGAGGTCGGTCGCCAGATCGCGGAGGGCAACCGCGCGATCGCCGGCGCGATGGTCGAGTCGTTCCTGGTCGGCGGCAGCCAGAAGCTCGGCGACGGCGAGCTGGTCTACGGGCAGTCGATCACCGACGGCTGCCTGGACTGGGAGTCGACGGTTTCGCTGCTCCACGGCCTGGCCGGCGCCGTGAGAACCCGGCGCTCGAATCGCTAGTGCGGATCGCGGTCGTCGGCCTCGGCCTGATCGGCGGCTCGGTCGCGCTCGCGGCCCGCGACCGGCTCGACGCAACCGTCACCGGCTTCGACGAGAGCCCGCAGGCGGCGAAAGCCGCGCTCGATCGTGGCGCGATCGACCGGATCGCGCCGTCGGCGGCCGACGCCGTCGCCGGCTCCGAAGCGGCGTTCGTCGCGGTGCCGGTGCGCTTGCTGCCGAACGCAGTCGCCGACGTGCTCGCGGCTGCTCCGGCCGACTGCGTCGTCACCGACGTCGGTTCGACCAAGCGCGAGGTCGTGGCCGCTCACGACGACCCGCGGTTCGTCGGCGGGCATCCGTTGGCCGGCGCCGAGAGCTCTGGGATCGAGCACGCCCGGGCGGATCTATTCGACGGCGCAATCTGGTACCTGACGCCGACGAGGACCAGCTCTGGCGTACTGTACGAGCGCCTCCACCGGCTGCTCGTGGGTCTCGGGGCCCGACCCGCCGCGATCGAGCCGGACGTCCACGACACGATCCTCGCGACCGTCTCCCACCTTCCCCACGTGCTCGCGAACGTGCTCGTAGCGCAGGCGGCCGACACGCTGGAGGCGGGGGGAGAGCGGCTGCCCGCCGCCGGGCCGAGCTTCCGCGACGCGACCCGCGTGGCGGGAGCCCCGAGCGCGATCTGGACCGACATCTACATTTCCAACCGGAACGCGCTCGGCGCCGGGATCGACCGCGCGATCGAGGCGCTCCAGCGCGTCCGCGAGGCGCTCCGCGACAGCGACGGGGAGCGGATCACGACGTGGAACGACGCGGCCGCGGGCGACCGCAGGCGGCTGCTCGAGTCCCAGCTCGCCGGCGCGCCGCTGCTCGAGCTCCGCGTGTCGGTCCCGAACCGGCCGGGAGTGGTGGCGACGCTCGCGCTCGAGCTCGGTCGGGCGGGGGTGAACATCGCCGACATGGCGCTCTACCCGGCGCCGGACATGAGCGAGGGCGTGATCACGCTGTGGATCTCCGGGGAAGAGGCGTGCGGCCGGGCGCAGGCGCTGATCACCGGCCTCGGCTTTCCGGTGGTGCGGGCGTGAACGTGCGTTTCGACCCTTCGGGGCCGCTGCGCGGCCGACTCCGGGTGCCCGCGGACAAGTCGATCTCCCACCGGGCCGCGATCCTCGCAGCGATGGCCTCGGAGCCGGTCGGGATCGCGAACTACCTGCGGGCCGCCGACACCCGCTCCACGGTCGAGGCGGTCCGCGAGCTCGGCGCGATCGTCGAGGAGCGAAACGGGGGGCTGCTGATCCGCGGCTGCGGGCTGCGCAACGCGCAGCAGCCAGCCGCGCGGATCGACGTCGGCAACGCCGGGACGCTGATGCGGCTGCTCCCAGGATGGCTCGCGTTCCAGCAGGGGATGAGCTTCAAGTTCGACGGTGACGACTCGATCCGGTCCCGGCCGATCGACCGAATCGCCGAGCCGCTCGTGCAGATGGGGGCCGAGATCGACGCCCGCGACGGCCGCTTCCCGCCGTTCACCGTGCACGGCGCCCAGCTGGTCGGAATCGACTACCGGCTGCCGGTAGCGAGCGCCCAGGTCAAGTCGTGCGTGCTGTTCGCGGGGCTGCTCACGGAGCGGACCAGCGTGATCGAGCCGATTCCCACCCGCGACCACACCGAGCGGATGCTGCTTCGCGCCGGCGCGCCGCTCGAGCGTGAGGGTGACCCGGAGCGCGGCTACACGACCCGCGTCTCGAACACCGACGAGCTCGAGTTCGACGAGCTCAAGATCCCCGGCGACCAGTCATCGGCGGCGTTCCTGATCGCGGCGGGGGTGCTCGTCAAGGGATCGAGGCTGGTGCTCGAGGGCGTCGGCGTCAACTGGACCCGCACCGGCTTCATCCGGATCCTCGAGCGGATGCACGCGATCGTGCTCGGCGAGCTCGAGCCCCCGGGCTCGTTCGGCCCCGACGAGCCCGTATCCGACCTGGATGTCTGCGAGGGGCCGATCAAGGGGACGACGGTCGAGGCGCAGGAGGTCCCGCTGGCCATCGACGAGCTCCCGCTGGTCGCGCTGCTCGGGTGCTTCGCGGAGGGCGAGACCGTCGTCAGGGGCGCCGGCGAGCTGCGGGTGAAGGAGTCCGACCGGATCGCGACCGTGGTCGACGGGCTGCGGGGGCTGGGAGCCGAGATCGAGGCGCTCCCGGACGGGTTCGCGGTCAGGGGCACGGGCGGCCTGCGCGGTGGGCGCCTGCACGCGCATGGCGACCACCGGCTGGCGCTGCTCGGAGCGGTCGCCGGCCTCGCCTCGGCCGAGGGGGTCGAGGTCGTCGGGATGGAGGCTGCGGACGTCTCTTATCCGGGGTTCGCCGACGACGTGAAGGCACTGAGCGGATGACAGTCGTCGCGATCGACGGGCCCGCCGGCGCCGGCAAGTCGACCGTCGCGCGCGCGGTCGCGCGCGACCTCGGGTTCACCTATCTGGACTCCGGGGCGATGTACCGGGCGGTCGCGGTCGCGTCGCTTCGCCGTGGCGCCGAGCCGGCCGCGATCGCGACCCAGTTGCGGATCGACCTCGGCGACAGGGTTCTGCTGGACGGCGAGGACGTGACTACCGCGATCCGCACGCCCGAGGTCTCCGAGGCCGCCTCGCGGGTCGCCGCGGACCCGGCGGTGCGCGAGGCGATGGTCGCCGAGCAGCGCCGCCTGATGTCGGAGGGCGACTGGGTCGCGGAGGGACGCGACATCGGCACCGTGGTCGCGCCCGACGCCGAGCTCAAGGTGTTCCTCACAGCCGATCCCCGGGAGCGCGCCCGCCGCCGCGCGGCGGAGCTCGGGGTCGACCTCGAGACAGTGTTGGCCGAGCAGACGATCCGCGACGAGCGCGACCGCTCACGCGAGCACTCGCCGCTCGAGGCCGCCGATGGGGCGGTCGAGCTCGACACGACCGGACTCGACATCTCCGAGGTCGTGCGGAGGATCGTCGATCTGGTGCCCCGCGGCGGCAGCTAGCCTCGAAAGCCGTTATGAAGGTTGCGATCGTCGGGTATCCGAACGTCGGCAAGTCCTCGCTGGTCAACCGGCTGACACAGTCGCGCGAGGCGGTTGTGCACGAGGCGCCCGGGGTGACCCGGGACCGCAAGGAGCTGGAGACCGAGTGGAACGGGAGGCCGCTGACGCTGATCGACACCGGCGGAGTCGACCTCGAGGACACCGCCGACCTCGCTCGCCGGATCCAAGAGCAGGTGCGGGCGGCGCTTGCCGAAGCCGATGCCGCGGTGCTGGTCGTCGACGCCAAGGCGGGGATCCGCCCCGGCGACACCGACGTCGCCGATCTGTTGCGACGCTCGCCGCTGCCGTCGGTCGTCGCGGCGAACAAGATCGACACGGTCGCCGACGTCCCGCTCGCCGCCGACTTCCACAGGCTCGGGCTCGGCGATCCGGTGCCCGTATCGGCCGCGCAGGGGCTCGGCACCGGTGACCTGCTCGATCGCCTGGTCACGCTCGCTCCCGACGCGTCGCACGACGCCGGCCCCGACGAGGACACCGTCCGCCTGGCGGTGATCGGTCGCCCGAACGTCGGCAAGTCCTCGCTCGTGAACCGGTTCCTCGGCGCGGAGCGCGTGATCGTCTCCGACCAGGCCGGGACCACGCGCGACGCGATCGATCTCCCGCTTTTGTATGCCGGCCCGCCCGCCCGCGAGCTGGTGCTCGTCGACACCGCCGGGCTGCGCCGCCAGGCGAAGGTGACGGAGTCCGTCGAGTACTACACCGCGCTGCGCTCGCGGCGGGCGGCGGAGCGGGCCGACGTCGCGCTCGTCGTGTGCGACGCGACCGACGGGATCACCGCGCAGGATCTCCGGATCGCGGAGCTCGCGATGCGCAGCGGTTGCGCGACGGCACTAGTGCTCAACAAGTGGGACGTCGCCCAGGATGTCGACCTCGAGCACGAGCGCGCCCGGGCCCACCAGAAGCTCCGGCTGCGCCCCCGAGTGCTGACGGCGAGCGCGAAGACCGGCCGCCACGTCGACCGCCTGCTGACCGAGGCGATCGCGCTCGCGGACCGCAGCCGCACGCGGATCCCGACTCCGCAGCTCAACCGGTTCCTGTCCGACGCGATCGGTGCCCGGCAGCCACCGGCAGGCACGCTCCGGCGCGGCGGCACGCGGCTGAAGCTGCTGTACATGACGCAGACGGGCACGAGGCCGCCGCGGTTCTCGATCCAGGTGAACTCCCGCGCGAAGCTGACCCGGGACTACGCCTACTACCTCGAGAACCGGCTGCGCGAGCGGTACGGCCTCGACGGGGTGCCCTGCATCATCGACTTCGTCGAGCGCAATCAGCGCGCGGGCGAGCGGGCGGCGTACTCCGGGAGCGGGCGACAGCGAGCCCAATAGGGTTCGCGACGTGCATGCCGAAGCGCTTGCCGAGCTGGCCGCTCGCGCGAGCACGCTGGACGAGCGGATCACCGGTGTGGTCGAGCTGCACCCGGACGACCCCGCGGCGGTGAATACACGGCTCGCGCGCTGGAGCGAGAAGGTTGCTGGGGGCGACGCCGAGCGGTTCGAGGAGCGCCTCGCGCTCGATGGTCTTGACGGCGATTCCGTACGACTCGTGGCGGGCGGCTGCAGCTGGCCTGCCGGCGAGCCGCTACCGGAGTGGACGTCGTTGATCGCGGAGGGCCTCGAGGAGCTCGCCGCGGAAGATCTCGATGGCGATGACTGTCTGCTCCGCGATGATCGCGGCCCGATCCCGCTCCAGGAGCTCGCGCTGCCGTTCGTGCGGGCCGCCCGGCGGCGGCTGGCCCCGCGGCTCGATCCCCACCGAGGACTGCTCGCTCCGGCGGTCCCTCGGGAATTTGAGCGCCGGCTGCTCGCAGAGCTGGGGGCCGTCGCCGCCAGGGTGGGGGAGCTCGAGTTCCGGTGCTGGCGCCGACCGCTGATCGCTCCGCTGGACGAGGCCATCGAGCGGGCCGGTGGGCAGCCCGGCAGCGGCCTGTACCGGAAGTGGATCGCGGAGCTGCGCGGGGGCGGCTTGGCGGACGTGATGCGGGCGTATCCCGTGCTGGCACGACAAATCGGCGTGCTCGCGCTGGCATGGGTCGAGACCACCACCGAGTTCGCCGAGCGCCTGGCACGCGACCTGCGGGTGCTCGCGGACACGTTCTCGGGCGCCGCGCCCCTCGGTCGGCTCGAGACGCTCGGCGATGCCCGTTCTGACCCCCACCGGGGACAGCGGAGGGTGATCGAATGCAGGTTCGCGTCGGGCGTGACGCTGATCTACAAGCCGAAGCCGCTCGCGACTGAGGTGGCTTACTCCCGGCTCGTCGAGTGGCTGAACGAGCGCGGGACCAACCCTGCGCTGCGCGTGCTGCGGGTCGTCGACCGCGGCGACTACGGCTGGGTCGAGTACGCGGCGCACGAGCCGGTCGCCGATCCCGCGGGGGCGGGGAGGTTCTACAGCCGGGCGGGGTCGCTGCTGGCGCTGATGCACGCGATCGGTGGCAAGGACTGTCACTTCGAGAACCTGATCGCGGCCGGGGAGCACCCGATCGTGATCGACGCGGAGACCGTGCTGCATCCTCTGTTCAAGCCCGTCGACGCGGGGGCGGACGGGGAGCGTCGCGCCGCGGCCGACCGCATGCAGCGCTCGGTGCTCGCGGTCGGGATGCTCCCCAGTTGGATCGTCGCTGCCGACGGTCACGCATACGACATCGGCGCGCTCGGCGCCATCGGTGCTCAGGTCATGGACGATTCGCTGCCCGACTGGGAGCACCCGAACACCGATGTCGCCCGGCTCGTCCTGCGCTCCCGGACGGTGGGGCCGGCACGCAACGAACTGCAGATCGCGGGAGTGGCGCAGCGGCCGCAGGACTACGCCGAGCATCTCCGTGCCGGGTTCGAGCGCGCCTATCGCCTGTTGTGCGGCCGCGGAGACGATCTACTCGCCGATGATGGACCACTCGCCGGGCTACGCGCGGCTCCGGTGCGGGCGCTGTTCAGGCCGACGCACGTCTACGTCAAGGTCTTGAGCTCAGCCGGTGCTCCGTCGCGGCTGAGCTCCGGCGTCGACTACGGGATCGAGCTCGAGATCCTCGGGCGCCCGCTGCTCGACGCTCCGGCCCCCTCGGAGCTGTGGGAGCTCCATCGCTCCGAGCAGCGCCAGCTGAACGACCGCGACGTGCCGTACCTCAGTACGCCGGGATCGGCGGAGTGGCTCCTCTCCGCCGGCGGAAACCCGATCCTCTCGTTCGAGGCCTCGGCGCTCGAGGCCGCCCGGCGGCAGCTCGAGTCGCTCGGCGAGGCCGACATGCGCTACCAGGCGTCGCTGATCGAGGCAGCGCTCGGCGCGGACCCGTCGGAAGCCCCGCCCTATCTGGCTCTCTGAACCGGCGCTCCTACGGGGTGGCCAGTCCGTAGCTGTGCAGCAGGAAACCCCACGAGCCGAGCGCGGCTGTGCCCGCCCCGCCGACCACCTGCGAAAGCTGCTCCTCGGACACCTCGCGTGGCTCTGCGCTCGCCGGGAGGACGATCACGGCCTCCCGAGGGTCTTCCTCGATCACCCGGATCTCGAGGTCCTCCGGTAGCTCGATGCCGAGATCGGCGCTGATCGCCGCCCGCGGGTCTTCCATGAGCTGCTGGCGAAACGTGTCGTCGCGCTCTGCGCGCTCGATCACGCGCTCGGCGTATGCGTTCGACATCTGAAGCTCCTTTGTTAGGCACCCCCGGGGAACCACTGTTCCCCTCGCCGCAACCTTATAGCGGCCGATCGCGGCGACACAACATCAGAGCGGCGGCGCGCGAGGGTGACTGGCGCAAACCGGCGCGCGCCGTGGTTAATTGACCTGACCGGTGTCAACGCTTACGGAGGAGCCGCGGCTGTCGAGGCCGGCCGCGAGGCAGAGGCGATCCAGAAGATTCGACGGCCGCTTGGTCGCGATCCTGACGGTCGCGGTCGCCGGACTGGTAGCGCTCGCGGCCGTGATCGCGACGAGCCTGCGATCGAGCGAGCCACCGCCGGCAACAGGTGCGGCCGCGCTGGTGCCGGCTGACGCGCTCGCCTACATCCACCTCTCGACCGACACCGCTCGGCCCGCCGTCCGGCAGGCGATCGCGCTCGAGCGCAAGTTCCCCGACGTCCCGCTCGCCAGCGCGGCGCTGAGCGCGCGGCTCGGCGCGATCTTCAGCCGCCCCGGTGCGGCGGCGGGAACGTCCGACCTCGTCCGCGACGTCCGCCCGTGGCTCGGCAAGGAGGCGGCGTTCTCGCTACTGAACACGGCGTCGACGACGGCTGGATCGCTGATCCTGCTCGACGTCCGCGACCGGGCCCGCGCGCAGGCGTTCCTGTCGCGTGGCGGCGCGACGACGATGGGGTCCTACCGCGGCGTGACCGAGCTCGGCTACCGGTCGGGGACCGTGCTCGCGTTCGTCCGCCACTACCTCGCGATCGGCCAGCCGGCGAGCGTCCAGAGCGCGATCGACGTCGCGGACGGCTCCGCGCCCCCGCTCGCCGACAATCGTGCCTACGAGCGTGCGGCCCAGCCGGAGCCCGCCGACCGGGTGCTCGACGCCTACGTCTCCCAGGCGGGCGTCCGCAGGGTGCTGGTCCCGCGCGGCGGGGTGCTCGGCGCGGTCGGCCGGCTTCTGGATCAGCCGGCGCTGACGGCGGCGACGATCTCGCTGTCGGCGGTATCCGGCGGCGCGCGGGTCACCGTCCACAGCGCGCTTGACCCGAGCCTCGCGCACCTCAGCGGAGGCCCCGCACCGCGTTTTGAGCCGACGCTCGCCTCGGTGCTACCGGCCGGCTCCTCGCTGCTGCTCGACGTCCGCGGCCTCTCGCGCGCGGCCCCTGGGGTGCTCTCCGCGACCGCCACCGCGGGAATCGCGCCGCAGCTCGGCCCGCTGCTTCAGCGACTCGGGGTCGCGCTCGGTTCGGAGGGGGCCAACGTCAAGCAGCTCCTGTCGCTGTTCTCGGGCGAAACCGCGGTCGCGATCTCCCCTGGTGCGGCCAAGGGCGGCGGGCCCGCGCCCGTGATCGTGGCGCGCACCCCGCACCCCGACGAGGCGCGGGGAGTGCTCGGCAATGCCGAGGGGCCGCTCGCACAGCTGTTCCCACCGCCTAGCGATGGACCCGGCCAGGCGCCCGTCTGGAACGACGTGACGACCAACGGCGTCGCCGTCCGCCAGCTGTCGATCAGCCCGGGCCTGCAGCTCGATTACGCGGTGTTCAAGGGACTCATCGTCGTCTCGACGAGCGTGCGGGCGATCGGCGCGGTGGCGAGGCACTCGAGCTCGCTCGCCGACGAGGATCGGTACGCCGCGGTGCTCCCGGGCGGCTCATCCCGGGTCACCTCGCTACTCTTTCTCGACTTCAGCCAGCTCCTCAACCTCGGCGAGCAGATGGGCCTGACGAGTGGCGCCCGGCTGTCAGCCGTGCGGCCGGACCTCGAACGGATCCGGACGGTAGGCCTGACGTCGTCGAGGGGGGAGGCCGACACGACCGCGGAGCTGTTCCTCCAGATTCCATGAGCATCCATTCCGACAACGAGTTCCTGTTCACCTCCGAGTCCGTGACCGAGGGTCACCCGGACAAGATCGCCGATCAGATCTCCGACGGCGTCCTCGACGCGGTCATGCGCGACGACCCCACCGGCCGGGTCGCGTGCGAGACCCTGGTCAACACGGGCCTCGTCGTCGTCTCCGGTGAGATCACGACCGAGACCTACGTAGACATCCCGGACATCGCGCGCGAGACGATCAGGCGGATCGGCTACACGAACGCGGAGTACGGGTTCGACTGCCACACCTGCGCGGTGATCAACGCGATCGACAAGCAGTCGCCCGACATCGCGCAGGGCGTCGACCAGGCGTGGGAGGCGCGGACCGACCCGGGCGACGACGACGAACTCGACATCGCCGGCGCCGGCGACCAGGGAATGATGTTCGGGTACGCGAGCAACGAGACCGACGAGCTGATGCCGCTGCCGATCTCGCTGGCGCACAAGCTCGCCAAGAGGCTCGCGGACGTCCGCAAGGCGGAGCGGGTTCCGTACCTGCGCCCGGACGGCAAGACGCAGGTGACCGTCCGTTACGTCGACGGCAAGCCGGTCGAAATCGTCAAGCTGCTGATCTCGACCCAGCATAAGGACGGCGCCGAGTCGCTGATCAAGGACGACGTGTGGGAGCACGTGGTCGAGCCGGTGCTGCGCGAGACGCCGGACCTGTACGACCCCCGCACGCTCCACAAGAACCTGCTCGTCAACCCGACCGGACGGTTCGTGATCGGCGGCCCGATGGGCGACTGCGGCCTCACGGGCCGGAAGATCATCGTCGACACGTACGGCGGGATGGCCCGCCACGGTGGCGGCGCCTTCTCAGGGAAAGACCCGTCGAAAGTCGACCGCTCCGCGGCGTACGCCGCGCGCTGGGTCGCGAAGAACGTGGTCGCGGCCGGCCTCGCCGACCGCGCCGAGGTCCAGGTCGCGTACGCGATCGGCGTCGCGCATCCCGTGTCGGTGATGGTCGAGACGTTCGGGACCGAGAAGGTCGGCCGCTCGAAGATCCTCGAGCTGATCTCCGAGCACTTCGACCTGCGGCCGGGCGCGTTCCGCAACGAGCTCAACCTCCACCGCCCGATCTACCAGAAGACCGCGGCGTACGGCCACTTCGGCCGCGAGGACCACGACTTCACGTGGGAGCGGACCGACAAGGCGGCCACCCTGCGCGAGGCCGCGGGGCTCGGCGCGGCCAAGGTCGAGGCCGCGTAGTCGTCTAAGGGCTGTGGCTCGGTTGGACGAGGCGCTCGCGTAGCGCCGTGTCGACCGTTCGCGCGAGCCGTTTCGGCTCGGCGACCCCGACGAACGCGAAGTCGTAGGCGGCGCCGCCGGCGGTGTCGAAATCGATCGTGCCGACCGCGAGCATCCGGTCGAGCAGCGACTGGCGGAGGTTGACGTTCTGGACGCGCTCGAGCCGGGTCTCGTGCAGCACGCGCGTCATCAGTCCCCGCTCGATCGTCAGCCGCTCGGTGGTGACCGTGTACGTGGTCTGCAGCCGGCGGACGATGCCGATCCCGAGGTTCGCGACGAACACGGCCAGCACAGCGACGATCACCCACGGCACCTGGACGCTGCCGTCGACAATCGCGGAGATCAGCCCCGCGATCGCCCCGACCAGGACGGCTGCCAGCAGGCCCTTCACGTGGAAGCCGGGCATCGACCGCCACGATGGGTGAGCGTGGTACAGGATCTCTTCTCCCGGATGCGGGTCCACCGCGAGGGACCCTAGTGCACGCGGCGCGCGGCGGACCATCGTCGGCCGCCTCTACCCTGACTGCGCCGATGAGCCAACCCGCTTCGCCGAATGCTCTGCCGATCGCCCGCGTCGAGCCACTGACACAGACGCGGGCGGTGCGCGGCCCGTTCGACTACCGGCTCGCGAGCGGCCAGCACGACGTCGGGGTCGGGTCGCTGCTACGCGTTCCGTTCGGGCACCGGACGACGCTCGGCGTGGTCGTCGAGCTGGCCGGCGAGTCCGAGCTCGAGCCGGAGCGGCTCGCGGAGCCCGAGGCGGTGCTCGCGGCGGGGGTCCCGGCCGACCTGGTCGAGCTCGCGATGTGGCTGGCCGACGAGACCTGCTCGACGCCGGCGCGGGCGCTCGGGCTGATGCTCGCGCCGGGCTCGACGACGGGCGCCAGGTCCCGCGAGGCGCTTGTCGCGGGGATCACGGAACGGGGGAGGGAGGCGCTGGGCGGGGATGAGCAGTTGACGGGTCCGCAGCGCTCGGCGCTCGAGCGGCTGGGCGACGATGGGGACGCGGTCGCGGCGACGCTCGGCACTCCGCTGCTGCGCAGGCTCGAGCGCCGCGGGCTCGTGACGATCGAGCTCCGGCGCCGGCGCCGCCGGCCTGCCAGCCCTGGGCTGGCCGCGGGCGCGGCCCCGGCGGCGCTGACCGCCGCCCAGCAGGCCGCGCTCGAGCAGGTGCTCGCCGCGCTCGAGCGCCGCGCCCCCGACCGTTTCCTGATCCACGGCGTGACCGGCTCCGGGAAGACCGAGGTCTACCTTCGAGCGGTCGAGGCGACGCTACGGGCCGGCCGGTCCGCGATCGTGCTGGTGCCGGAGATCGGGCTCACGCCACAGGCGGTCGCCCGCTTTCAGCAGCGGTTCGGAGATGTCGTCGCGGTGCTCCACTCGGCGATGTCGCGCGGCGAACGCTACGACGAGTGGCAGCGGCTGCGGTCGGGGGAGGCGCGAGTCGGCGTCGGGCCCCGCTCGGCGGTGTTCGCCCCGCTCGAGAACGTCGGACTGATCGTCGTCGACGAGGAGCACGACGGCTCCTACAAGCATGAGGGCGAGCCTCGGTACGACGCGCGAACCGTCGCCGCCCACCGGACCGAGCAGCACCGGGCGGTGCTCCTGTGCGGAAGCGCGACCCCCAGGCCCGAGAGCGTCCACCTGCTGCGGACGGTGAGGCTGCCCGAGCGGGTCGACGGCCGTCCGCTGCCGCCGGTCGAGGTGCTCGACATGCGCGGTAAGCACCATCCGCTCCATCCCCAGACGCGGATGGCGCTCGCCGACGTGCGCGCGCACGGGCGCAAGGCGATCGTGCTGCTGAACCGTCGCGGGTGGTCGAACTTCCTCTCCTGCCGCGCGTGCGGGCGGGTGTGGATGTGCCCCGAGTGCGACGTCTCACTGGTGCTGCACATGGCCGACGGCGTGATCGCGTGCCACCACTGCGGCCACCGAGAGGCGGTCCCGAGCCGCTGCCGCGGGTGTGGATCGGCTGCGCTCGCCAGGCACGGGGCTGGGACCGAGCGACTCGAGGAGGAGCTCCGCGCCGCGCTCGGCGACGACCGGTTCCCGATCTTCCGGCTCGACGCCGACATCGTCGCGGCAAAGGACCGGGCGGCGACCACGCTCGAGCGGTTCGAGCGCGCCGACGCGGGGATGCTGATCGGCACCCAGATGGTCGCCAAGGGCCACGACTTCCCCGACGTCACGCTCGGGGTCGTGCTCGACGCCGACCGCACTCTGCGGTTCCCCGACTTCCGCGCCGAGGAACGCACGTTCGCGCTCCTGACGCAGCTCGCCGGGCGCGCCGGGCGTGGCGATCGCGAGGGCCGGGTGCTCGTCCAGACGATCGCCCCGAGCGCGCGGGCGATCATCCACGCCGGCCGCCACGACGCGGACGCGTTCCTGGCCGAGGAGCTGACCCGCCGACGGGCGCTCTGTTATCCACCGTTCGGCTCGCTGATCCGGATAGTGTGCGGGGCCGAGTCGGCAGCCGACGCGCACGCGATTGCCGCCGAGCTGCGCGGCGCGATCGCGCCGGCCGGGGCGACGGTGCTGGGGCCCGCGCCGCTGTTCAAGCTGCGCGGGAAGGCCCGCAGCCAGCTCGTGGTCAAGGCCGGGGAGCGGGCCGCGGCGATCCGGGCGGCTGGCGCCGCGGTCGACCGGATCTCAAAGGCCGCCCGCCGGCGCGGGGTCAGCATCAGCGTCGACGTCGACCCTCAATGACCGCGGTTGCGCGGAGGCGCCTGAAACCCTCCGCTTCCTTCGTAGACTGAGAACGTGGCCGACGACACCGAGACAGTCGACGCCGAGGAGACCTTCGAGGTCGAGCCGGATGAGGACGAGGAGCGAGAGCTCGAGCTCGACCCCGAGCTCGCGCGCCGCCGCGCGGCCGCGCTCGCGCACGTCCGCAAGTTCGGCGACCCGGTGCTGAAGACCCGAGCCAGGCAGGTTGAGCAGTTCGACAAGACGCTCCTCTCCGAGGTCGAGCGGATGGGTCTGTTGATGGGTGATGCGCTCGGTGTCGGCCTCGCCGCACCCCAGGTGGGCGTGTTACACCGCGTGCTCGTCTACCGCGTGCAGCATCAGGCGCCCATTGCGGCGCTCGTCAACCCGGAGATCGAGTGGAGCGGGAAGGAGCTCGAGACGATGGAGGAGGGCTGTCTCAGCCTCCCCGGGGTGCTCGTCGACGTCGAGCGGGCCGTCCACGTCCGCGTCCGCGCGCTCGACGAGCGGGGCGACCCGCTCATCGTCGAGGCCTCGGGGCTCGAGGCCCGCGTGATCCAGCACGAGATCGACCACCTCGACGGGGTGCTGATCCTCGAACGGGCGACGCGGGAGCAGCGCAAGGAGGCGATCCGTGCGCTGCGCGAGGCCGAGCAGGCCGCGTAGCGTGAAGCCCGCCGACGGGTAGACCGCTCCGGTGAGAACCGTCTACCTCGGCACGGCGCCGTTCGCGGTCCCGGTGCTGCGAATGCTGGCCGCCTCAGCGCATCGGCCGGCGCTGGTCGTGACGAGACCCGACCGGCCCCGTGGCCGTGGCCGTCGCGTCGCGAGCCCCCCGGTCGCCGAGGCCGCGGCCGAGCTCGGGATCGAGGTCGCCCAGCCGCCCTCCGTCAACGAGCCGGACGCGCGGGAGCGGATCGCGTCGGCCCGGCCCGACGCCGTCTGCGTGTGCGCGTTCGGGGGACTGATCAAGGAGCCGCTGCTATCCGAGTACCCGATGCTGAACGTCCATCCCTCGTTGCTCCCGCGCTGGCGCGGCGCCGCGCCGATCGAGCGGGCGATCATCGCCGGCGACGAGCGCACGGGCGTCTCGATCATGCGCGTGACGGCGGGGCTCGACAGCGGTCCGGTGTGCGCTCAACAGGGCGCGCCGATCGGCGCCGAGGACACGTACGGGACGCTCGCCGAGCGGCTTTCCGAGCTCGGTGGGACGCTGCTGGTTTCGACCCTCACCGGCTCGCCGCCGTGCGCCGAGCAGGACGACGCGCTCGCGACTTACGCCGAGAAGATCGGCCCGGATGACCGCCGGCTCGACCCTTGGCGGCCCGCGCGGGAGCTCGAGCGGGTGGTGCGGGCGCTGACACCCCACATCGGCGCGCAGCTTGCGCTCGAGGACGGCACCCCGCTCGGGGTGATGCGGGCGCGGGTGCTCGACGTCGGACTGCCGCCCGGGGAGCTCTCGCTCGACGGGCCGCGCCCGGTGCTCGGATGCCTGGAGGGAGCGCTCGAGCTGGACGTCGTGAAGCCTCCGGGACGCCGCGAGATGAGCGGCGAGGATTGGCTGCGCGGGTTTCGCAGGTGAGCCCGGCGCGCGCGTGCGCGTTCGCCGCCGTCCGCCGCGTGTTCGAGCAGGGGGCGTACGCCGACCGCGCGTTTGCGGCCGAGGCGCGGCGCCTCGGCCTCGACCCCCGCGACCGCGCGCTCGCGATGCGGATCGCCTACGGGACCGTCCAGCGTCGCCGGGCGCTCGACCACGTCGCCGGCCGGCTCGTGCGCCGGCCGCTCGCGGAGCTCGAGCCTGCGGTGCTCGCGGCGCTCCGAATCGGGCTCTTCCAGCTGCTTTACCTCGATGCAGTCGGCGCGCATGCCGCCGTCAACGAGAGCGTCGAGCTGGTCAAGCAGGCGAGCCCCGGCGGCGCGGGGCTCATCAACGCCGTGCTCCGGCGCGCCGTCGGCGAGGGGCCGGAGATCGTCGGCGCGCTGGACGACCGTGATCCGGCGGCCGCGTCGATCATGCACTCGGTCCCGGAATGGCTCGCCGAGCTGTGGTGGCGGGAGCTCGGGACCGGCGAGGCCCGCGCGCTGTTGCGCCGGATCAACGAGCCGCCCGAGTCGGCGATCCGCGCCAACACCCTGCTCGCCCCCGCGGATCAGGTGGCCGGCGTGATCGGCGTGCCCAACCACCCTGCGCCCGGTCTCCCCGAGGGGCTCGTCCTCGACGGGCCGTTCGACGCCGAGGGCTCGGCTCTGTGGCGGGACGGCGCGATCATGCCCCAGTCGCGCGGCTCGATGGCCGCCGCCCGGGAACTGGCCCCGCAACCCGGCGAGCGCGTGCTCGATCTCTGCGCGGCGCCGGGCGCGAAGACGACCCATCTGGCGGCGTTGCTCGAGGACGACGGCGTCGTGGTCGCCGTCGAGCGCAACTCGGGACGGGCACGCGGGCTCGAGCAGACGGCCGCGCGGATGCACGCCTCGTGCGTGCGGGTCGAGCTCGGCGACGCCGCCGCGCCCCGGGCTGATCCACCGTTCGACCGGGTGCTCGTCGATCCGCCGTGCAGCGGCCTCGGGACGCTCCAGTCGCGGCCCGACCTCCGCTGGCGCGCGAGCCCGGAGGCGATCGCCGAGCTGTCCGAGCTCCAGCAGCGGATCGTCGCGGCGGGCGCGTCGGCGCTCGCGCCGGGCGGGGTGCTCGTCTACTCGGTATGCACGATCTCATCGGCGGAGAGCGAGCGGGTGATCGACCGGCTGCTCGTGGACCGTCAGGAGCTCGAGCTCGAGCGCGCGACCCAGCTGCTTCCGCACCGCGACGGCACCGACGGGTTCTTCATCGCCCGGCTGCGCCGACCGGCTCGTTAACCTGGGCACCGGTGAGCGACTCCTCAGTGAAGCTCGGTCCGGAGTGCCCCGGCTGCGGCGAGCCGTGGCTGCGACCGACCGCGGTGCCCGGCCGATACCGCTGCGTCTACTGCCTCAAGCGCTTCGAGCTGGTGTCGGTGTGCCCGAACTGCGGCGAGCACTCGACGATCGTGCGGATGTCGAGTACCGCAGAGATCTCGTGCAACCACTGCAAGGGCAGCATGCTGCAGCCGGTTTAGTAGTGCCCCTCGCGGTGATGCTCGAGCGCCGGGTGGCGCCCTCGATCCTGTCGGCGGACTTCTCGCAGCTCGGCGCGCAGGTCGGCGAGGTGCTCTCCGCCGGCGCGAAGGTGATCCACGTCGACGTGATGGACGGTCACTTCGTCCCGCCGATCACGCTCGGTCCCCTGATCGTGAGCGGCCTGGCCGATCTCGTCCATGACGCCGGCGCGGTGATCGACGTCCACCTGATGATCGAGCGGCCCGAGCGCCAGGTCGACGAGTTCGCCAAGGCGGGCGCCGACAACATCACGATCCACTTCGAGGCGACCCCGCACGTCCACTACACGCTCTCCAGGATCCGCGAGGCCGGCTGCACGGCCGGTTGCGCCCTGTGCCCGTCGACTCCCGCCCACGCGCTCGACGAGATCGCCGGGGACGCGCTCGACCTCGCGCTGTGCATGAGCGTCAACCCGGGGTGGGGGGGACAGAAGTTCATCCCGCACTCGTTCGACAAGCTCGCGGGGATGCGAGCGGCGCTGCCCGACACCGTCGCGCTCGAGGTCGACGGCGGGATCCACGACCGGACGGCGCGGCCGGCCGCGGACGCCGGCGCCAACCTGCTGGTGGCCGGATCGGCGGTGTTCGAGTCCGACGACCCCGGACCTGCGTACTCGGAGCTCGTGGCGGCGGCCGGAGCGGCCTGATTTAGCGGCGGCGCCTCAGCTGCTCGCCTCCGACGCCGCGCCCCCCCGAGCCGCCGCGGGGAGCGGCTTCAGTGCCCCGCGGCGGTAGACGAGCCACAGCAGCCCGGACAGCACCAGCGTCGCCGCGAAGTACCCGACCTCGACCCGGGTGACCTCGTTCGAGATCGTCGGGGTCGCGACCAGCAGGATGAACAGGGCGCCCGCCACCAGCCAGGCGATCGACGCGATCTTCGCGCGTCCGCGGGCGAGCGCCGCCTGGTTGAGGGTGCCGGAGATCAGGTGCAGGCCCATGCCTACGCCGACCAGCGCGAGCCCGATGCGGCCGTAGTGAAAACCCTTGTTTCCGAGCAGTGCGGTCATTACGGCGGGGCCGACCAGCAGCAGGCCGAGCGCGACGGCCCCGGCAAACGCCGCGATCGCGCGGATCGTGATCCGGATCGCCCGGCGGAACTCCGCGGGGTTCTCGCGCGCCTCGAGCCCCGCGAGGTGCGGGAGGATCGACGTCTGGATCGCCTGGAACAGCTGCAGCGGCGCGCGGACGATCAGCATCACGTTGAACACGAAGCCGGTCAGGCCGCTCGTGAGCGCCGCGGCGCCCGAGCTCGCGGCGATCACGAGCACGCCGCCGTTCATCAGCGTCTGCTCGGCGAACATGATCCCGACGACGGCGACCGCGAACCCGGCCCCGCGGCGGAGCGTCAGGTCGGTGGCGGCCTCCTCGATCTCGGCGTGGGCCGGGCCCTCGCGCGCGGCGTCGGCGGCGGGCACCCCGGCCGGCCCGCGTCCGCGGACGCGGGAGAACGCGAACGGAATCACCAGCAGCGAGACGAATGGCGCGACTGCCATGCCGAGACCGACCGCGTCCTGGCCGGACGCGATTCCGACCGCCACGGCGGCCGCGAACAGGAATCGCGACGTCGACTCGAGGAACACCAGCCCTCCGTACAGGTCGAACCGCTCGTGGCCCGCGAGCCAGCCGCGCGCGAAGTAGCTCGCGGCGTACGCGAGCACGCCGATCACGAGGATCCAGTACAGCCCGCTCGACCCGTTGAACATGTCGTTCTCGATCTGCGGCCGCAGCGCGAGCGCAACGATCAGGAACAGCAGCGCGAACCCGGACTGGATCAGCGCGGGGACCCGCAGCGGGTGGCCGTGCAGGCCGCGGGCCCGGCGGTCGGCGATCGTGCGCGAGAGCAGCTGCTCGATCGGCCGGTAGATCACCGACAGGATCACGAACATCACCGCCCAGCACAGCGAGATCCGGCTGTACTCGGCGGGTGTCAGCTCGTGCGAGGCGAACGCCAGGTACAGGAACGTGAAGATCCCGGTCGAGGCGATCCCGATCGACAGGATCCGCGCGCTCGACGCGTACGAGCCCTTCCGCTCGCCGGGAGGCTCTGGCGGCGCGGTGGCCGGCGGGGCCGGCTTCTCGCGTACCGCGGTGCCCGTTTCCTGCTCGGGCATCATCCGACTCGCAGCAGCACCATCGTCCACGGGAATGGCGAGCGCACCTCGATCAGCTCGCCATGACTCCTCAGCAGCCGCGCGAAGCTCCCCCGCGACCAGTGATTGAGATGGCCCGGGGTGTTGCCGAGCTGCCGCACGTAGGCGCCGCGCGCGACGTTCAGCATCCGCCACAGCGGCTCGCGAGGGACCGACACGAGCACGTGGCGGCGCGCGACCCGCGCCAGCTCGGCCACCGCCCGCTCGGGATCGCTGACGTGCTCGAGTGTCTCGATCGCGGCCACGAGATCGAACTCATCGCGCTCGAACGGCAGCTGCTCGGCGCGGCCGGTCGTGAACTCGAGGTTCTCGCGCGAGCTGTCCCGCCAGTGCGCCTCGAGCTTCGGATCGGGCAGGTCGATCCCGACGATCCGGCTGTCGCCGC
>DASXDA010000059.1:0-65598 GCA_036490875.1 Solirubrobacteraceae bacterium
CCGCCAGCCGAGCAGCCCGCCGTAGAACGCGCATGCGCGACCGAGGTTCGGCGTGTGTAGCTCGAGGTGGACGACCGGGTGTGCCACTGTCTTCGCTGGTAGCGATCCGCGGCCCGCGCAAAATCAATCGCACCCTCGCGATGGATTTTTTCGCTCCGCCGGGTCTAACCCTTCGAGGTGAGCTCAATCGCCCCCACCGCCGCGGACCCGGCCGACTTCGAAGCGCTGATCGAGCCGTACCGGTCGGAGCTGCGCGCGCATTGCTACCGGATGCTCGGGTCGGTCCACGACGCCGACGACGCGATGCAGGACGCGCTGCTGCGAGCCTGGCGCGCGCTGCCGCAGTTTGAGGGACGCAGCTCGCTGCGCTCGTGGCTCTACCGGATCGCGACAAACAGCTGCCTGCGCCTGATCGAGCGCCGCCCCAAGCGGGTGCTGCCGCTCGACTACGGGCCGCCGAGCGACGCACACGACGATCCCGCGCCGCCGCTGGTCGAATCGGTTTGGATCGAGGCCTACCCGGACGCCGGGCTCGCCGATGGCTACGCCGCACCCGATGCGCGCTACGAGCAGCGCGAGAGCGTCGAGCTCGCGTTCGTCGCGGCGCTCCAGCACCTACCGGCCCGTCAGCGCGCCGTGCTGATCCTCCGTGACGTGCTCGGCTTCTCGGGCGCAGAGGTCGCCGAGACGCTCGCGACGACGCCGAAGGCCGTCTACAGCGCGCTCCAGCGAGCGCACAAGACGGTCGACGAGCAGCTGCCGGAGCGCAGCCAGCAGCAGACGCTCCGCTCGCTCGGCGACCAGCGCGTGCGGGCGATCGTCGAGCGCTACATGGACGCGTGGGAGCGCGGCGACGTCGAGCAGATCGTGTCGATGCTCGCCGACGACGCGGTGCTCGCGATGCCGCCGCGGCCGACGTGGTATCGCGGGCTGGTGGCGGCCCGGGCGTTCCTCGCCCGCGGGCCCCTCGCGCCGGTGCGCGCCCGGCGGGTCCGCGTCGCGCACGCGAACGGACAGCTCGCCGTGGGCAGCTATTACTCCGGGTGGGACGAGCGCCCCGAGGGGCTTGAGGTCGTGCAGCTGCTGACGCTCGACCCGGATGGCCGGATCGCGGACATCACCGCGTTCGTCGGCACCGAGCTCGCGCCGTTCGTGACGGGTCCGCCGCCCGCCCACTGAGCACCTCGGCCGCGATGGATCGCGGCGCCCGCGCGGATCTCCTGAAGAGATAGACCCGATCGAAGGAGACCCCATGGAACAGCTTGCCGAAATAACGCGTTCCAGACGAACGTGGGTGGTGGTCCTCACCGGCATCGCGTCGATGATGGCCGCGCTGGACACGGTCGTCGTCGCGACAGCGCTGAGCACCGTTCGCGTCGACCTGCACGCGTCGGTCGCGCAGCTCGAGTGGACCGTCAACGCGTACAACCTCAGCTTCGCGGTGCTGCTGATGCCCGCGGCGGCGCTCGGCGACCGGTTCGGCCGACGGCGGATGTTCGCGGTCGGCCTCGCCGTGTTCTCGCTCGCGTCCGCGGCGTGTGCGGTCAGCCCGGATGCCGGGTTCCTGATCGCCGCACGGGCCGTCCAGGGTGCCGGGGCCGCGTTGATCCTGCCGCTCGCGCTCGCGATCCTGACCGCCGCGTTCCCGCCCGAGAAGCGCGGCACCGCGATCGGTCTGTTCAGCGCCGTGACGGGAATCGCGGTCGCGCTCGGGCCGATCGTCGGCGGCGCGATCGTCCGCGGCATCGACTGGTCGTGGATCTTCTGGGTCAACGTGCCGATCGGGCTGATCGCGATCCCGTTCGTGCTGAGGCGGCTCGATGAGAGCTTCGGCAAGCGGGTCGCGCTCGACCTACCGGGAGTCGGTTTGATCACCGCGGCCGCGTTCGGCATCGTCTGGGGCCTCGTGCGCGGGAACGCGTCCGGCTGGGGCAGCGCCGAGGTCATCGGGTCGCTGGTCGGCGGCGCGCTGTTGGCGGTCACGTTCGTCCGCTGGGAGCTGCGCGCGCCGGAGCCGATGCTGCCGATCGGCTTCTTCCGCTCGCGGACGTTCTCGGCCGGCAACGCCGCGATCTTCTTCGTGCTCGGATCGCTGTTCGCCGACGTGTTCTTCTTCCCGCAGCTGCTCCAGACCGGGCTCGGCTACGACCCGCTCCAGGCCGGGCTGCGGCTAATGGTGTGGACCGCGACGTTCATCCTCGTGGCCCCGGGCGTCGGCGCTCTGGTCGACCGGATCGGTGAGCGGCCGCTGATGGTCGCGGGGCTCCTGATCCAGGCCGGCGGCACCGCGTGGATCGCATCGATCGCGGGTCCGAACGTTCCGTTCTCGCACCTCGTCGTACCGCTGATCGTCGCGGGCGTCGGGATCTCGATGGCGATTCCCTCGGCGCAGAACTCCGTCGTCGGCTCGGCGACGCTCGAGACCGCGGGCAAGCTCGCCGGGATCAACAGCATGATGCGCGAGCTCGGCGGCGTGTTCGGGATCGCGGTCGCTGTGGCCGTGTTCGCCGGCTTCGGTGGCTACAGCTCGCCGACCGCGTTCACCAACGGATTCGGGCCCGCGATCTGGGTCTCATGCGGGCTCGCGCTGGCGGGGGCGGCGTGCGGACTCGCGCTGCCGAGCCGTCGCCGGCGCGAGGTGATCGGCACGGCGCCGGCTCACGGGTTGGCGGCGCCGTAGCGGTACTGCTCATCTGGGTCGCTAGCCTCGGGTGATGGGCGCAGACACTGAAGAACCGCCGCCCGAGGCCAAGCGGCTGCCCACCGGCCGCGTCGCCCGTACCGCGCGCGTCGGCGGATTGGTGACGAGCCAGGGCGTCAGGTGGGCAGGGATGCGGGCCGCGAACCGCGTGCGCTCACCCAAGCGCGCCGCTGCCGCCGAACAGGAGCGCACCACGGCGCTCGTCAGCGAGCTGGTCGACCAGCTCGGCCAGATGCGCGGGGCGGCGATGAAGGTCGGCCAGATGCTGTCGATGGTCGAGTTCGACGGCCTCGAATCCGAGCAGCAGGACGAGCTTCAGAGCAAGCTCGCGACGCTGCGCGACGGGATCCCGCCGGTGCCGTTCTCACGCCTCGAGAAGCTGCTCCGCAAGGAGTACGGCGGGCCGATCGCGTCCGTGTTCTCTGAGTTCGACGAGCGGGCGTTCGCCGCGGCTTCGATCGGTCAGGTGCACCGGGCGCGAACCGTCGAGGGCGACGACGTCGCGGTCAAGGTGCAGTACCCGGGCGTGGCGGAGGCCGTCGAGACCGACCTACGCAACGCGATGCTGCTGATTCCGCTGGTCAAGCGGCTGGCCCCCGGGCTTGACGCGAAGGCGCTCGCGACCGAGATGCGCGAGCGCATCGGGGAGGAGCTCGACTACGAGCTCGAGGCGCAGAACCAGCGGAGGATCGCGCGGCTGACCCGCGACCACCCGTTCGTCTACGTGCCCCGCGTGTTCACCGATCTGTCGACGCGCCGTGTGCTCGTGTCGGAGTACGTCGACGGACTGGGCTTTGAGGAGGTCCGCCGAGCCGACGAGCAGGTGCGCGACCGTTACGGCGAGATCGTCTTCCGCTTCTTCTTTGGGCTCCTTTATCGCGACCGGATCGCGCTCGGGGATCCCCACCCCGGCAACTACCTGCTGCGCCCGGACGGGAGGGTCTGTTTCCTCGACTTCGGGCTGCTCCGCGACATCGACGCCGGCCACCTGGCCGCCGAGGGCGCGATCGCGATCGCCGCCCGCGACCGGGACGCCGAGGGGATGAAGGCGGCGCTCGTCGCCGCAGGATACCTGCCGGACGGCCGCGCGGACTCGGTCGACGCCGAGCTCGCGCTGAAGCTGATGCGCCACGCGATCAAGTGGTACGCCGTGCCGAAGTACCGGCGGTTCTCGGCTCCGAACGAGCGCCGCGACGGTGACCGGGATTGGGAGCGGCCCGGGCCCGAGCAGCGCGAGCAGATCCGCAACCAGGTCAACCAGTTCACGATCCCGCCCGAGTCGATTCTGATCAGGCGGATGCACGCGATGATCGTGGTCGTGCTCCAGAGCCTCCGTGCCGGGGCCGACTGGGGCGCGATCGCCGCCGAATACCTGCACGGCGAGGCCCCCGCGACGCCGCTCGGCCAGGCCGAAGCCGAGTACCGCGAGCGGCGCGGCTAGCGCATCATCATCGACGGCATCGCGCCCCGGCCGCCGGGAACGGTCAGCCCGGGCACGCTCGCCGGCGCGACGGCGACGCCGATCGCGAGCGCCAGCAGGATTGCGATGCCCGCGCGGCGGCCGGGGGCCGAGGACCGCGGCAGCCGCTCGGCCGCGATCAGTACCGCGACGACCGCCATCCACCACAGGCTCATCACGCCGAGCGCGAACAGCGCCGCCATCATCAGCCACGACGAATCGAGGCAGTTGGCGCCGGCCCGGAGCCCGGCGACCGCCGGGCCCTCGCCGGCCGCACTTGTCCGCCGGCACCGGTCGAGCGCGCGCCGCTTGTGCCCGGTCAGCTGATAAGCCGCGGTGACGGTGAGCACCGCGACCACGGCCCAGCGGCCTCCGTTGCCCCAGGCGAACGTCTTCCCCAGCCCGTGGCGCACGAGCGAGACGAGCTCGTAAGCGAGCAAGCCGGCGAGCACCCACACCGCCAGGTAGCCGGCGAAGAAGGCGGCCCGCTGAACGACGTGCGCCGTCAGCGCCTGGCCGCGTCGCGGCTCGTACCGGATCAGGAGCGGAGTGAGGACCGGCAGCATCATCGCGGCCATCATCACGACCCAGGTAGCCAGGAACCAGCCCGTCGCGCCGAGGTCGCCGCCGGGCCCCGCATCCATCCCCCGCATCCGCACTGCGCTGAGCGCCCAACAGCCCGCGGCGAGCAGCGCGACCGCCCCGATGACCAGCACCTGGGGCCGGGTCAAACCACGGATGCGCGAGACGCTCCCGATGCCCGAACCCTAGCCGACGGTTGCGGCAAAACCGTGCTGTACGGTCGGTCCGTGCCGTTCTTCGATCCATCGAACATGATCGAGATCGAGCCGGTCGCGGGCTGGAAGGGGCGCGCGCTCCACGGCGAGCGGATCACGCTTGTGACGTACTCGATCGACGCTGGCGCGCACGACGTCCATGAGCATCATCCCCAGGAGGAGGCCTGGACCGTCCTCGAGGGCGAGCTCGCGGTCTGGATCGACGGCGAGGAGCGAACGCTCACTCCCGGAGGCGTAGCCGTGATCCCACCCCGACGTCCGTCACCGGGTCCGCGCGCTGACGGCGTCCCGCGCGCTGGTGGTCGACTCGCCGGCGCGGCGAGCGCTTCCGGGCGGCTCGCCGCGACCCTGAATCAGCGCGGACCGCGGAGCCGGGCACCGCGGGCCCGTTACGGCCGCGTGACCCCGGTTGAGGCCAGCGATCGCCGTGGGTTAGGCTCGGCTCGCGGGTCACGCGTCGAAGAGGCCGACACTCACCGGAGGCAAGCGCATGGGCACGATCACCACACAGGACGGGGTTGAGATCTTCTTCAAGGACTGGGGGTCGGGGCAGCCGATCGTGTTTAGCCACGGGTGGCCGCTCTCGTCCGACGACTGGGACACGCAGCTGCTGTTCTTCCTCGCGCACGGCTACCGGGTGGTCGCGCATGACCGGCGTGGGCACGGCCGCTCCGCGCTCGTCGGCGACGGACACGACATGGACCACTACGCCGACGATCTCGCGGCCGTCACCGCCCACCTCGACCTCAAGGACGCGATCCACGTCGGGCACTCCACCGGCGGCGGCGAGGTCGTGCGCTACATCGCCCGCCACGGCGAAGACCGCGTCGCGAAGGCCGTGCTGATCAGCTCCGTGCCGCCGCTGATGGTCCAGACCGAGGCTAACCCTGGCGGGTTGCCGAAGAGCGTGTTCGACGATCTCCAGGCTCAGCTTGCAGCGAACCGGTCCGTGTTCTACCGAAACCTCGCCTCGGGACCGTTCTACGGGTTCAACCGGCCCGGCGTGGAGCCCGTCGAGGCGATCATCGAGAACTGGTGGCGGCAGGGGATGACCGGCGGCGCCAAGGCCCACTACGACGGCATCGTCGCGTTCTCCCAGACAGACTTCACCGAGGACCTCAAGCGGATCACCGTGCCGGTGCTGGTGATGCACGGCGACGACGATCAGATCGTCCCCTACGCCGACTCCGGACCGCTCTCCGCAGAGCTCGTCCAGAACGGCACGTTGAAGACGTACAAGGGGTTCCCGCACGGGATGCCGACGACTCAGGCCGAGACGATCGACGCGGACCTGCTCGAGTTCGTGAGGTCCTGACGGGGTTTGCGAGCGTGGCCTGCGCGACCTCGGATGGGGATCGTCTGCGACAACCGCGGAATCGGGCGCTCGGACTCGCCGCACGCGGGAGACGCTCGCGGCGCTGGAGCCGTTCCTCACAGGCAGCGGCCGCTCGGCGCGCTGAACGGCGAACGCCGCGTGGTCGCGCGCATCGATTTCCCTACAAAGCGCCCGCGGCCCTGGGCGCTGATGAGCGATGTGGTTCGTATAGGACCCTCACCGCTACACGTGCCCGAGCGCGGGCGGCGCTTTGTAGCGAAATGGTTGTTCGTCAGCCCAGGAATCCCGCGATCAACCCGTTCACTCGCTCCGGCTGCTCCACCGCCGCGAGGTGCGCCGCCGGGCTCACGACCGAATGCCTGGCGCCTGCGACCGCCCCCGCGATCAATTCCTGATCCGCAACCGGGGTAGCGACATCCTGCTCGCCGGAGACCACGAGCGTCGGCGCCTGAACCGTCTCCAGCTCTCCTCGTAGGTCCATCTGCGCGATCGCGCCGCAGCACGCCGCATAGCCCTCGGGCGGGGACCCGGCGATCATCGCCCGCAGCGACGCGGCCTGCTCCGGATCGGCAGCCCGGAATTCCGGCGTGAGCCAGCGGTCGAGCACCGCGTCGGCGATCGGTTCGACCGAGCCGGCGTCGCTGACGATCGCGATCCGCTGCTCCCACATCGAAACCGGCGGCATGAACGCGGCCGTGCACAGCAGCACCAGGCGGTCGATCCGGTCGGGGGCGTTTGCGCCGAGCCACATCCCGACCATCCCCCCGAGCGACAGGCCGGCGTAGTGGACCCGCTCCAGGCCGAGCGTGTCGAGCAGCTCGAGCACGTCCCGGCCGAGATCGGCGATCTCATACGGGCCCGGCGGTACAGGGGAGGCGCCCTGCCCCCGGTGATCGAAGCGCACCAGCCGGAACCGCTCGGCGAGCGGCAGCTGCCCGTCCCACATCCGCAGCGTCGTGCCGAGCGACGGGCCCAGCAGCAACACGGGCGCGCCGTCCGGCCCGGCGATCTCGTGATGGAGGGCCGTCACAGCCCCAGCAGCCGCGCCGCGTTCTCCTTCAGCACCAGCGGGCGAACCTCCTCCTTGATCGGAAGCTTCTCGAAGTCGTTCAGCCAGCGGTCGGGCGTGATCAGCGGGAAGTCCGAGCCGAACAGCATCTTGTGCTTGAGCTGCGTGTTCGTATACCGGATCAGGTTCTCCGGGAAGTACTTCGGCGACCATCCAGAGAGATCGATGTAGACGTTCGGCTTGTGGACGGCGATCGCAAGCGCCTCGTCCTGCCACGGGAACGAGGGGTGGGCGAGGATGATGTTCAGCCCCGGGAAGTCGGCGGCGACATCGTCGATGCACATCGGGTTCGAGTACTTCAGCCGGACCCCGCCGCCGCCCGGCATTCCCGCTCCGATCCCGGTCGTGCCCGAGTGGAACAGGGCGATCAGACCGGCCTCCGCGATCGGCCCGTACAGCGGGTAGTGCTCGCGATCGTTGGGCCAGAACGCCTGGGTGTTCGGGTGGAACTTGAAGCCGCGCGCCCCGGCTTCGATCAGCTCGTGGATCTCGCGCACAGCGAGCTTGCCCTTGTGCGGGTCGACGCTCGCGAACGGAATCAGCACGTCGGGGTTCTCGCGCGCCGCCGCCAGCACCTCTTTGTTGCCGAGCCGGCGGCGACCCATCCCCGCCTCGTCGTCGACGTTGAAGATCACCGCCATCATCCCGCGCTCGCGGTAGTAGCCGGCGAGCTCGCGGGCGGTCGGTTGCGGCGGGCTGCCGCCGAAATACCGCGCCGCTGCCTCGAGCACCTCCACCGTCACCGGGTCCTGGGGCTCGTCCTCGTTGCGCTCGGCGTGGACGTGCACGTCGATCGCGGTCAGCTGATCGATGTCGATGCTCATCCCGCGATTCATACACGCGCGCGAGGGCCGAGCACGTGCTCCTCCATCCAGCTCGTGAACTGCTCCCGGTCGCGGCTGACCTTGTCCCAGAACCGGTAGAAGTCGTTGTCGCGGTCGGTGATCCCCGCTGAGTACGAGGGCTGCGACCCTCCCGGCGCCTCCGCCACCGCGTCGATCACCCAGCTCGGGATGACGACGGCCCCGGGCCGCGGCTCGAGTTCGTCGACGATCCGCTCGACGGTCACCAGCGACCGCCGGGCCGCGAGCACGGCCTCCTTCTGCACCCCCGGAATCCCCCACAGCTGGACGTTGCCGGCGCGGTCGGCCTCCTGCGCGTGGATGATCGCGACGTCCGGCTGCAGCGCGGCCACCGCCACGAGCTGCTCGCCGGTGAACGGGCAGGCGATCGGGATGACCGGCGCGCGGTCCATCAGATCGGTGCCGACGTACCCGCGCATCACGGCGAACGGAAGGTCGCTCGCGCCGGCCACGTACCGGTTGGCCATCCCGGCGTGGCTGTGCTCCTCGACCTCGATCTCGCGGGGCCAGTCGCGCTCGATCGCGTCGCGGAACCGGTGCAGGGATCCGACTCCCGGGTTGCCGCCGTAGGAGAAGACCAGCTTCCGGGCGGCGCCCATCCCGATCATCTGGTCGTACAGGACGTCAGGGGTCATCCGGATCAGCTCGAGCTCGCGGCGGCGCTGGCGCAGCAGCTCGTGGCCGGCGGCGAACGGGATCAGGTGGGTGAAGCCCTCGAGCGCGACCGAGTCGCCGTCCGAGACGAGCTCGCCGACGGCGTCCGGGAGCGTCAGCAGCTCGGCCATCAGACGGCGAAGAAGACGGTCTCGCCGTCGCCCTGCAGGCGGATGTCGAACCGGTACCCGCCCTCGACGCGGTCGGCAAGCAGCGTCCCGCGGCGCTCGGCCGGAATCGTCGCGAGCACCGGGTCGGCGGCGTTCAGCTCGGGCTCGTCGGCGAAGTAGATCCGGGTCACGACCCGGTTCAGCATCCCGCGCGCGAGCAGCGTCAGGTCGACGTGCGGAGCCTGCGTGGTGCCGCCGAGGCCGGGAACGGGCCCGGGCTTGACGGTGAGGATCTCGTAGTTGCCGTCGCCGTCCTCGACCCCGTAGCGCGCGAACCCGCGGAAGCCCGCCATCTCCGACGCGCCGCCGTAGCCGTGCATGTCCGCGAAGCGGCCGGTCGGGTCCGCCTGCCAGGTCTCGATCAGGTGATCCGGGATCGGCTCCCCGTGGCCGTCGTAGACCGTTCCCGAGATCGTGATCGTTCCCGGGGTGCCCTCAGCGACCGCCTGCGGGCCCGCGTCCCACGGCAGCCCGATCGCGAAGTACGGCCCGACGGTCTGCGATGGGGTGGTCTTGAAGATCAATGGGCCTCCTCGAACGGGGTCGCGCCGGGTCCGCGGAGGTAGATGTCGAACCGGTAGGCGGCGGCCCAGTCGGGGACGGTGTCGTGGATCGAGAAGCTCGAGATCATCCGCTCGCGGGCATCAGAATCGCGCACCGAATTGAAGATCGGGTCATACGGGAAAAACGGGTCGCCGGGGAAGTACATCTGCGTCACCAGCCGCTGCGCGAACGCCCGCCCGAGCAGCGAGAAGTGAACGTGCGCCGGGCGCCACGCGTTGTAGTGGTTGCCCCACGGGTACGGCCCCGGCTTGATCGTCGTGAACTGGTAGCGGCCCTCGTCGTCGGTGACGCACCGGCCCGCTCCGGAAAAGTTCGGATCAAGCGGCGCCGGCCACCGATCCCAGCGGTGCATGTACCGACCGGCCGCGTTCGCCTGCCAGATCTCGACCAGCGTCCCGCGGATCGGCTTGCCCTCCGTGTCGTACACGTGGCCCGCGACCGTGATCCGCTGGCCGATCGGCTCGCCCTCGTGCTGCCGGGTCAGATCGTGGTCGTGCTCGCCGAGCCTCCACCACTCGCCGAGCTGCGGCCCGGTGACCTCAGTGATCGTCTGTGGCAGGTAGATCAGCGGCTGCTTCGGGTGTCGCAGCGCCGTGGACTTGTACGGCGGGTAGTCGAGCGGCGGGTGCGCGTCCTCGTCCTCACGCACGTAGCTCGTCGGGGTGTCGCTCAGCGCGTCGTAGATCGCGCGCGGCTCGATCGCTTGCTCGGTCATTCCTCTCTCTCCTGTGGGGCTCACCTCGACGAGAGCTCTCGCAGTGCGCTCAGCTCTTCGCCGGTCGGTGGTTCGGTGACGAGCAGCTCGTCCGCGACCCGAAGGTCCCAGCCCGTCGCCTCCAGCACCTGCTCGACGCTCACGCCCGGGTGCACTCGCGTGAGCATCAGCTCCTTCGTTTCCGGATCGGGCTCGAGCACGCCGAGATCGGTGATCACGGCGGTCGGCCCCCGGCCGCGGAATCCGAGCCGCTCGCGTGAGCCGGCGCCGTCTCCGTGGCCGACGGTCGTGAGAAAGTCGAGCCGCTCGACGAACGTGCGCCGGCCGTGCGGCGCGATCACGATCACCTCGTCGCAGTTGGCGGCGATCTCGGGTGCGCCGCCGGCGCCCGGGAGGCGCGCCTTCGGATGCTCGTAGTCGCCGATCACGGTCGAGTTGAGATTCGCATACCGATCCACCTGCGCGGCGCCGAGGAACGCCACCTGGATCCGCCCCGGGCCGATCCAGTAGTTGAACATCTCGGGCACGGAGACGACAAAGTCGGCCGTCGCCGCGAGCTCCCCGTCACCGATCGACAGCGGTACGTGGAACGGCTTCGCGCCGACCGTACCGGACTCGTACACGAGCACCAACTCGGGGTTGTGAACAAGCCGCGCCAGCATCGCCGCGGTGCTCGGCCGGCCGACGCCGATGAACACCGTGCGTGCGTCGCGCAGGCGCCGGGCCGCGACGACGGTCTGGGTCTCGCCCGCGCTCGCGCGCTCCGCCGAATCCGCGCTGACGCTTGTCATCGAGCGGCTCCAGTCATCTGCTTACGCGAACCTGAAACGATCTCATCCGTGAACATCCGCGACTCTACCTTCGAGGTGATGCGCCGCCTGGGGCTGACTCGGATCTTCGGCAATCCGGGCTCCACAGAGGTCGCTTTCCTGACCGACCTTCCGTCCGATCTCGAGTTCGTGCTCGGCCTCCACGAAGGATCGGTCGTCGGGATGGCCACCGGCTACGCGATCGGCCGCGGGGCTCCGGCCTTCGTCAACCTCCACACCGCACCTGGGCTTGGCAACGCGGTCAACGCTATCGCGAACGCCCGCGACTGCCGCGCGCCGCTGGTGATCGTGGTCGGGCAGCAGGACCGGCGCCAGCTCGCGAGCTCGCCGTTCCTCGCAGGCCGCGCGCTCGAGCGGCTCGCGGGCGAGTACCCCGTGTGGACGAGCCTGCCGGTCCGACCGCAGGACCTCCCCGGCGCGATCGCCCGCGCCTACCACGAGGCGCTCACCGGTCGCGGACCGGCGCTCGTCGTCGCGCCGATGGGCGATTGGGAGCAGGAGGCCGACCCGCTGGCGATCGGCGCACCCGCAAACGTCGTGCGGCCGCGAGCGGTGGACGGGGACCAGCTGGACGCGCTCGTGGAGCTGGTCGCCGGCGCGGAGCGCCCCGTGCTCGTAGTCGGCGCAGGCGCCGCGAGCGATGCCGGCTGGGAATCGGTCACGGCGCTCGCCGAGACGCTCGCAAGCCCGGTCTGGCAAGAGACCTTCGGGAGCCGCCCCGGGTTCCCCCAGACCCATCCACTGTTCGCCGGGCACTTGCCGTGGATGCGCGCGCGGATGCACGAGCGACTCGCCACGCACGATCTCGTGATCGCGATCGGCACGCACGCGCTGCGGACCTACGTGTTCGACGAAGCGGTCGCGCTGCTCGAGCCGGGGACGCGGGTGGCGGTCATCAGCGACGACCCGGAGGAGGTCCACCGGAGCGGCTGCGATATCGGCGTGCTCGCGCCCGTCGCCGCGACCTGCGCCGCGCTTGCCGGGCGACTTCCGGCGCGGGATCGGCCGCAAGGCGAGCCGTTGCATGAAGCGCCCGCGCCGCCCGACCCGCCCGGCCCCGGTGAGAAGCTCCGCCCCGCCCACGTGCTGAGCGCGCTCGCCGAGCGGCTGCCCGAGGACGTCGTGCTCGTCGAGGAGACGCCCTCGAGCCGGCCGCAGCTGCTCGAGCGGATCGCGGCGCGCACGCCGCTCGGGTTTGTCGCCAACGCCAACGGCGGGCTCGGATTCGGCCTCACGGGAGCGATCGGCCTGCGGATGGCGCTCCCGGATCGTCCCGTGGTCGCCGTCGTTGGCGACGGTTCGGCGATGTACGCGATCCAGTCGCTGTGGTCGGCGGCCCGCTACGACGCCGGCGTGCTGCTGGTCGTGATGAACAACGGCGCCTACGCGATCATGGACGCTCAGGCCCACGAGCGCGGCGGCGTCCCGGCGTGGCCGGGGTTCCCGGGCATCGACTTCGCCGTGATCGCGCGGGCGCTCGGCTGCCCGGCGGTCCGCGTCGGCGACCTCGACACGCTCACCGCGACGCTCGACGACGTGCTCCCGGCTCTCGCCGCGCGCCAGGAACCGATCCTGGTCGAGGTGGAGCTGCAAGCCTGCGGAGCCTCTCAAGCGGCGAGCGCCCGCGTCGCGACGCCCGAGAAGTAGCCGTGCTCGCCGCGGTCGAGATGATCGGCGAGTCGTGACGCCATCGCCATGATCGTCAGCGACGGGTTGACCGCCGGCGTGCGCGGGAACACCGAGCTGTCGCCGACGAACAGCCGCTTGACATCGTGGCTCTCCCCGTTGGCGTCGACGACGGAGCGGAGCGGGTCCGACCCCATCCGGCAGCCACCCTGGATGTGCGTGCTGAGCACGTCGGTGTGAAACACGCGCTTCGCCCCGGCCGCCGAGAGCACCTCGGTGGCGAACCGCAGCGACTCCTCGTTGCGCCGGCGCTCGGTCTCCGAGAAGTCATACGAGTAGCGGTCAGTGCCGGCCTCGTCGACCCACGCGGTCCCGTGGTTCTCGTCACTGACCATCGTCAGCACCCCGGTGAAGTAGCGGTAGCTGCGCAGCGCCTCCACGAGCTCGTCGCCCCATAGCGGCATCCCGCGCTCGTCGCACAGCGCGGTCGCGAACCCGATCGGGTCCTGCACGGTCGACGCCTCGACGACGAACCCGCCGTCCGCGTCGTGGCGGAACTTCATGCAGTGGGCGGAGATCGGATAGACCATGTGCGCGTCCTGGATCTCGTCGAACAGCCCCTCGACGAGCCGCGCCGGGTGGAAGCCGAGATGCCGGCCGATCAGCTCGCTGCTCGGCGAGCCGTCGGCGGCCTCGCGCACGCCCGAGCGGAGCAGCAGCCCGGGTGAGCCGAGCGCACCCGCGGCGACGACCACGACCTCGGCCGCTACCACCTGCGTCCGCCCGTCGGAATCGACGTACTCCACGCCGGTCGCCCGGAGGCCGTCTCCGCGATCATCGATCAGTACCCGCTGAACCGTGGAGTCCGCGCGCAGCTCGAGCCGCCCGCGCGCCCACGGAGGGTGGATGTACGTGTTGAGCGTCGACTTCCCGGCGTTCGTCGGGCACCCCTGCAGGCAGGAGCCGCAGCGCATGCAGTTCTCGTCGGTGTATGAGAGGACCGGCTCGAGCTCGGCGCCGAGCGCCTCGAACCCCGGCACGACGGTCTTGATGCACTGCTGCCAGTCGCTGCGCTCGCGCACGCCGAGCCGGCGCTCGATGCGCTCGAAGTGCGGCGCCATCTCGGCCTCGGCGAACGGCTTGCCATCTCGCCCGAGCAGGCCGGAGGCCTCGTGCCACTTGGCGTAGTCCTCCGCGTCGGGACGCAACGCCACCTTCGTGTTGATCGCCGTCGTGCCGCCGACCGATCGGCCGCGGAAGATGATCAGTGGCGGCTGGTTCTCACCCGGCGGTTCGGCGAATGCGGGCGGCCACCAGAGCTCGTGGTTCGCCCACGCCTCCCAGCGCATGTAGTCGGCGGCGGTCTTGTGGGGGCCCGCCTCGAGCAGCAGTGCGCGGCGGCCGCGGTCGGCGAGCTCGCCCGCGACGACGCCGCCGCCGGCGCCGGACCCGACCACGACGACGTCGTAGCGCTCAGAACTCATCAACTCACCCCCAGGAACGACCAGTCCTTGTCCAGCCGCGCCGCCAGCGGCGGCTTGAAGTCGATCTCCTCCCACGCACCGGGACCGGGTGCTCCCGGCGCCACGAAGTCGCTGTAGAACGCCTCGCAGGCGAGGGCCCGCGCAGTCATGAAGTCCGGCTCCAGGACGTGCTCGGCGAGCGCCTCGGGGCCCTCAGCCGCCGGGTCAGCGAGCGCTTCGAATGCGGCCACCGTCTGGTCCCGCTGCGCCGGTGGCATCCGCGCCAGCACCGCGTCGACATACACCTCAGGCCAGACTCGCGCCGAGCCGGGCACGAACAGCTCACACAGCCTGCGCACAAGCGGCGCCGTGTGCTCGTCGAGGACCAGCATGGTGTGTACGTGACCTATACACCCCGGCCGCTCCGCCCACAAATTTCGTGCACTTGCGGGCAAGGCGCAGTGCGCTCGGGGGCGAGCGGCTCGACCGGCTGGCGCCGAATCCTTAGGATCGGATCCAAGCGATGAGCGATGCGCCCTCGCAGCGCGCCCGCGAGCTTCTGCGAGGCGCGTACGACACCCACATTCACGTCTCGCCGGACGTCGTCGAGCGCAGGATCGACGACCTGACGCTCGCGCGCCGGTTCCTCGAGCTCGGGCTCGACGGCTTCGTGCTCAAGTCCCACTACGGGTCCACGGCGGAGCGCGCCGGCGTGGTCAGCGCCGCGGTCCCGGGGATCCGCGCGCTGGGCGCGATCTCGCTGAACCGCGGCGTCGGCGGGATCAACCCGTTGGCGGTCGAGGTCGCCGCGCGGGAGGGCGCCCGCACCGTGTGGCTTCCAACGGTCGACTCGGTCAACGAGTCCCACGAGCGCGACGGGCCACCGGGCGCGGCGGTCCCGGTCTGGGTCAAGCTCCAGCGCGAGCTCCGCGAGCAGGCGATCGAGATCGAGCCGGTGCCGGTCGTCGACGCCGGCGGCTCGCTCTTGCCGGAGCTGCGGGAGGTGCTCGAGATGATCGCCGGGCACGGGATGCTGCTGGCCACAGGTCATCTCTCGAAAGACGAGATCTTCGCCGTCGTCGACGGTGCGCTCGAGGCCGGGGTCGCGGACGTGGTCGTGACCCATCCGGAGTTCCCGTCGCAGTCGCTGTCGGTCGAGGACCAGCGGGCGCTCGCGGAGCGCGGGGCGCTGCTCGAGCGCTGCTTCACCACGCCGCACACCGGGAAGGTCTCGTGGGAGGTGTGGATCGAGAACACCCGGGCGGTCGGTCCCGAGCACTCGGTGCTTTCGACCGACCTCGGCCAGGTGAGCAACCCGCCGGTCGAGGACGGGATGGCGCTGATGGTCGACCGTCTGCTCGACGCCGGCCTCGACGAGCGCGACGTGCACGTGATGGCGGTGGTGAACACGCGCCGGGTGGCGGGAGCGCAGCCGCTGTGAGCGCCGAGCGCGTGCTGGTGATCGGCGCTCACTCGGCCGACTTCGTGTGGCGCGCGGGCGGAGCGGTCGCGGTCTGCGCGGCAGGTGGCGGCACCGCGAAGGTGATCGCGCTGTCGTACGGCGAGCGCGGCGAGTCCGGCGAGCTGTGGAAGGACCAGGATCCCGCCCACCCGCAGACGATCGAGCGGGTCAAGGAGATCCGCCACGGCGAGGCCGAGCGGGCCGCCGCCGCGCTCGGCGCCGAGTTCGAATGCCTGGACTTCGGCGACTACCCGCTCGAGATCGACAAGGACAGGCTGATCGAGGTCGCCGACCGGATCCGGGAGTTCGCTCCGGATGTGCTGATCACGCACACCGACACCGACCCCTTCAACCCCGACCATCCCGTCGCCTACCACGCGGTCTCCCGCGCGCGCACGCTGGCGGCGGGCGCCGGCGTCGCGAGCGCGTTGGGGACCGTCCGCCCGCCGGCGCTCCACCTGTTCGAGCCCCACCAGCCGGAGCTGTGCAATTTCATCCCGAACACGTTCCTCGACATCACCGCCGTGTTCGACAAGAAGGTCGCGGCGATGTCGGAGATGAAGGCCCAGCAATACCTCGTGAGCTACTACACCGAGCGGGCGGGCCACCGGGGCAACCACGCCCGGCGCTCGTCGGGCCGGTCCGAGATCAAACAGGCCGAGGCGTTCCAGCGGGTGACCCCTCACGTGGTGGACGCGCTGTGAGCGAGCCCTACGAGCAGCTCGCGGAGCTCGGGGCGGCGACCGTCTACGAGGCGGGCGGTCGCCGCGGCTACATCGACGTGGACCTGATCCAGGCCCTGCCCGGGTCGCGCGTCGCGGGCCCTGCGCTGACCGTCCGGTGCGGCCAGGACGACAACCTGATGGTCCATGCGGCGATGGCCGAGGTGCAGCCCGGTGAAGTGGTCGTGCTGACGATGCCCGTGCCCCAGCCGGTCGCGCTCGTCGGCGACCTGCTCGCGACCCAGGCCAAGGCGCACGGCGCCGCCGCGCTGCTGGTCGACGCCGCGATCCGGGACGTGGAGACGCTGGCCGAGCTCGGTCTCCCGGTCTGGGCCCGCTGGGTGCGGGTGAAGGGCGCGACCAAGAACGTCGCCGGCGCGATCGGCGAGCCGGTCGAGGTGGGCGGCGCCGTGATCCGCCAGGGCGACGTGGTCGTGCTCGACGCCGACGGCGCGGCCGTGATCGAGGCCGAGCGCCTCGACGAGGTGCTCGCCTCCTCGCGCGAGCGCGAGGAGAAGGAGCGCATCAAGCGCGAGACGCTGCGGGACGGCGGGCTGTCGTTCGAGCTGGACGGGCTGCGCGACAAGCTCGAGGAGCTGCGAGGCCGAGCCTGATGAGCGAGCCGATCCACGACCTCGCGCACATCGGCCACGCCGAGCTGCTGACGCCCTACCCCGAGGAGAGCCTGCGGTTCTTCGTCGAGCTGTTCGGGATGGAGATCGAGGCGCGGGAGGGACAATCCGTCTACCTCCGCGGCTGGGGCGACTACCAGCGCTACAGCATGAAGCTGACCGAGTCCGAGTTGCCCGGGCCCGGTCACGTCGCGATCCGCGCGTGGAGCCCGGAGGCGCTCGAGCGGCGTGTCGCGTCGATCGAGCAGACCGGGTTTGGCGTCGGATGGATCGAAGGCGACCTCGGGCACGGCCCCGCGTACCGCTTCCGCGACCCCGACGGGCATCTGTTCGAGCTGTATTACGAGACCGAGCGCTACGACCCGCCGCAGCATCTGCGCCCGGCGCTGAAGAATGTGCCGCAGCGCTACGTCGGCCGCGGCGCCGCGGTCAAGCGGCTTGATCACGTCAACGTGCTCGCCGCCGACGTGGCCGCCAACCGCCGGTTCGCCGAGGAGCAGCTCGGCTTCCGCCTCTATGAGCAGATCATCCTCGACGACGGCACCGAGTCGGGCGCCTGGATGAGCCTGACGATCGCCGCCCACGAGCTGATCTACGTCGCCGACAACGCCGGCGCCCGTGGCCGGCTCCATCACCTCGCGTTCTTCGTCGACACGCGCGAGGAGCTGCTGCGCGCGGCCGATCTGTTCCTCGACGCCGACGTCCCGATCGAGGCCGCCCCTTCCAAGCACGCGGTCGCGCAGGGGATGTTCCTGTACGTGTACGAGCCGGGCGGCAACCGGGTCGAGGTCACGACCGGGACGCACTTCATCTACGACCCCAGCTACGAGACGATCGTGTGGACGGAGGCCGAGCGCGCCCGCGGGCAGGCGTGGGGCGTGAAGACGATCGAGACCTTCCACACCTATGGGACCCCGGACGTGAGCGGGCGCCCGCCGGGCCCGCCGATCCCGCCCACGAGCGCGCTGCCGTCGCCGGCGCACGGACAGGCGTGATGAGCGACGACAAACGGGAGATCGGCGAGCTCGTGCGGAACTGGGTCGTGTGGCGCGACGCCGGCGACTGGGACCGGTTCGCGACGGTCTGGCACGAGGACGGCGTGATGATGGCGACCTGGTTCCAGGGCCCGGCAGCGGAGTTCATCCGCGTCAGCCGCGAGGGCTTCGAGCGGGGCGTGAGCATCCTCCACTTCCTCGGTGGGATCTCGATCGACGTCGACGGTCCACGCGCGATCTCGCAGGCGAAGATGACGATCTCGCAGCGCGCTCGGGTCCACGGCGTCGTCTGCGACGTCGTCTGCACGGGCCGGTTCTACGACTTCCTCGAGCGACGCGACGGCCGCTGGGGCATCGCGTTGCGCCAGCCGATCTACGAGAAGGACCGGCTCGACCCCGTCGACCCGGCGGCGACGCTGATGCTCGAGCGCGGCCAGCTCGACCTGTTCCCCACCGGCTACTGCCATCTGGGATATGTCCAGACCGAGCTCGGCTTCGACGTGAAACGCGATATGCCGGGGCTGACCGGTCCGGGCGTGCAGGAGCTCTACGCGCGCGGAGCGGTGTGGCTCGACGGCGGCGAACTCACGAACCCGCTGCTGGATCGGTAGGGCCCGAGGTGCCCGAGCACAAGAGCCTGCTGCGGCTGCTGATCGCGTGCCCCGACCGGCCCGGGATCGTCAGCGCCGTATCGCGGTTCCTGTTCGATGCGGGCGCCAACATCGTGCGCTCGGATCAATACTCGACCGATCCCGAGGGCGGGGATTTCTTCCTGCGGATGGAGTTCACGCTGCCCGGCCCGAACCACGACCGGCTCGACGAGCAGTTCGGGCTCGCGGTCGCCGAACCGTTCCACATGAACTGGCGGCTATGGAACTCGCGGCAGCCGAAGCGGCTCGCGATCATGGTCTCGCGCTACGACCACTGCCTGCTCGAGCTGCTATGGCGCTGGCGCCGAAACGAGCTCGGGGCCGAGGTGGTGCTCGTCGTCTCCAATCACTCCGATCTCCGTGACGCGGTCGAGGGCTTCGGGCTCCCGTATCACCACATCCCCATGACCCCGGAGCTCAAGCCGGAGGCCGAGGCAGAGCTGCTCGCGCTGATCGAGCAGCGCTGCGACCTGGTCGCGCTGGCCCGCTACATGCAGATCTTCTCGCCCGAGTTCCTCGACCGGGTGGGCGTTCCGCTGATCAACATCCACCACTCATTCCTGCCGGCGTTCCCGGGACGGGAGCCGTACGAGCGCGCCAAGGAGCGGGGCGTGAAGCTGATCGGGGCGACGGCTCACTACGTCACCGCCGACCTCGACGCCGGCCCGATCATCGAGCAGGACGCGATCCGCGTCAGCCACCGCGACGACGTCGCGATGCTGACGCGGTTGGGCGGCGACATCGAGCGGACGGTGCTGGCCCGAGCCGTGACGTGGCACTGCGAGGACCGGATCCTCCGCCACGGCAACACTACGGTCGTGTTCTGAGGTCGGCCAGGGGTGACCGCATGGCGATCGATACGTGGGCCGGCTCAGGCGCTCAGACCCCGGTGCGCCACCCCTGCGCGTACTGCGACCGCGCGGCTTCCGAGTACGGCACCGGGCTGACGACAGCGCGCACGCTGATCTGCTGCTGGGGCTCGACCGTCGCCTTGCGCGTGCCGCCATCCGGCTCGCCCCAGACGACGTGGACCTCGCTTCCGAGCTCGACCTCGGGATCGACCGTCGCCAGCGACAGCGCGCGACGCTCTCCGGCGCTGTACCCGGTGAACATCGAGTACCCGAGGACGTTCCCGTCGGCGTCGATCACCGAGTCGAAGTTCGATGACCCGTAGTTGGCGATCGGCACGTCGAAGAACTGGTACGGGTTGCCGTCGAGGTCGAACAGCGACGCGAAGATGTTGACGACATCCTCGCCCTCCCACGCGAGCGTCACCTTCTTGCGCTGCGTCTCCGGCGCGATCCGCTCCAGCGACTCCCGTCCGATGAAGTCGTGGTCGAACTTCACGAATGGGCCGTAGCCGAGCTCCCACGGGTTGAGGTAATAGTCCTCGATGTCGTCGGAGACGAAGCTCCCGGCGAGCGCGTTGATCGCCTCGTACCCGTTCGCGGGCAGCCATTCGCGGTAGGCGCGCAGCTTCTCGCCCGTGTAGATCCCCGGCAGCGGCGAGGGGATCCAGCCCGACTCGAGTGTGTTCGACGCGTATGCCCGCGCGCCGCACGGCTGCAGACCAAACTCTTTCCCGGCGTCGAGAATCGCGCCGCGGATCTCCTCGTAGCTCTCGTACGGCCCCCACAGCTCGAGGCCCGGCTGGCCCGCCATGCCGTGGCGCAGAGTGCGCACATCCTGACCTGCGACGTTCATGTGCGCCATGCGGAAGAACTTGAGCTGCTCGACCGGCCCACCGTTGACCGCCTCGATTACCTGCCAGGCGTTCGGGCCCTGGATCTGGAAGCGCCAGTACATCCGCGACACGGCCTTCCCGTACGGGCGCGAGGGCGAGCGGTCGTCGTATTCGTACTCGAGGTCGTAGCCGCCGGTCTCGGCCTGGTAGTGGAGCCAGTTCGCCGCCGGGTTCCGTCCGGCCCAGACGAACTCGTCGTCGTCAAGGTGGAACAGGATCCCGTCGCCGATCACGTGCCCGGCGGGGGTGCAGGGCACGAACTGCTTGGCCATGTCGACCGGGAAGTTCGCGACGCTGTTGATCCCGATGTCGGACACGAGCTTCATTGCGTCGGGGCCGCGGAAGTAGAAGTTGACCATGTGGTGGGACAGATCGAAGAGGACGGCGGTCTCCCGCCATGCGCGCTGCTCGCGCCGCCAGTTTGAGAACTCGTACGGCACGACCGGATAGATGTACGCGCCGATCTGCGAGTTGCGCAACAGCTCGACGGTGTTGTCGTGAGCGTCGAGGACGCCCTGAAGGCTCGTTGGTGTCATCGCTCTCTCCCTTCCGTGATCTCTTGCTAGCCGACCAGCCGCACGCAGCTCTCACGCTTGTCGCGGTCCCATCTCCAGGTGTCGAGGAGCTGGTTGAACGTGAAGTAGTGAAAGCCGCCGAACCGCAGGCGCGGGTCGTAGATATGCGGGACGATCGCGTCGAACAGCTCCTCGAGCGCGTGCGACGGGCGCCACACCAGGTTCCGAAACCCGCGCTGCTCGCGGAAGAACGCGAGCGAAGGCCCAACCCCGATCCGGACCGAGACCTCGAGCAGGTGCCGGCGATGGACGACGCCCGGCATCCCGATCAGCACCGGTAACTCGATCCCGCCGCCGCGGAGGTCGTGGATCCAGCGGATCAGCGCGTCGCCGTCGAAGCACATCTGGGTGGTCACGTAATCCGCGATCCGAGCCTTTCGCTGCAGCGCGGCGTCGAGCACGGCCCGGTCGATCAGCGGGTGTCCCTCCGGGTAGGCCGCGATCCCGATCCTCCGCACGCCGTGCGGGCGCTCGCGGATCAGCGGCAGCAGCTCGTCCGCCGAGGAGAACTTGCCGACCGGAGCGTGGATGTCGCCGCCGATCACGAACAGCTCGTCGATCTTCGCCGTCTCGAGCTGACGGAGGAGCGCGTCGAGATGGTCGCCGTCGCGCACGAGCCTCGCAGCCAGGTGCGGGGTGACCGAATGTCCCAGCGCCTTCAGCGCGACGGCGAGCTCGATCGTCTGCTCGGGGCCTTGCCGCGGCGAGCTCGTGACGGTGAGCCGGGCGGACTCGGGCAGCTGCGCCGCCTCCCGCCCGGCCTGCGGCAGCGGGAGCACCTCAAACTGGGGCGGACCGGCTCGGAGCTGGTCCGCCGCCATCGAGCTACGCGACCCCCGCCTCGAGCCGCGACCCGCCGGCCTGACGGATCAGGTCGGCGCCGCGCTCGGCGATCATGATCGTCGCGGCGTTGGTGTTCGCCCGCGTGATCGTGGGCATCACCGAGGCGTCAACGACGCGAAGCGATTCGAACCCGTGGACCCGCAGCTCGGGATCGACCACCGGCCCGATCGAGCAGGTCGAGGTCGGGTGGAAGACGGTCATCGTCTCGTCCCGCACGAACTGGCGCAGGTCCTCCTCGGAGTCGGACCTCGGGACGAGGAACGGTCCGCTGATCTTCGACCGGAGTGGCTCCTGCTCGGCGATCTCGAGCGCCATCCGCATCCCCGCGAGCATGCTCGCCCAGTCCTCGTCGGTGGTCAGGAAGTTGCACAGCACCCGCGGCTTGGAGTCGGGCAGCGGCGCACGCAGCATCACCCGCCCCCGGCTCGAGGGGTTGACGACCACCGGCCCGAACGCGAGGCCGGCGGCCTCGGGCGCGGTCAGCCCCTGGTCGTAGAGCATCGACGGCGCGAAGTGGAACTCGATGTCGGGCGCTTCGAGGCCGGGCCGGGTGCGGAAGAAGCCGGCCGCCTCGGGGATGTTCGAGGTCAGCGGCCCCCGGCCCTCGGACTCGAGCAGCGCGAAGTTCTCGGGGGTCGTCGCGCCGAACAGCGACGGCTCGTCGGTCAGGTAGTTGAGGTTGATCATCGCGTGGTCCTGGAGGTTCTCGCCGACCGGGAGCGCCTCGCGGAGCTCGATCCCGAGCGGCTCGAGCTGGTCCTCCGGGCCGATCCCGGACAGCATCAGCAGCACGGGCGACTGATAGGCCCCGGCCGAGAGGATCACCTCGCGCTCGGCGCGCAGTTCCTGCAGCCGGGCGTCGCGGAAGATCTCGACGCCGGTCGCCCGCCGCCCGTCGAACAGGATCCGTGTCGCCATCGCGCGCGTGATCACATCGAGGTTCGGGCGGTCGATCGCGGGGCGCAGGAATGCGTCGGCGGTGCTCTCGCGCAGCCCATTTCGCTGCGTGAGCTGGAACCGTCCGACGCCCTCCTGCCGGGCGCCGTTGAAGTCGGGGTTGTGCTCGTGTCCGGCGTTGCCGGCGGCGTCCACCATCGAGTCGGCAAGCGGTGTCATCGCGCGGCTGTCGGATATCCGCATCGGGCCGCCGACCCCGTGGAAGCCGTCCTCGCCGCGCTCGTTGTCCTCCGAGCGCTTGAAGTACGGGAGCACCTCGTGGTAGCTCCAGCCGGACGCCCCGCCGGCCGCCCACCCGTCGTAGTCGGCGCGGTTGCCGCGGACGTAGATCATCGCGTTGATCGAGCCGCAGCCGCCGATCATCTTCCCCCGCGGCATGTACAGGCGGCGGCCGCCGAGTCCCGGCTCCGGCTCCCCCAGCAGGTCCCAGTCCCAACTCGACTTGAACAGCGCCGGGAACAGCGCTGGGACGTGGATCATCGGCTCGGTGTCCTCCTGGCCCGCTTCGAGCAGCGCGACCCGCGTGTCGGGGTCCTCGCTCAGCCTGGCCGCGAGCACGCAGCCGGCCGACCCGGCGCCGACGATCACGTGGTCGTACGCGGTCATCCGCCATTCCCCGCAGTCATCCGGCGAAGTTGAGCTCGACGCGTACGCCGTTGGGGTCCTCGACGAACAGCTGTCGGGGCCCGCCAGGCACCTGATTCTCCACCGCCCGCAGGCCGTTGCGCTGGACCCGCTCGCGCAGCTCGGTCAGGCCGGCGGCGGCGAACGCGACGTGGTCAACGGGCCCACCGCTAGACGGCCACCCGTCGACGGCGAGGCCGACCGTGGCGGCGTGGTCACGGTAGGCGCGGCGATCAGCGATGTGCAGGCGCGGCGTCGCGCCCGCGTACAGCCAGTAACCGGGGAACTCGAGCCCCGGCCGATAGCCGACACGGAGGCCGACAACGTCACGGTAGAAGTCGCGGGTCTGCTCGATGTCCTCCGCCAGCACGAGCACGTGGTCGAGGTCCGTGACGCTCATCGCCGCCTCCTCCCCATTCCTCACGGCGTCTGGGACGGCGCCGCCGGGATGTTCGCCAGCACTTCCTCGGCCGATGCGGTCCCTCGCAGGAGGTAGGCGTTGCGCAGCAGGTCCGGTTTCGTCCGCAGCTCCTCGGCGGTGCCTGAGTACTGGAGCTTGCCGCCCTCCATGATGTGGGCGCGGTTGGCGAGCGCCAGCGCGATCGTCGCGAACTGCTCGATCAGCAGCACGCCGATCCCCGCTTCCGCGAGCTCACGGATCGTCGGCAGCAGCCGGTTGACGACGATCGGCGCGAGCCCCAGCGACAGCTCGTCGATCAGGATGAACCGCGGCTCGGTCACGAGCGCCTGGGCGAGCACGAGCATCTGCTGCTCGCCCCCCGAAAGCGAGCGTGCCGAGGTCCCCAGCCGCGGCTCGAGCTCGGGGAACATCTCGAGCGCGCGGCCGCGCGCGACCTGAGCCCGATCGCGCGAGAGCGTGTATGTGGCGACCGTGAGGTTCTCCTCGACCGTCAGCTCGCCGAGCAGCCGCCGCCCCTCGGGAACGACGGCGACGCCGGCGGCGCGGATCTTCTCGGATCGTGCCCCGGCCAGATCACGCTCCCCTAGCTCGATCTTTCCAGCCACGGGCTTCAGAACGCCCCCGACGGCCAGCACGAGCGAGGACTTGCCGGCGCCGTTTGGCCCGAGCAGCGCCGTCACCTCGCCGGCGGGTATCTCGAGCGAGATGCCGGCCACGACGCGCCGGCCGCCACGTTCGACGGAGACCCCGTCGAGCACGAGCTTGTCGGCGGTCCCGTTGGCGGTCGCGCTCACGCCGCGACCTCCTCGGTGCCCAGGTACGCCCGGATCACCTGCTCGTTGCGGAGCACCTCGCTGGTCGGGCCCGACGCGATCAGCTTCCCGAAGTCGAGCACCGCGGTCATCTGGCAGCACGCCTGCACGAGGCTCATGTCGTGGTCGACGAGCACCGTCAGCGCCCCGGTGTGCTCCGGGATCCGCCGGATCACCTCGCGCAGGCTGGCGGTCTCCTCCTCGGGTAGGCCGGCCGCCGGCTCGTCGAGCAGGACCACCCGCGGGCGTCCGACGACCCCTCTGGCGACCTCGACCAGGCGGCGCTCGCCCGCGCCGAGCGTGCCCACCCGCCGATACGGGTCACCCTCCAGGCCGACGAACTCGATCGCCGCGAGCACCTCCTGGCGGCGTGATGCGCGCGCCATCTTCGCGTGCTCGTGGATCATCGCCACGTTGTCGTACACCGACAGGTCCTCGATTGCCTGCTCGGTCTGGAACGTTCGCCGCAGCCCCCACCGCGCGCGGCGGAAGTGGGTCATCTTCAGGAGATCCTCGCCGTACACGGAGACGCTGCCCGCAGCGGGCTTGACGAACCCGCTCAGAACGTTGAAGAACGTCGTCTTCCCGGCTCCATTGGGGCCGATCAGGCCGCACGTGCCCGATTCGAACGTGACGTTCACGCCGTCGAGCGGGATGACCCCGCCGAAGCGGACCGTTAGCCCCGAAACCTCGATCACTCGGCCTCACCCTCGACCGCCGGCCTACGTGCGAACAGGCCGCGCACCAACCGCCCGAGGCGCGCCACGTCCTTCGGCACCTGGTCGACGAGTCCGCGGGGGGCGGTCGTCAGGACCTGAAGCACGCCGATCCCGAAAATGATCGTCAACCAGTCGGGCGAGACGCCCCAGTCGTTGAGCAGCGCCGCGAGGAACTTCAGCAAGAAGGCAGCGAGGATCGCGCCCCAGACGCTGTACGCGCCGCCCATCAGCACGACCGCGAGCAGCGTGATCGAATCGGCCGTAGAGAAGGTCAGCGAGTTGAGATAGCGGAAGCTGCCCGCGACCAAGCCACCCGCAACGCCCGTGATGAACGACGCCAACGCGAACGCCCAGAGTTTGTACGCCGTGGTGTTGATCCCAGCGGCGAGCGCCGCCGATTCGCTCTGTCGGATCGCCGCCCACGCCCGGCCCGGCCGCCCGCGGATGTGGAGCACTACCAGCACGAACATGATTGCCGCGATGATCACCGAGTAGCGGAAGAACGCCGGATCGGACGTCGCGGCGTTTGGCCTGCGGATCGCCGGAATGTGGACGGAGCCGCCGTTGTAGCCGGTGAAGCCGCCGCCGCCGTTGGGGAAGTTGATCGTGGCGAGCACGACCGTGATCGCGCCCGCGAGCATCAGCGTGATCAGCGCGAGGTACAGGCCTCGCAACCGCAGCGCCGGGAGACCTACCAGCGTCCCCAGCGCCATCGTGATCAGCCCCGACGCGAGTAGCACGATCGGGAAGGGCAGCGAGGTCGCGAACAGCAGCCGGGCGGCCACCCAGGCGCCCATCGCCAGGACCGCGCCCTGACCGAGCGAGACCATGCCGACGCGCCCGACGAGAACGGCCAGGCCCAGCGTGACGATCGAGTAGATCGCCACCTGGGTCCAGGCGTCGACGTAGTAGACGCTGAACAGCTGCGGGATCGCGAACAGCGCGAACAGAACGATCACGACGCCGGCCGCCGCGTTCACGAGGTCCCGGGTCGCGGGACGCGAGCGTGCCCGTGGCGGGCGCGGACTCAGATCCGCAGCGGCCGGTTCGGCAGGGGCGCTGTCACCCGCTGTCTTGACGCCGGCCGACTCCAAGCTAGAACCCCTGACGTCCGACGGTGATCACACGCTTGCGGTTGCGCACCAACAGCGCGATCGCCGCGAGCACGAACGGGGTTGCATCACGGTAGTTCGAGACCGAGCTGATCGGCGTCAGCTCGGCATCCACCACGCCGATCACGAGTGCGGCAAAGAAGGTGATCCAGATCGACTTCAGGCCACCGATCAACGTCGCGGCGAGGGTGGGGATCACGAGGAAGGTGAGCGTCGTCGCATCGAGCGCGACAAGGTCGGAGAGGATCACGCCGGCGAGTCCCGCGAGCAGCCCGCAGCCGAACCAGGCGACGGCCGTCACCCGCCTCACCGGCACCCCGAGCGTGGCCGTGATCTCGCGATCGTTGGCCATCGCGCGCATCACCGTCCCGAGCTTCGTGAAGCGCAGGAACGCGCTCGTCACGGCGGTGATCACCAAGCCGAGGACGAGCGCGAGCACGTTGGTGTAGGTGACCGAGATCTGACCGATCTGAAACGTGTTGTTGTCGGTCGGCACCGTGATCGATCGCGACGCGCCGCCACTCGACGGCCACAGCAGATCCATCACGCCGAGCAGGATCAGCATCAGGCCCAGCGTCGCGGTGGCCTTGACTAACGGATCGCGGTTTGCGAGCGCTCGCCCGAACACCACCCCGTAGGCGAGCGTGATCACCCCGCCGAACAGGATCGAGGCGATCAGTGCGGGCCAGAAGTTCCAGCCCGCATGGTTGATCAGCTGCCACGCGATCAGAGCGCCCATCGCACCCACCGCGCCGAAGGCCAGGTACAGCACTCCGGTGGCTTGGTACAAGACGACCATCCCCACGCCCGAGAGGGCGTAGATCCCGCCGAGCGTCAGTCCCGTGATGAGGAACTGCTCCAGGTCAGTGACGCTCGGCACTGGTCCTCGTGCGCTCTGATCGCGTGTGCGTAGCTGTCTTCCTCCTACGAGGTCGGCGGGTTAGTCGACGGCGCCGTGCCCGCCACCTTGCGATAAGCCGCAATCTGCGGGTCGTCGCTGGAGACGTTGAAGCAGTTCTGCGCCGTCACCATCTTGCCGTTGTTGGGCGTGACCGTGAAGTCCGCGTTGTTGGGAATGTGGAGCGGATAGTTCCCGTAGACCCACGGCTGGCAGAGCATCTCGGACTTGTAGTCCTTGATTCCCTTGAGCGCCGCGTTGACGTTGGCGATCGTGTACGGAGGCTTGACGTTCTGGATCCCCTGCACGAAGAACTTCCCGAGCAGGAAGCCGAACTGGCTGAAGGAGCCGATGCCGCCCGCGACGGACGAGCCGTACTTGGCGACGATCGCCTTGTACTGCTGCATCTCCGGACCGTTGTGGTCATCGGCGTTGGTCGCCTCGGCGTTGATGAACAGCTTGTGGTTCCACTTCGGACCGAGTGCCTTGGCCAGGAAGTCGGTATCACACGGTGTCGAGCAACCCCATCCCTTGACCCGGTCCTCGAGTCCCAGCTTCTGCGCCGCCTGCAGGATCACCAGCGCCTCCGGCGGGGTGAAGTTCAGCACCACCCAGCCGCCCGAGCCCGCGGTGTTGACCAGGTTCAGCGCGACCGAATTCGCGTCGTTGATCGGCACGTTCTCGGTCAGCGAGGTGATCGGGACGCCCGCGGCTTTTGCCAGCGCCGCGGGACCTGCGGCGATGTACCCGGTCCCTGGCACGTTCGACTGAACGAACACGATCTTCGACGGCTTCTGGCTGAGGCCGTACTGCACGGCTCCGTCGGAGCTGTACCGCGGTCCCATGTTGACCGCCGCGCTGTTCGGGGTCGACCAGCACTCCGGGGCGATACCGGCGTCCATCTCGTAGATCCCGAGCTGCTTCCAGTAGGACTGGTCGATCGTGCACTCGAGCAGGCTGAACACGCCGTCGATCGCGACCACGTGGTCCTGCTGGATCAGCTTCTTCGCTGCCGCCGCGATCTGCGCCGGCTGCGTCTGCTCGTACTCGACGAACAGCTTCAACGGATGCCCGTTGACGCCTCCGTTCGCGTTCACGCATGCGAAGTAGGCGTTGATCATGTTCGGCCCGTCCGAGAAGTCCGTCCCCGGCTGCTTGGTATCGATCGTGCCGACGTTGATCGGCGAGCCAGTCGCGGCAACGCCGGGCTTCGGCCCGCACTTCGAGATGTCGACGCTCGAGCCCGAGCCGGTTGAGCCGCTCGAGCCACTCGAGCTCGACGTGCTTGAGCTGGGCGCAGCTGGATTGCTACTCGTCGAGCTGCTGCTCCCGCAAGCTGCCAGGACAAGCGCCCCGGCAACGGCGGCGAGCAAAACGGTCAGCCGCATGCGCGGCCACTCCTGGAACTTCCTCACCAGTCTCTCCTCCTTCTGATGAAGGTACACCCGCCCCGGTAGGCCAGGTTGGGGCGGCACGGTATTCGAACGACGCGTTGCATGCAACTAGTTCCTAACAGGACCTAAAGACTGGGGCTCTGGGGCCCGTGAAGCCTGTTTTTGCATGCAGAAATGCTCTCCACGGATACACTCTCGGCCGGGAGCAACGTGGCCAATCGCGCCAATCGGAGCCAAATCACACGAGCGCTGCTGCGTCTGCGCGAGCTGATCCTCACAGGTGAGTTCGAGGCCGGCGAGCGGCTCTCGGAGCTGCCGCTGGTCGAGCGGATCGGCGTCTCGCGCACCCCGCTGCGGCTCGCGCTGGCGGCGCTCGAGCACGAAGGACTGCTCCGCGGGCTCCCGGGCGGCGGCTACGTCGTGCGGGAGTTCACGCAGGCGGACATGAGCGACGCGATCGAGCTGCGCGGCGTGCTCGAGGGAACCGCCGCGAGGTTCGCCGCCGAGCGCGGCGTCAGCGCCCGTGAGATCCGATCGATGCGGGCGATCAACGGGCGGATCGAGCGGCTCCTGACCCGCACCGACTACGAGTCGTTCGTCCTGTACATGAACGCGAACGACGAGTTCCACGCCAAGCTCCTCCAGCTTGCCCGCAGCCCGATGCTCGAGCGGGCGCTCGAGGGCATCACGTCGCTGCCGTTCGCCGGGCCGAGCGCGTTCGTGCTGACCGAGGCGCTGCTCCCGGAGTCGCGCACGATCCTCATGCTCGGCCACAGCCACCACGCGGCGCTGATCGAGGCGATCGAGCGCCGCCAGGGCGCCCGCGCGGAGAGCGTCGCCCGCGAGCACGCCCGGATCGCGGTCCGGAACCTGGAGGTCGTCACCCGCCACCGCGAGCTGCCGGCGGCGTTCCCGGGCGCGTCGCTGATCGCGCTTCCGACTCCCGCCGAGCGCGAGCCGGCCTGAGCGGCGGACGCTCATCGCACGCCCACTCCCCGGCGCGCGAAGCTGACCTCGGCCGGCTTGTCCCACTCGATCGCGCTCAGCGCCGCGGCGTGGATCTGCTCCGGCCCGGGCCGGTAAGCGTCCTCGAGCGGCGGGCTCACCGGCACGGGGGTGAACGGCGCCCCGACCCGCTGGATCGGGGCCTCGAGCGAGTCGAACGCCGCCTCCTGGATCAGCGCCGCGATCTCGGCGCCGAAACCGCCGGCAGCGACCGCCTCGTGCGCTACCACCGCGCGCCCCGTCCGCGCGACCGACTCCGCGAGCGTGTCGACGTCGAGCGGGACGAGCGTCCGCGGGTCGATCACCTCGGCCTCGATCCCGTCCTCCTCGAGCCACTCGGCCGCCCGCAGCGCGTCGTGCACCTGCAGCGAGGTCGCGATGATCGTCAGATCGCTCCCCGATCGCAGCGTGCGCGCCTCTCCCAGCGGCACAGGCTCGGCCGGCTCGCCGTCGAGCTGCTCGCGGCGGAAGTAGAGCGACTTGTGCTCGACGAACACGACCGGGTTCGGGTCCTCGATCGCGCTCTGCAACAGGCCGGCGGCATCGGCCGCGCTGCTCGGCATCACGACCTTCAGGCCCGGCACGTGCGTCAGCCACGCCTCGAGGCTCTGGGAGTGCTGCGCGCCGCCTCTCTGGCCCGCGCCGCCCTGGGTGCGGAGCACGAGCGGGACGGTCAGCTGCCCGCCGGACATGAAGTGGGCCTTGGCCGCCTGGTTGGCGAGCTGGTCCAGGGCGAGCGTGACGAAGTCGATGAACATGATCTCGACGACCGGGTGAAGCCCCGCCTGGGCGGCGCCGATCGCCACCCCGCAGACCGCGCCCTCGCTGATCGGCGTGTTGCGCACCCGGTCGGCGCCGAAGTCCTCGACGAGGCCGGCGGTCGCGCCGTACGGGCCACCCTCGGCGACGTCCTCGCCGAGCACGATCACGCGCTCGTCGGCGAGCATCGCGCGCGCGAGCGTCGCGTTGATCGCCTGTACGAACGTGGCCTCGATCACGCGTACACCAGCTCCGCGGACAGCGCCGGATCCGGATACGGGCTCGCGCGGGCGAACTCGACCGCTCGCTCGACCGCGGCGGTTGCCTCCTCGGCGAGCAGCGCCGCGTCATGCTCGCTGCACCAGCGCTGCTCGATCGCCCGGCGCTCGAGCCTCGCGACTGGGTCGCGCGCCTTCCAAGCCCCCTCGTCGAGCTCGTCGCGGTAGGCCTCGGCGTCCCCCTCGTAGTGACCCCGCCGGCGGTGCGTGAGGCACTCGAGCAGCATCGGCCCGCCCCCGCCGCGGGCGGCCGCGAGAAACGCGCCGAACGCCTCCCACACAGCTTCGACGTCGCCCCCGTCGACGGTGCGCCGCTCGAATCCGTACGGAGCGACGACGTCGCTCACCCGCTCCACCACGGTGTGCGCCGAGCGCGGCGTGAACTCCGCGAATCCGTTGTTCTCGCACACGAAGATCAGCGGCAGCTCCCACAGCGCGGCCAGGTTGACCGACTCGTGGAAATGGCCCGCCTGCACCGCGCCGTCGCCGAAGAACACGGCCGTCACGCGGTCCGAGCCGCCCAGCCGGGCCGCGACAGCGTCGCCGAGCGCGAGCGGGAGGTTGCCGCCAACCACGCCGGTGGCGCCCATCAGCCCGTGCTCGCGGTCGACCAGGTGCATCGAGCCGCCGAGGCCCTTGCAGCACCCGTCGACGCGCCCCATCAGCTCGGCCATCAGGGGCCCTAGCGGGACGCCCTTCGCGATCGCGTGCCCGTGGGCACGGTGACCGGAGTAGATCACGTCGTCGTCCCGCAGCTGGCGGCAGACGCCGGCGGCGACGCCTTCGCCGCCAATGCTCAGGTGGATCAGCCCGTAGACCTGCAGCGTCCGCTTGAGCGTCGCGACCCGCTCCTCGAAACGCCGGACCCGCCACATCGTCTGCAGCAGATCAAGCGCGGCTTCCCGCTCTAGCTCCAAGGCCTCATCACGCGGCTACGGGGGCCGAACCGAGCACGCCGCGCACCGCCCGCGAGATCTTCTCCTCGTTCGGGAGCACGTAGGCCTCCATCGGCTCGCTGTACGGCACGGCCGTGTCGAGCGCCGTCACGTGCGCGATCGGCGCCTTCAGCGAGCCGAACCCGTTCTCGGCCACCTCGGCGGCGATCACCGGCGAGGCGCCGCCGTGCCGCGTTCCCTGGTCGACGATCACGAGCCGCCCGGTCTTCTCGACCGACGCGAGGATCGTGGCGGTGTCGAGCGGCTCGAGCGTGCGCGGGTCGATCACCTCGGCCTCGATCCCCTCGGCCGCCAGCGACTCGGCGGCGGCGAGCGCCTTGCCGACGGTCCACCCGGTCGCGACGATCGTCACGTCGCCGCCCTCACGACGGATCGCCGCCTCGCCGAACGGCACCAGGTACTCGCCTTCGGGGACGTCCCCGTGCTCGAGCACCAGCAGGTAGTGGATCAGGTAGACGACCGGGTTGTCGTCGCGGACCGCCGTCGCCAGCAGCCCCTTGGCGTCGGCGGCGGTCGACGGCATCGCGACCTTCAGACCCGGGACGCCCATGAACATGCCGTAGATCGAGCCGGTGTGCTGGACGGACCAGCCGGCGGTGAAGCCGTACCCGGCCTTGAACACGACCGGGACCTTGACCCGGCCGCCGCTCTTGTAGCGAAGCCGCGGGGCCTCGTTGACGACCTGGTTCATCGCCACCAGCATGAATTCCGACATCAGCAACTCCACCACGGGCCGATACCCCCCCAGCGCCACGCCGATCGCCATCCCGATCTCTGCGGTCTCGGAGATCGGCGACACCCGAACGCGGTCGCGACCGAACGCCTTGACGAGGTCGTGGTCGTCGTTGGGAGCGACGTCCTGGCCATAGAAGAGGACGGTGTCGTCGCGCGCCATCTCCAGCTGGATGGCCTCCTCGACCGCCGCGATGTAAGGGATCTCTCGTGCCATGTCTCTCTCCTAGGCGTACACGTGGTCGTACTTGGCTGCGGCCTCGGGCTCCGGGAATGGGTCGTCGAGCGCGAACGCGACGGCGGCTTCCATCTCGTCGCGGACCTCGGCGGCGATCTCGTCTGCGCGGGCCGCGTCGAGCTCGTGCTGCTCGACCAGCCGCGCGCGGAACCTCGGGACCGGGTCGCCGCGCAACGCCGCGTCGTACTCCTCGCGATTGCCGAACACGCTGATCGCCTCGTGCTCGGGGTAGTGCAGCGGGACGCCCGGCGGGGCGATGATGTTGCCGTGAGCCGAGAGCCGGTAGACCCTCGACTCGACGAGCGTTGGCCCGTCGCCGTCGCGTGCGCGGTCGACCGCCGCCCCGACCGTCTCGTACACCGCCACCGGGTCGCCCCCGTCGATCGTCACCCCGGGCATGCTGTACGCCACCGCCTTGACCGACAGCGGCTCGCCGGCGGCCGCATTCGCGTCCTCCTGCTCGACCCGGGTAGCGACGTTGTAGCTGTTGTTCTCCATCACGAACACGACCGGCAGCTTCCACAGCGACGCGAGGTTGAGCGCTTCATGGAACGCGCCCTGCTTGGAAGCGCCGTCGCCGAAGAAGCAGAGCACGACCCGACCCTGCCCGTTCAGCTGCGCGGCCCACGCGAGGCCGGTCGCCTGCGGGATCCCCTGGCCGACGATCCCGCTCGTACCCATGAACCCGCGCTCCGGATCGGCCAGGTGCATCGACCCGCCGTAGCCTCCGCACAGTCCGTCGCGGCGACCGTAGATCTCGGCCATGATCGCCTTCGGGTTGGTGCCCAGCACAATCGGGTAGCCGTGGCAGCGGTAGGTGGTCATCAGCTGATCGCCGGGCTCGAGCGTGGTCAGCGCGCCGACGATCGACCCCTCCGCCCCGTCCGCGAGATGCGTGTGCCCGCGGATCACGCCCGGGTGCTCCTCGAAGCTCCGCTTGACGCGCTCCTCGAACTCGCGGATCCGCACCATCTGGGTGTACATCCAGATCAAGCGGTCTCGGTCAAGCTCGGCCATGACAGCTCCTCTCTCGTTCACGCGACGCCCGCGCGGAACTGCGCGACCGTCGTCTCGTAGGCGCGGTCGAACTCCTCCTCGATCGGGAGGTTCCGCAGCTCCTCGGACAGCACCTCGACGCCCCACGGCCCGGGGTAGCCGGCCTGGCTCAGCGCCTCGATGTATCCGGGGATGTCGAACTCGCCCTCGCCGGGGAGCTCGCGGTGGTTGATCACCTCGTCGATCGGGTCGTCCATGAACTCGACCGGACCGTCGGACAGCTCCACCCAGGCGAGGTCGCCGGCCCGCAGCTGCGCGAGCTTCTCCGGCGCGATCCGCAGCTTGCCCATGTGCCACGTGTCGATCCCGAGGCCACCGTTCTGCCTGTCGGCTTCACGGACGAGCCGGAGCCCGTCCTCGAGCGTCCGCACGTTGGGATCGAACGGGATGATCTCGTACGCGACCTTCGCGCCCGTGTGCTGCGCCGCGTCGTCGCACAGAGCCCCGTACTCCTCGATCAGCCGGTCGAGCTCGCACGGCGTCTGCGGGATGTTGCCGACCTTGATGTGGTGCGCGCTCTCGCCAAACGCCTCCGCCGTCTCCCACAGCTGCCGGCGAAGCCGATCAGACTCCTCGCGCGCCGGCTCTCCGGCCGGGACCCAGAAGTCGGCGAGGAACTCGACCTCGAGGTACCGCAGGCCGGCGTCATCGAAGATCGACTTCATCTCCTTGAGCGAGCACGTCTCGAGCTGGTGCGAGACATCGGCGTGCCACAGCCCGAGCCCGGTGAAGCCGACGCGAGCGGCGTTCGCGCAGCGGTCGCGCCAGTCGAACAGGCTCCACTCGCGCCCCGTGTGCACCTGAACGGGGCCGGAGACCGTCCAGTAGAGCGCGATCAGCTCGGTCTCGCCCATTGCTGAGCCGACCGTACCGCCGCCCCTGGGGGGCCGCCAGCCAACGTGCGCAGCCGTTCTTGCCGATCAGTGCCGCTACGCGGGCGCGGGTGCGAGCGTGTTCGCGATCTCGTTCAGCGCGGCGACGAGCTCGTCGGTTCGCGACAGGTACGGAGCGTGATCGGTGTCGATCTCGAGCACCGGGTCGCAGCCGCGGTCAGTCAGCATCCGGCGCTGCATCCGCGGCGGAATCGCGTGGTCCTGGGTGCAGATCACGTACGCACGGGGGAGCCGCTCGAGTGCGTCGCGCTTATCCTCGGCAACGGTCAGGCGGCCCTCGAACGCCCCGATCGGCTGCGGCCCGTGCATGCGCTCGCCCCACTCCGCCTGCTCGGGCGTACAGCAGTTGAAGATCGCTTCGACCGCACCCTCGCCCTTGAGCTCGGCCACCGGCGGGTCGCCCGAGACGACCATGTTCGCCTGGACCTTGTCGTCCGCGGCTTCCGGGTAGGAAACGAGCTCGATCAGGCTCTGGCCCTCGTCGGGACAGAACGCCGCCACGTACACGAGCGCGGCGAGCGGCTCGGGGCAGCGCGCGGCGGCCTGAGTGATCGCCATCCCGCCCATCGAGTGGCCGACGAGCACGACGGGCGCCGGCCCAGCGGCGACGGTCTCGCAGATCTTCTTCGCGTAGGCATCGAGCGATACGTCCGCGACGGGCGTCGTGTCCTCACCGCTCCCGGGCAGGTCGATCGCCTCCACCGCGTGGCCGGATTCGCGCAGCCCGGGCAGCACCGGCTCCCAGCACCACGCTCCGGCGAACGCTCCGTGAACCAGCACGAATCTCGACATCTGTCCTCCTCAGTGTGTTGTGAGCACGATCTTGCCCCGCAGGCCACCCCGCTCGACGAGCCGATGTGCCTCGGCGGCTTCGGTCAGCGGGATCGTCTGGGCCACCCGCGTACGGAGTCTTCCCTCCGCGACCTTCTGCGTCAGCTCTTTGAGCGCGAGTGGGTCGGTGTGCACGAGTGGGGTCTCGATCTGCAGGTCCGGGCGGTCCGGCACGTCGACGCGACGGGTGAACACCGCCGAGCCGTGCTGCTTGACCGCGACCGTCGCCTCGGCGCCGATCGGGACCGCGTCGAACAGGGCGTCGACCGGATCGATCGTCTCCAGATTCGTCGAGCGCGGGAGCACTCTTTCCGCGCCGAGGCTTTCGACCCACGCCTCGTCGCCGTCGGATGCGATCGCGACCACGCTCAGCCCAGCCGCGACCGCGAGCTGGGTCGCGTACGAGCCGACGGCGCCGCTCGCGCCCGTGATCAGCAGCGTTGCGCGGGCCGGGAGCCCGAGCCCATTGAGGTCCTGGCTCGCGGTCAGGGCGTTCAGGGGGACGGTCGCCGCGGTGATCGCGTCGAGCTCCACCGGGCGCGGGGCGAGCCACTCCGGCTGCACCACGGCCGCTTGCGCGTAGGCGCCGACCCTCGCGTCGATTCGGCCCCACGGGATCAGCCCGACGACCGGGTCGCCGATCTGCCAGCGGTCCACCTCGGGGCCGACGTCGGCCACCTCGCCGGCCAGGTCCCAGCCGAGCACGAACGGCGGCTTCAGATCGGGCATCCGGCGACGGACGACCTCGCCCGAGCGCCCGCCGATATCGCTGGGGTTGACGGTGGCCGCGTCGATCCGCACGACGACCTCGCCCTCGACGGGTTCGGGGTAGGGCCGCTCTGCTGGCTTCAGCACCTCGGGCGGGCCGAAAGCGGTCACCTCGCAGACCGTGATCGTGCGGGCGGGGTGGGCCACTGCCGCCGATCCTAGGGGCCCACCCGCGACCGGTGCAAACGGGCGGCGTCTCGGGGCAAGGCGCTCTGCGCGCACCGGCAAGGCCGGTTGACTTTGGGTCTGCCCGGCCCATACTTTGCGACGTTCGTTCCCACACCTGGGACGGGGCTGCCCCGCCGCGGGCGTGAGCGAGAGGAGATTCGGATGGCGAGCACGACCCCAGCGCTGGGCACGTTCCCCAGCCCGTACGAGATCGAGACGCCGGCCGGGTGCGAGGGCTGGCAGGAGATGTACCCGTACTACGCGCCGTTCGACGAGCGTCGTCGCGAGCGTGACGAGAACCGCTTCTGGTTCTGGAACTCGATGCACTTTCCGGTGCCGATGCCGGCGTTCGACGTGATCTGCATCGACTCCCCGTACCAGGCGGTCGGTTCGTGGCAGAACCGCGTGTTCGCGGTGCCGCCGGCGATGGGGATCGACTACCGCTGCGTCAACGGCTACATCTACATCTCCGGCAACCCCGTCACCGATCCCGCCAAGATCGCCGAGCGGGCCGAGTTCTTCGAGAAGCGCGCCGGCTATTACTACGAGAACTGGACCGAGCTGTACGGCAAGTGGCGGGCGAAGATGGAGGCGCTGATCGCTGAGCTCGGCGAGCTCGAGGTGCCCGAGCTTCCCGAGTACGAGTCCGACGAGGTGGCGTTCGGCGAGGACCGCAACACCTCGTTCTACGAATTGCTCGACGCCTACGGGCGCGTGCTGCGGATGGGCGACCTGATGTGGCAGCACCACTTCGAGTTCCTGCTGCTCGGCTACGGCGCGTACGCGACATTCGCCGACCTCTGCAAGTCGAACCTCCCCGACATCCCAGACCAGCACATCGCGCAGATGGTCGCCGGGATCGACGTGCTCCTGTTCCGTCCCGAGGCCGAGCTGCGGCGGCTCGCCCGGCTAGCGATCGACACGGGGATCGACTCCGCCTTCCAGCAGGGCCGCACCCCCGCGGAGATCGACGCGGAGCTGGCGGGCAGCGAAGCGGGCCGCGCGTGGCTCGAGGAGCTCGAGCGGGTCAAGGACCCATGGTTCAACATGGCCACCGGCGACGGCCTCTACCACTATTACGGCAGCTGGCTGGATGACCCGAGCATTCCGTACGCGTCGCTGATCGGGAACGTGTCCGCGCTGAAGGCGGGTAGCCAGATCGAGCGTCCGATCGAGGAAATCGAGCGCGAGCGCGAGCGGCTGGCCGGCGGCTACCGCGAGCTTCTCGACGAGGCCGCGCGGCCGGCGTTCGACGATTTGCTGGCGCTGTCGCGGACGGTGTTCCCGTACGTCGAGGAGCACAAGTTCTTCTGTGACTACTGGTTCCTGACGCGGTGGTGGAACAAGGTCCGGGTGTTCGGGGCCCGCCTCGCCGAGCGGGGCTTCCTCGAGGACTCGGAGGACGTGTTCCAGCTGTCGCGCTACGAGGTCGCCTCGGCGCTCGACGAGCTCGTGCTCACCTGGGCGACCGGTGGAGAACCGCTCGGCCCGATGCACTGGCCGCCAATCGCCGCGCGCCGCAAGGAGCTGCTCGCGCGGCTCGCGGAGTGGACGCCCCCACCCGCGCTCGGAGTCGCGCCGGACGCCGTGACCGACCCGATGACGATCATGCTGTGGGGCGTCACCACCGACCGGGTCAAGGAGTGGGCACGCCAGCAGGAGGGCGGCACCGAGCTCAACGGCGCGCCCGCGTCGCCGGGCCAGGTCGAGGGAGTCGCGCGCGTCGTGCGCTCGATCGACGAGCTGTCCGACGTGCGCGACGGCGAGATCCTCGTGTGCGGGAGCACGTCCCCCGCGTGGGCCCCGATCTTCTGCAAGATCAAGGCGACCGTCACCGATGTCGGCGGAGTCATGTCCCACACCGCGATCGTGTGCCGCGAGTACGGCCTGCCCGCCGTCGTCGGCACCGGCCGCGCGACCGCCCAGATCCGGACCGGGCAGACGATCCGTGTCGACGGCGCCGCTGGCCGTGTGACGGTGGTCGGCGAGAGCTGAGAACAGCAGCGTGGGCTACTGCACTGCGCTCGAGGCGCTCCGCGGAGACGACGAGCCGCGGTTCGGCGGCAAGAGCACCAACCTCGGAGAGCTGCTCGCCGCCGGGCTGCCGGTGCCGGGCGGGTTCGCGGTGGCCGCCGGCGCGAACGAGTCCGTGTGGGCCGAGGTCGTCGCCTGCTACGCCGAGCTCGGCGACGGCCCGCCGGTCGCGGTGCGCTCGAGCGGCGTCGGCGAGGATTCCTCCGAGGCGACGTTCGCGGGGCAGTACGAGACCTACCTGTGGGTGCAAGGGGCAGGCGCGGTCTGCGACGCGGTGCGCAAGTGCTGGGAGAGCGCGACGAGCAGCCGAGCGGCCGTGTATCGCGAACGGGTCGGAGGCGAGCAGGCTCCGATGGGCGTCACCGTCCAGCTGATGGTCGACGCGTCCGTCGCCGGCGTGATGTTCACCTGCAACCCGGCCAGCGGCGACCCGAGCATGGTCGCGATCAACGCGAGCTGGGGACTCGGTCTGGCGGTCGTCGACGGCGAGGTCACGCCCGACGACTACCTCGTCTCGAAGGTCACCGGCGAGGTCGTCGCCGCGCACGTTCACGACAAGCCGGTCGAGTACGCGCCCGACCCGGCCGGCGGCGGCACCGTTCGCCTTGACGTGCCTGCCGAGCGCGCCGAGGCGCCGTGCCTCGATTCGGGCCAGCTGTCCGAGCTGCTCGAGCTGGCGCGTCGGGTCCAGCGCCATTTCGGCTCCCAGCAGGACATCGAGTGGGCGATCGACCGCGATGGAACCGTGTTTCTGCTGCAGGCGCGCCCGGTCACGACGCTCCGCAAGCCCGAGGCCCAGGCCGCCCCGGCGGACGCGCTGTCGATGGTGATGAAGACGTTCGGGGTGACGCGGAAGTGAGGGACATCGGCTTCGTCGACACGACGATCCGCGACGGCAACCAGAGCCTGTGGAGCGCGACCGGGCTGACGACCGCGGACGTGGTCGCGATCGCGCCGACGCTCGACCGGGTCGGTTACCACGCCCTCGATTTCACCTCGAGCACGCACATGGCGGTGTCGGTGCGCTTCCACCACGAGAACCCTTGGGAGTTGATCCGGCTGATGAGCGAGGCGATGCCGGACACGCCGCTGGGGATGATCTCGACCGGGATGCGGTTCATCTCCTGGGTCCCGTGCGACGAGGAGGTGATGCGGCTCTCCTACCGGCTCGTCGCCCGCAACGGCCTGCGACGGATCCAGTTCGCCGACCCCTCGAACGAGCCTGAGCGCCTGCGGCGGCATGCCGCGATCGCGCACGCCGAGGGGATCGAGGAGGTCGTGCTCGGCTTGACCTACTCGATCAGCGAGGTCCACACCCACGCCTACTACGCCGAGCGGGCGGCGGCGCTCGCCGACTGCCCGGACATGGACCGGCTGTACCTGAAGGACCCGGGCGGGCTGCTGACCGCCGACGCCGTCCGCGAGCTCGCGCCTCACTTTCTCGCCGCCGCCGGCGATCGTCCGGTCGAGCTCCACAGCCACTGCACGATCGGGCTCGCTCCGTTCGTATATGTGGAGGGCGTGAAGGCAGGGTTCGCGGTCGTCCACACCGCCTCGGGCCCGCTGTCCCGCGGCACCTCGCAGCCCGAGGTGTTCAGCACGGCCCGCAACCTGGAGGCGAGCGGTTTTGGGCACCACCTCGATCTGGAGGCGCAGGGGCCGGTCTCCGAGCACTTCTTGGCGCTCGCGCGGGAGAAGGACCTGCCTGTCGGGGCCCCGCGCGAGTTCGACGCCGTCTACTACACCCACCAGCTCCCGGGCGGGATGGTCACGACTACGCGGCGGATGCTCAAGGAAATCGGCCGCCCCGAGCTGTTCGACAAGGTGCTCGACGAGGTGACTCGCGTCCGCGCCGAGATGGGATATCCGATCATCGTCACCCCGGTCTCGCAGCTGATCGCGAGCCAGGCCGCCCGCAACGTGATCGACAAGGAGCGGTGGACTCATATCTCGAACGAGACCGTCCGCTACTTCCTCGGCCACTACGGCGAGCCGCCGGCACCCGTCGACCCGCAGATCGCCGAGCGCGTGCTCGACCGCCCGCAGGCACGCAAGCTGGCCGGACTCGAGCCGATCACGCTCGACGGCGCGCGCGAGCGTTTCGGATCGACGATCTCCCCGGAAGAGCTGCTGCTGAGGCTGACGATGCCCGCCGAGCAGGTCGACGCGATCTCGGTAGCGCGGGCGTAGTGGCGCTCGACAGGACGCTCCTGCTCGACCGGGTCCGGGGCTTCGTCTTCGACGTCGACGGCACGCTCGTCCACCGCGGCTCCGACGGCCGTGCGCAGCCGCAGCCCGACGCGGTCGAGGTGCTCGACCGGATCCGTGCGTCGGGCCGGCGGCTCGTGCTGTTCACCAACGGGAGCCACGTGCCCTCGGCTTCGATTGCGCGCGGGCTCCGCGACGACGGGCTGCCGATCGCGGACGAGGAGATGATGACCCCGACCGACAGCGCGACCAGCTACCTGCTCCGCCGGCATCCGGGCGCGCGGGTCCAGACGTTCGCCTCGGAGGCGATCCGCGTGTGGATGGCTGCGCGGGGCGTCACGCTGACCGACGGCGACGACGCCGAGGCCGTCTACGTCGCCCACCTCGACGCCGTCGAGTTGCCCGCGATCGAGCGCGCGGCGCGCGCGGTGACGCGCGGCGCGCCCCTGTTGACGAGCAGCTACGTCCGCGGCTACGCGGGCGCGAACGGGATCATCTTCAGCCGCGGCGCGATGATCACCGCGGCGATTTCGAAAGCCTCGGGCAAGCGGCCGAAGGTGCTCGGCAAGCCGTCACGGGCTGCTCTGATGGAGCTCGGCGTGCGGATGGGGTTCCCGGTTCGCGATCTTTTGGTGGTTGGCGACGACCTCGGGATGGACGTCGCTCTGGGTCGGATGGGCGGCGCGAGGACCGTGTTGGTGCGCAGCGGCATCAGCGGGGACGTCGACCTGTCGGCCGTGCCGGCGCGGCGGCGGCCGGACGCGGCGATCGAGCGGGTCGGCGAGCTGCTCGAGGTGCTTTGACGGCGCTATCGAGGGTGGGGCACGAAGACTTTGGCGATTTGGTTCCGCATACGTCAACCAGATCGCCAAAGTCCTCCGCCTACGCGCCTGGCGAGCCGTCCCCGCGCATCCCCCGCGGCCAGATCCCCTGCTTGCCCGGCGACAGGATCCCGTTCGGGTCGACCGCGTCCTTGATCGTCTCGCAGAAACGCCGGTACGAGTGATCGCCGAAGGAGTACTGGTCGGTCGCCAGGTCCATGAAGTCGAGGTGGGCGCGGTACTCGCCATAGCCGAGCTTTGCGGCGTCGCGGACCAGGCGCTTGGCGACGTCGTAGGCGGCGCGGGCCTGGGGCTCGTTCTCCGTGTCGAAGATGATCAGCGTGATGTGCGCGAAGCTGCGCGCGTTGACGCACAGCATCGCCGCGATGTAGTCGAGCCCGGCCTCCTCGATCATCCCCCGCAGCAGGTCGCGTAGGGCGACAGCGTCGGGGCCGGTCAGCGGCGCGACCGGCGAGAAGCCGATGTGGCCGCCCTCCTCTCCCCCGTACCACGCGGTCATCGCGTTCAGGTCGAGGCTCGGGACGCCGCCCTGGATCCGCTCGGCGGGATCCTTGAGGTTGGTGATCTCCTCCGGCGCGCACTTGGCTCCCCACACGTCCGCGCCCTCGATCTGCCCGAATGCCTCCTTGACCTTCGCGAACCGGTGATCGACGACGGCCTCGTCGCCGTGGAGCGCGGCGCGGATCAGCCAGCGCCCGATCTCGAGCTCGCGCGCCATCCGGTCGATCGACTCCTCGGGCATCGGGCCGTCGCCCTGCCACCACTGGTCGCGGTTCGAGAACACCGATCCGTAGAGGACCGTGTTCATGACCTGCGGGACCATCCGGATCGTGTCGTCGAGCATCAGCCGCCGGAGCGTGTCGACGAGCGGGCTCAGGTCGGCGTCCTTCCAGACGCGCACCCAGATCGGCATGTAGACCTCTGGGTACGGCATCAGCCACACGCCCATCTTCGTGACGATCCCGTAGTTCGACTGCATGAACAGCTGGTCGGGCGTCGGGCCGAGGCCGCGCTTGTACACGTGCCACGCGCGACTCCCGGGCATCGCGCCCATCCCGGTGCGCATCACCTCGCCGTTCGCCAGCACGACCTCCATCCCGCACTGCATGCCCATGTCCACCCCGTAGGGCAGGTAGGTCATGCCGTGGTCGAGCGTGTTGCCGATCACGCTCCCCCACCCGACGTCGGCGACCGACAGCATCAGCCGGTGGCCGCCGGCCTTGATCGCCTCGTACAGATCGAACCATCGGACGCCCGGCTCAACAACCGCGTAGCCGAGCTCCTCGTTGATCTCGAGCACCCGGTTCATCTGGCGCAGCGAAACGATCACCGAGCCCTTGACCCGCGGCGCGGGTCCGCCGTAGCCATTGTTGCGTCCCTGCGAGTGAGTCCACAGCGGCACGCCGAAGCGGCTCGCGATCCGGACGACACCCTGGACCTCCTCGACGGTCTCCGGCATCAGCACGGCCGAGGCCGTGTACTCGTCCCAGCTCGGGTGCTGGAACGGGTCGCGCCACTCGTCGAGATCGGGCTGGGTGCTGAGCACGCGCTCGGAGCCGAGCACCGCCTCGAACTCGCGCAGCGCGTCCGTGGGAACGCTTACGGGGGATACAACCGCCATCTGACGACCTCCTTGCGGAGCGGGTACCGACGAGTAGGTGCCGCGAATCTACCGCCGCCGACGCGGCGGAACCAGCCATTCAGCGCGCTGCTCGTTGCCCGGTGGCGCATGCGCGGGGTTGACGACGCACGTCCGCCGGACGGAGACTCTGGCGATGGACGCGATCGAGCTCTACGACGAGCTGACGGCCGCCTGCACCCGGCCGGTGCGGCTCGAGCAGCTGGTCATCGACGGTGCCGCCCGCGACCCCGAGCTGCTGCCGACCGCAGCGGAGCTGGACGCGGAGCGCGCCCGGCCGCTCGCCGACAAGCACGGCATCGAGCTCCGCCAGGGCCAGTTCGCGGCCGACGTGCTGTCCGATCCCCGCACCGGCCGGCACCTGGTCGAGACAATGCTCCGCCCGACCCCCGAGGCGCTCGCACGGCTCGAGGAATTCAAGGCCGAGGGCAGGATCGATCTCGGCACCGTGCTCGTCGAGCGGCGCGGCAACGCCGGGGTCCTCGAGCTGCGCAACCCGCGCCACCTGAACGCCGAGGACGGCTCGACGATCTGGCCGAGCGAGTGGGCGGTCGACCTGATCCTGCTCGATCCCGAGATCGAGGTCGGCGTCCTCCGCGGCGGATTCGTTGACCACCCACGCTACCCGTCGCAGCGGATCTTCGGCGCCGGCTTGAACCTGACCGACCTATACGAGGGCCGGCTCGACTTCCTGTTCTTCCTGGTCCGTGACCTCGCGTACGTCAACAAGATCTTCCGCGGCCTGCTCCACGAAGACGGGACCGTCACCGAGAAGCTGTGGATCGCCGCGGTCGAGCGCTACGCGATCGGCGGCGCATGCCAGCTGCTGCACGTGGTCGACCACGTGATCGCGGCGCGGGGATCGCGGCTGTTCCTGCCCGCACGCAAGGAGGGGATCATCCCCGGCGCGTCGCCCCTCCGCCTCCCCCGGTCCGTCGGCGACCGGGCGGCCCGCCAGGCGATCCTCTCCGGGCGCGAGTGGGTCGCGGGCGAGCCCGACGCGGCGCTGCTGTGCGACGAGGTGGTCGAGGTTGATCAGGTAGACGGCGCGATCGATGCCCGGACCGCCGCGCTCACCGACTCGGGGCTCGTCAACGCCGCCGCCAACCGGGCGGCGATGCGGATCGGCGAGGAGCCGCTCGACACGTTCCGCGAGTACATGGCGCTGTTCTCGATCGAGCAGGCGCGCTGTCACCTGAGCCCCGCGCTCGTCAAGAACCTCGAGCGGCACTGGACGGGGCGTGAGCGCGCCGCCTGAGAAGGGGCTGCGCGACCCGGTCGAGGCGCTCCCGCGCGATCAGCTGCGCGCGCTCCAGCTCGAGCGGCTGCGCGCGACGATCGACCGCGTTCACGCCGGCCAGCCGCTCGGCGCGAGCCGGCTGGCGGCCGCGGGGATCGGCAGAGGCGCGGAGCTCGAAACGCTGGCCGACATCCAACGTCTCGACTTCGCGGTCAAGTCCGAGCTGCGCGAGAACTATCCGTTCGGGCTGCTCGCGGTCCCGCGCGAGCAGCTCGTCCGCGTCCACGCCTCGAGCGGCACGCACGGCAAGCCGACTGTCGTCGGCTACACCGCTGCCGACCTCGAGAACTGGACCGAGCTGATGGCGCGGTCGATGGCGATGGCCGGCGTGCGCGCCGGAATGGTGGTTCACAACGCCAACGGCTACGGGCTGTTCACCGGTGGCCTCGGCTTCCACCAGGGCGGCGAGCGCCTAGGGGCGACGGTCGTCCCCGTGTCCGGCGGTCGGACGACGCGCCAGGCGATGCTGATCCGCGACTTCGGAGCGCAGGTGCTGGCCGCGACCCCGTCGTACGCGCTCGTGATCGCGCAGGCGCTCGAGGCGGAGGGCGCCAAGGAGATCCGGCTGGAGCTCGGGCTGTTCGGGGGGGAGCCGTGGACCGAGGGGCTGCGGACCGAAATTGAGCGGGCCCTGGGGTTGCGCGCGGTCAGCTTCTACGGCCTTTCGGAGATGTGCGGCCCGGGGGTCGCGGCGGAGTGCCTCGAGGCGCGAACGGGTCTGCACGTCCACGAGGACCACTTCCTCGTCGAGGTCATCGACGAGCACGGCCGGGAGGTCGAGTCCGGCGCGGAGGGAGAGCTCGTGTTCACGACGCTGACGAAGGAGGCCCTGCCGCTGATCCGCTACCGCACCGGCGATCTCGGCCGGCTGATCGAGGAGCCGTGCGTCTGCGGCCGCAGCACCGTGCGGATCGCCGGGTTGCGTGGACGGCTCGACGAGATGCTGATCGTGCGTGGAGTGAACCTCTACCCGTCAGAAGTAGAAGAAGCGCTGCTGAGCGTCGAGGGACTCGCCCCGCACTATCAGCTCGTGCTCGAGCGGCTCGGCCCGCTCGATGAGCTCCGGCTCGAGTGCGAGCCGGCCGGCGAACTCGACCGCGGCGCGCTCGCAACGCGGCTCGAGTTGCTGCTGAAGGAGCGGACCGGGCTGCGGATCCCAGTCGCCGTGCTGGACCCTGGCACGATCCCTCGCAGCGAGGGCAAGGCGGCGCGGGTGCTCGACCGGCGCGGCTAACCCTCAGCGCTCGTCCCCGAGCGCCTCGTGCCGCACGACGCTCGGCGTCATCCCGAACGCACGCTTGAACAGGCGCGAGAAGTGCGCGGCGTCCGAGAAGCCCCATCGGAACGCGATCTCGGTGACCGAGCCGCCGGACGGCCGCCGCAGATCCTCCATGCAGCGGGCGAGCCGCTCGGTGCGCACGAGCCCCGCGACCGACTGGTCGATGTCCTCGAACAGCGCGTGCAGCGCGCGGATCGACATCGCGTACGCGTGGGCGATCGAAGCCGGCCCGAGCGCCTCGTCCTGCAGGTGGGTGCGGACGTAGCGAGTGATCTCGGCGCGCATCGCGGCGCGAGTGGCGGCGCGGGTGGTTGGCAGCGTCGGCTCGATCGCGCCGCGCAGCAGCTCGAGCGCGGCGCTGGCGGCGGCAGCACGGGCGGACTCGTCGAGCCGCGGCAGCTCCAGCGCGAGCGAGTTCATGTAGCGGACCAGCAGCCGCGCCGGTCCGTTGCCGTCGAGCGACGGGAACACCTCCTGCTCCGCGAGCCGCGGACAGACCGCGAGCACGCGGTCCCGAGGAAAGATCAGCGTGCGCTTGTAGAACGCCTCGACGATCTCGACGTTCGTCGGCTGCAGGCCGTCCCACAGCACCACGTCGCCCGCGGACACCGCGAGTTGCCTCCCGCCCTCGCGGACCAGCTCGACGCCGCGTCCGACGAACTGGAAACCAAGGATGCTCTCGTGGCGTCGCTGCTCCGGCCCGCCGTCCATCACCGGATCACCGCGGTGTCCGACGAACGGGGCCGCGGCGCAGTCGACGAGCATCAGGTCGCCGAGCCTTTGGCGCGTCACCGCACCGTGAAAGTCCGCGGACGTTCGCACGCTCGCGCGCACGTCGAACGCGAGATGGGTGGCGGCGAGCACGTCAGCCCAGGCATCGAGCCGCCGCGAGGTGCTGCCGCCGGCCACACGCCACCGCTCGGGAGCGCCGACCGTCGCCACCGCTTCGGAAGCACTCGTCATCTACCGCTCTCCTGTCCTCGCCCGACAAATTGTCCCCGGGGCCATCACGCGCCCGGAGGCCAACGTTCATCTTAAAGCAGCACCGGGGGCGGAACGCTCGGCGGCGAGCGTCACGAACGCGTCGAGCGCCGCCGGATTGACGAGCGAGTCACGGCTCGCGAGGCGGTCGGCGGGCTCGCCGCGGAGGATCCGCTTGACCGGCACCTCGAGCTTCTTTCCGGTCAGCGTTCGCGGTACGTCGGGGACGGAGTGGATCGCGTCGGGGATGTGGCGCGGCGAGAGCTCGGAGCGCAACGCGGTGGCGATCCGTCCGCGCAGCTCGTCGTCGAGGACCGCGCCGGCGGCGGGAACGACGAACAGAAGCAACTCGCCGAGCCCGCCCTCGCGATCTTCGAGGTGGACGACGAGGGCGTCGGATACCTCATCAAAGTCCTCGACGACGGCGTAGAACTCGCCGGTGCCGAGCCGCACCCCGCCTCGGTTGAGCGTCGCATCGGAGCGGCCGGCGAGCACGCAACTGCCGCGTTCGGTGAAGCGGATCCAGTCGCCCTGGCGCCACACGCCCGGGTAGCGGTCGAAGTAGGAGTCGCGGTAGCGGGAACCGTCCTCGTCGCCCCACAGCTTGACCGGCATCGACGGCATCGGCTTGCGGATCACGAGCTCGCCTAGCTCGCCGACGATCTCGTTGCCGTCCGGATCGAACGCGCACGCGTCGACGCCCAGGCACGGCCCGGAGATCTCGCCCTCGTAGACGGGCAGCGCGAACGAGCCCTGGACGATTCCCGAGCACACGTCGGTGCCGCCCGAGCCGTTGATCAGCAGCACGCCGGGCAGCTGCTCGTAGACGTACCGGTAGCCCTCGGCCGGCAGCGGCGACCCGGCGGTGCAGAACGAGCGGATCGATCCGAGGCTCAGATCGCGGCCGGGCTGGAGCCCCGCCTTGCGACACGCCATCAGGTACGGCGGTGCGACCCCCATCACGGTCGGCTCGAGCTGCTCGGCGAGCCGCCACTGCTCGAGCAGGTCGGGCCAGGCGGGGTCGCCGTCGAGCATCACGATCGAGGAGCGCAACAGCAGCGCCGAGACCAGCGCGTTCCACATCATCCAGGCGGTCGTCGAGAACCACTGGAGCCGCCCGCCGGGCTTCAGGTCCCACGCGATCCCCTGATTCTTGTGGTGCTCGACGAGCTGGCCGCCGTGGCCGTGGACGATCGCCTTCGGCAGGCCGGTAGTGCCGGACGAGAACAGCACATACAGCGGGTGGTCGAACGCGACCGGATCGAACTCGAGCGGCGCGGGCTCGGCGATCAGCTCGTCCCAGCTGCCCGCGTCCTCGACACGCGCGTCGCCGTAAGGGACCCACACAACGTGCTCCACGGTCGATAGCCCGGCGCGGATCGCCGCTACCTGCTCACGCCGGTCGACGTACTTGTCCCGGTAGCCGTAGCCGCCGACCGCGAGCATCACCTTCGGCTCGATCTGCGAGAACCGGTCGATCACGCTGCGGGCACCGAATTCCGGCGCGCATGCCGCCCAGATCGCGCCGAGGCTGGCCGTCGCGATGAACGCGACGAGCGTCTCGGGGATGTTCGGGCAGTACGCGACCACCCGGTCGCCCGGCCCGACGCCCAGCCGCTGCAGCCCGACCCGGGCGCGCGCGACCTGGTCGCGGAGCTCGCCGAAGCTCAGATCGAGCGGCGGGCGCGTCTGCGAGCGCGCTACCACCGCGACCCGGTCGCGATCCTCGTCGAGCCCGACGAGGTGCTCGGCGTAGTTCAGCCGCGTCCCGGGAAACCACGCGGCGCCGGGCATCTCGCGACGGCCGAGCACGCGCTCGTAGGGCGCGTGCGAACGGATCCCGAAGAACTCCCAGATCGACCCCCAGAAGCCCTCGAGGTCGTCGACCGACCATTGCCACAGCTCACGGTAGGAACCGAAGTCACGACCACGGCGCTCGCAGGCGAAGTCCATGAAGCGACCGATCTCGGTGCTCTGACGGAGGTCCGCCGGCGGCGTCCACAGGACATCACCGTTTGCCAAACCGGCGGGAACTCTAGTTACACGGTCACCGCCATTGCCAGCGGGGCGCGCGCGGGCAGGCAATCAATCCTGCGCGCGAGGCAAACAGGCGGCGGCCGGTATCTGGTAGGACTCGGTGCACGTCGGGGTGACGCTTGGGTTCCCGCGAGGCCTGTTGGCCGAGGCGAAACGGAGAGAGTGATGGCAGACCAGCAACTGTTGATCGGCGGCGAGTGGGTCGACGCCCGCTCCGCTCGCGAGTACGAGCAGCGCTTCCCGTTCACCGGCGAGGTGGTGGGCACCGCGGCGGCCGCCGGACCCGAAGACGCGAACGCCGCCGCGGACGCGGCGCGCGCCGCATTCGCGAGCTGGTCGCGGAGCCAACCGGGCGAGCGCCGGATGATCCTGCTGAAGGCCGCCGACCTGCTGTCCGAGCGAGCCGAGCGGATCGCCGGGATCGTCACCGAGGAGACCGGCGGCGTGTTCGGCTGGGGGATGTTCAACGTCCAACTGGCGGCCGGGATGCTGCGCGAGGCCGCCGCCCAGGCGTACGGCCTCGTCGGCGAGGTGATCCCCTCGGACGTTCCCGGCAAGCTCGCGATGGGCGTGCGCCAGCCCGCCGGCGTGGTCGTCGCGATCGCGCCGTGGAACGCGCCGGTGATCCTCGCGACCCGCTCGGTCGCGACGCCGATCGCGTACGCGAACACGGTCGTGCTGAAGGCGTCGGAGATCTGCCCCCGGACCCACGCAGAGGTCGCACGCGCACTCGTCGACGCCGGCCTGCCGCCCGGCGTGATCAACCTGATCACCAACGATCCGGCCCAGGCCGGCGCCGTGGTCGACGCGCTGATCGAGCACCCGGCCGGCCGCGCTCGAGCTCGCCCAGCGGATCGAGAGCGGCATCTGCCACGTCAACGACACCACCGTGCAGGACGAGCCTCAGATGCCGTTCGGCGGCGTCAAGGCCAGCGGTTGGGGCCGCTTCGGCGGGCGCGCAGCGCTCGAGGAGTTCACCGAGCTGCGCTGGATCACCGTTCAGGAGCAGCCGCGCGAGTACCCGATCTGATGTGCGCACCCAGGTAGGCATCATCGGCGCCGGCCCGGCGGGGCTGACGCTGGGGCTGCTGCTCCAGCGAGAGGGGATCGAATGCGTGATCCTCGAGAACCGCGGCCGCGATTACGTCGAGCGCCGGGCCCGCGCCGGCCTGCTGGAGCAGAACACGGTCGATCTGATGCGGGCACTGGGGGTGGCCGACCGGCTGGGCCGGGAGGCGCTCGAGCACGACGGCATCAAGCTCCGCCATCACGGCGAGACGATCGACATCGCGATCACCGAGCTGACCGGGAGGCACGTGACGATCTACGGCCAGCACGAGGTGCTCAAGGACCTGATCGCGAGCGCGCTCGAGCGCGAGCTGCCGCTCAACTTCGAGGTCGCCGACACCGCGGTCCACGAAATCGACTCGGCACGTCCCCGGGTCACGTACACGGATGCCTCGGGGTCACCGCAGCAGCTCGAGTGCGACTTCATCGCCGGCTGCGACGGCTTCCACGGGATCTCCCGTGACGCGATCCCGCCGGGAATCCTCAGCGTGTACGAGATCGAGTACCCGTTCGGCTGGCTCGGGATCCTCGCGCACGCCGCCCCCGCCACCGACGAGCTGATCTATGCCTGGCACGACCGCGGCTTTGCCCTCTACACGATGCGCTCGAAGAAGGTGAGCCGGCTCTACATCCAGGTGCCGGTCGAGGAGCGGGTTGAGGAGTGGCCCGACGACCGCGTGTGGGAGGAGCTTCAGCTCAGGCTCGCCACCGAGGGATGGCGCGTCAACGAAGGCGAAGTGTTCGACAAGGCGATCACTCCGATGCGTAGCGCGGTCTGCGAGCCGATGCAGTACGGGCGGCTGCTGATCGCGGGCGACGCCGCCCACATCGTCCCGCCGACCGGCGCCAAGGGACTCAACCTCGCGGTCAACGACGCGCGGCTGATGGCCGCGGCGATTGAAGCCTTCTACCGGACGGGCTCGGACGAGCCGGTCCAGCGTTACTCGGAGCGAGCGCTGCGCCGCGTGTGGCGGGCCCAGGACTTCTCCAACTACATGACCCAGCTGCTGCACGACCTCGGGCACGGTCCGTTCGACTCAAAGCTCCAGCTCGCGCGACTCGAGTATCTGAAGCGCTCCGAGGCGGCGGCCCGGAGCCTCGCGGAGAACTACGCGGGGCTCCCGGCCGAGCCTGACTTCTAGGAGCTGTGCCGGTACCGCCTAGCCTGCAGCGCACATGGATCGAGCCGTGGCCGAGTCGCTGCTCCACAGGCTGCACCCGCGATCGCCGTCACCGCCGCCGGGCTCGACCGCCTCGCGGAACGGCTCGCGGCGGCAGGCGCCACCGTGAAGTGGGACACCGAGCTCCCCGGCGCTCGCCGCTTCTACACGAACGATCCGTGGGGCAACCGGCTCGAGTTCCTACCGCGGGGACGATAGGTCAGTGAGGGAAGTTGCTCGACGGCGGCCATCGCCCGAGCGCCCGGATGTCACGTTCCTCCGGCCTGGCGTGTCAACAGAGTGGACCACGAATCACGACTGGAGGAACAGATGGAACCGCGACTCGAGAACCCCGCACTTCTGATTCCCGGCGCGCTGGAGGCGGCTCAGCAGCTCGGCGCCGCCGTCAGACGGTCCGGACTGCCAGACAGCACCCTTTACCTGATCGAGGCGCGAGCCAGCCAGATCAACGGATGCAGCGTCTGCCTGGACATGCACACGCGCGAGCTGAAGGCCTCGGGCGAGCCCGACGAGCGGATCTTCATGGTCGGCGCCTGGCGCGAGGCGCCGTACTTCACCGAGGCCGAGCGCGCGGCCCTTGCGCTGACCGAGGCGGCCACGCGGCTCGCCGATCGCCCGGACGCGATCCCCGACGAGGTGTGGGACGAGGCGGCCCGCCACTACGACGAGGCGCAGCTCGCGGGGCTGGTGCTCGCGATCGGCCTGATCAACGCGTGGAACCGCGTCAACGCCACCACCCGGCAGATCACGGGCGAATGGGTCGAGCAGTGGCTCAGCAAGCCCGAGCAGTCAAGCCGAGCCGCTTGACAAGCACGACTCGTGCGACGGACAATCGCGGAGCCGGAGCAATGTAGGCGCGATGTCTGGGGCTGGTGGTTGCGTTTGTCTCGTCCGCTTTCGATCGTTGCCAGGGCCGTCGCGGCGCTCGCCTCCGCGGGCGCCGCCGGCGCGAAACGATCGAGACAATCACCTACACCTTGAACGTCAAACGTGTGCGCTGAGGGCCGGAGGAGGTATCGATGAGCGAGGCGACCGAGTTCGAGATCGGAAGCGAAGTCGTCTGCGAGGACCAGATCTGCGGCGATCTCCGCCGCGTCGTGATCGACCCGGTCGCCCAGGCGATCACTCACCTCGTCGTCGAGCCGAGGCATCGGCGCCACGGCGGGCATCTCGTGCCGGTCGATCTCGTGGCATCGACCGGGAAGGAGATCCGGCTGGCGTGCACAATCGCCGAGCTCGAGGCACTCGATCAGGCCGAGGAGGAGCAGTTCCTTGCGGGGGCGAGTGGAGAGTGGGGCTACGAGCAGGGACAGATGCTGTCCCAGCCGAACTTCGCGCTCGGCGTGGGCACGATGGGGATGGGAGGGATGGGGATGGGCGGTACCGGCGTCGCCGGTCTGGGGATCGGCGCGCACAAGGTCTCCCAAGACCGCGTGCCGGTGGGCGAAGTGGAGGTGCGCCGCGGCGACCCGGTGGAGGCGACTGACGGGCCGATCGGCCGGATCGCCGGCCTGGTCGTCGATCCCCGCGATCATCACGTCACGCACGTCCTGCTCGACGAGGGCCACCTCTGGGGCGAGAAGCGGGTCGCGATTCCGATCGGTGCCGTCAGGCGACTCGACCTCGGCATCCGCGTCAACCTGGACATGCAGCAGGTCCGAGATCTGCCGCCGGTCGAGCTCGACCAGCTCGACTGATTGGTCATCCCGCGGGTGGGCTCGTGATCCACCGCCCCGCGGCCATCGTCGCCTCGACGGCCAGGTCGTCGCCGAGCACGAGCAGGTCGGCGTCAAACCCTGGGGCGATCGCGCCTTTGTGACCCCCGAGGCCCAATAACCGTGCGGCGTTCGTCGAGGAGATCGGCACCGCCTCCTCGATCGAGAGCCCGAGGAACCGGACGGCGTGCTGAACCGCCGCCTCCATCGTCAGCGTGCTGCCGGCGATCCGTTCGCCTCCGGCGACGTCGAGGCCGGCGCGGAGTTCATCGGGGCGCAGGACAGGCTGCTGCGCCGGCTGGTGATCGACGATCTGAAGCTGCCGGTCTACGACACCTACGGGGACAAGGCCGGCCAGGGCTCCCCGATCGGGACTTCGGCGAGCCGGAGGCCCTGACGGAGTTCAACTGGCCGCTGGTGCCCACGGACATCGCTGTGGAGACCGCGCCGTGATCCTCGCGATCCCGCCGATGCTGACGGGCGCGATCGACTACCGCCCGCAGCTGCCGATCCTCCGCGCGCAGCTCACGCAGCGTTACCCGATGGGCTATGCGGTCAAGGTCCACGCGACCTACTGCAAGCCGTTCTGGCGCCACCTGACCACCAGGTACCCGGACACGCCCAACGGACTGTCCGCGATCGTGCTCAGCAAGAACGGGCCGGTCACGCTCGGCTTCGACAATTCACCTCGAGGCGCGAAGGCCACTACGGGTGTGCTGCTCGGGTTCGTGTTCGCCAACACGGCAGGGTCTGGGGCTCCAAGCCCGCGCCGGTCCGGCGAGTGGACTCGCGGCTACATCGGCTACCCGACAACCGAGGTGTGGCTCGACTATCAGAAGGCCTTCACCTCACCCATCGGGAGGGTCTTCCTCGCCGGCGGGGAGGCCGGAACTGAAGACTACGGCGGCATGGAGAGCGCGCTGGGCGCCGCCGGCGCGCCGTCGCGCAGGCGACGCGCTGAGGCCGTCGATCAGCTGGGCGGACGGAAGCTTGCGCCCGCCGCGCGGCGCATCGCGTCCTGCGCCTCGTCCATGTTCAGCAGCGGGGTTGCCTCGCTGCTGATCTGACCCGTCGCACCGACCGCCATCGAGAGCGCGACCACGGCCACGTTGTCCGGCGCCTCCACCAGGAACACGCCATCGTGCTCTCCGAGCGCCCACCACAGCCCGTGCAGCTTGCAATCGAGCGAAGCGGCGGCTTGCTCCGCGGCGGCGCTCCGGTCCTGCGGGTCATCGATCATCGCCCTGATCGCCTCCGGCGAGTACTTGAAGCGGCCGAGATAGAGCGGCATGTGAGACTCCAATCGTGGTTGGCCTACTGCTCAGCGGACCTTCGCCGAGAGCATGCTCGCATTCTGCGCTGCGCTCAAGAGCAGCGTGTAACTGCCCCGCCGGACAGGGCACTCGGCGCGCTGAACGGCGCCGCCCTTTCCCCATGGTCCCGCTCGCGTAGATCACCCGCCCCCGTCGCAGTCAACGGACCGACCGGCTCCGGCCGTCACTCCAGCTGGGCAGCGAGCTTGGCGTACCGCCCGTCGTGGGCGAGCAGCTCCTTGTGGGTTCCCTGCTCGACGATCCGGCCCGCCTCCATCACCACAATCCGGTCGGCGTGGCGGACCGTGCTGAGGCGGTGGGCGATCACGAGCATCGTACGATCGGCCCGCATCGCGTCGACCGCCTTCTGGATCCGGGTCTCGGCCGCCACGTCGACGTTCGATGTGGCTTCGTCGAGCACGAGCATCGGAGGGTCGGGAACCATTGCTCGCGCCAGCGCGACGAGCTGACGCTGGCCCGCGGAGAGCGCGCCGCCTCGGTCTCCAACCTGGGTGTCCAGACCGTAGGGGAGGTCTGCGAGCGCATCGCTGACATCGAGTTCGTCGAGCGCTTCCCGCACACGCTCGTCCGACGCGCCTTGGGCGGCGATCCGTAGGTTGTCGCGGACGGTGCCCGAGAACAGGAACGGCTCCTGCGGCACCAGCCCGACGTGAGACTGGAGCCACTGCCCAGCGACGTCGCGCAGATCGTGGCCGTCGATCAGCACTCTGCCCTGCGTCGGCGTGTAGAAGCGGGTGGCGAGCTTCGCCAGCGTGCTCTTGCCCGATCCTGTGCTCCCGACGAGGGCGACCGTCGATCCGGCGGGAATCGTGAGGTCGACGTCGTGCAGAACCTCGTGGCCTGGGCGGTAGGCGAAATGCACACCTTCGAGGCGGATCTCCCCGCGGGCGTGCTCGATCGGCTTCGCGCCCGGACGCTCGATCGCGTCGACGGGCTCATCGAGCAGCTCGGCGATCCGATCGAGCGCCGCCGTTCCCTCGATCCATTGGGTGTAGAGGAGCGCGAGGGTAGGTACCGGGCCGAGCGCCTGGCGCAGGTACGCCGCGAACGACACGACGAGCCCGATCTGGATCTCGCCGGCGATCGTCTGCAGGCCCCCGAACAACAAAACGGCGGCGAGTCCGATCGCGCCGAGCACCTCGATGCTGGGCATGAACACTCGGCTCAGCTGCAGGGGCCTCAGATGAGCCTGGCGGTTGAGCGAGTTGATCGACGCGAAGCCCTGTATGTGGCGATCCTCCTGCGCGAAGGTCCGGACGACACGCCGGCCCGCCATGGTCTCCTGCACGTCGGCGGCCAGCGTGCTCAGCGTCCGCTCGATGCGCTGAGCGGGCTCGCGTGCCATTCGGTTGTACACCGCCATCAACGCGACGCTCGCGAGGATCACGACCAGGCTCACCGTGGCCAGCTCGACGTTCAGCAGGAACAGCACGATCACCGTCCCGACGATGATCAGCACCGACGAGATGATCGTGTTCAGGCTCCCCGACACCAGCGCCTCGAGCCGGTCGATGTTGTTCGTCATCCGCGAGATCAGCAGGCCGGTCTGGTAGCGATCGTGAAACCCGAACGGCAGCTGCTCGACGTGCGTGAACACTCTGATCCTCAGATCGCGCAGGATCCGCTCGCCGACGGACGCCACCAGGTAGGTCTGGAGCGCCCCCACCCCCCACGCCAGGAACAGCGCGACGATCAACCCGATCGAGAGCTCAGTCAACAGCGCCGAGCTGCCGGTCTCTAGTACGTCGTTGATCACTCTCCCCGCGAGGTATGCGGGAGCGAGCGTCGCCGCCGTCGCCACTGCCACCGTCACTCCAGTGAGCGCGAGCGACCGGCGGTATGGGCGAGCCACCTCCGCGACGAGCTGCCGGCGCCTATTCTCCGACGCCACGCTCAGCCGCTCCCGTCCGGGGTGTGGTCGACGCCGATCAGCTCCCGATAGTGGGCGCTGCGAGCGACGAGCTGCGCGTGCGTACCGCGATCGAGCACCCGTCCGTCGCCGATCACGATCACCTCGTCGGCCAGCCGCGACGACGACTCGCGATACGCGACGAGCACAGTCGTACGGCCCTCGAGGTGTGAGCAGAGCGCATCCAGCAGATCGGCTTCGGTGGCGGCGTCGAGCGCTCCGGTCGCGTTGTCCAGCAGCAGGATCCGCGGCGCCGCGAGCACCGCCCGCGCGATCGCGACGCGCTGGCGCTGACCTCCCGAAAGCGTGATCCCCCGGTTGCCGAGGATCGTCTCGTAGCCTTCCGGCAGCGTCACGATGAACTCGTGCGCCTGGGCCACGCGGGCCGCGCGCTCGATCTCCTCCTCGCTCGCCGCCGGCTGGGCGTACGCGATGTTCTCGCGGACGCTCCCGGAGAACAGGAACGAGTCGTCGCCGGCGGAGCCGACCTGGCGCCGGAGCGAGCCGAGCTCGACGTCGCGCACGGCCACGCCATCGATTCGTACGTCTCCGTCGTCGGCGTCGTAGAGCCGGTTGATCAGGTTCAGCAGGGTCGTCTTGCCCGAGCCGTTCGGACCGACGATCGCGATCCGTTCGCCGCCGCGCACCTTCGCCTCGACGTCGTGGAGCAGCGGCTTGTCAGCCGCCCAGGCGACCTTGACGCCGTGTAGCTCGAGCGCGCCCGGTCCCGCCGGGAGCTGCTCGGCGCCGGGGTTCGAGCGGATCGACGGCTCGCGCGCGAGCTGCTCCTCGAGCCGCGACGCGATCGCGGCCGCGGTCTCCGACAGCTGGATCCAGATTCCCATCTGCGCGATCGCGGGCGCCAGCATCACGAGATACGTGTAGAAGACAGAGAAGGCGACGACCGAGAGCCGCCCGTTGATCGCCAGCTGCGCGCCGACGATCACGACCGCGGCGGTGCTCGCCACCGGGAGGTTGATCGCCGACACGACGTACCCGGAGGTCAGGCGGGCGAGGCGGAGCTTCCCTTGCAGGAGCCGCCACGTGACCGCCCGGTACTTCTCGAGCCGACTGTCCTCGAGCCCGTACGCCTTGACCAGCGCGATCCCTCCGAGCGTCTCCTCGAGCTCGCCGGCGACCTCGGCCGTCCGCTCGCGGACGCTGATCTGCTCAGGCCGGCTCCTCACCCCGTATCGGCGTAACAGAAACACCGCGACCGGCAACGGGACCAGCACGATCAGCGCCAGCAGCGGCTGGAGCACGATCATCACGACGCCAGACAGGAAGATGGTCGACACCGACTGGATCAGCGCCGCCAGTCCCACGCCGAGGAAGTTCGTGACCGGAATCACGTCGGAGATCGTCATCGTCACGTAGTGAGCGCTCGGCCGGTTGTCGAGGAACCGGAGGTCGAGCTCCTGCCACTTGGCGTAAAGCTGGGCACGGAGGTCGCGCTCGACGTCGAGGCCCATGTACCCCGCGAGCATCCCCCTCGCCGCCGATAGCCCAGCGAACAGAAGCCCGGCGAGCACGACCAGCCCACAGATCAGAACGAGACCCGACTTGTCCTCCGCCTGGATCTTGTCGACCGCGGCGCCGACCAGGACCGGCACCAGCACGGCCCCGGTGGTCGCCCCGATTGCGCACAGCGTCACCAGCGCCAGCCGCCGGCCGTGACCGCGGAGCAGACGCAGAAGAGGTCGGTAGGCCGCGATCATTTCAGCGAGCAGAAGGCCAGGTCCCACCCGCCGGTGAGCGGATAGATGGCTCCCTTGACGTTGGCAGAGCGGAGCGCCACGGTGCGGCTCCACAGCCACGGCACCGCTGGCGCCGAGCTGGCAACCGAGCGATCAATCGCACCCCAGGCGCCCGCGCGGTCGGCCTGGCCGGTCACGAGCTCCGCCCGCGCCATCGCGGCGTTGATCGCGGGCTCGTCCAGCTGTGACTGGTTGATGTTGTCGCGCTGGCGGATGTTTCGGCCATTGAAGGTGGGATCGAGGATCGTCTGGCCGTCGAGGAAGTCGGCGCCCCACGATGTCTCCGGGCACACGGCGACGTTTGTCGCGGGAACTGAGCAATAGGCCTGGTCGGCGACGCCGTTGTCGAGCACCCGCAGGTGTACCGGGATCCCCAGCCGGGTCAGCTGCGCGCGCACCGCCAACGCGATGCTGCGCCCGCGGCCGTGGTCGTAGCCGACCATCGTGACCGCGGGCCCCGTGTAGCGCCCGCCCGGGTATCCGGCCTTGGCGAGGTAGCGATGCGCGAGCGCCAAGTCGCCGCGAGGGTTACTCAAGAAATCGAGCTGCGGTCCTGCGTAGCCCCCGCCCTCGTCGAAGCCCGGTATGCCGGGTGGGATGTAGTGCGTAGCGAGGTCGCCCACCTCCGCCCCTCCCGAGATCGTGCGCAGCGCCTCGCGGTCGATCGCCGCCGACACGGCTCGGCGCACGTCGACTCGATCGAACGGGGCAACCTGGGTGTTGAGCGTCACCCACTGGGTCCCCGGCGCCTGCGGGCGCACGACCTGGTCCGGACGGTCCCGCGTCGCATCGTGGAGCACGCCTGCAGGCGGCGTAAAGCCGCCGCTGAGCATCCCGCGACCGTCGAGGATCCGCGTCGCCGTCGCCCCGGGATCGAGCAGTTCGAAGTGCAGCACGATCCGGTCGGCGAAAGCGGGGCGGAAGTCGGTGTCGCGATTCCAGTTGGGATTGCGCAGGAGCTCGACCTGCTTGCCGGGCACGTAGGTGCCTGTACGGACCATGTAGGGGCCGGTCGCCACCTGGTGGAGCCCGTATGTGGAGCGGGCGCCCCGATCGAACTGCTCGGCGTACTGCTGGGGCACCGGGGCCGTGACGGGAAGCGTCAGCGCGTTGGCCAGGACGCGGCCGGTGCCGCGGTCGAGGTGGAAGACGAGGTCGAGATCACCCTTCACCTCGATCCCTGAGATCTCGCGTGCGTGACCGGCCGCGAACTGTCGCGCGCCGACGATGTCGGAGAAATACGCGTGGACGTAGGGGTTCTCGACCGACTGCGTGAACGCTCGCTCGATCGCGTACTTGACGTCCGCCGCCCGCACCTCGCGGTTGACCGGTGGGCTGTAGTGGACCCCCCCGCGGAGATGGACGTCGACGCGCGTGGCGCGGTCCGTGATCTCGGGCACGCCCTGCGCGAGGTCCGGGATCACGCCCTCCTTCGACCTTCCGGGGTCGAAGCCGTACAGGGGCCGCTGCGTCGCGTACGTCACCAGATACGACGCATCCGAGTACGACTGACCCGGGTCGATCGAGTCGAGATACGTCGTGTCGAGCACGCTCAGCGTGCCGCCTCGCTTGCCCGTGATCTGGTTGTTGGGGACCAGACAACCCGCCAGCATCGTCATCGCACCGACCGCCAGCGCGGCGAGGACCAGACGCCGAGCGGTGCCGCGCCTCCTTATCTCGCGGTGTTCTCGCACGCGGCGACCATCCGGTCCCAGACAACCAGGCCCGCGGCCAGCGACCGAGACGGCGCGATCGCGCCATCCGGGACGGTGCGCGCGGCGACGACCGCGCCGGGCCGCTCCAGCAGCCCGCGGATGAAGCTGCGGTGAGTGGCGACCCAAGGTCCCATCTCATCCCCCGGGACCGGCATCGCGTTCGGGTCGTCCACGCGGCGGCGCGCGAGCCGTGCCGCGCGGAGCTCGCTCGCTCCTCCCTGGAACAACGTGCACAGGATCGCCGGATCCGCACGGATGTCGACGCCGGCGATCGACTCGTAGTTGGAGGCGTGGTAGGCGAGGATCGCGGCGATGTACACGAGCGCTCCCTCGGTCCGTCGAAGGACTCGTACCCGGCTTACCGGTCCGCGCGGCTTGAACGGAGTCAGGCCGGCCTCCTCGGCCCGCCTGGCGTCGCATTTCCTGCCGAGCTCACACGGGTGGACTCGTCCGGGCCAGAGCCGAAGCAGCGGCCTCCGGTACGGATCCTCCGCCGCATCCCAGAGGATCGTCCCCGCGATCGCGTCGGAGCTGACGTTGTAGACGCCGGCGAGCACGGCAATCTCCTCGCGCCAGTCGTTGATCAGCTCGAGCGCCGCGGCCCGCTGGCGCTCGAGCACGCGGCTCGGCCGCGGCTCATAGGGCTCGAGCCCGCTCGCGCGGACCCGGCGGTAGCGGATGACGAGCGACCGCGACCGCTTGACCCAGGTCCCCATCACGACGACGCCTCCAGCGTCAACGAATCGTCGACGACCACGCTCGACGAAGGCTAGGAGGACGTGACACCACGGAGATACTCAGGGTTGTGAACGGTTTACGCGGCGCCCGACGCACCCCAAGCGCCGCCGACAGAGAGCCCGCGAACCAGGCTAGGTGATCATGATCGCATCCGCCCCAGGGTTTCACCCAAGAATTTCGTACCGATGAGTTCCGGACGCGCGCCCGGTCCGAGCTGACATGGAGACCAAGAACCTCGACATCTACGGCAACGAGCCGGTCCCGTGGAGCCGCGCCCGCGACGCGCTGGCGGCGAACGACGGGCCGGGGGTCACCTTCTTCCTCGGCACGACCCGCCCGGACGGTGCGCCCCACGCCGCGGGCGTCGGCGGCATCTGGGCGGACGAAACGCTGTGGTTCGTGACCGGCCCGCGGACGGTCAAGGCGCGCAACCTCGCCGCCAACTCAGCGTGCACGCTCTCGTGCCGGCTGCCGGGCATCGACGCGCTGGTCGAAGGGCACGCCGAGCGCGTGACCGACGCCAACGCGCTCGAGCGGCTCGCCGCCATGTATCGAGAGGTCGGCTGGCCGGCGCGGGTCGACGGCGACGCATTCACTGCGCCGTACAGCGCACCGAGCGCCGGGCCGGCGCCGTGGCAGCTGTACCGCCTCACGATCGACACCGCGTTCGGGGTCCCGACGGTGGAGCCCTACGGGGCTTCGCGCTGGCGGTTTCGCTGACTCTCGACCCGGCAGGAGGAACGCCCATGCCCATGTTCGTCACGATTGGTTACGGTGATCGCGAGGGGTACGACGGGACCGACCCCGCCGTCCGAGACGCCGCGCACGCCCACGACGCTCGCCTTCGCCGCGACGGCGCGATCATGGGCGTCGCCGGCGCGCCGGTGCAGGTCCGCAACCACGACGCCGCCGGTGTCCGGACCGAGGGCGGAACGTTCCTGAAGTCCTCGCTGCCGGTCGCCGGGTTCGCCCTGATCGAGGCCGAGAGTCTCGATCAGGCCGTCGAGCTCGTCTCGCGGACTCCGTGCGCGGTTGCCCACGGCGTCGTCGAGGTCTGGCCGCTCCGGAGCACGCCGTAGGCGGAGCGCTCAGCGCGCGAGCCGCTCGGCCCGCAGCAGCGCGAGGCCCGGGAGCTGCGGAAGCGTCTTGACCCGCGCCGGACCGAAGCCGCCCGCCGCCAGCCAGCCGGACACCTCCTCCGTCGAGTACGTGTCCGCCCCGGACGTGAGGTGAAAGAACAGCCCAAGGAAGCTACCGCTATCGGGTCGGCTGTCGGGCGGCCGGTCGTATAGATCGAGGACGCACAGCGGCGCGCCGGGGCGCAACACCGCGCCCAGCCGCCGGAACAGATCCTGCACCTGCTCCGGCGACAGGTGATGAATGATGTTGAACGCCAGCGCACCGTCGTGCGGGCCGTCGAGATCGACCTCGAACATGTTGCCCTCGACGTGCCTCACCCGCTCGGACATGCCGTTCTCACGCACGATCTCGCGGCCGATCGCCGCGCTCCCGGGCAGGTCGACGACCGTCGCCGAGAGCTCGTCGTGGCGCCGGCAGAGCGCCATCGAGAACTCGCCGTGCGCGCCCGCGACGTCGAGCAGTGACCCCGCGCCGGCGGGAAGCGCGACCGCCTTCGCCACCGCCGAGCTCGAGAGCCGGGCGAGCTGGTACTGACCGACGATGTACGACCGCCAGTACCGATCGTCGGCCGGCTTGTCGTGCAGTTCGATCGAGCTGCCGTCACGGACGAGCTCCTCGAGATGCTGCCACCACTCCCAGTAGTTCGCCGTGTCCGCGAGGAAGTCGCCAACGTACGAGCTGGAGCTCGGCGAGAGCCACTTCGCCGCCCGCTTCGACATCGAGTACCGCCCGCCGGGACCGGTCTCGGCCACGCCGGCCACTGCCATGACATCAAGCACCAGCGCCGTGCCCTGAGGCCGTAGGCCGAGCTCCCGTGCCAGCTCCGGGGCCGTCACCGGACCTGCGGCGAGCCGTGCCAGCATCCCGGTCGACTGCGCGACCTGTAGCGACCGGGCCACCGGCATCCCGAACATCGACATACCGATCGGGACCGGCACGAGGTTGAGCAGTCCACCGACGCGCTCAGCGGGTCCGTCGTACTTCGCCCCAATCCGCACCGCGCGAGCGTAACCGGTCGCTCAGGATTCTGGCAGCGTGGCGCGGATCGTCTCCATCGCCTGCAGGATCGTCTGAGCGATGACCTGCAGCACCTTCTCGCGCGGAACGTCCGATCCGCGCGCCTCGTCAAGCATCGTCTCGCCGAAGGCCAGCGCCGCCTTGATCGCCATTCGCGCGAGCGGCGGCGGATCGGTCATGCCGAGATTGTTCTGTGCGATCCCGCGGACGATGACCTCCTGGTACTGGTCGATGATCGCGTGCAGCTCGGTGTCGGTCGAGGCACGGGCCAGCCGGTACACGCGCCAGGCGTCCGATGGGTCCTTGGAGTGGTCGAAGAAGCGGACGAAGTTGACCGCCTGCCGCTCGGCGAGGGGGATCGAATCGTCGGTCACACAGCCGTCGGTCATCTCGTGACCGGCCCGCTCGGCGACCGCGGCGATGATGTCCTCTCGCCCGCGTGGGAAGTAGTGGTAGAGGAGGTTCCGGGTGACCTCGGCGCGGTCCGCGACCTCCTCCAGCGAAAACCCGGACAGCCCCTGTTCGGCGACGAGTGGCAACGCCACGTCGACCAGATGCTCGCGCCGCGCGCCCCGGGACATCCGCCGTGGAGCCCGCTTGACAGCCGGCTTACGGCCGCCATTCGATTTCGTTGCTGACATCGCGCCCAGGTTAGTGACCCGCCGAGCGGCAGCCCAAGCCGCTCCACAATAATCGTGCAGATGAAGGACTTCTGGGCGATCAGGCGCGGGGAGCTGGCCGCGCTACTAGGTCGTCGACGGTCGGTCGGGTAGCTGCATGACCCACCAGTCGAACGGGACGATCCGCATCGCGATCTCGAACGAGCCTCGGTCGAGCGACTCCGCCAGCTGCGCGATCGCGACGAGGTTGTCGCGCAGCCAGGCGTCATCGACAGCGCCAACGGTTTGAGTCGCCGGACTGACCCTGCTCAGCCGCGGCCGACCCCGGTGTTCCTCGAGCGGCTCGGACTCGTCGAGCACGCTGCCCCACCAGTACAGCCGACTGTAGAGCTCGACGTGCCGATCAACGATCTCCGCGTACGTGCCCGAGTTGACCATCACGTTGGCCCAGCGGCTGACTACCTCCTCGCCTTGATTTAGCAGCCCCGCGATCAATCGGTGGAGCTGTTCGCGGCCGTCAGCGCTCGCGAGCAGATCGTCGATTGCCGTGGCGAGACGCGGCGTGTCTTTCACGGCCTCGGAGCCTGCCGCGAGCGCGACGTCCCCGAGCTCGCCGTCCGGGACGAGGCCGCCGAGCTCGACCAGACCGGTCCACACGAGGCGAGCCGTACGGACGAAGTCGAACAGTGCGTACTGCGCGAGCACGGACCAGCGCTCACGCTGCCGGCGCTCGAGCACTTCGTTGAACACCGCCACGGTCGCCGCGACGACGATCAAGCTTGCGACGAGGCTTGTGAGGAGCGTGTGACGGAACCAGAAACGGTCGTCGGCGAGGTCCCAGGCGATCGCCCCGGCAAGGACGAGCATGCTCAGGCCACCGATAACCCGCGTCGCGCGAACGTACGCTCGGAGCGAGCCGGCACGGCGCGGGCCTACAGTACGACGAGCCATCTCTCACCGAGCATATTGCGCCGTAAACAGCGCCTATTCGATCGTCACCCGGTTCACCGGAGGCCCAGACGGAGACTCGGCGACGACCGCATGGACGTTGACGAACTCGTGAAGACCGTAGGCGGCCAGCTCCCGGCCGTAGCCGGAGTCCTTGATCCCGCCGAACGGCAAACGGGGGTCCGAAGTCGTCATCCCGTTGATCGCCGTGTGGCCAGCCTGAAGCCTCCGGGCCAAGTCCTGACCGCGGTCGAGGTCGGCCGTCCAGAGGTTGCTCCCAAGACCGAAGCTCGTGCCGTTCGCCAGGGCGATCGCCGCCTCGGCGTCTCGGACAGTCACGATCGGCACTACCGGCCCGAAAACCTCCTCGGCAAGGACGGGCATGCCCGGAACGCACTGGTCGAGGACAGTGGGTTCGTAGTAGAAGCCGGGCCGTTCGGGCGCCTTGCCGCCGGTGAGCACCCGCGCTCCCTGAGTGACTGACTGATCGACCTGGCGTTCGAGCGCGGCTCGAAGATCGGCTCGCGCGACCGGGCCGATCGTCACATCTGGATCCCTCGGGTCCCCGGCCTTAAGCTGCTTGACGAAGCTCAGAAACTGCTCGCTGAAGTCGCGCGCCACGGGCTCCTCGACGATGATCCGCTTGGTGGCGATGCACGATTGCCCGGTGTTCTGAAAGCGGCTTCGCACGGCCCACCTGGCGGCGGCCTCGACGTCCGCGTCTGCGAGCACCACGAACGGATCGCTGCCGCCGAGCTCCAACACCGTCTTTTTCAGCGCCCGGCCGGCGATCGCCGCGACGGCTCGCCCGGCGCCGGTGGATCCTGTCAGCGTCACCGCCGCAACTCGATCGTCGGTGATCACCCGCTCGCTGACCTCGGGCGTGTGGTCATATCCGGCGACGATCACCGACAGAAGCCCGTCATGGAGCCCGGTGCCGTGAACCAGGTCGCGCAGGGCGAGCGCGCAGCCGGTTGTCGAGGGCGCGTGCTTGAGGACGACCACGTTCCCCGCCGCGAGGGCGGGGGCTAGCGCGCGCACGACCTGCCAGTAGGGGAAGTTCCAGGGCATGATCGCGAACAGCACGCCCAGCGGCTCGAACAGCACTTCGGCGCGCAGCGCGTCGGTGTCCGCCGGCACTGGCTCGAGCATCGCCGGGGCATGCTGGGCAAACCAGTTGCATGCCGATGCGCACTTGTCGACCTCTGCGAGGCTCTCCGTCAGCGGCTTACCCATCTCGCTTGTGGCGAGCAGGGCGAGCTCGAAGCGCTTGCGGTGAAAAGCTGCGGCGAGCCGCCGGAGGGCGACGGCTCGCGCCGCGGGGGCCGTTGACCCCCACGCTGCCGCGGCATCGTGAGCTTGATCGAGGATCGCGTCGATCTCCTCCGGTGAGGTCTCGCTGTAATCGGCCAGCTGCTGCTCGCTCGACGGATCGATCGTCGTGACCTTCGCGGTCTTCATGATTGCCTCACCGGCCAACGCGTCAGCTCCTCTCGGTTCCATCGGCCGCACCGTGGTCACGGTCATGATTCCGGATCGACGTGCTGCAGGCGTACTTGGCCGCGGGCGACCAGCAGATCATCCTCCGGGTGCGCCGGTGGGGTGGGCCTCGATCCAGGACCTCGTCAGCTCCAGATAGTCATCA
>DASXDA010000060.1:0-74840 GCA_036490875.1 Solirubrobacteraceae bacterium
GCCCGGGCGATCACGCCGCCGTCGCTGATCGAGGTGCTGCGCGGCGGCTGGAGCGGCGCCGTGCCGCTACTCGCGCCCTAGGCGGCCGCTGAAAAAGTTCCGCGGCCTGGATGACGTTCCCCCGCGGCTGAGCGCCCCAGACAACGGCCCTATTTTTCAGCGACCTCCTAGGCGAACAGCCGGTCGAGCAGCGCGTTGCCGTAGACGCGGTGCGGGTCGAGTGCGGCCAACTCCGCGCGGGCCTTCTTCCACGCGCTCCCGTACGCCGCGGGAATCGTCTTGCCGATCACGGTCGTGTCCGCCCAGCCGCTGTGCCCGTCGAAGCCCCATCCCTTCGACCACTCCGGCCGCACGAGCGCGTAGGACGAGTAGTTGGAGAAGAAGAACCGCTCGAGCTCGCGGTAGTAGGTCTGCGAACCCTGCGTGGTCGGGAACGTGAGGACGTCGATCCACACCGCGACGTCGCGCTCCGGGTGGTCGTGCAGCGGCCGCAGCGCGGAGAGGTGCGGCGTCGTCGCGTGCGGGATGCCGGCGTCGCCGTGATGGTCCAGGCCGGTCACCCGGATCTCGACCGGCATGTTCATCGGATACAGACCCCGGCTCCGGTATCGGGCCACCACGCGCTCGTAGAGGGCCACGAACTCGCTGACGACTCGCTGGATGTCGCGCCGACGGGTCAGCACGGCGTACCCGTTGGCGGTCACCCGCAACGTCGAGGGCCGGACGTAGAGCAGCACGTCCTTGGCGGGCCCCCAGAGGTCGTAGGCGTTGTCGCGACGCAGGCCCTCGGCCGTCGTGGCGTAGGACAGCTGCCCCAGCGCCACGGCCTCCCGCGGATGGGCGACGATACGCCGCCGGAGCGCCTCCAGCGCCGGGCCATCCAGGGTGTCGGAGAACGGATAGTTGTATGGCGAGTGGACCGCACGCGAGCCCGGTGGGCGCCGAGAACTGACGGTCCACACCTTCAACCAGGGGCGCTCGGTGAACGGGAACCAGATCGCCTCGGCTCGGCCGCTCCGCTCGACGAATCCGGCAAACGTGCGACCCCCGGCGCCCGGCGCCGCGAACAGCTCCCGCGCGGGAATGTCAACGCGGCTGACGCAGCGCAGGAAGCGAAGTCGTCCGGCGCGCAGCGTTACCTCGGTAACGAACGTCCGGCCGAGGTTGACGAGCAGGCTCGCGCACACCGGGTCATCACGAGTGAATGTCCTCAGCACGTAGCGACGTTGCCGCTCGCTCCATACGACTGCCGTCAGCGACAGCACGAGGTTGCTGACGGATCCGAAGGTGTCCCCTGGCTCCCTCCGCTCGCCGCGGGCTGGGATCGCCGTACCGTGGCCGCCGATCGCCAGGACCCCGCCGACGGTCACGCCTCCCGGCGCCGGATGCGCGATCAGGCCGAGCCCGGCGTCCTCGAGGAACGCGAGTAGGGCCTCCATCGTCGCGCCGGTCTGGGTGGTCACGGCGGCCGGTCCCGACCGGGCGACCCGCATCCGCGTCAGGCGCTTGGTCGTGTCCACCAACAGCACCCGCGGCGACCGGCGAGTGCCCGCGGCCAGCGTCAGCGGCGACCAGTTGTGCATCGCGCCCCGCGCCCGCACGCGGTACCCGTGCCGCCACGCCCAGTTGACGACGTCGACGACCTGTGCCGGCGTGGCCGGCGCACACGTCCACACCGCTTCCACGTCGATCGCGTGCGCCCAGTTCTCGAAGCGCTCCTGACGCAACGGAACGCCGGCTGGAAACGTCGGAAGGCGCGACGCCGGCGCGGCGTGCGCCGCCGGCACCCACAGCGCGCCGGTCGCCGCCGCGGCCCCCGCGGCGATAAACCGACGACGAGAGACTGCGCCCCGATCCTCGTCCACGTCCTAAACGCTACTCCGTCTCCTCCCACGCGCCGAGGAACCCGGGCGCCAGCTGCTGGTGGTACCAGCGGTTCGCGCGCTCTCGCGTCCACGCCCGCAGCCGGCGCGGGTGCCCCGGAGCCCGGTCGGCGATCGCGGTCCACGCGCCGGACACCGGGGGCTGGCTCGCGTACGCGGTGATGCGGCGGTGGAACCACGGCTCGAACCAGTCGTGCTTGGCGGCCATCACGCGCTCGGCGCGGGCGCGGTTCTCGTAACGGCGCTCGATCGCGGGCCAGTCGTAGCGGTGCAGGTGATAGGCGAGCGCGCCGGGCTCGTAGCGCAGCCGCATCCCGCGCTCGTGCAGTCGCCGTCCGAGGTCGAGATCCTCGTAGTCGGCCGTGCGGAAGTCCGGATCGAACCCGCCTGCGTCGATGAACACGGCGCGCTTGATCGACACGTTGCTCGCATACAGCCGTCCGTACCCCACGTCGTCGAGCGGCCTCGCGCCGAGCACGGCGTACTCGAACTGCGAGCCCGACCAGTCCAACCACCGCGACAGCCGGTCATCGGCGACGTCCGGATGCCACTCCACGCGACCGAGCACGGCGACCTCGGGCTCGGGGTGGAGGCGGTGGCTCTCCAGGTGTAGCGCGACCAGACCCGGGGTCGGCACCGTGTCGTCGCCGAGGAACAGCAGCAGCGGCCGATCGGTCGCCTCGGCGCCACGGTTGCGGGCGGCGCCGGGCCCGCCCCTCGGGCCACGCAGGACGGTCACGGCCGAGAGTCCCTCGGGCACCGTCTGGTCCTCGCCGTCGACGGCGACGACCGTCTCGAACCCCTCGGCAGTCTGTTCTGCGAGCGCCTCGAGCGTCCGCTCGAGGATGCGCCAGCGGTCCCGGGTCGGGATCACGACCGCCAGCTCGGAGGCGCGCATCACCGATCGCGTCCAAGCCGGTGCGCGTCGAGCCACGCCTCCGGGACCTCCACCACCCGCCTGGAGTAGTCGGGGTGGTCGAAGAGATGCGCGAGGTACATCTGCTCATGCCAGGGGAGCCGCTGCTGCGACTCCGGGAGGCCGTACCTGAGACCGTGGATCTTGCCGATCTTCCGCCGCTCGTGGGCGGCGTTGAAGTCGGCGATGGCCGCGCGCTCGCCGGCGAAGTCGCTCCATCCCAGTCCGAACACGTCGTCGAAGTAGCAGACGACCCGAGGCAGCAGCCGCTCGGGGGGCGCATCGAACACGGCGAACGCGTCGACCGTGGCCGAGTAGTAGTCGAGATCGAACGCGGCGAATCCGATCGGCGCGCGCTCATCCGAGAGCCACTCCGGAACCGTCTCGGCGACCGGCCCCAGCACGAGCTCTGCGCTGGTGAGCCGCGCGCGCAGGCGCGGCTCGTCGAGCTCGAACAGGCCCGGGCTGATCACCCAAGGCACGTCGCGGTGGTCAACGGGCGCCGGCATCCCGGTGCCCGTGTCGAACCCGTGGACCTCCGCGGTCACCCCGAGCAGCTCTCCGGCCGCGGCCGCGGCCCGTTCTAGCGCGAGCAGCCCGTTGCCGCCGGCGACTCCGAACTCGATCGCGGTGAAGCCGGCGCGCCCGAGCGCCGCCGCCGTGTGCGCGGCGAGCAGCGAGCCCCACACGTACTGCGGCCGGGCGTCGAGCCCGCTCGCCAGGCACCAGCGGAACATCGCTCCGAGGTCGTTCGTGTCGGGCCGCTCGGGCCCCCGCTCACGCCGCCGGCCGATCACGTCCGCGCCGCGCTCACGCCCGCTCGCGCCGGCGGCGGCGCGCCGCCCGCGCGAGGCCGACCAACGCCGGCGGGGTGATCCCGCGCACCACTCGCTTCGCGCGGCTCTCCTGGAGCGGCATGAACAGCGTGTTGTGGCTCGCGGAGCCCCGTCCGTTCTGCGCTTCGGGCGCGAGGCTGTAGTAGTAGAGCGCGACCGACTTGCGGGTCATCCCCTCCGGGCACGCAAGCGGGTCCGGGTGGCCGTGGTAGGAGCGGTCCGTCGTGCTGAACACGACCAGCCGGCCCCACAGCGGAAGGATCCTCTGCTCGCGCCGCCTCGGCTCGGCCCGCCACAGCTCGAGCGCGCCGCCGTACTCCTGCTTCCAACCGCGGTTGAGGTAGATGAGCACGTTCAGCCGCCGCTCGAGGCCGGTGCGTGGATGGCGGTTGAAGTCGACATGGACGCCGAGGCGCCCTCCCGGCACGATCTGGTGAAGCCCGCCCCCCTCAAGGTGCGGATCCGGCACGAGCCCGGTGATGCCGGTGAGCTGTTCGAGGAAGTCGACGAAGGTCGATGAATTCAGCTCCGACAGCAGCTGCACCGTCGCCTCGCCGATCGGGGTTTCGCCGGTGCTGGCGAGCTTGCGCTCGTTCTCCGACTCGTAGTTGATCCACGCGTCGGCGCCGGGGTCGGGGAACTCGTCCAGCACCGCCTCGAGTACCGGCTCAGGCACAAGCGCGTCGAATACTGCGTGCTCGAACGGCTGCGCCGAGGCGTACTCCTCGTGACGGGCGGACGCGAGCCGCTCGAGCTCGCGAGCGTCGAAGTGAAACGGCTTGGTGGCGTTCAAGAGACCGTATGCTCCTTGAGCTCGTCCGGCTCCTGTCCCGGCGGCCCGAAGTATTCGATCGGCCGGGCGGGCGCGCCGACCGCCACCGTATACGGCGGGATCGAGCGGGTCACGACCGAGTTCGCGCCGACGAACGCGCGGCGGCCGATGTCGGCCATGATCGTGCACTTGGTAGTGATCGTGGCGTCATCCTCGATCGTCAACGGGTGCCAGTCGTATCCCTGCTCCAGCATCGGCTTTTCGAGATCGCGGAAGCGGTGCTGGCCGTCGAGCAGGATCGTCGTCTGCCCGAACTGGCAACGCTCCCCGATGTCGATCGTCGTCGTGCACTGGATCAGCACCGAGTAGGTGAAGACCGTTCCGGAGCCGATCGTCACGCGCCCGTTGCCTGACACCTCGGCGCGGAAGTCGCGCCTGAACTCGACCGCGTCGCCGACGATGAAGCTCCCCTCCCCCGGGATGAACAGGCTGAACCGGGGTCCGAGGTAGGTGTGCCGTCCGAACCTGATGTCGGCCTGGGGGTGGCGCAGGATCACCCACCTCTTGCGAATCCAGGAGGCGATCTTCGGCGCGACCCGGTAGCCGAGGCGGACCGGCAGCCAGCGGAGGGAGTTCCGGATCCGGGCGGGAGAAAGGCGATCGGGTACGTGCATCTGCTGACCGCGCAGGAGCGTAGTGAAGGGACGGCCGCTACGGTTCAGATGCCGTGGGAACTGCGGAAGCGACGCTCGAGCGCCTACGCGCACAGGTCTCCGAACGCGACTGGTACCACACGCTCGAGCTCGCGCCAGGGGTCGTCACGCCGGGCTGGTTCGACACCCGCGGGGTCGTCGGTGAACTTCCGCTGCCCGCGTCGCTCGCCGGCAAGCGCTGCCTCGACGTCGGCACGTTCGACGGGTTCTGGGCGTTCGAGCTCGAGCGCCGCGGAGCCCGCGAGGTGGTCGCGATCGACCTGCTCGATCACTCCCGTGCGGATTGGCCCCCGAACGCGCGGCCCGAGACCGTCGCGGCGATCTCCGGCCACAAGCGGGGAGGCGGTGGCTTCGAGCTCGCCAGCGAGTGGCTGGGCTCATCGGTCGTCCGGCACGAGCTGAGCGTCTACGACGTCGCCCCCGAGACGCTCGGGAGCTTCGACTTCATCTACATGGGGAGCCTGCTGCTCCACCTCCGCGACCCGGTCCGTGCGCTCGACCGGCTGCGCCAGGTCTGCGACGGCGAACTGCTGCTCGTCGACAACATCGACCTGCTGCTGACGCTGACCTTCCGTCGCCGCCCGGTCGCGAGCCTCGACATGCAGGGCCGCCCCTGGTGGTGGACCTGCAACGCCGCCGGGATTTTGCGGATGCTCGAGGCGGCGCGATTCCGGGCGCTCGACCGCCCGCGCCGCGTATTCATGCCGCACGGCGAGGGGCAGGCGCTGCCGCGGCTGCGGCCGGGGATGCTGCTGTCACGGACAGGCCGCGACGCGGCGCTGCTGCGGCTGCGCGGCGACCCGCACGTCGCCGTCAGGGCGACGCCGGCGTGAGGAGCAGGCCCGTCAGCCGCCGGCGACGGCAGGCAGGATCGTGAGCTCGTCGCCGTCCGACACCGGCGTATCGAGGCCCTCGAGGAACCGGATGTCCTCGCCGCCGACGTAGACGTTGACGAACCTGCGGAGACCTCCGTCCTCGGCGATCCTCGAGCGGAGCTCGTCATAGCGCTCGTAGAGCGCGTCGAGCACCTCCCCGACCGTCCCGCCGTCGACGTTGGCCGTCGCCTCACCCTCGGTTGCGGCCCGCAGCTGGGTTGGGATCTTCACCGTCACGGTCATATCGGCGCGCAGTGTATTGGTCTCCCCGGCTCGCCTACGCGACGGCGTGGAATCGCTCGGACGCGCGCTCGAACGAGTCGAGATTCGGCTCGATCTCCCACGCCTCGAAGGTCCCGCGGGCGCAGTCGAGCGTCTTCAGCCCTTCGCCGGTGATGTACACGACGACACGCTCGGAGGGATCGATGTCGCCCCGCTGCGCGAGCTTCGAGAGCACCGCCACCGTGACCCCGCCTGCCGCCTCGGTGAAGATGCCGGTGGTGCGGGCGAGCAGCTTGACGCCGTCGCGGATCTCGTCGTCGGTGACCGAGTCGATCGACCCTCCTGTCCGGCGCGCTAGGTCGAGCGCGTACGGCCCGTCCGCCGGATTCCCGATCGCCAGCGACTTCGCGATCGTGTCGGGCTTCACCGGGCGGCAGACATCGAGATCGGCCTCGAACGCGGTCGCAACCGGCGAGCAGCCCGCGGCCTGCGCTCCATTGAAAGCCGGCAGCGGGCCGTCAAGCAGCCCGGCTTCGAGCCACTCCTCGAACCCGCGAGCGATCTTCGTGAACAGCGACCCCGACGCGATCGGGCACACGACCCGGTCGGGGAGCTCGAAGCCCAGCTGCTCCGCGGTCTCGAACGCGAGCGTCTTCGACCCCTGCGAGTAGTACGGCCGCAGGTTGATGTTCACGAACGCCCACTCGTGCTCGGCTGAGAGCTCCGTGCAGAGCCGGTTGACGTCGTCGTAGGTCCCCTTGACCGAGACCAGGTTCGTGCCGTACACGCCGGTCGCGAGCACCTTCTGCTCCTCGAGGTCGGCGGGGACGAACACGAACGACTCGAGTCCCGCCGCCGCGGCATGCGCGGCGACCGCGTTGGCGAGATTGCCGGTGGACGCGCACGCGATCGTCTGAAAGCCGAGCTCCCGGGCGCGCGCGAGCGCGACCGAGACGACGCGGTCCTTGAACGAGTGCGTCGGGTTCGCGGCGTCGTTCTTGATCCAGACCTCCTCCAGGCCGAGCGCCTCGGCCAGGCGATCGACCCGCAGCAGCGGCGTCCACCCGGCGGCGAGCGTGCCCTTCGGCGGCGCCGACACCGGCAGGAAGTCGGAGTAGCGCCACAGCGAGTGCGGCCCCGCCTGGATCCTTCGCCTCAGCGCGTCGGGGTCGGCGTCCGTCCGCGGCGCGTAGTTCACCTCGAGCGGACCGAAGCACTGCTCGCACACGTACCGCGCCTCGAGCGGGTAGGTGGTCCTACATTCCTTGCAGCTAAGAGACTCTGGCGGCATATATGTGAAAAAACCTCCGCCGGGGTCTGTGGTCGGAGGTCCATGAAACCGCCTCTTCCACATCTCCCAGGCCTGTAGTTGGAGCCTGATGGAATTGGCACCTTTCCCTTGCGGGAGGTTGCCGGGGTTTCATAGGGCCAGTCCCTCCACCCCTCGTGATGCGTACAGCTATGTGACGAACCAGTATACAGGCCGTCTGGACAGCCACGCGTAACACCGCGCGCCATGCGGTGTTGAGGAGGCTGCCATGGCAGCCGCGACCTCCGATCCTCTCCAGCGGCTCGAGCAGGCGCTGCGCGCAGGGCCGGATACCCCGCGCAAGCGGATGCTGATCATCGTCAATCCGTACGCGACGACGGTCTCCGACCGGCTAAAGAACCTCGTCGTCTACGCGCTGCGCGGCAGCTTTCAGGTCGAGGCCGTCGAGACCGAATCGCGCGATCACGCGACCAGGCTGTGCCGCGAGGCCGCCCGCCAGCATTACGACGTCGTCGTCGCGTTCGGCGGTGACGGGACCGTCAACGAGGCGGCGAACGGGCTCGCGGGGTCCGACACGCCGCTGAGCTGCCTGCCCGGCGGGCGGACGAACGTCTACTGCCGGATGCTCGGGATCCCGATCGACCCGGTCGACGCCACCGAGCACCTGCTGCGGCTGAACGACGACTGGCGTCCGCGCCGGGTTGACGTCGCGCGGCTTAACGAGCGCTACTTCCTGTTCTCCGCAGGGGTCGGGCTGGACGCCAGCGTCGTCGAGCGGGTCGACGCGCACCCCCGGCTCAAGGCCCGGCTGGGCGAGTGGTACTACACGAACGTCGCGCTGCGGGTGTTCGCGCGGCGATACCTGCTGCACCCGCCGCGCCTCGAGGCTTCGCTTGGCGAGGAGCGCGTCGAGGGTGTAACCGCCGTGGTCCAGAACGCGGCGCCATACACGTTCTTCGGCAACCGCCCGGTGCACCTCGGCGAGGGCGCCGCGCTCGACAGCGGCACCCTCTCCGGCGTCGTGCTGGAGCGCGCCAGGCCGATCGACGTCCCCACGATCGGCGCGCGGGCGCTGTCGGAGCGCTGGGCCCTCGGCCGTCACCGCCACGTGACGGCGTTCTCGGGGTTGCAGGGGCTCGAGGTCCGCTCGCTCGACGAGCGAGCGCTGCCGATCCAGGTCGACGGCGACTACATCGGCGAGGTCTCGACGGCGAGTTTCTCGGTCGACCCCGGCGGCTTGCTGGTCGTCGCCTGAGCGCCGGCGCCTCGGTCCGCGACCCAAAGCCGCAACCTTCTCGCCGATCAGGGGTTGGGAAATCGGGGGGGCACCGACTCGCGGGACGCGTTTTCGAGGTGGCGCGATGGCAGTGAAGCTTCGATACCGAGCGATTATGTTGGTGGCGCTCGCGCTCCTGCTGGCGCCGGCGGCGGCCCGTGCGTCCGTCTACGGACTCGGCGACCCGAGCCTTGACGGCCAGTGCCGCGGATCCGGCCCTTGCCCGGCGGCACCGTGGCTCGAGCCACTGATCCACGGAGGGTCGGGGATCTCGTACGTCCGCACGACGATCCCGTACGACGCGGTCGCGAGCGCCGACTCGAACGGGCGGTGCATCTGGTCAGGCACCGGACGGAGCGCCTACAACAACCCGAACCCCGACGAGGGCGGCGCGCAGTACCGCCGGTACGTCTACGACTGGCTGATCGCGGCGAAGCGGCTCGGGCTGCAGCCGGTGATCGCAATGAACACGGGGACATCGGACATCGACGAGGCCGTCCCGTCGACCGCACAGATCGACCAGCGCCGGTATTACTGCGCGGTCTATTGGACGCTGTGGGCCGCCGCACGGTGGGGCATCCCGGTCCGCCACGTCGAGGCCTGGAACGAGCCCGACGTCAACGGGTACTCGGGTAACCCGGCCGGCGCCGCCACGGACTTCAACACCGCCCAACAGGCGATCGCGCAGCTGCAATCCGATTACCCATCGGTGCCGGCACCGGAGCTCGCCGCAGGTACGCTCTCCTCGATGGGGTGCGGGCCTGGCGCGGTCTGCTCGAGCCTGATCGACTACCTGAACGGGTACATCGGCGCGTTGCACAGCACGCCCGGGTACTGGTCGTTTCACGACTACGACGACGTGACCGCGGCCGGCGTGCGGGAGCAGAGCCCGTACGCCTACAGCCTCGACGCGTTCTACAACGTCCTCGTCAGCCGCTACGGCAGCGGCTACGACCCGCCGATCTGGATCACCGAGGCCGGCGCGCGGCTCGACCAGCCCAACATCCAGGAGCCCGACGGCAGCGAGCCCCAGTGCGACAACGGCGAGCTCGACGCCTACAACCTGGATTGGACCGGCGGCTTCAAGGTCGGCGCCTGCCTCGACTGGGCGCCGGACCCGCACCTCGCGCGGCTCAGGCAGGCGTGGGCCGCGCAGGCGTTCCACGACCTCGCGACGCCGTCCGGGCCGCGCGTCACCCAGGTCGACTGGTGGACGCCGAATAACGCCGCCGGGTCCGGGTGGGACTCGGCGCTGCTCGACATCGCGGGGCTCCCCCGCTCGAGCTACTGCGTGCTCGCGTACGGCGAGGCCCCCTCCGCCGCCGCGCTCGACCCGCGCTGCCCCGGGAGTCCGCTCGACGGCGGCGACCTCGACGAGCGGTGAGCTTGGTTCGTATAGTCCGCCGCCGATGCGCCGCCTGGTGCTGCTGCCGGTGCTGTTGGCCGCGGTGATCGTTCCGGCGCTCGGCTCCGCGCGTCCACTGCCGTCGGCCCCGCGCTGCGAGGTCTTCCCGCCGGACAACCCGTGGAACCAGCGCGTTGACCGGCTGCCGGTGGCCAAGGATTCTTCAAGGCTGATCGCGAGCATCGGGCTGGGCGACCCCGTCCATCCGGACTTCGGAACCGTCTACAACGGCGCGCCGAACGGGATCCCGTTCGTGGTCGTCTCCAACTCGACCCATCGGGTCCCGGTCCGCTTCCAGTACGGAGACGAGTCCGACCGCGGCCCGTACCCGATTCCGCCGAACGCCCCGATCGAGGGCGGACGGAGCTCGTCGGGCGACCGCCACGTACTCGTGATCGATCGCGACACATGCACCGACTACGAGCTGTATGCCGCCTACCCGCACAACAGCGGCCGCTCGTCGACGGCGGGGTCGGGCGCGATCTTCAACCTCCGCTCCGACCACCTCCGTCCGGCAGCGTGGACCTCGGCCGATGCCGCCGGCCTGCCGATCTTCCCCGGTCTCGCGCGCTACGACGAGGTGGCGCGGGGCGTGATCGATCATGCGCTGCGTTTCACCGCGCCGTGCACTGCGCCGCGGTACGTGTACCCGGCGCGTCACGACGCGTCGACGTGCCACGGGTTCTACCCACCGATGGGGCTCCGGGTGCGGCTGAAGGCGAGCGTCAACATCTCTCGCCTCCCCCGACAGGCGCGGATCGTCGCCCAGGCGCTGAAGACGTACGGGCTGATCCTTGCCGACAACGGCTCGCCCTGGTACATCTCGGGCGCGCCGAATCCGCGGTGGAGCGACGACGCGCTTCACCAGCTCGACCAGCTCACCGGGCGCGACTTCGAGGTCGTCAGCACGAGCTCGCTGCCGCACCCGGGCCTGTAAAGCGCCTTTCGCACTGCTGGGGGGGCGAAAATCGACCGCTGCAGGCTCAGAACAGTGTGGGCCACCTCAGGCTGACCGGCCGGGACCTCGAGACGCTGTCGTTCACGGCCGAGCACCGGTTGGTGCTTGCAGACCACGTCGCAGCGCTCCATGGGGCCTCCGCGACCGGCGCCACCAGCCGGCTGCGGTCGCTCTCCCGAGCGGGTTTCCTCGCAGCCCACCGGCCGTTCGATCGTGGCCCGACCTGCTTCCAGATAACGCGCGCCGGACTGAATGCGATCGACGCGGATCTACGGGCACCGCGGCGGCTCGACCTGCGCTCCTCCGAGCATGAGATCGGCGCCGCGTGGCTTTGGCTGGCGGCATCGCACGGCGTCTTCGGGCCCTTGCGGGAGGTGCTCGGCGAGCGTCGGCTGCGCTCCTCGGACGCGAGCGCCGAACGGCGTGGAGACCCTTATGGGGTGCGGCTCGGCGGCGTCGGACCCGGCGGGCGCGAGCGTCTCCACTATCCCGACCTGCTGCTGATCGATCCCGGCGGGCGGCGGATCGCGCTCGAGCTCGAGCTCTCGTCGAAGGGACGTCCGCGGCGCGAGAAGATCCTCGCGGGGTACGCGGCCGACGCCCGCGTCGACGTGGTCCTGTACCTGGTCCGCGACGGGCGGATCGGCCGTTCGATCCAGAAGTCCGCGCGGAGGCTCGGGATCAGCCCGCTCGTCCACGTGCAGCGCGTCGAGTTCGCCGGCGCGCGCGCCGGGGGTGGCGGCCGGGCGATCGAACGGACGCCGACAGCGGTGGCCGCGAGGTGAACGGGCGGCCGCCGTACTGGACCGTCGTCGCGCTGGTCGCGATGCTCGCGATCCCGCTGTCGTGGCTGCCGGCGGCCGCCGCGGGCGTGGCGCTGGCCGTCACCGCAGTCCGAGCCGGTCGGTCGCTCGCGCCGGCGCGGCGGGCCCGAACGGCGAGCGCCTCCGAAGCCGCGATCGAGCTCGGCACCGACTCGCGAGGCCGACCGGTCTCGATCGCGGAGCGCGAGCTCGCGGCACACGGGCTGATCCTCGGCGCCAGCGGAGCCGGGAAGACGACGACGCTGCTCACGATTCTGAGTGAGCAGATCCGACGCGGCCGCCCGGTCGTGGCGATCGACATGAAGGGCTCGCCGGCATTCGCCGCCGCGCTCGCCGACGCGGCGGCGCAGGCCGGGCGCCCGCTCCGAATCTGGACGCCGGACGGCGAGCGCCACTGGAACCCGCTCGCCCACGGCAACGCGACCGAGCTGAAGGACAAGCTGATCGCGACCGAGCGGTTCACCGAGCCCCACTACCAGCGCGCGGCGGAGCGGTACGTCCAGAACGTGCTGCAGGTGCTCGAGGGCACGCACGCCGAGCGGCCGCCGACGCTGAGCGAGGTCGTCAGGATGATGGACCCCCACAGGCTGGCCGGATCGCTGCGTGGTCTCCCTCGTCCCCACGCGGAGCGCGTCCAGGACTACCTCGCGGGGCTGACGCCCGACCAACTGAGCGCCGTCCGCGGGCTCCAGACCAGGCTGGCGATCATCACGGAGTCCCACACCGGGCGATACCTGGAGCCGTCAGGCGCGCCTGCGGACGTCGATGTCCGCTCGGCGCTGTCAGGCGGCGAGGTGGTGCTGTTCAGCCTGAACTCGAGCACCTACGGAAAGCTCGCGGCGCAGCTCGGGACGCTCGCCGTCCAGGATCTCGTCTGCGCCGCCGGCAACAGGCTCGGGGAAGGCGGCCGTGCGCAGGCGACCGTCGCGATCGACGAGGCCTCAGCGCTGGGCGAGAACCTGCTGTCGCTGTTCGCCCGCTCGCGCGAGGCCGGGATCGGGGTGCTCGCGGCAACCCAGGAGCTGGCCGACTTCGATCGCGTCGCTCCCGGGCTGCGCGACCAGGTGCTCGGGAACACCGCGTTCAAGGTCGCCCACCGCCAGGACGTCCCGTCCTCGGCCCAGACCGTCGCGCAGATGGCCGGAACGGAGAAGACGTGGGAGTACACCGAGCAGCTGGGCGGCGTGCTGCCGGGCGGATACCCGAACGGCCGCAGGACGCGCCGGCTCGGCGAGCAGTTCGTCGTTCACCCAAACGAGATCAAGACGCTCGGAACGGGCCAGGCCGTGCTCCTCTCAAAGCTCCGCCGCGACCCCGCGAGCACCGTACGCGTGGCCCCGCCGCCGCGGCGGGCCTCTCCTCCGAGCCGTTCCGGACCGGAGCTCGGCTAGGCATGTCATAAGGCATGCCTTATGATACCGACGGGATGGGAGATCGAGCTGACGCCTCAGGCGGAGCGATGGTTCATGGGGCTTGGCAAGCGCGACGCCGAGCGGATCGCGGCCTCGATCGACCAGCTCGAGCGCACCGGGCCCGGGCTCGGTCGTCCGTTCGCGGACGCGATCAAAGGCTCGCGCCACCACAACATGAAGGAGCTCAGATCGATCGGAGGGCATCTGCGCATGCTGTTTGCGTTCGACCCGCGCCGCCACGCCGTGCTGCTGCTCGGCGGCGACAAGCAGGGCGACTGGCAGGGCTGGTACCGGCGCAGCGTTCCAGTCGCGGACCAGCGTTACGACCGGCATCTACGTGACCTCGGAAGGAAATCGGCATGCCCGACACCAAGAGCTGGCGGGCGGTCCGCGGACAGCGGCCGCTGAACGAGCGCAACGTCGCCGCGTACAAGCGGCTGATGGACGCCGAGGTGCGACTCGGCGAGCTGCGGACCCGTCGCGGACTCAGCCAGGCGTCGATTGCCGAGGCCCTCGACGTCAGCCAGCCCAACGTCTCGCGGATCGAGCGCGAGGACGACCTGTACCTGTCGACGCTCGCGCGCTACGTCGCGGCGCTCGACGGCCATCTCGAGCTGCGCGCCGTATTCGATGACGAGACGGTGACGCTGCTCACGCTTCCGCCGCCCGACGGGGACGCAACGCCGGACCGCGGCTAGGTCGCGCCGCCGCCCGGCGTGACCCGGTAGGCGTCGAACACCGAGTCGATGTTCCGCAGACGGCTGACGGTCTGATCGAGCGTGCGCGTGTCCGCGACCTCGACGACGAACCGGTTCTTGACCATCGGGTGGTTGACGGTGCAGCGCGCCTCAAGGATGTTGATTCCGGCCTCCGCGAACGTCCGCGACATGTCCTCGAGTAGGCGGTGGCGGTCCCAGCCGTCGACCTGGAGCTCGACCCGGAACGCGGTCTCGGCGTCGCCGTCCCACGAGACGGGCGTGAACCGGTCGGGATCCTTCTTCAGTATCACCGCGTTCGGGCAGTCCTCGCGGTGGATGGTGATGCCGCGCCCGAGGGATATGTAGCCGACGATCGGGTCACCGGGGACGGGCCGGCAGCATTTCGCGAGCCTCAGCATCACGTCGTCGACGCCCGGAACCATGATCCCGTAGCGGGACGAGGACACCGTCGCGCGCGAGCGCCGGCGGCGCGTCTGGAGCAGGTCGTCGGTCGCGGTCGGCTGCGAGTCCGCCGCCTCTCCTTGCTTGAGCCGCTGCAGCACCTTGTTGACGACGACCTTCGGCGACACCTTGGCCGCTCCGAGCGCGATGTAGAAGTCGTCCGCCTTGCGGAAGCCCACCTCGCGGATTACGTCGGCAAGCAGCGAGGAGCCGACGATCTTCTGCGCGGGCAGGCCCTGCTTGCGGAGGTGCTCCTGGAGCAGCTCGCGCCCGGTGTGCTCGGTGTCACGGCGCGACTCGGCCTTGAACCACGCCTTGATCTTGTTGCGCGCGCGGGTCGTCTTGACCAGCGCGAGCCAGTCACGCGACGGGCCGCGCTCGCGCTTGGAGGTCAGCACCTCGACGATGTCGCCGGATCGCAGCTGGTAGGAGAGCGGGACGATCTTGCCATTGACCTTCGCCCCGACGCAGCGGTGGCCGACGTCCGTATGGATCTCGTAGGCGAAATCGAGCGGTGTCGAGCCCGCGGCGAGCGACTTCACCTCCCCCTTCGGCGTGAACACAAACACCTCGTCCTCGAACAGGTCGACGCGGAGCGTCTCCATGAACTCGCGCGGGTCGGCCTCGTCCTGCTGCCAATCCAGCAGCGAGCGCAGCCACTTGAGCTTGCCCTCCGGGTCCTGCTTACGCCCGTCGCTGCCGGGGACTTCCTTGTACATCCAGTGCGCGGCGATCCCGAACTCGGCGAGGTCGTGCATCTCGCGCGTCCGGATCTGGATCTCGAGCGGCCTGCCCTCGGGCCCGATCACGGTCGTGTGCAGCGACTGGTACATGTTCGCCTTGGGCATCGCGATGAAGTCCTTGAACCGCCCCGGCAGCGGCTTCCACAGCGAGTGGATCACCCCTACGGCCCCGTAGGTGTCCTTGACCGAGCCGACGATCACGCGCATCGCGGTGAGGTCGTAGATCTCGTTGAACTCCCGGCCCTTCTTGGTCATCTTCGAGTAGATCGAGTAGAAGTGCTTGGCCCGGCCGGAGATCTCGGCACCGATCCCGAGCTCGTCGAGCTCCTTCGACAGGTACTCGCCGGCCTGGTTGACGTAGCGCTCGCGCTCGGCGCGTTGCTGGGCGACCAGGCCCTTGATCTCGCGGTACTTGCGCGGATGCAGCGCCTGGAACGAGAGATCCTCGAGCTCCCACTTGATCGCGTGGATACCGAGGCGGTGCGCGATCGGTGCGTAGATGTCGAGCGTCTCGCGTGACTTCTCGATCTGCTTCTGCTTCGGCAGCGCCTCGATCGTGCGCATGTTGTGGAGCCGGTCGGCGAGCTTGATCAGGATGACGCGGATGTCCGTCGCCATCGCGACCATCATCTTGCGGTAGTTCTCAGCTTGCGCCTCGTCGCGCGACTGGAACGTCAGCCCGGTGAGCTTCGTGACGCCGTCGACCAGGCTCGCGATCTCCTCGCCGAACGCCTCCTGCACCTCCTCGAGCGACGCGGACGTGTCCTCGACGGTGTCGTGCAACAGCGCCGCGCACAGCGTCTCGGTGTCGAGCCGCATGCCCGCGCAGATCTTTGCGACGCCGACCGGGTGGATGATGAAGTCCTCGCCGGACTTCCGGCGCTGGTCGGCGTGATGGACGCAGGCGTACACGAACGCCTCCTCGACCCGGTCGCGGTCGATCGAAGCCGCCGCCTGGTCGGCGTGCTCCTCGACGATCGCGAACAGGTCGGAGAGCAGCCGCCGCTCGACCGCCGTCAGCTCGGCGCGCTCGACGGTCCCGTGATTGCCGGTGACGCGGTCTACGGGCGCGCGAGACGCCGGGATCAGAGCTGTCGGGCTCGGCTGCTTGCCATTGGATTTGCGCTGCTGAGGAATCGCCGTCCGTCCTCGTGTCGCTTGGTGTACGCCCTGAACGCCTGCGAGCGATCCAGCTCCGTGCGGGTGGTGCCCGCAACCGCCAGGGCCGGCAGATCCCGATCGAGGCTGACGAGCTCCAGCTCCGCGAGCACTCTGATCAACCTCCCCGCGAGCCGCGCCGGGCGGCCCTGCGAGCGTTCGCCGCGAAGCAGTCGCTCGAGCTCCTCACCAGCCACCCCCCGCCGAGACCTGAGATCTCGATAGAAGGCCACGAGCGAAACCCGAAGACCGTACTCCAACTCGTGCATCTGCTTAGCAAAGCGTAGCTCAGCGTCGCCCCATCCCACGTGGGTAAAGCCGCTGCCTGCTCGCAACGCCGCCGCCTGGCGTTCGCCCGCCGGCGGGTCCAGGACGACGACGTGCGCGAACCGCGCGGCGATCTGCGGGGCGCGCTCGAGCGCGTGGTGGGAGATCAGGCAGAAGCCGCCGATCCTCGCGCCGAGCCCGTCGACCCTGCGGGCGACGTCGGCGCAGACGGCGAGCACCTCGGAGCCGGAGGCGAGCGCATCGGCGAGCACGGCCAGCGGGCTCTCCCCGCGGCGGTCGATGACGGTCCGGACGGTCTGATCCGGGGCCGTGGCGGCCGGCTCGCCGAGGTCGCGGTCGACCTCCTCGATCACCCCATCGAGATACCGCTCGGGCTCGCCGAGGACGACGATCTCCTCGGGCACGCAGCCCCACGCCTCGCGGAGCACGAGCCTCGGCTCGACGGTCCCGTTCCATGCGTTGCGCTCCAGCCGGAAGGTGGCGTCGGCGGGTTGTGCGTCTGCGACCGGGAGCCGGCCGTCGCAGCCGAACGCGACCGCCGGGGTGCGCGTGCCGCCGGCGCTGACGACGAACCGCGCGTGGCGGCCCCCCTCCCCCATCGCTCGCAACTCGCCAAGCCTTGCGCCGGGTACCAGCAACCGCGGCCTCGGGTTGCCCATGCCGGTCGGCTCGAGCCTGTCGAGCTCGTCCGCCAGTCCGAGCCCCAGCTCCGAGCCCGAAACGATCGCGTCGACCCGCTCGACCGGCTCGAGCATCTCAGCGGTCAGCACCGACGCGGCGTGGCGCTCGAGCGCGTCGCGCAGGCTTTCGATCCGCTCCGGACGAACCGTCATGCCGGCGGCGGCGCGATGCCCGCCGTAGCGCTCCAGCTCCGGCGCGCACGCGTGCAGTGCCGCGAGCAGGTCGAACCCCGGGATGCTGCGGGCGGAGCCATGGGCCTCGCCCTCGCCATCGAGCGCGAGCACGACCGTCGGGCGATGGTGGCGCTCGACGATCCGCGACGCCACGATCCCCACCACCCCCTGGTGCCAACCCTCGCCGGCGAGCACGAACGCGGGACGGTCGCCGAGCTCCGCGACCTGGGCCTCGGCCTCCCAAGTGATCCGCTGCTCGACGGCGCGCCGCTCGGCGTTCAGCTGATCGAGCTCGTGCGCGATCTCGGCGGCGCGCGCGGGATCCTGGGTGAGCAGCAGCTCGAGCGCAGCGTCGGCGCGCCGTAGGCGGCCGGCCGCGTTGATCCGGGGCGCGAGCCTGAAACCGAGTACCTGAGCGTCGAGCGCGCTCGGATCGGCGCTCGAGACCTCCATCAGCGCGCGCAGCCCCGGGTTCGCGGTCCGCGCCAGCTGCGCGAGGCCAGCGCGGACCAGCCGGCGGTTCTCGCCCTTCAGCGGCATCAGGTCGGCCACGGTCGCGAGCGCGACCAGCTCGAGGTCCTCGTCGGCCGTCGGCGCCCCGAGCGCCTGGGCGAGCTTGTACGCCACGCCGGTGCCGCACAGCCCGGCGCACGGATAGCCGCACACCGCCGGGTGGACGATCGGAGCATCGGGAAGCGTCCCGTCGGCACGCGGGTGATGGTGGTCGGTGACGACCACGTCGATCCCGGCGGCGGTCGCAGCGGCGACCTCCTCGACCGCGGTGATCGCACAGTCGGCGGTGATTATGAGGCGCGTGCCCCGCGCGTGAAGCCGGTTCACGGTCTCCGCGGACAACCCGTAGCCGTCCTCGGTCCGCGACGGGATGAACCAGTCGGCGTTGCCGCCGAGCGCCCGCAGTGCCCGCACGAGCACAGCGGTCGCGCACACGCCGTCGACGTCGTAGTCGCCGTGGACGGTGATCCGGGAGCCGGCGTGGATGTGACGGTGGATCTGGTCGAGAGCGGCGTCAATGCCGTGGAAGTCGCTCGGCGGGTGCTCATCCTCGGCCTCGAGGAACGCCCGGGCTTGCTCCGGGTCTGACAGCCCGCGGCGGACGAGGATCTGGGCGAGCACGTGACCGATGCCCAGCTCTCGCTCGAGATTCTGGGCGGCCGGGAAGTCGTAGGGCGGGATCTCGAGGCGGGGCTTGGGAGCTGCGGTCGGCTGCGTGTCGAGCACCCGCAAGCTCGGACGGGAGTCCCGGCGGCCGTCGGGCCCGGGGTCGGGCTGGGGAAGGAGTGCCGGCTCTGCCATCGTCGCCAGCAGCGTAGGTGCGGGCGCCGACGGATCCGCGTGCGCGGATGTGAGCGGTTGCAGAGGCTGGGCGCACTGATGCACAGTTGCGACATGGGCGAGGCTGAGACGACACACCCCTCCGTGGCTGGTGACGTGTGTCGGGTTAGCGTCGATATCCGGGGCTGGGATGACACACCTCCCGCCGGATCGGGGGGTGTGTCATGCGAGCCCCGGCTCGCAGGCGGTCAAGGTCCCCGTCGGACCGGTCGATGCAACCGCTGGATGCGCCGTTTCCTCGTTGCCCTGTTGTTCGCCCTGGTTCTCGCTGCCGCCGCTTCGGACGCCAGCGCCAACAGCAGCGCCGCGCTCCCCGCCTCCTGGCCCCACCACCTCGTCCTCGGCGTCAGCGACCAACCGGGCGACGCACAGCGGCTGAGGCGCACGCGGTGAGCCTGGCTCGGTCGTTCGCCTGACGCCTGGTCGCGCTGCGCGACCGGTTCGCGCCTCACGTGGCGCTCGCGTGGCACCTGAGCGAGTGGGGGACCAACGAGGACCCGACGTACTCGAAGCCCTCGCTCGCCCATATGGACCGGCTCGCGGCCGAGTCCGCGGCCTTCTACGAGAGCCTCCACACCCGCTTCGACCTCGTGTTCAACGACGTCACCGATCGCGACGCGGGCTTCTACAAGGTGATCGAGGGCAATCCGCGAACCGCCTGGGGCCCCGCTGACTTCCGCCGCCACGACACGTACATCGCCGGCTTCACCCGGCGCACGCACACCCAGGTCGTCTTGTGGCAGCTGCCGCTCGGAAACACGATGCTGGGCAACACCTGGGGACACTTCGGCGACAACCGCGTGCAGTGGTGGCTCGGGAACGGCTCGGCCGCGCACCTCGTCGCGACCCGGAACTCGGGTGTGATCGGGCTGCTGTTCGGCGGCGGGGCCGATGGGACGAGCAGCCCGCAAACGTACGGCGGACTGTTCTACGGGCGCTCGGCGCGGTACCTAGCGCGGCCGCTGGCGCTGAGCGACCCGCTCGCTCCCTAGACCATATGGCGTGGGTCGTTCGTTGCAGGGTTGACCTGCCGGGGTAGTTGGCCGGACGCTCCTCGCGGGGGTTTGTCTGGCCGGAGAGAAGGCTCCGGCTGACCCCAAGATGAGTGAGGAGGTCCGGCCATGACCGGAACTGTGACGTGGGTCGGGATGGATGTCCATGCTCGGTCGACATCGGCGGCGGCGATCGATCTGGTGACCGGGGAGATCGAGCGGATGAGGTTCGGTCCGGGTGTGGAGGGGCCGGTTGCGTGGTTGGCGCAGTTGCCTGGTCCGGTGCATGCGTGTTATGAGGCCGGCCCGACCGGGTTCGGGCTCTATCGGGCTGCGGTCGCGACTGGGATCCGGCTGGATGTGGTGGCACCGGGCAAGACGCCGCGTGGGCCGGCCGACAGGGTCAAGACCGATCGCAAGGATGCCGAGCTGCTTGCCAGGTTGCTGCTCGCGGGGCAGTTGACTGCGATCACTGTGCCGCCAGCGGGAGTCGAGGCCGCTCGGGAACTGACCCGGCTGCATGATGCGTGCCGGCGTGACCTGATGACCGCCCGGCATCGGATCTCGAAGATGTTGCTGCGCCACGGCCGGGTCTATCCCAAGCCGACGACCTGGAAGCGCGATCACCGCAAGTGGCTGGCCGACCAGCATTTCGAGGAACCGGTCAGCGAGCAGGTCTATCTCGACCTGCTCGCCCGTGTCGACGTGCTGACCGCTCGCAAGCTTCAGCTACGCGAACAGGTCACCCAGCTCGCGACTGACCAGAGATGGTGGCCGGTCGTGGCCAGGCTGCGCTGTTTTCGAGCGGTCGACACGCTGACGGCGCTTTCGGTCCATCTCGAGCTCGCGCGGACTGGCATCGGTTTGAGAAAGCACCACGGGTCGGTGCGTGGCTGGGGCTGACCCCGTCACTGAACCAGTCCGGCGAGTCAAAGACCCAGGGACCGATCACCAAGACCGGCTCGACACTCGCGCGGCGGTTGCTGATCGAAGCCGCCTGGCACTACGGCCCACGACCCTCGCTTGGACCGACCCTGCAAGCCCGACAGGCCGACCAGCCTGAGCACGTGCTCGCGATCGCCAACAAAGCCCAACACCGGCTCCATCGTGTCTACCGCCGGATGAAAGCCCGCGGCAAACCCCACGGCGTCGTCACCGTCGCGGTCGCACGCGAACTGGCGTGCTTCCTCTGGGCCGCTGCCACCGTCGACTGACCGCAGCTGACATCCCTCGTTCGGGAGGGCGGGGCGTCGGGCCGTCAACGCGGTCGGGCACGCGCGATTCAGCTATGAGCCACAGCCCCGGCCGTGACGCTCGCTCCTAGACCCGCGCACCTCCGACAGCGCACAAGGCCCTGGGGTGGCAATCCCCGCATATCAGACTGGCAACGCCGTCAACGAGCCCGACGCCCCGCCCTCCCGAACATCACAAACTTCCTGCAAACGGAAGAACGCCGCACGCCCACTTGACAAACGTCACGCCATATCAGGTAGAGCGATGAGCGGCCTCAGACCGTCTCCGGGCCGGGTGCGCCGCCCCGTTCGCGACGGAGTCCCTCGAAGTACACGAGCGCCATCCCGATCAGCGCCCCGGGAACCGCCTCGAGCGCGGTGGCGATGTGGGTGTCGTGCCGGCCCGGGATCACGAACCCGTTGACGATCAGGCCGAACAGCACGGCGCCGACGAGCGCCCCGATGAACGCGCCGACGATCCCGCCCCAGTAGTGGTCGGGCAGCCAGATCGTGAAGTGCCACAGGGCGAGGCCCATCATCACCCACGCGAGCATCCCCATTCGCTAGCGCCTCCTCCCGTGCCGCCCCGAGGATCGCCGCGACTTCGACCCGCCGCGGGGCTTCTGGACCGGCGCAACGCCCTCGTTCTCGGCGACGTCGGGCGCCGGCGCCGGCGGCCCCGCATCGACCTGACCCGCGGCCGCGTCGGCAGCCACGTCGCCATCCGGTTCGGGCTGAGGTTCGGGCTCGGGCGCAGGCGGAGGCGCCGGCCGCGCCGGCGCGGGCTTCGGCCGCTGCCTCGCCGGCGCCTTGGTCAGCGTCGAGCTCCCCCGCAACGGCGCCTCGGGCTCGACGATGTCGCGCTTCATCTGCTCGAACTCGGCCGCCGAGACCTTGTCGGGGTCGTCGGGGGTCGTGATCCGGCCGGGGCGGCGACTCTTCTTGCCCGTGGGCTCGACATCGGCGGCGGCTTCCGCGTACGCGGGCACGTAGCCGAGGTCCTCCTCGATCCGGCGCCGCCGCGAGCGGTACTGGGGCTCGCGCTCCTTCCAGTGGGTGAGTACCGGCGAGGCGATGAAGATCGACGAGTACGCGCCGGACGCCACGCCGATCAGCAGCGCGAACGCGAAGTCCTGCAGCGTCGAGCCGCCGAACGCGAGTAGCGCGATGATCGGCAGCAGCGTGCAGGACGTGGTCGCGATCGACCTGGTCAGCACCTCCGACATCGAGCGGTTGACGATCTGCGAGAACGCCGCGCGCGGCATCCGCGGGATGTTCTCCCGCACGCGGTCGAAGACGATGATCGTGTCGTAGAGCGAGTAGCCCAAGATCGTCAGCAGCGCGGCCACGGTCGCTGTCGTCACCTCCCGGCCGGTCAGCGCGTACACGCCGGCAGTGATCAGCAGATCGTGCGCCAGCGCGATCAGCACCGGCACCGCGAACTTCCACTCGAATCGCAGCGCGATGTAGGCCGAGATCACGAGCAGCGAGGCGATGATCGCGACCACCGCGCTGTTGGCGACGGTCTTCCCGAACGTCGGGCCGACGGACGTCTCCTCGGGAGGCGAGCGCAGTCCGAAGTGCGACCGCAACGCGCTCCGCACCGACGCGAGCTGCGCCGGACGCAACTGCTTGGACGAGATCTGGAACACGTTCGGGCCGAGCGCCTTGTCCCCGACCTTCTGGACGGTGACGCCGGACGCGCCGGCAGCGGTGACGACGTTCTGGACCTGCGGCTGGGTCGCGTTCTGGACGAGGCTGGCGGTGATCCGGCTGCCGGACGTGAAGTCGATGCCGAGGTTCAGTCCGCGCCCACCGACGGCCAGAGCGCCGATCAGCAGGATCACGCCCGACATCGTGAAGAAGTACCGCGAGGCGCCCATGAAGTCGAAGCGCCATGCCCGCTTCTTGCCACCCGCGCCCAGCGCCGACGGACGCGCGATCATCTTCGAGTGGCCCATCGTCGAGAGGATCGCCTGGGTCGCCATCACCGCCGTGAACAGCGACACGAACGTGCCGATCCCGAGGGTGAAGGCGAATCCCTGAACCTCTGCGGTCGCGAGCACGAACAGGATGAACGCGGTCATGATCGTGACCACGTTCGCGTCGATGATCGCCGTCAGGCCCTTGCGGTAGCCGATCGCGATCCCCTGGCGGATCGATCTGCCGGCGCGGATCTCCTCCTTGACGCGCTCGAAGATCACGATGTTGGCGTCCGCGGCCACCCCGATCGTCAGGATCAGCCCGGCGATCCCTGGGAGCGTCAGCGTGATCGGGATCAGCTTGATCAGCGCGTAGAAGTAGATGCCGTAGACGAGTAGGCCGGCGACCGCGATCACGCCGAGGACGCGGTAGTAGAGGAGCAGGAACACCGCGACCACGAGCAGCCCGACGAGGCCCGCGATCAGACCCTGGTGAAGCGCCTGCTTGCCGAGCGTGGCGGAGACCTGCGACTCGGAGATCAGCTTCAGATTGATCGGCAGCGCGCCGAGCTTCAGCTGCTGGGCGAGCTGATTGGCGGTGTTGCTGGTGAACCCGCCCTGGATGTCCGCGCCGTTGGTACCGGGGATCCCGTCGGGGTTCTGCTTGAAATCGATGAACGGGACCGTGACCAGCTGCGTGTCGAGTGCGACCGCGAAGTGCTGGTTGAGCACCTGTCCGAGGCCGGAGACGAGGTCGCCGCGGTGCGCGAGCTTCGAAGTGACGTTCTGGAACTCGTTGGCGCCCTGGCCCGTGAAGCCGAATTGGACGTCCGGCTGACCCGACTGGTCGGTCGACCCCTGGGGGTTTGTGATGTCCTGGCCGAACAGCGCGGCGTTGTCGCGCAGCACGTAGTACTGGCCGTTCGCAGCGCCCCAGGGGATCGTCTGACCGTACTTGGGCGTCGAGGCCTGGAGCACGACCCATCCCTGCGGGACGGTCAGCACCTGCCCTTCGGAGGCGCTGACCCCCGTGGGCAGTCCTGCGTAAAGGTCCTGCACGTTGTCGGCGGGTCCCGACAGGTAGCAGTGCTGCCCCACGACCGGGGTCGTGCCCTTGTCCTTCGCGGCCGTCTGGCAGGCCTGGCTGCCCGGCGCCCCGAACATGAAGTACTCGGCTCCCTTGCGGGCGTTGGTCTTTGAGACCGACTTCTGCTGCTGCGAGGCGAGCTTCACCGCCTGGTAGAGCCCCATGCTGCCCGCGCCGGAGGAGCCGGGCGGCGTGCTCGCGGTGCCCTGGCTGATCTGGACCGCGTTCGGGTCCTGGGTCTGTAACAGGCTCGAGACCGGCTTGCCGCCCGGCGTCAGCGCGTTGGCCTCCCAGTCGTAGAAGGCGAGCCGGGCGGTCGTGCCCATCAGCTTCTCGGCGCGCGCCGTGTCGGTCACGTTCGGGAGGCCGGCGGTGATCTGCTTACCGCCCGAGGTCTGGATCGACGGCTGGGAGACGCCGAGCTGATCGACCCGCTGGCGCATCGTGTCGACCGCGCGCTGGAGCGCGTCCTGTGTGACCACGGGCGTCTGCGGCGTCGGCTCGCCCTGATAGATCAGCTGCACCCCGCCCTTGAGGTCGAGGCCCAGCTGGGTGGGCTTCGTGGCGATCACGACGATCGACGCCGCGAGCAGGCCGACGACCAATGCCAGGATGAAGACGTTGCGCTGACGGTCAGTCATCGCTTGACGCTGATGCTAATGCCCATCCGCCGCGGCGTGGCCGTCAGCGGCCGTTTGTCGGCGTCAGGACCACCAGCACCCCGCCATCGTCATCGTCGTAGGCGGGAAAGATGTCGGCGACTGCGCGGGCTGGGAGATCGCCGTCGGCGTGGACCCCGACGGGCTTGCGCTGGACGCGGACCTCCCACTCGAGCGCGGTCTTGACGTGATCGTTGCCGTCGTCAAACTGGAGCCCGAGCACGTCCCGGATCGGCCGACCGATCGCCTTCTCGGTGGTCAGCCCGGTCAGCTCGAACGAGCCCTTGCCGCAATCGACGATCCGCCCGTCGCCGTCGCAGGCGAAGAACGCCGCGTTCGGCGCCGGGTAGTAATCGTCGAGCAGCTCGAACAGGTACGCGAACCCGCACTTCTCGCAGCCGCGGGCCTCTCCGGGCCGGAAGGCGACCGTCCGTTCGGCCGCCATCGAGCGATGGCCGCAGTGAGGACAGATGAAATAGTGCTCGCGCGCCATTGGCGGATCAGGATACCCAGGGGGATTTGAGAGGCACGTAAGAACCGTGTTTGGGGAGATCCAGCCCCGGGGCGCGCCGTGCCTACAGCAAAGCCAGCGGGCCGGGGGGCTCCATGCCGAGGTGTTCGTACGCGCGGCGGGTGGCCTGGCGACCCCTCGGCGTCCGCTCGATCAGCCCTCGCTGCAGCAGATACGGCTCGTAGACGTCTTCGACCGTGTCCTGTTCTTCGCCGACGGCGACGGCCAGCGTGGAGAGGCCTACGGGGCCGCCGCTGAACTTCTCGCAGATTGTGCGGAGGATCTCTCGGTCCAGGCGGTCCAGGCCCTCGTGGTCGACCTCGAGCATGTCGAGTGCCGCGGCCGCGACGGGGGCGGTGACGACACCGCTGCCGCGAACCTCGGCGTAGTCGCGCACGCGCTTGAGCAGCCGGTTGGCGACCCGCGGGGTCCCGCGGCTGCGCGCGGCGATCGCCTGCGCCCCGCGCTCGTCGATCTCGACCTCGAGCAGCCGCGCCGAGCGCAGCACGATCCTCGCGAGGTCCGCGGGCGCGTAGTGCTCGAGCCGGTGCTGGATCCCGAACCGGTCTCGCAGCGGAGTGCTCAGCAATCCCGTCCGGGTGGTCGCGCCGATCAACGTGAACGGCGGCAGGTCGATCGTGACGATCCGCGCCCCGGCGCCCTGTCCGACCGTGATCGGCAGCGCCGCGTCCTCCATCGCCGGGTAGAAGGTCTCCTCCAGCGCCCGCGGGAGGCGGTGGATCTCATCGACGAAGAACACCGAGCGCGGCTCGAGCGCGGTGAGAAAGGCCGCGACGTCGCCCTTGCGCTCGAGTGCCGGGCCGGCGGTCTGGACGAATGAGACCCCGAGCTCGTGGGCGATGATCTGCGCGAGCGAGGTCTTGCCGAGCCCGGGCGGGCCCGCGAGCAGCACGTGATCAAGCGGCTCGTGACGGCTCGCGGCGGCCGCGATCGACACCGCGAGCTGCTCCTTGACCGCCTCCTGGCCGATGAAGTCCCCGAGCCGACGGGGGCGCAGCGAGCGGTCGAGCTCGTCCTCGGGGAGCTCCTCGGGCGCCTGGACGCGAACCTCGGCGCCGCTCACCTTCGAGCCATCCTCAGCGCCTCGGAGATCAGGTCCTCGACGCGCTCGCCGGTAGCGCCGTCGAGCAGCGCGTCGGCCTCCTGCAGGCTGTAGCCGAGCTCGACCAGGCCCTCGCGGGCGAGCGAGCGCGGGTCGTCGCGCCGGGTGATCCGGATCGGCGGCTCGGGAGCCGTCGCCGCGACCTTCTCGCGGAGCTCGACGATGATCCGCTCGGCGGTGCGCTTGCCGATCCCGGGGACCGCCTGGAAACGCGCCGTGTCCCCCGCAGCAAGTGCTGCCACGAGGTCGCCCGGCGGGCCGCCCGAGAGGACCGCGATCGCGACCTTCGGGCCGACCGACTGGACCGAGAGCAGCATCTGGAACAGCTCGCGCTCCTCCTCGGTGGCGAAGCCGTACAGCTGCAGGGCGTCATCGCGGACGATGAGCTGGGTGTGGAGGGTCACGTGCTCGCCGACGGCCGGGACGCGGCTGAGCGTCTCGGCCGAGACGGTCAGCTGGTAGCCGACGCCCGCGCACGAGACGACCACGTAGCTCGCGCGTCTGAGCGCGACCTCTCCGGAGATCAGCGCGATCACGAAGCCAGCGCCTTCGCCAGCGGCGCGCGATTGAGGTCGCAGACCGCCACCGCGAGCGCGTCGGCGGCGTGATCGCTCGCGGGGGGCTCCGAGAGCCCGAGCAGCCGCGTGACCATCCGCAAGACCTGCTCCTTGTCAGCGCGCCCGTGGCCGCAGACGGCGCCCTTGACCTGCTGCGGCGTGTACGAGCGGGCGGGCAGGCCGCGCTGCCCGGCCGCGAGCAGGATCACGCCCCGCGCCTGGCCGACGGCGAACGCCGTCCGCGCATTAGTACCGAAGTAGAGCTCCTCGACGGCCAGGCACTCCGGCTGGTGGCGGTCGAGCAGCTCGGCCACGCGGGCGTGGATCTCGGTCAGTCTCAGCTCGAGCGCGACCCCCGCCCGGGTCCGGATCACGCCGCCGTCGAGCGCGCGCAGCCGCGATCCTTCGCTCTGGACCACGCCGTAGCCGGTGTCGGCGGTCCCGGGGTCGATGCCGAGGACGATCATCCCCGACTCATTCTGCGCGGGGGCCCGGACGCCTTCCGGGGCGGGGCGCGCCCTACCGGCCCACGCAACGCGTGCTCGAACCGGGCGTCGTCATCCGGTAGACGCGCCACGGGCCGGCTGTCGCGATCAGCTGCTGGCTTGTCAGCCGGTGATCGATCCGGGGCGCGCCGCCGTCGATCGAATCGTGGGGTCCGAGGAACATCAGACCCTGGTGGCGCATCGATGTGCCGACGCGGCCGAGCGTCACGTGCAGCTTCCAGGCGAGCGCGGTCTGCACCGAGTGGTTGACGGCGACGAAGCTCGAATGGCAAGGGAACACCGCGGCGTGGCCGCCGACCGCGGCGACGGCCTGACTCAGCTGGTCGAGCCGGGTGACCGCGCGCGACGCGATCGGCTCCTGCGCCCGTGCGGTCGAAATGCGGGACGTCGTGAACGGAATCGAGACGCCGATCAGCACCACCGCGACGACGCCCGCGACGATCAGGGCGGTGCGGGCCTCCGTCGAGCGCACGCGGCGCGCGACGAGCAGGCAGACCCGGACGACCCCGGCGCCCGCCAGCACGCATGTCAGCGCCGCCGCCGGCAGGAAGAACCGCTCGAGCCCCGGGTAGCCGACGAGCGTCATCCCGACGACGATCACCCACCAGACCACGACAAACCCGGCAAACGCCAGCGTCAGCCGGTCGCGTGGATCCATCGTCTGCCAGCGCAGCGGGCGCGGCGCCCGCAACAGCGACACGAGCACCGCGACCACGCCGAGGATCAGCGCCGGCAACACCTGCAGGTCGGCGCCGCGGCGGAGCACCTCGCCGAACGGGTTGCTGCCGAGGTGGCCGTTGTACTCGTGCGCGTGGGAGGCGGCGAGCAGCGGCTGGCCGGTGCTGATCCACGGGGGCACGAACCAGCCGACCGGGACCGCCACCAGCCCGACGACGATCAGCACGCGCAGCCGCGGCTGGCGGATCCACAGCCAGATCGCGTACGCGCCGAGCAGCGGCCAAGCCTCGGGTCGGAGCAGACCGGTCGCGACGCCGAGCAGGAACGCGGTCGCGTAGCGCCGGTCGAGGTGGCGATCGATCGCCCACAACGCGGTGCCGATCAGCATCGGCTCCGAGGTGCCGCGGAGCATGTAGTAGGCCCAGTCCTGGGTCAGCACCACGCCGACGACCGCGACCAGTCCGGCGAGGACGTTCCAGCCCGGCTCGTCGGTGATCCTCGACGCGAGCCGGTACGCGGCGACCAGCCCGAGCAGCCCGCCGGCGCGCGCGATGATCACCCACAGCGTCGGCGACGCGCCGCCGAACAGCCCGGTCACCGCGGTGAACGCCACCGGCAGCGGCTTCCACGACGGCCCACCGCCGACGAAGAAGCTCAGGTGCGGGTCGAACACCTCCTTGCCCCAGACGACCCAGGACCACGGGTCGTAGCTTGGGACGGTCGGCAGCACCGCCGCCGAGATCGCGGCCAGCACGACGCACACGACCGTCGAGGCCAGGAACGGGTGCTCGCGGGCCGCGGCCAGAGACGGGCGTCCCCGCACCGCGGCCGGAGAGGCTACGCCGGACATCCGCTACGGCGAGAGCCGGCAGCGCACGAGCGTCCCGATCACGCGGAAGCCGTCGACCGCCGTCAGCTTCTTTCCCTCCGACGTGGCCCGGGCGCGGTAGTGGACCGGCACCTCGAAGATCCGCTCGCCGCGCTGGACGAGGCGGGCGGTGATCTCGGGCTCGATCGCGAACCCGGGCGAGCGGAGCGTGAGGCTGCGGAACACGTCGGTCCGGATCATCTTGTGGCAGGTCATGATGTCGTGCAGGTACACGTTGAACAGGACGTTGCACGCGAGCGTGACGCCCTTGTTCCCGAGCACGAACAGGAACGAGTGGCTGGTGTACCCGTCGAACGCCCGCACGCCGAAGCACGCGTTCGCGCGGCCGTCGAGCAGCGGCGGCATCAGCAGTGCGAGGTCCTTGGGGTCATATTCGAGGTCGGCGTCGAAGATCGCCGCGTACTCGCCGCCCGCCTGGGCGAGGGCAGTCTGGACGGCGGCGCCCTTGCCGCGGTTCTCGGGATGCTCGAACAGGCGCACCCGCCCGTCCCAGTTTCCGTTCCGGAGGAGCTCGCGGGTCCCGTCGGTGGAGCCGTCGTCGACGACGACCAGCTCGAACTCCACGGGGAGCTCCGTCTCCAGGACCTCGGCGATTGCGCGCTCCACGCGCTCGCGCTCGTTGTAGACCGGCATCAGGATCGACAGCATCGGAGCGGAGAAGCTAGCGAACAGCGCCTCGATTGGAGATGATCAGCGTGTGCCGGCCTGTGATCAGGGTGTATGGAGCGCGAGGCCAGGGGGCCGCCCGACGAGGACGCAGGAACCGACGCGCAGCAGAGTTGCGCGAGGTTTCGAGGACGCTGTACGGCGGACAGCCGCGACCGCGATCCATGCGCGCTGATCACCGGGTGGTGCACTAGTGGATTACAACGAGGCCGGGCTGCTCGAAGGACTCGACGAGCACGAGCGAGCGGCTCGGGTGAAGCTGCTCGACCAGCTGGTGGCGGAGGGGTTCGGCGAGCGGGAGCTGCAGGACGCGGTCGCCGAGGACCGGCTCGCGTTGCTGCCCGTCGAGCGCGTGCTCGGCGGGAAGTACACGGCGGCCGAGGTGGAGGCGCGCACGGGCGTGCCGGCGGCTAGGCTGCTCCGGATACGGCGTCTGATGGGCCTGCCGGAGGCGACCCTGGACGATCGCGTGTTCGGCGACGAGGACGTGGCGGCGGCCGAGTCGACGCGCCTGTTCCTCGAGGCCGGGCTGGACGAGGAGGCGATCGTCACGATCAGCCGGGTGCTCGGTGAGACGATGTCGCGCCTGACGGCCACCACCACCGCCGCGTTCGCGGCCGCGTTCCTCGAGCCCGGCGACACTGAGGAGGACGTCGCCAGGCGCTTCTCGGCGCTCACCGAGCAGCTCGTCCCGGCGATCAGCCCGGTGCTGTTGTCGGCGTACCGGGCTCATCTCCACGAACAGGTCCGCCGCGCTGTGCTGAGCCGCGCCGAGCGCGAATCCGGCCGGCTCGCGGTCGAGCAGGAGCAGGCTGTGTGCTTTGTCGACCTGGTCGGCTTCACACGGCTGGGCGGCGAACTCGAGGCGCAGCAGCTCGGCAGCGTCGTCGGAACGTTCTCGGAGCTGGCCGCCGAGGTGACCGCGCCGCCGGTGCGGCTCGTTAAGACGATCGGCGACGCCGCGATGCTGGTGAGCCGCGAGCCGGGTCCGCTGGTCGAGGCCGCGCTCCGGCTGATCGATGCGGTTCAGTCCGCCGACCTCCCGGCGGTCCGTGCCGGAATCGCGCTCGGGCCGACCACGTTCCGCGCCGGCGACTTCTACGGGCACGCGGTCAACCTCGCGAGCCGCATCACCGGGATCTCGCGGCCGGGGAGCGTGCTCTGCGACGAGGCGGTGCACGATGCCGCGGGCGAGGGCTTCGACTGGTCGTTTGCGGGCCGTCACCGGCTGAAGGGGATCGGCGAGTCCGTCCCCCTGTATCGAGCCCGCCCGCCCCGCCCGCGCGCCGACGATGCCGGCGAGAGCGGCGCTACGAAGTCGACAGAGCGTCGACGACGAAGACGAGCGGCGAGTTAGGCGGAATCGTCGGCGGGCTGCCCTTCGCCCCGTAGGCGAGGGCCGACGGAATGATCAGCTCGCGGCGGCCGCCGACCTTCATCCCGGGGATCCCCTGGACCCAGCCAGGGATCACGCTGCCGGTCGTGAGCGCCGTCGTGAACGGCTGGTTGCGCTTCCACGACGAGTCGAACTCCGTGCCGGTCTTGCAGAGGACGCCGACGTAGTTGACGGTGACCGTCTGCCCCGGCTGGACCGTCGCCCCGGTGCCCGGGATCAGGTCCTTCTTGACCAGCGCCTTGGTCCCACAGTCGCTCGGGGTAACAGTCGGCTTCTTCGAGATCTGCGGCGGCACGGTCGGCGTCGTCGCCACCGGCGCCGCGGTCGCTCCGCTCGACGGAGCCTGCACAACGCCGGGCGCCGTCGAGCTGCCGCAGGCGCCCACGGCAACGGACGTGGCTAGGGCAGCGGTGATTGCGAGGGCCCGGTTGCGCATCGGCGCGGGAGAGTAGCGAACGGCGGTCAGGAGGCGATCCGCTCGAGCACGGCGGCGTCGACGTCGTAGTTGGCGTGGACCGCACCGACGTCGTCGGATTCCTCCAGCGAGTCGATCAATCGGATCAGCTTCGCGGCGTCCGCCTCGTCGACCGGAACCCGCGATTTCGGCCGCCACGCGATGTCGGCGCTCTCGACGTCGACCCCTGACTCGCGGAGCGCCTCGCGCACCGCCACGAGGTCCGCCGGCTCAGTGATCACCTCGAACACGTCCTCGTCCCGAGAGATGTCGAGCGCGCCGGCGTCGATCGCGGCCATCAGATCGTCCTCGTCGTAGCGCGAGGCGTCAACCACGATCACGCCCTGCTTGTCGAACAGATAAGACACCGACCCTGGCTCGCCGAGGTTCCCGCCGTTCTTGGTCAGCAGGTGCCGCACGTCGGCCCCGGTCCGGTTGCGGTTGTCGGTCACCGCCTCGATCAGCAGCGCGACCCCGCCCGGCGCGTAGCCCTCGTACAGGACCGTCTCGAGCTGCTCGGCGTCGACGCCCTCGCCCGTGCCCTTGGCGATCGCGCGCTCGATGTTGTCCTTCGGCATCGATGCATCCCGAGCCTTCTGGACAGCGAGCGCCAGCGTGGGGTTGCCGTCGATGTCGCCGCCGCCTTCACGCGCGGCGACGGTGATCGCCCGCGCCAGCTTCGTGAAGTGCTGGCCGCGGCGGGCGTCGACGATGGCCTTCTTGTGCTTGATCGAGTGCCATTTGGAATGTCCGGACATGTTGCCTCAGTTTAGTGTCGGGGGGCCGCGGTCCAAGCCTCCGGATGCTCCCGATACCAGGCGATTGTTCGCCCCAGCCCGTCCTCGAGCCCGACCTCGGGGCTCCAGCCCGTGAGCGACCGGAGCTTCGCCGCGTCGACCCACTGGCGGTCGATCTCCGCCGGCGGCGTCCCCCTGCCACGGATGTCGGGCGCGACGTCGGTCCCGGCCAGCCGGCAGATGATCGCCACCACGTCGCCGACGCGATGGGGCTCGCCGCCGCCCGCGTTGAACGCCTCTCCTCCGCCGCGGCCATCTCCGAGCAGCCCCCAGATCGCGAGGTACGCTCGGACGGCGTCCTCGACGTAGAGGAAATCGCGCTCGGGCGAGCCGTCGGAGCGGATCACCGGCGGCCGCCCCTGCAGCGCGGCGCAGACGGCCTCCGGGATCAGCCGTGAGCCGTTGACGTCGCCGCCGCCGTACAGGTTCGCGAACCGCGTCACCGCCACCGGCAGCCCGAACGTGTGCCAGTAGGAGCGGGCGATCATGTCCGCCGACGCCTTAGAGACGTCGTAGGGAAAGCGGGCGGCGAGCGGCTGGTGCTCGCGGTACGGGAGCTCGGCCTGGGGCCCGTAGGCCTTGTCCGAGGAGGCGACGACGACCCGCTCCGCCCCGTGGCGCCGGCACGCCTCGAGCAGCAGCCAGGTGCCCCGGACGTTCGTCTCGAACGTCGAGAGCGGGTCGCGGCTCGCGGTTCCGACGAGCGTCTGCGCCGCGAGGTGGAAGACGCTGTCGACCTCGTACTCGTTGAGCGCGCGGGCGACGACGTCGATGTCGCAGACGTCGCCCGAGACCACGTCGACCCGGTCGGCGAGCCCGAGCAGCTGGAGCCCGGAGAGCGCGGGTTCGTCGCGTCGCAGCGCCACGACGCGGGCGCCCCCGTCGAGCAGCGCGGAGACCAGCCACGAGCCGAGCAGCCCGTAGGCGCCCGTCACCAGCACCACCCGGCCGTTCAGCTCCACAGCTTCCACGGGGCCCGGTCCTGCGCCCACAGGTCGTTGAGCTCGACGGCGTCCTTGTAGGTGTCCATGCACTCCCAGAAGCCGTTGTGCCGGAACGCCCGGAGCGCTCCGGCCGCCGCCAGCCGCTCGAGCGGCTCGCGCTCGAGCACGGTGTCGGGCCCGATCTGCTCGAGCGCCTCGCTCTGCAGGCAGAAGAAGCCGCCGTTGACCCAGTGGTCGCTGCGGGGTTTCTCCGCGAAGCCGCGGACGACCCCGTCGCCGTTCAGCTCGGCCACCCCGAACTGCAGCGTGGGCCGAACGACCGTCATCGTCGCCGCCGCACCGTGCTCGGAGTGGAAGCCGAGCAGCGCGTCGAGGTCGATGTCGGCGACGCCATCGGCGTAGGTCACGCAGACGGGCTCCGAGTCGACCGCCCCACGGGCCCGGTGGAGGCGACCCCCGGTGGGCGTGTCGACGCCGGTGTCGAGGCAGCGGAGGTCGGTTCCCTCGGGCCAGGGCTCCCGATCGGCGAACGCCTCGATCTGCTCGCCGCGATGGCCCGTCAGCAGCAGGAACCGCCGGAATCCCTGGGCCAGATAGATCTGGATCACGTGCCACAGGATCGGGCGGCCGCCGATCTCGACCAGCGGCTTCGGCACGGCGGGCATGTGCTCCTGGAGCCGCGTGCCGCGCCCGCCGCACAGGATCATCACGGTCGGCTTCACGCGCTGATTATCCGTAGGATCAGGCGTCGTGGGAGTAGTCGCGAACCCGGACATCTTCAAGGCCTACGACATCCGCGGCCTGTACGGCTCCGATCTCGACCCCGAGATCGCCGAGCTGATCGGCCGTGCCTTCGCGCGGGTGATCGCCGACCAGGCGCAGAAGTCGCCGTCCGAGCTGCGGCTCGGGCTTGGGCGCGACATGCGCCTGAGCGCACCGGAGATGGCCCCCGCGTACCTCGAGGGGATGACCAGCGAGGGAGCGACGGTGCTCGACGCTGGGATGGTCGGGACCGAGATGCTCTACTACCTCGTCGGCTCGCACGACCTCGACGGTGGGGTGATGGTGACGGCCTCCCATAACCCCAAGGCCTACACCGGGGCCAAGCTCGTCGGGCGTGGCGCGATCGCGCTGTCGGGCGACGCCGGGATCGGAGACGTGCGCGAGCGGATCGAGGCGGGCCTCGGCGACGCGCCCGGCGGCGGGCAGGTCGAGCAGGTCGAGATAAACACGGAGTTTCAGCAGGCGGTCATGCGATTCATAGACCCCGAAGCGATCACGCCGCTGCGGGTCGTGGTCGACGGCGGCAACGGGATGGCCGGGCCGATGGTCGGACCGCTGCTGGCGCGGCTCGGACTCGACCTCATCGAGACCTACTGGAAGCCGGACGGCAACTTCCCCGACCACGAGCCGAACCCGTTGCTGCCCGAGAACCGCGAGTTCATCATGCGCGCCGTCGTCGAGCAGGGCGCGGACCTCGGGATCGCGTGGGACGGCGACGCGGACCGGTGCTTCTTCATCGACGAGACCGGCCAATTCGTCGACGGCGACTTCCTGACCGCACTGCTGGCCGAGTCGATCCTCCGCAAGTATCCTGGCCCGCCCGCACCGACGATCCTGTACGACGTGCGGGCCAGCCGAGCGGTCGCCGACACGGTGCAGCGCGGCGGCGGGCGCGCGCTGATGAACCGTGTCGGCCACGCGTTCTTCAAGGCACGGATGCGCGAGGAGCGCGCGATGTTCGGCGGCGAGGTCTCCGGTCACTACTACTTCCACGACTTCTACTGCGCCGACTCGGGCACGATCCCGGCGCTCTTGATTCTCGAGCAGTTGTCGCTGGGCGGCGCGCGGATGTCGGAACTGCTCGAGCCGTACCGGTCGCGGTACTTCATCTCCGGGGAGATCAACTCCGAGGTCGCCGACCAGCAGGCCAAGCTCGAAGAGCTATCAACGCGCTACGCGGACGCCCACCAATACCGGCTCGACGGCCTCTCGGTCGAGTACGACGACTGGCACTTCAACGTGCGCCCGTCGAACACCGAGCCACTGTTGCGGCTCTGCCTCGAGTCGCTGCGCTCTCACGAGGACATGGAGCGCCGGCGCGACGAGGTGCTGGCCGTGATCCGGGCGTGACTGCAGGGGCCGCCCCTTCGTCCGCCGATGAGGCGCTCGTGCTCGCCGGAAGCGCGGGCATCCACTGCCTTGCGATCCCGACGCCATTCGCGGTCGGACGGGTCAACTGCTACCTGATCGAGGACGAGCCGCTGACGCTCGTCGACACCGGGCCGAACTCGGGCAAGTCGCTCGACGAGCTCGAGCGCGCGCTCGCCGTCCACGGCCACACGATCGAGGACCTCGAGCTGATCGTGCTGACCCACCAGCACATGGACCACGTCGGACTGCTCGAGATATTGGTGCGACGCTCGGGCGCGGAGGTCGCCGCGCTCCATCTGCTCGGCCCGTACCTGGCCGACTTCAAGGCGAGCATCTCGTCCGACGACGACTTCTCCCAGGAGGTGATGCGCCGCCACGGGATCCCGGCGGACATGGTCACCGTGCTCGGCGCGGTCGGCGCGGCATTCAGAGCGTTCGGCTCGCGGGGACGCGTCACCCGCGAGCTGCACGAAGGCGATCAGCTGTCGCTGCGCGACCGGACGTTCACGGTCATGCACCGCCCGGGTCACAGCCCGTCGGACACGATCTTCTGGGACGACCAACGGCGGATCCTGATCGCCGGAGACCACCTGCTGTCCCGCATCTCCTCGAATCCGCTCGTCCACCGCCCGCTCGATCCGGGCGCCCCTCCGGGCCGCCCGCAGGCGCTGATTCAGTACATCGACTCGATGCTCGCCACCCGCGAGCTGCCGGCGCAGATCGTGCTCGGCGGCCACGGTGAGCCGATCATCGATCCCGCCGGGCTGATAGACGAGCGCCTTCGACTCCATCGCCGGCGGGCGGAGAAGATGCTCCGGATGCTCGACCCCGAGCCGCTGACCGCCTACGAGATCGCCGTGCAGATGTGGGGCAACGTGGCGGTGACCCAGGCCTACCTCACGCTGTCCGAGGTGCTGGGGCACCTCGACCTGCTGCTCCGGGACGGGCTCGTCCGCGAGGTCGAACAGGACGGCGTCGTGCGGTTCGAGGTCGTCCGCTGACCCAGAGCCGCTAGGGGTTCGGGTAAGCCGAGGTACCGGGGCGCACCGGCGACACCGTCGCGGTCTGGCAGTAGTACTCCCCGTCCGGAAGCGCGACGTCGAGCGTCGAGGTGTCGTTCGGCGGAATCACCTGCAGCTGGTAGGCGGTGGTACAGGTCGCGTTGCCCGTTGGAACGTGGGTGACGCCGATCCGGAAGGAGACGGAGCTGCCCGGGGCGACGGTGAGCGCGACCTTGGGGGCGGAGCCGAAATAGTCGCGGGTCGTGCGGGTCGTGTTGGTCGTGAGCGGCTTGCCGGACTTGTCGAGGAACTGGATCCCGGGGTAGCCGATCGTGCTGCAGCTCGTGCTGCCGGTGTTCTTGAGCGCGAAGCCCATCAGGCCGTGGCCGGCGGCGCCCTGGCTGCCGATGAACGACAGCTGCAGCGTGGCGGCACGGCAGATCGGCGGACCGGCGGGCGTAGTCGCGGTCGTGCTCGTGCTCTGCGAGGTCGCGGTTGAGGAAGTCGCCGACGTCGTCACCGTGACGGTCGTCGTGGCCGGGGCCGAGGCGGAGGTCGTCCCGCCCGAGCCCCCGCAGCCGGCGATCGCCAGCGCGATGCAGAGCAGCACGAGGATTGCCAGTCGTCGGATGAGAGGGGTTTCGCTACAGACCCCCGCACCTCCTCCCCGTTGTCGGGGGCCGCGCGTGCGACCATTGCGCCGATGAGCACCACCACCCCTCGACGCCGGAGGACGATCGCCACGGCGCTGGTGGCCAAGCTCGACAGCTGGTCTCCGTTCTGGGGGCCACAGCTGATCGTCGCGTGTGCGATCGCGCTTCAGTTTGCGCTTCCAGAGAGGCTGACCGTCGGGCCGAGCTGGCTGCTCCCGGGGGTGGAGGCGCTGCTGCTGATCGGGCTGGTCTTCTTCTCCCCGCAACAGCATCTGCACCACTCCCCGCTGCGCCGGCGCGTCGCGATCGCACTGATCGCGCTGGTCAGCGCCGTGAACGCGATCTCGGTGATCCTGCTGGCCCACTACACGCTGCGCGGGCACGCGAAGAACGGCATCGCGCTGACGTTTTCGGGGATCGCGCTGTGGGGGACCAACGTGCTCCTGTTTGCCCTCTGGTACTACGAGGTCGACCGCGGCGGCCCGGTTGCAAGGCTGCTCGGCGAGAAGTACTACCCGGACTTCATGTTCATGCAGATGACCGACGACGGGAAGCAGAACGTGCCACCCGATTGGAAGCCCGGCCTGACGGACTACCTGTACCTGTCGTTCACAAACGCCACGGCGTTCAGCCCCACGGACACGATGCCTCTCACCGCGACGGCGAAGTGGCTGATGAGCCTCCAGGCGATGGTCTCGCTCGTGATCGTGATCCTCGTCGTCGCCCGAGCCGTCGGCATCATCCAGTGAGCCCGCGTGTTCCCGGTCCGCGGATCCGCCGGCGGATCGGCTGGGAGCTGATCGTCTGCGGATGGAAGGGCCACGTCCTGCTCGGGACCGACGCCGCCGAGGTCCGGCCCGAGGACGCACTGCTCGCCCGGGAGTACGACGGCTCCCGGTGGTACCGCTGCCTGCGCTGCGACTCGTGGGTCCCGCTGCCGCCGCCGGTCGAACCGCAGCGCGAGCATCCGCCGGAGAGGAGCGAGGTCGAGATCCCCGCGCGGGGGCAGGCGCTCCGCGACAAGATCGTGCTACGGCTGATCGCGATCGATCGGGCGTTTCACTTCGTCGTTCTGACGCTGCTCGGGATCGTCGTCCTGATCCTCGCCGCGAATCAGAAGACCGCCCACGGGGACTTCGAACGCGTGCTCGCCGCGCTCCAGGGCGGGGTCGTCCAGACCAGAGGCCACGTCGGGATCCTCGGCGAGTTGGACAAGCTGTTCTCGCTGCGCTCCCGCACCCTGTACGCGGTCGGGGGCGCGCTGATCGCGTACGGAGTGCTCGAGGGGATCGAGGCCGTCGGGCTGTGGTTCGCCAAGCGATGGGCCGAGTACCTGACGTTCATCGCGACCGCGCTGCTGCTGCCGCTCGAGGTCTACGAGATCGTCAACCGCGTCTCGGTGCTGAAGCTGATCGGTTTCGCGATCAACCTCGCGATCGCGATCTGGCTGGTGTACGCGAAGCGGCTGTTCGGCATTCGCGGAGGCGGCGCCGTCGACGAGGAGCGCCGGGCAGCGTCGATGTCGTGGGAGGACATCGAGAGCACCACGCCACCGGGATTCCAACACGGTGCCCGAGCTCGAGCCTGAGATCCACCGCGTCGGCGAGCAACTCGCGGCCTCGTTTCCCTCGAGCGTCCGCCATCCCGTGCGGGCGCTCGACGCCCGCGCGATGGAGCTCGCATCGCGCGACCGCGAGCTCCGCGCCGCCCTGTTCCGGTTCGTCGACGTCGTGCCGGCGTGCCGTTCGCCCGACGACGTCGCGCGCCACCTGCGGGATTTCGTCGACGAGGTACCCGATGTCCCGTCGTCGCTGGCGGCGGCGATGCGGATCGCCGACGTCCGCGCGGCACGCCCGGCGCTCGGCGCGGCGGCCGCGGCAGGCGTCAAGCACATGGCCCACCGGTTCATCGTCGGCGAGACCCCGCGCGACGCCGTCAAGGTGCTGCGGGCGCTGTGGGAGCGGGGCGTCGCGAGCACCGTCGACCTGCTCGGCGAGGCGACCGTCACCCCCGCCGAGGCCAACGTCTACGCGGGGCGGTGCCTCGAGGCGCTCGAGCAGCTCGCCGCCGAGACACCGGGCTGGCCGGAGCGCCCCGTGCTCGAGCGCGACTGCAGCGGCCCGCTCCCCCGCGTCAACGGGTCGGTGAAGATCTCCGCGCTGACGCCGCTGCTCCGCGCTGACGCCCCCTCGATCGGTGAGCGCGACGCCGCCGAGCGGCTCCGGCCTCTGCTGCGTCGGGCGCGGGACCTGGGCGCCCACGTGCACATCGACATGGAGTCGCTCGACTCGCGCGAGGCTGTGCTGGAGCTGGTGCTCGAGCTGTTGGACGAGCAGGAGTTCGAGACCGGGCCGTCGGCGGGCGTGGTGCTCCAGGCGTACCTCCGCGACTCGCCCGAGCAGCTCGCGACGGTGCTCGACTGGGCTCACGACGGCTCCCGCCTGCCGCCGCTGCAGGTCCGGCTGGTGAAGGGCGCCTACTGGGACCACGAGCTGGTCGAGGCCCGCCAGCAGGGCTGGCCGACGCCGGTGTTCGAGGTCAAGGCCGATTGCGATCGGAACTTCGAGGCGCTCACCCGCACGCTGCTCGACGCCCGCCCGCAGGTCCGCATCGCGATCGCCTCACACAACCTCCGCTCGGTCTCGCATGCGATCGCCTACAACCGGCTGTCGGGCGGCGAGGACCGGGACCTCGAGCTGCAGGTGCTGCGCGGGCTCGGCGACGAGCTCCAGGACGCGCTCGCGGCGAACGGATTCAGGGTCCGCACGTACTGCCCGGTCGGGGACCTGGTCGCTGGGATGGCGTACCTGGTCCGCAGGCTCCTCGAGAACACGAGCAACGAGTCGTTCCTTCACGAGCAGGCCAGCGGCCGCGCGCTCGAGCAGCTGCTGACGGCGCCATGACCTCGACTGCGCTCGCCCGGTTCGCCAACGAGCCGGTGCTCGAGCTGCGCCGTGCCGCGGTCCGCGCCCGGCTCGGCGAGGCGCTCGCGGGCGTCGACGCGCTGCTGCCGCTGAGCGTCCCCGTGATGATCGGTGAGTCAACGCGCGCCGGCGACGAGCTGCTCTCGTCCGATCCGGGCGAGCCCGAGCGGGTCGTCGCGCGGGCGGCGGCCGCGCGCGAGGACGAGGTCCTCGCGGCCGTGGCCGAGGCGAGGGCAGGGTTCGCCGCCTGGCGGCGGACGCCCGCCCGGGAGCGCGCGGCCGCGCTCGTCCGCGCGGCGGCATGGATGCGCGAGCGGCGGCTCGAGCTGGCCGCGCTCGAGGTCCGCGAGTGCGCGAAGCCGTGGCCGGAGGCCGACGCCGACGTGTGCGAGGCGATCGACTTCCTCGAGTACTACGCGCGGGCGGCGGTCGAGCTCGACGCCGGCGCGCCGCTGGTGCAGGTGCCGGGGGAGCGCAACGAGCTCCGCTACCTCCCGCGCGGCGTCGCCGCGGTGATCAGCCCGTGGAACTTCCCGATCGCGATCCCGTGCGGGATGACAGCGGCGGCGCTGGCGACCGGCAACGCGGTGGTCCTCAAGCCGGCCGAGCAGTCCCCGGCGTGCGGGCTGCGGATCGTGGAGGCGCTCCGGGCCGGCGGCGTCCCGCCTGCGGCGATCTCGCTGCTGCCGGGCGAGGGCGACGTCGGCGCGGGGCTGGTCCGGCACCCCGACGTCGCGACGATCGCGTTCACCGGATCGCTGGCGGTGGGGCTCGAGATCAACCGTGCCGCCGCCGAGCTGCAGCCTGGGCAGCTCGCGATCAAGCGGGTGATCGCCGAGCTCGGGGGCAAGAACTGCGTGATCGTCGACGCCGACGCCGATCTCGACGAGGCCGTGCCGGGGATCGTCGGATCCGCATTCGCATACGCCGGGCAGAAGTGCTCGGCGGCATCGAGGGTGCTCGTCCACGACGCGATCGCCGACCGGCTGATCGAGCGGGTGGCGGGCGCGGCCGGCGTGCTCGTCGTCGGGCAGGCCGAGCAGCTCGGGACCGAGGTCCCGCCGGTGATCGAGCGCGCGGCCCGCGACCGGATCGACCGCTACGCCGCGCTCGCCGCGTCGGAGGGGCGGATCGTCGCGCGAGCCGAACCGGTGCCGGAGCAGGGCTGGTTCTGCGCGCCGACCGTCGCCGTCGACCTACCGCCCGACTCGGCGGTGCTGAACGAGGAGGTGTTCGGGCCGCTGCTGACGATCGAGCGGGTCCGCGACGTCGAGCACGCGATGGACGTCGTCGACCGCCTTCCCTACGCGCTGACGGGCGGCCTGTTTGCGCGCGACCCCACCACCGTCCGGTACGTTCGCGAGCGCACGCCCGTCGGCAACCTGTACGTCAACCGGGGAATCACCGGGGCCAAGGTCGGACGTCAGCCGTTCGGTGGAAACCGGCTGTCCGGGAACGGGCTGAAGGCCGGCGGCCCCGGCTATCTGCTCGCGTTCGTAGAACCGCAGGCGTTCACCGAGAACACGGTGAGGCATGGGTTGGTCGTCTAACCGCCGCCCGGCATCCCTTCCAGATGCTTGTAACAATTGCGATTTGGGCGTGCTTATGACATCAACATTCATAGTTATCGCTCAGATTGAGCGGTCAAGGAGCGGCCTCGAACCCGCCGACCGCGCGACTTTTTCGGCCCGAAAGTCTTGATTTCCGCCGCGCGGCGGTCGATCATCGGTCATAGGGGAAATGGTGTTGTCACCTTCATTCGCTTGGAAGCTGGTGGTCGCGGTGATTCTGGGCGGCGCGATCATCGCGAGCGCGTACGCGAAGGCGCCGCGCCGATCGTTCCCGGGCGGAGACCTGCGCCGGCTCGTGTTCGCCGCGCTCGTCCTGTACGCCGTCGGCCTGGTCTCGTCGCTGAGCCATCACGGCGTGCTCGCGGCAGCGCTGTACGCCACGGGGATCATCGTCTCGGCGCTCGCGGCCTGGCTCTCGCGGGGCAGCGACTCCGGCGGCGGGCCGCCGCCGGGCGACGAGCCCGCGGACGAGCAGCCGCCGCCCGATCCGGACGGGATCCCGCAGTTCGACTGGGCCGCATTCGAGCGCGAGTTCAGGGCCTACTCGAGCCGCGAGACCTCGAGCACCCGCTAGCGGTCCCGCTAGCTCCGCTGCTCGCCGCGGCCGTTCGCGGATAGCAGCAGCCGGTGCAGCCGATCGTCGCCGGTCAGCTCCGGGTGGAACGAGACAGCGAGCACGCCGCCCTGCCTGATCGCCACCGGGTGCTCGTCGACGCTCCCCAGCACCTCGACGCCCTCGCCGCGCTCCTCGACCCACGGCGCGCGGATGAACACGGCATGCATCGGGCCGCCCTCGACTCCGTGTAGCTCGACGTCGGCCTCGAACGAGCGCAGCTGCCTTCCGAACGCGTTGCGGCGCGTCGAGATGTCGAGCACGTCGAGGTGATCGCGGTCGAGCATGATCATCCCGGCGCAGGTGCCGAGCACCGGCACGCCGCTGCCGATCAGCGCGCGGAGCGGCTCGGCGAGCCCCTCCCGCTCGATCCCGAGTGTCATCACGGTCGACTCGCCCCCGGGGATGATCAGCGCGTCGATGCCGTCGAGGTCGGCGGGGACGCGGACCTCACGTGGCTCGGCACCGAGCGCCTCGAGCAGCTTTGCGTGCGCCTCGAAGTCGCCCTGGATGGCGAGCACCCCGACGCGCCGGCGCCCCGCGGGCTCTGGTCCGCTCGGCACTACCAGCCGCGCGGCGCGAGCAGCTGCTCGTCCTCGAGCTTCGAGGTCTCGAGGCTGACCATCGGCTGGCCGAGGCCGGTGGACGCCGCCGCCACCCGGGCCGGGTCGCGGAAGTGGGTCGTGGCCTCGACGATCGCGCGGGCACGGCGCTCCGGCTCCTCGGACTTGAAGATCCCCGAGCCGACGAACACGCCCTCGGCACCGAGCTGCATCACCAGCGACGCGTCGGCCGGCGTCGCGATCCCGCCGGCGCAGAACACGACCACCGGGAGGCGGCCGTCGCCGGCCACCTGGCGAACCAGGTTCAGCGGGGACTGAAGGTCCTTCGCCGCCGTCGGAAGCTCGTCCTCGTCGAGCGTCGAGAGGCGGCGGATCTCCGAGCGGATCATCCGTAGGTGCCGGACGGCCTCGACGATGTCGCCGGTGCCCGCCTCGCCCTTGGAGCGGATCATCGCCGCCCCCTCGCCGATCCGCCGCAGCGCCTCGCCGAGGTTGGTTGCGCCGCACACGAACGGCACGTTGAACACCCACTTGTCGATGTGGTTGGCCTCGTCCGCGGGTGTCAGGACTTCGGACTCGTCGATGTAGTCGACCTCGAGCGCCTCGAGCACCTGGGCCTCGGCGAAGTGGCCGATCCGCGCCTTCGCCATCACTGGGATCGTGACGGCCTCCTGGATACGCCGGATCATCGAGGGATCGGACATCCGCGCGACGCCGCCGTCCCGGCGGATGTCGGCGGGGACGCGCTCGAGCGCCATCACGGCGGCGGCGCCCGCGTCCTCCGCGATCTTCGCCTGCTCGGCGGTGACCACGTCCATAATCACGCCGCCCTTGAGCATCTCGGCGAGACCCGCCTTGACCGTGAACGTCGCCTCGTCGCGAGGCGTGCGCTGCTGCTCGCTCATCGGGACTGAGTTTAGCCCGCATGTAGGCTGCCCCGTCCATGTCGGACGCGGTGTACGAGGACGCTGGGGACGGGCGATTCGTCGCCTCCGAGCTCGCGCGCGGGCCGTGGGATCCGCGCGCCCAGCACGGCGGCGCGCCGGCGGCGCTGCTGATGCGGGAGTTCGAGCGGCTGCCCGCCGAGGATGGCCTTCAGCTCGCCCGCGCGACCTACGAGCTGCTGCGCCCGGTGCCGATGGGCGAGCTCCGCGCCGAGGCCCGGGTCGTCCGGCGCGGCCGGCGCGTGCAGCTGCTCGAGGGCACGATCGCGACCCCGGACGGGACCGAGGTGGTGCTGGCCCGGGCGCTCCAGGTGCGCGAGGCCGACGCCCCCGCCAGCGGCGGCGAGCCTCCCCCGCCGGGTCCCGAGCAGGGCAAGCCGCACGCCCCCGGCGGCGAGGGGTTCACGCCCCCGCACTCGCCGATGTTCGCGCCCGACGCGATCGAGATCCGGTTCGTGTCCGGGATCTTCGGCCGCGGGCCAGCGACCGCGTGGTTCCGGCTGCGGGTGCCGCTCGTCGCCGGCGAGGAGCCCACCCCGCTCCAGCGGCTCGCGGCCGCCGGGGACTTCGGCAACGGGATCAGCGCGGTGCTCGACTGGGGCAGATACGCGTTCATCAACCCCGACCTGACGCTGTACATCGACCGCCCGCCGGAAGGAGAGTGGATCTGCCTCGACGCGACCACCCGGATCGCGCCCGGCGGGATCGGAAGCGCCGAGAGCGTTCTCTACGACGAGCGTGGCCGCGCCGGCCGCGCGATCCAGGCGCTGCTCGTCGCGCCGCGGTGAGCGTCAGGCCGCAGCCGGCTGCTGGTCGCGGAGATAGCTGAGCAGCCCGCCGGCGACCACGATCTCGCGCTCGTGTAGCGACATTTCGTGGGTGAGGGTCAGCTCGGCGCCATCATCGACCTTCACCGAGATCTTCTCCGCGCCCTGCTGGAGCTCGCCTCGCAGCTCGGGGAACGTCCAGCACTGGCCGACTTCGGCCTTCTCGTAGTCGTCCTCGTCGGCGAACAGCAACGCGGCGATCCCCTGCGCGATCAGGTTGCGCCGGTGGATCCGCGCGAACGACTTCGCGACCACCGCCTTGACGCCGAGGTGCAGTGGCGCGAGCGCGGCATGCTCCCGCGAGGAGCCCTGGCCGTAGTTGTGCCCCGCGACGATGATCCCGCTCCCCCACTCCTTCAGCCGCTTGCGGAACTCGGGATCGCGGTGGCGCAGCGTGAACTCGGCGATCGCCGGGACGTTCGAGCGGTAGGCCATCACCTCGACCCCGTCTGGCGCGAGGTCGCCGGTCGAGATGTCGTCCGGCTGGACGGTCGCGACCCGCGCCTCCAGCGACTCTCCCATCGCCGTGTGCTCCGGCGGGCGGCGGATGTTGGGGCCGCGCGGGATCTCGATCCGTTCCGCCTCGGCCTCGTCCGCCGGCGGGAAGATGTGGACGTCGTCGACGTACGGGCGCAGCTCGGGCATCGGCGCGAGCTCCGGCGCGGCTCCGTACTCGCGCGGGTCCTCGATCTTGCCGGTGAGGAGCGACACGGCCGCGACCGCGGGCGAGCACAGGAACACCGAGTCCTTCGGCGTTCCGGAGCGGCCGGGGAAGTTGCGGTTGAACGTCCTTAACGAATTTGCGTCCGACGGCGGCGCCTGCCCCATCCCCACGCACGGGCCGCAGACCGGCTCGAGCATCCGGACCCCGCCCTCCGACAGCTGGCGGTAGACGCCCGACTCGGCGATCGCGATCAGGATCTGCCTGGATCCGGGCGTCGCCGTCGCCGAGATCTCGGGATGGACGATCTGCCCGCCGCGATCGGCGAGCACCGCGCCGGATAGCGCGAGGTCGTCGTAGCCGGAGTTGACGGAGGAGCCGATGCAGACCTGGGCGACCGGCGTCCCAGCGACCTCCTCGACGCCGACAACGTTGTCGGGATTGTGCGGCTTGGCGACGAGCGGTCCAAGCCCGCCAAGCTCGATCTCGACACGATCGTCGTATTCGGCCCCGTCGTCCGGGCCGAGCTCGACGAAGTCCTCGGCACGGTTCTGGCGCTCGAGCCATTCCCGCGTCCGTTCGTCGGGCGGGAACACTCCGGCGGTCCCGCCGAGGTCCGCGATCATGTTCGCGATCGTCGCCCGCTCGGGGATCGACAACTCGGCGGTGCCGGCTCCGGTGAACTCGAACACCTTGTTCTTGCCGCCGCTGGCGGTGAGACGGCGGAGCAGCTCGAGGATGATGTCCTTGGCGCCGACCCACGGGCGGTTGAGCGCCCCGTCGAGGTGGACCTCGACGATCTCGGGGCACGAGACCTCGTACGGGTAGCCGCCGAGCGCGACCGCCACATCGAGCCCGCCGGCCCCGATCGCGATCATCCCCATGCACCCGGCCTGGGTCGTGTGGGAGTCGGCGCCGAGCAGCGTCTGGCCGGGCTTGGCGTACCGCTCCATGTGGATGTAGTGGCTGATCCCGTTCCCTGGGCGCGAGAAGCTGAGCCCGTGCTTGCGCGCGAGCGACTGGAGCATCCGGTGGTCGTCCGGGTTCTTGTGGTCGAGCTGCACGACGTTGTGGTCTACGTATTGGACCGCGCGGTCGACCTTGACCCGGGGGACTCCTAGCTCCTCGAACTGCATCAGCGCCATCGTTCCGGTCGCGTCCTGCAGCAGCGCCTGATCGATCCGCAGGCCGATCGGGCTGCCTGGCTTTAGCTCGCCGTCAGCGAGGTGCTCGGACAGGATCCGCTTGGCGAGATTGAGGGGCATGGACGAAGCCTCCCACGAGAGTGATCCAGTTATTCATCTCGCGCGTAGTTGGGGCAACAGGCGGGGAACGGCCAACAGGAGGATTCCCATGAAGGAAATGACGCGAGCCGGATTCGTGAAGTCATCGGCGGCAGCAGTTGTTGGCGCGAGCGCGCTCGGCGCAATCGCCACGGGCACGGCCGAGGCGGACGAGCACGCCGGCAGCGAGCCCGTGGTGGCTTATGTCAGGAACCCGAGCAAGGGCGAGATCGCGGTGATGTCGGGCGAGCGCGAAGTCGTTCTGCGCGACCGCCGGCTCGCCGCCCGCCTCGCACGCCAGGTCCGCTGAGCGCCGTCGCTCGGCGTTCGCGCTAAAGCCAACCACATCGGAGGATTCACCCAATGTCGTCTCATCGCGAAGCTCCGGCGATCAGCAAGGACCCGGTCGCCGACAACACCGACACGTACGCATTCGTATCACCGGATGACCCGAACACGGTCACGATCATCGCCAACTACCTGCCGCTCGAGGGACCGTTCGGCGGGCCGAACTTCTTCGAGTTCGGGGATGACGTGCTGTATTCGATCTATATCGACAACAACGGCGACGGAAAGCCGGAGGTGACGTACCGGTTCAGGTTCACCACGAACGTCTTGAACCCGAACACCTTTCTGTACAACACCGGGCGGATCACGTCGATCGACAGCTCGAGCTGGAACCGCCAGCAGTCCTACTCGGTGACGCGGGTCGTGGGTGGCGGCGCGGCCACGACCCTCGCCACCGGCCTCGCGTGCCCCCCATGCAACATCGGGCCCGCCTCGACGCCTAACTACGCAAGGCTGGCATCGCAGGCGATCCACTCGATCGCGGGTGGCCGGACCGTGTTCGCCGGTCAGCGGCTCGAGGGCTTCTACGTCGACCTCGGCGCGATCTTCGATCTCGGCGACCTTCGACCGTTCGAGAAGCTGCACATCTTCGGGATGGCCAACTCGCCGGGCGTGAACGCCACCAAGAAGTTCGGGGTGCACTCGATCGCGCTCAAGGTGCCGAAGACCGATCTGACGGCGGGCGGCGGCAATCCGACCGACCCGAATTCGCCGGGGTCGGTGGTCGGCATCTGGGCGGCGGCGAGCCGGCAGAAGTCACTGATGCGGGATGCCGGCGGCGTCACGGTCGAGTCCGGCGGCTTTGTGCAGGTCTCGCGGCTCGGGAACCCGCTGTTCAACGAGGTCATCGTGCCGATGGGTCAGAAGGACAACTGGAACTCGCTGACCCCGCAGACCGACAAGAACTTCCTGGCCAACGTCCAGCACCCGGAGCTGGCGTCGCTGCTTCCTGTCCTCTACCCGGGTGTGTTTCCGAACCTCGCCAAGCTGAGCGCGGCGCGGGCTGACCTGGTGGCGATCCTGTTGACCGGAATTCCTTCGGGGCTCATTCCGGGCTTCCAGAACTTCACCGGCAACACGAAGGCCGACATGCTCCGCCTCAACATGGCGATCGCCCCGACGACCAGCAACCCGAACCCGCTGGGCGTCGTCGGAGGCGACCTTGCCGGGTTCCCGAACGGGCGGCGCGTGTTCGACGACGTGGTCACGATCGAGTTGCGGGCGATCGCCGGGTTGACGTACCCGCTGATCGACCCGAGCTACAAACCCGACGGCGCCGCGTCAGCGGTGACCGACGGCCTGCGACAGGGAGACACGAGCTACCTCTCGAGCTTCCCGTACCTCGGTACGCCGTCGAGCGGCTACGCGACCGCGCCCCTCGGCAAGGTCGCGTAGGGGGGTGATGGCTTGTCTGCGACCGATACCCGAGATGGCGCCCGCCCTCGCACGGTGGGCGCCGACGACGCCGGCAGCGGCAGCGTGGCGCTCGACATCGGTCCCGGGAAGGGCGCGCTCGTGCTGTATCCGGGCGAGCGCTACCGGGGCCGCGAGATCGAGGTCAGCCGCTTGGATGGCGACGGACGGCGCGTCCACACCGGCGTCCACGACCGTCCGACCGAGGCGGGCTCGATCCTGACCGCGATCTTCGGCAGCCTCGCGGCCGGCGACTACGTGGTCTGGCGAGACGCCTGCACTCAGGGGCCGGCGATCACGGTCTCGGACGGCGAGGTGGCCGAGCTCCAGTTGGATTGACGGCGGCCGTCGCGCTCGCCACCAGGCGACCTTCTGAGCTCGCCCGGGCCTGCCGGCTGGTCGCCTCGATATCGAGGAACCCGCCGACCGGCGCTTGGGACTCGAACCGCAGCTCAACGTCCGACGGCTGCCCACCCCGCGCGAACGAGATCGCCTCGATCAATGCCGCGGCGACGATCCCGGGATGGGCGGTCCCAGCCTCGGGGCCTTGGTGATCCTGCTTGAGAAAGCACCGTCCGACGACCGAGCTGTCCTCACGCCGCTCGAGCTCGGCGAGCAGTCCAAACAGGTTGGCACGCCCGCAGCCGAAGCACAGCTCGTGGTGGACGAGCGGCGCTCCGCGGGTCACTTCAGCCGAAACGCCTTGATCCGGACGTCGTAGGACTGCGCGTCGCGCGAGTAGACGCCGTACGCCAGCGCCTGGATCAAGGACAGGAGCGCGGTATGGGAGCGCACGAACGCCGGTGTGTTCGACGAGTAGTACAGCCGGATTCGCGCCAGCCGGGCGACCTCGGAGAGGGTCGCGTCGGTGATCGCGAGCGTCGGCGCCTTGCGGTGCCTGGCGAGCTTTATCGTTCGCGTGATCAGCGGGTGCGGCCTGCCCGCGGACAACCCGACGACGAGCGTCTGCTCGTCGATTCGGCTGAGCCGGCCGAGCGCCTCCTGCGAGGGGCTCGCGACGATCTCGGCCCGGAGGTCGAGCAGCATCAGCAGGTGACGCAGGTAGCTCGCGAAGAACGCCATCTGATCGGTGCCGGCGATCAGCACCTTCTCGGCCGAGACGATCGCGTTGATCGCGGCCTCGACCGACGACCGGGAGAGCTTGTGAGCGGTGTCCTCGACGTTCACGTGATCGGCCGCCAGCACCGCCTCGAACTCGGTCTGGTCCAGCGAGAACAGCGGCGCCGCTGTCAGCGTGCCGTTGCCGTTGGGCGCGCGGCGGCGGTACTCATCGCGGGCAGCCTGCTGGAGCTCGGGGAAGCCCTCGAATCCGAGCGCCTGCGAGAACCGGACGACCGTGCTCGACGACGTGTTCGCGCGTCGGGCGAGCTCCTCCGCCGTCTGAAACGCGGCTTCGTCGAGGTGGTCGACGATGTACTGCGCGACGTCCTTCTGCGAACGGGAGAAGTCCTCGAACCGCGAGCGAATGTACGCGGACAGCGCCTGGCGCTCGGCGCCTGAAGATTTCGCTGAGGTGGAGGTGGCCGTGGCCGACCCGGTGGAGCTGACTGCTTGCTTCATCGGCAGGCTGTGATTCGACGCCCGCCTGCGCCGTTCCTTCACAACGGCGCGAGTCTGCCTGCTAGCCGACTCCCGGGTCGTGCTCCTTGTCCTGCTTACGCTCGGCCAGGACCTGGGCGACGATGTACACGATCAGGATGTTGACGATCACGCCGATGCCCACGAAAGTGAGCAGCAAGGCAATCGTCTGGCCGGTCGCTTCGTCGGCGGTGATCAGCATCGGCAGTGACGGCAGCGTACTGGAAGCAGGGGCCGCCGAGCATCGGAGCGCCGCCTACCGCGAGTGGTAGCTTCGCCCCGCGGCCCTGTAGCTCAGTGGTAGAGCAGCCGGCTCATAACCGGTCGCGCCCAGGTTCGAATCCTGGCAGGGCCATGTCGGCCTGGTTGCAGCCCTGGCGTAGCGCGGTGGCCCGCTTCCGGCTGCGGGTTATCCGCAACCGAATCGGTCCGCGGTCGAGCTCAACTCGGGATGACCGCGAACTGGGCGCGCAGCGCCTTGCGGTCGACCTTGCCGACGTTGGTCAGCGGCACCGCGTCGACGACGTGCACCTCGCGGGGATACTTGTAGCCGCCGATCCGGCCGCGGGCCCAATCGACCAGCTCCTCGGGGCTGAGCTCGGCGCCGGGGCGGAGCGACACGAACGCGACTACCTCCTCGCCCGACACAGGGTCCGGGCGGCCGACGACGCCCGCGCTCTCGATCGCCGGGTGCTCGAGCAGCGCGTCCTCGACGTCGCGCGGGTAGACGTTGAAGCCCCCGCGGATGATCAGGTCCTTCTTGCGGTCGACGATGAACAGGTAGCCCTCGTCGTCGAGGTAGCCGAGGTCGCCCGTGTGCAGCCATCCGTCCCGCAGAGCTTCGGCCGTCGTCTTCGGAGAGCGCCAGTAGCCCCTCATCACGCCGGGGGACCGGGCGCAGATCTCCCCCACCTCGCCCGCTGGGAGCTCGCCGCCGTCGTCGTCGAGGATCCGCACCTCGGTGCCGGGGACCGGGAGGCCGACGGCGCCCGGCTTCTCGCGCCCGACGGGGGTGCTCGAGATCAGCGCGGCGGTCTCGGTTAAGCCGTATCCCTGCCGGATCGTGACCGACGGAACACGCTTGACGAACTGGTCGGCAACGTCCTGCGCGAGCGGCGCGCCGCCGGAGCTGACGAACTGGAGTGACCTCAGGTCGTAGTCCTCGAGCGGCTGGGAGAGGAGCACCTGGAGCATCGTCGGGACCGCCGCCGCGAGCTGGATGCGGTGCTCGGCGATCATCTCGAGGTACAGCGTCGGATCGAACCACCGCAGCAGCACCGCGATCCCCTGCTCCGGGTTGAACAGGCCGGCGATCGTCACCAGCAGGCCGTACGCGTGCGACAGCGGCAGGCTGAGGATCCCCCGGTTGAGCCCGGGAACGTGGGACGAGCGGTGCGCGGCCTCGCCGGTGTACGCGAGGTTCGCGTGGGTGAGCATCACGCCCTTGGACCGGCCGGTGGTTCCGCCCGTGTAGAGCAGTGCGGCGAGGTCGTCGTCGGCGCGCGGGACGATCTCGGCCGGCGCCGCGGTGCAAACGTCGGCCAGGCTCTGAAAGCCGTCGACCTCGCCGGTCGAGATCCGGTGCCGGACGTGGCCGAGGCCCTCCGTCGCGTCGCGGACCTTGTCGGCGAACTCCGGGGTTGTGATCACCGCCGAGGCCTCCGCGTCGGCGATCACGTGCCGAAGGTCCTCGGCCGACAGCAGGAAGTTCGCGGGCGTCACCACGGTGCCGGCGCGCCACAGCCCCTGGTAGGCGATCCCGACCTGCTCGGAGTTGCCCATCGTCACGATCACCCGCTCGCCCGGGCCGATCCCGAGCTCGGAGATGCCCCCGCCCAATCGCCTCGAGCGCTCGAACAGCTCCCCCGACCGATACCAGGTGCCCTCGAAGAGCAGCGCCTCGTAGTCCCCCTTCAGTGCCTGCGAGCGCTCCGCCTGAGCGGCGAGGTTGCGGTCTCCGAGCGCGCTCATCAGTCGAGGTAATCGTATGCGGGCAGCGTCAGAAACTCGATCAGCTCTCCTGACAGGGCGACCCGGTCGAAGATCTCGCGCGTCTCGGCGGGCCGGCCCGCGGTCCAGGTCTCCTCCCCCACCAGCGCCCGGATCTTGGCGGTCTCCTCGTCGAGGACCTGCCGCACGAGCGCCGACGTGACCGTCCGTCCGTCCTCGAGCTCGGCGCCGTGCTGCACCCACTGCCAGATCTGGGTGCGGGAGATCTCGGCGGTCGCCGCGTCCTCCATCAGCGAGTTGATCGCCGCGGCGCCCCGGCCGGTCAGCCAGAAGGAGACGTACTGGAACGCGACGTTGACGTTCGTGCGCAGGCCGGCCTCGGTGACCCGCCCCGGCGTCGAGGCGAGGTCCTGGAGCTGCTCGGCGGTGACCGCTTCCTCGTCGCGGCGGCGCTCGAGCTGGTTCGGAGCACCGTTCAAGCCGCGCTCGAACACCTCGCGTGCGACCGGGACGAGGTCGGGGTGCGCGACCCAGGTGCCGTCGTATCCCTGCGAGACCTCGCGTTCCTTGTCCCCGCGGACGCCCTCGAGCGCCCGCTCATTCGCCTCCGGGTCCCTCCGGGACGGGATCAGCGCCGCCATCCCGCCCATCGCGTGCGCGCCGCGCCGGTGGCAGGTGGCCCCCAGCAGCTCGGCGTACGCGCGCATGAACGGGACGGTCATCGTCACGTCGGACCGGTCCGGCAGCACCATCTCGGGGCGGTCGGCGAAGCACTTGATCGAGGAGAAGATGTAGTCCCACCGTCCGGCGTTGAGGCCGGCCGAGTGCTCGCGCAGCTCGTACAGAATCTCCTCCATCTCGAACGCCGCGGGGAGCGTCTCGATCAGCACCGTCGCCCGGATCGAGCCGCGCTCGATTCCGGCCGCGTCCTCCGAGAACTCAAAGACGTCGTTCCACAGCCGCGCCTCGAGGTGCGACTCCATTTTCGGCAAGTACAGATAGGGGCCGGCGCCGTTGGCAAGCAGCGGGCGAGCGCAGTGGAAGAAGTACAGACCGAAGTCGAACAGGGCACCCGTGATCGGCGCCCCATCGACGAGCACGTGGCGCTCGGGCAGATGCCAGCCTCGCGGGCGCACGAGCAGCGTCGCGACTCGCTCGGAGAGCTGGTAGTGGCGGCCGTCTGAGGCGTCGTACGTGATCGTGCCGTCGATCGCGTCACGCAGGTTGACGTGGCCGGTCACCATGTTCCGCCACGTGGGCGCGTTAGCGTCCTCGAAGTCGGCCATGAAGCCGTCGGCGCCGGAGTTGAGCGCGTTGATCACCATCTTCCGGTCGGTCGGGCCGGTGATCTCGACCCAGCGCTGGCGCAGCTCCGGCGGAGCCGGGGCGACCTGCCAGTTGTCCTCCCGGATCTCACGGGTGGCGGGTAGGAAATCGAGCATCTCGCCTCTCCGAAGGCGCGCGCGTTTCTCCCCTCGCGCCTCGAGCAGCTGCCTGCGCGTCGGGCCGAATCGGTGCTCGAGCTCCACGAGGAACTCGAGCGCCTCCGGCGTCAGCACCCGCTCGAAGCCGGTGTCCATCGCCCCGTGGAGCTCGAGCCTGTTCTGAACGGCCATCAGGTCATCCTCGCACCCCGGGGCCGCGCGTGTTCGGAAGCAGCCGTCCGAGCTCGAACGCGGCGGCGCCCGCGAGCTCGAGCAGCGCCCCCACCGCTTCGTCGCGGTCGCCGCGGGCCGCGGCCGTCGTCGCCTCGCGCAGCTCGTGCGCGAGCCGCCGTGCGAGCCCCCGCGGTCCCGGGCTCGGGAGCTCGCCCGGCCAGCGGCGCTCGACCCACGCCGCCCCGCTTCCATGCCGGAGCATCTGACCGAGCCACGCGCCGAGCGACTCCCGGCTGCGGTGACCGACGGCGGCGCCCGGTCGCTCCTCGATCGTCCACCCGGCCCGCTGCAGCCGGAAGCAGAGGTCGGCGTCCTCACCGGCTCGGGCGCTCGGGTCGAAGCCGCCCGCGCGCTCGAACGCGTCGCGGCGGATCGCGCAGTTCGCGGTCTGGGCGTACGCGGTCCCGTCGCGCTCGAGCGTCGCCCGCTGGCTCATCCGCCGGCGGCGCGCCGCCTCGCGGGCGACGGCGGTCGGACGAATCGCGACGTCGTTGACGGCGCCGGCCAGCACTCCCGTCTGGGGGTTCGGCGCCGGATCGAAGTACCGGTCGATCAGGTCCGGATCGGGGATCGTGTCCGCGTCGAGGAACACGAGCCACTCCCCCCGCGCGCCGTCGGCGCCCTTGTTGCGCGCGTAGCCGGGCGTGTGGAGGGGATCGGACCGATTGTCGGCGACGATCAGCTCGTCGGCCGGTCCGAGGCGGAGGCGGTCGAGCGCGACCTGGAGCTCGCGTAGCTGGTCGTCGGTACCGGCAAACGGCACGACCACGGTCACTGCAGCGCGGTCGCTCAGCTCGCCCTCCGGGCCCATCCGTGCCGCCGGCCCCGGACCGTCTCGACCGCGCACAGCGCCACCAGCAGCGCGGTGATCACGGCCGCGAGTGCCCACGGCGAGAGCCCGCCGCCGGCCGCGTAGAGGATCGCGAGCGCCCCCGCGACGACGAGCTTCTCGTAGCCGATCTTGCCTGTGAGCCGCACTTTGAACGCGACGTGCCCGAGCAGGTACAGCCCGACTCCGCCGCACAGCGCGAGCCGGACCGCGTCGCTCGGGGTGAAGTGCGGCGCCTCGACGAGCAGCCGGACGCCGGCGGCGAACGTGATGATCCCGGCTACGAGCGCCAGGTGCAGGTAGCTGTAGCCGTCGGCGGCGGCGAGCACCGGGTCGCGATCGGTCCGCAGCGAGTCCTCCGCGACCTGCGCCGTCCGGTCGAAGTACGTCCACCACAGGCAGACCGTGATCAGCAGGCCGAGCATCACGACGACCACCTCGTCGGCGTCGAGCTGTCGATGCCCGCCGCTCGCTCCCTGGCCGATCGCGACGATCGACTCGCCGAGGCAGATGATCACAAACAGCGCGTACCGTTCGGCGAAGTGGGCGACCGCGACCCGCTGCAGACCGCGTAGCCGCTCGCGGGTCAGCCAGGCCGGACCGGCGTAATCGATCGCGACCGCCGCACCCCACAGGGCGATCCGGGCCGTTCCGTGCAGCGCGGCGCCGAGCACGAGCAGGCCCATACCGATCAGGACGGTGACGCCGAACCCCGCGATCGCGCTCCACGAAGCGTTGCCGCGGCGCGAGGCGTCCGCATACAGGGCGAGGTGGATCAGCCTGACGACCGTGTAGCTGCTCGCGAACAGCAGGCCCTTGGAGGTCAGCGCATCGGGCACCGCGAGTCCGGCCAGGAAGATGAACGCGGTCGCCAACAGCAGCGCGAGCCGGAGCGAGGTCGCGTCGCTGTCCTGCGCGTTGGCCGCCCACACGAACGCCGACCAGGCCCACCAGATCAGCGCGAGGATCAGCATCGCGTGGCCGAAGCCGGACCAGTCGAGATGCCGCGAGAGCAGCGTCGTGACCTGCGTGATCGCGAACACGAACACCAGATCCCAGAGCAGCTCGAGCGGGCTCGTGCGACGCTCGGCACCCGCCTCCGTCTGGCGGTCGATCCGGGGCTCAGCCGTGACCTGGGCCACGGATGAAGTTTCGCTCAGGCTGGGTCAGGCCGGTTGGCGCTCGAGCTCGCCGTCGGCCAGACGATCCGCTTCGGCCAGCGCCGCGCCCTCGCGCTCGATCCACTCCAGCGCCCGCTCGTACTCGTTGTAGCTCCGCACCACCCGCGTCCACGCCCAGCCGTGGCGGCCGCGGAGCTCAGGCGCGCGGTCGGGATCGCCCGGACGGGGGTCGCCGGTCTGGGCCGAACGCGGCCGCTCGGCGTTTGGTCGGTCGGGGATCTCGGTGGCGCTGCGGGGACCCTGGTCGGCGCGCTGAGCCACAAGCCGTCGATGGGACTCGATCGCGGCTGAGAGCTTGGTCTGCGGCGCGTCCTCGTCGAGCAGGCTCGCCTCGAGGTGCGCGATCAGGACGCCCAGCTCCCGCGCGGTCGCGCGGCGGGGCCGGGTCACGCGCGCGCCGCCGAGCGCGAACCGGTCCCAGGCCTTCGCGAACGAGATCATGTTGGTGCGCCCGCCGGCGCGGTGCGCGGCGAGCATCGGGCAGATCCCGCCGTCCTTGCTGTAGGCCCCGACGATGATCTCGTTGGTCCGGAGCCCGTCGAGCATCGCGACCCGGGTCCTCCGGGGCAGGCACCCGACCGTTAGTCGCAGGTCCTCGATCGTCGTTCGGCGCCTGGTTCGCATAGGGTTTGGCCGCGCGCCTCGGGTGCGGAGCTCCCTGGCGAGCGGTCGGGCCAATCTAATCGGGACCGTCTCGACCCACAAGCAATCCCCTCCCGGCGAAAGGAAAATTTCATCACGATGAAGCTCGGCGCATACCTCGGCTACTGGGGCGTGGGAATGGGCGGCGGCGACCTCCTCGCGACCGTGCGCAAGGCGGAGGCGCTCGGCTACGACTCGGCCTGGACCGCCGAGGCGTACGGGTCCGACGCGGCGACCGTGCTCGCGTACGTCGCCGCCGGCACCGAGACGATCAAGCTCGGCTCCGCGATCTTCCAGATGCCTGCCCGGAGTCCCGCGATGACCGCGATGACGGCGGCGTCGATCGACCAGCTGTCCGGCGGGCGGATGCTGCTCGGAATCGGGCCGTCGGGGCCGCAGGTCGCCGAGGGCTGGCACGGCCAGCGGTTCGCCCGCCAGCTGCAGCGCACGCGCGAGTACGTCGCCGTGCTGCGGATGGCGCTCGCGCGCGAGCGCGTCGAGTTTCACGGCGAGACGATCGAGCTGCCACTGCCCGACGGACCCGGCAAGGCGCTGAAGCTGATGATCGCGCCCGCCCAGGAGCAGATCCCGATCTACCTCGCCGCGATCGGCCCGAAGAACACGTCGCTCGCGGGCGAGATCGCCGACGGCTGGATCCCCACCCTGTTCTCCCCCGAGCACATATCGAGTTTTTTGCAGCTGCTCGAGGAGGGCGCCGCGCGCGGCGGCCGCACGCTCGACGGCTTCGACATCGCTCCGGTCGTCAACTCGTACGTGTCCGAGGATCACGAGTACGCCCGCAACCTGATGCGCCCCGGAATCGCGCTGTACGTCGGCGGCATGGGCTCGCGGAAGCAGAACTTCTACAACAACGTCGTTCAGCGCTACGGCTTCGAGGCCGAGGCGAAGGAGATCCAGGACCTGTACCTGGAGGGGCGCAAGGACGAGGCCGCCGCCGCCGTTCCGGAAGCGCTCGTCGACACGGTGACCCTGTGCGGGCCCCGCGATGTCGTCCGCGACCGCCTGGCGGCCTACCGGGACGCCGGCGTCGGCACGCTGATGGTCGCTGCGATGGCGTTCGCCCCGGAGGAGCGCGAAGCGCAGCTCACGGCCGTGGCCGAGCTGGCCGGGGGTTGAGCGAGACGCACGGCGGGCGGCCGCTGCGCCTGTTCCTGGGCGCGTTCGGAGATCCCGGCCACGCGTTCCCGATGCTCGCGCTCGGCTCGCGCCTTGCGGCGCGCGGGCACGAGGTGGTGCTCGAGACGTGGAAGCGATGGCGCGGCGACGTCGAGGGCGCCGGGATGCGGTTCGTCGCGGCGCCCGAGTACCCGGTGTTCCCAACCCGCGAGCGGCCACTCCAGCCCTACGAGGCGGTCGTCCGCGCGACCGCGGAGACCCGCCCCGCCGTGGTCGAGCTCGCGCCGGATGCCGTCGTTCACGACATCCTTACGCTCGCTCCCGCGATGGCGGGTGAACTCGAGGGAGTGCCCGTAGCGACGCTCGTCCCGCACGTGTATCCGGTGGGAGCGCCTGGGCTCCCGCCCTATGCGCTCGGCGCGAGGCTCCCGAGAACGGCGGCCGGCCGCCGTCTGTGGCGCACGCTCGACCGGGCTGTGGAGGCGGGGGTCCGGCAGGGCCGTGCCCAGCTCAACGAGACGCGCCGCCGGCTCGGCCTCCCGCCGGTGACCCGGCTGCACGGCGGGATCAGCGACCGGCTCTGCATCGTCGGCACGTTTCCGCAGCTCGAGTACCCGCGCGACTGGCCGGAGAGCGTCCACGTCGTCGGACCGATGTTCTGGGAGCCGCCGTTCGAAGATGTCCAGGCGCCGCCCGGCGACGAGCCGGTCGTGCTGGTCGCGCCATCGACCGCGCAGGATCCCGAGCAGCGGCTGCTCCGCGCGGCCGTCACCGGTCTCGGCCGCGCGCCGGTGCGGGTGCTCGCCACGTTGAACCGCAAGCCGGTCCCGGAGCCGCTGTTCGCTGCAGGGAACACGCGACTGGTCGAGTGGGTCTCGTACTCGCGCACGATGCCCCGCTCCGCCCTCGTGATCTGCCACGCCGGCCACGGGACGATGGCCCGCGCGCTCGCCTCCGGCTGTCCTGTGCTCGCGGTGCCCCACTCGGGCGACATGGCCGAGAACGCCGCCCGCGCGGACTGGGCGGGGGTCGGCGTCCGGCTCCCGTGGCGGCTGCTGTCCCCGGCGACCATCCGTCTTGCGACGCGCAGGGCGCTCGGCGACCCCGCGACTGCGAAGCGCGCCGGCCGGCTCGCCGCGTGGGCTGCCGCGCACGACGGCGCGGAGCGCGCCGCGGACCTCGTCGAGCAACTGGCGCTCAGCCGGGCCGGTGCGTCTTGACGAGCTCGGTGACCGTCCCGAGCCGCATCGACCCGCTCAGCTCGCGGCGGCGGACGGCTGCGCCGCCGTCCCGGGCGCCGGATTCGCCGCCGCCCACTCCACGATCTTGTCTGACCCCTGGATCACGGTCCCCTCGTCGATCACGAGCGCCGGGACCCAGAAGTTGCCGGTCAACCGCTTGACCTCGCGCCGTCCCGGACTCAGATTGTTGAGGAAGCTCGGCAGCGGGCCGAGCCCGTACACGAGCTTGAGCTCTGGCTCGTACCCGGCCTCCTTGAGCGCCTCATAGGCCTTACCGCACGGATGGCCACCGGGCCGCGGCGCGGGCCTCCATGTTCCGTAGCAGACGTAGAGCTTCATCGATGATCCTCAGTCGTGTGGTTTGGAGCTCTGGGGGTGGGACTCGAACCCACAACCCTTCGGTTAACAGCCGAATGCTCTGCCGATTGAGCTACCCCAGATTTCTGTGTGTTGGCGGCGGTAGCCGTGTCGGGTCGGGGGGCTCCGCGCGCCGGCACAACTCTAGCGACACCGACGCCGAGCGAGCTTCAACTTCCGCCTGGCAAATTGGCGCCCAGGAGCACGCACTTTCCGGTGGCACAACCCGCCTGACTAACCGGCTTCCAGCGCCCGCCGGATCTCCTTCTTCGCGCACGACCTGGAGGGGATCCGCAGGTCCGCGGGCGTCGGCGCATGCACCACACAACCGCGACTGGTCGTGACCGTTACCGGCGATCCCGCGGCGCCGATGCGCAGGCGGTTGCCCGTGCGGGTGAATCGGACCACCGCGGTGGGGTGCTTGACGAAGGAGTAACCGACGTCCCACAGCTGGCCGTGGGTCGCGACCGTGTCGTTGACCCAGTTCACCGGCTGCGCGACGACCGGCTTGAACGGGCCCCACGCGATCGCGTCGAGCAGCTCCGCCTGGAAGTCGGGCCAGCAGTGGCAGCCGGTGTGCGTGTGGTAGACGAGGTCGATTCCGGCGCGCCGCAGCGCCGAAGCGTAGGCGTCCGACATCGGCCGGATGATGGCGGCCTCCTCGGCGTTGCCCACGCCGCCACCGGCGCCGTCGGGCGGTGTCGGGACGCCGTTGCCGGCGCTCATGAACACGCGGGTGTAGTGCAGGTTCTGCACCAGCGCGGTCGGGTTGTGGCCGGTCGCGTAGAAGCCGTTGCCCGGACCGACGACCGATCCGATCGGGGCGCCGCTCAGCTCATCCATGCTGAGAGAGGCGGCCGCCGGCGCGAGCTGGGGGTCGACGAAGCCGGATAGGACGCCGACCGAGCCGAAGAACCCGGGCACGCGGCCGCTCAGGTAGGCGGCGCCGAGCCCGCCCATCGAGATCCCGAACAGGGCGTGGTGCCGCCGCTGCGGGAGGATCTTGTACCGCTGGAGGACCTGCGGGATCGCCTCGTCGAGGATGTAGCTCTCCCATTCGGGCGTCCCGTAGGCGCCGTTGTTGTACCAGTCCGTGTACCAGCCAACCTCGCCTTCCGGAGAGACCACGATCGCCTGGAGGCCGGCGAGCACCTTCTGGGCGTCGAGCATCGTCGGGCCGAGGATCGCGTACGTGTTGCTGAATCCCGGCAGCAGCACGATCAGCGGATAGCGCTTGGCCGGGTTGAACCGGTCGGGCAGCAGCACGTCCGCGCGCGGCGGGCCTGAGTAGGTCAGGTACCTCGACGGAATCTCTCCGTGGCGGTCCGGGAGCGTGATCGTCACCAGCTGGTTGGCGCTGGCGACGGCGGCGCCGGCCAGGAACACCGCCACGGCGACGATCGTGAGGCACGCGATCAGCATCCACCTGCCGCGGCTGCGAGCAGCGACCCAGCTCATCGACGCCCTGACCGATCCCTCCTCCGCCATCGGGCCCCGAGGTTAATGAGAGAGGGCGAACGAGGGCGCAGTTGCACTCGGACCGACCCGGTCCCCATCCGTCGGTTCGGGTACGGTCCGCTGCATGACCTCAATTCGAAAAATCTCAGCGGGGGCCCTGGTGGCTGCGGCTCTCGTCGTCGCCGGGTGCGGCGGGAGCAGCGCGTCGTCGTCGGGCGTCAGCGCCTCGAGCTATGTGAAGAGCATCTGCACCGCGGTCGGCAGCTTCAGGACCGACGTGCAGAACAAGATCAGCTCGCTCGGCGCGGCCCACATCTCAACGCCTGCTGAGGGCAAGAAGGCGCTTCAGGACTTCCTGTCCGCGGCGTCCACGAGCGCCGACACTGCGGTGACGAAGCTGCAAACCGCCGGCTCGCCCAACGTGAACAACGGCAAGCAGATCTCGGCTTCGCTGACCACGGCGTTCAACCAGCTGAGCTCGGCGCTGAAGCAGGCCGAGACGTCGACCAACTCCTTGTCGACGAGCAGCAAGACCGCGTTCGCCGCCGGCGCGAAGACGATTCAGACCAACATCCAGAACTCGATCCAGGGGATGCTGTCGAGCCTGGGCGCGCTCAAGAGTCAGGCGCTCGCGTCGGCCGCCAAGAAGGAGCCGGCCTGCACCTCGCTCTCCACCACCGGATAGACGGCCTCCGGCTGGCTCAGATCGAACCGGTGCGCCGGTAGGGGCGCGCAGAAGAACGCGACGGGGGGCGAGCGCAAGGTCCACTCGGACGGCGGTCGCCCCCGCTTGCTCGCCCCTGAGCACCCGCCCCCCTCACACCGCCCGGTCAATCCGGGTGTCGATCGCGTGGATCTCCCCGAGCACGTGCTCGCGCTCACGCGCGAGATCGCCGATGCCCGAGCCGCCCTGCTCGCGGGCGCGCCGGATCGCCCGCTCGAGGCGCGCTCGTTCGAGCAGCAGCCGCTGCTGCTCGAGGCGCTCGGGTGAGACCTCTCCCGCCCGACCCGCGCGGGCGACCAGGTCGGCCATTACGTGAGCGAGGTCTTCGTCGTCCTCAGTCAGCCCCGACAGCGGCATCTCGGTCTGACCCGCGAGGTGGCGGGCCGCCCGCCGCAGCCGATCGCTGGTCAGGTGCACGTCGGGGTTGATCGCCCCGAGCGCGCGCCGGCCCGCCTGCGGGAGCGCGATGCACAGGATCAGGAACGCACGCTCAGCGCGGACGGCCGGGTCGACCGTCTCGGCTGGTTCGGCCCGAGGGGCGGGTGCGCGCGTCTGGCCTGACTCGGCAGCCTCGATCAGCGCCGCGAGCCTGCCCTCCGACAGCTCCAGCCGGTTCGAGATCCGGCGGACCAGGTCCTCGCGCACCGCTCCGGCGGTCGCGGGGAGCTGCAGCGCAGGCGCGAGCTCGGCGATCGCCCGGTCCCTCCCTTCCGCGCTGCCCGAGTCGGCGCGGGCAAGGATCCGATCGACGTGGAAGACGACGAACGGCACCGAGGCCTCGACGCGCTCGCGCAGCGCGTCGGCGCCGTCTGACTCGATCAGCGCCGCCGGGTCCTTGCCCTCCGGCAGCGCGACCACTCGGAGCTCGAGTCTGCGGCCCTCCGCGAGCCGCGCGGCGCGGAGCATCGCCTCCTGGCCGGCGACGTCGGCGTCGAGGCACAGCGCGAGCACCCCGGAAGCGCCGACGACCCGCTCGAGTTCTGCCACCTGCTCCTCGGTCAGCGACGTACCCATGATCGCGACCGAGTTCGTCAGGCCGGCCTGGTGGAGCGCCAGCGCGTCGGTGTACCCCTCGACGAGGATCATCCGCGCGGCCTTCGCGGCGGCCGGCCGCGCCAGGTCGACGCCGAACAGGACGCTGCGCTTGTGGTAGAGCTCGCCGTCGGAGGTGTTGAGGTATTTCGGCTGCTGGTTCTCGCGCATCGCGCGCGCGCCGAAGCCGAGCACCCGGCCCCGTGTGTCCGTCGCGGGGAACATGATCCGCTCCCTGAACCTGTCGTACACCTGTCCCTGCTTGACCTTCGAGCGCTGGACGAGGCCGACCGCGAGCAGTTCCTCGTCGCTGAAGCCCGCCTTGCGCGACGCGAGCAGCATCCGGTCCCACGCACTCGGCGCGTACCCGACCCGGAAACCCCTCAGCGTCTCGACCGTGAACCCGCGAGAGAGGAGATAGCTCCTCGCAGGCTCCGCCTCGGAGGACTCGAACAGGTAGCGGGCGTAGTACGCCGAGGCTCTGCCGAGCAGCGCGTGGAGCCGCTCGCGCCGCTCGCGCCGCGATGCCGCCGCGGGGTCCTCGGCGGCGGTCTGGAGCTCCACTCCGAAGCGGTTGGCGAGCGTCTCGAGCGCGCCCTTGAAATCGAGGCCCTCGGTCTCCATCACGAAGTCGAACGGGTCGCCGGAGGCCTGGCAGCCGAAGCAGTGGTAGTGCTTCTCGTCCGGGCGCACGTGGAACGAGCCCGACCGCTCCTGGTGAAACGGACACAGCCCGAAGTAGCTGTTGACGCCGGCGCGACGGAGCTCGGTGCGGGCCGAGACCAGCGCGAGCATGTCGACCGCGTCGCGGACGCGGTCGCGTGAGTCGTCGGTGTATCTGGTCACCCGCCCGCTCTCACGGGGCGAACGCGACCGGCACGCTCAGCTGCTCGAACGCCCGGATGCAGAACCGGTCGGTCATCCCGGCGATGTAGTCGGTGACCCGCCGAGACCGCTCCCCCTCCGGGATCGAGGCCGGGATCTCCTCCGGGTGGTCGCAGTAGTGGTTGAACAGTGCGCCGATCACCAGCTTGATCTTGTCGTGCTCACGCGTCGCTTCGGGGCCCAGGTACACCCGCTCGAACATGAACGCGCGCAGGTCGGCCATCGCGCCGCCGATCCCCGGGCTCTGGACGATCTCCTTGGCCGCCTCGGAGTGCTCGACGAGGTCGTGGACGAGCGTGTCGATCCGGCGGGGGCCGGTGTCACCGAGTGTCTCGATCGGTCCGGCCGGGAGGTCGTCCACGGACAGCCATCCCGCTCGGAGCGCGTCGTCGATGTCGTGGTTGACGTAGGCGACGCGGTCCATCAGCCGCACGATCTTGCCCTCGAGCGTCGCCGGCTCGGGCGCCCGGCCGGAGTGGCTGACGATCCCGTCGCGGACGGGCATCGTCAGGTTCAGGCCCTCACCGTCGCGCTCGAGCACGTCGACGACCCGCAGCGACTGCTCGTGGTGTTTGAATGAGGTGCCGAAGCGCTCCTTCAGACAGCGGTCGAGCACGTCCTCGCCGATGTGGCCGAACGGCGGGTGCCCGAGGTCGTGGCCGAGCCCGATCGCCTCGACCAGGTCCTCGTTCAGCGAGAGGGCACGTGCGACCGTCCGGGAGACCTGCGTGACCTCGAGGGTATGGGTCAGCCGCGTCCGGTAGTGGTCGCCGGTCGGCGCGACGAACACCTGAGTCTTGTGCTTGAGCCGCCTGAACGCCTTGCTGTGGACGATCCGGTCGCGGTCGCGCTGGAAGGGGGTCCGGAGCCCGCAGTCCGATTCGGGTCGCGCCCGCTCCGCCGGATACGAGCCGGTGGCCAGCTGCGAGAGGTCGCGCTGCTCGCGCCGGCGGATCCGCTCCTCGAACGCGTCGGCGACCGGCCCATGGGGGTGATCGGACGACGTTGCCAGCGACTGATGTGACATGTCATCGATTCTGACAGCGCATCAGGTCAAGCACGGCGAACCGTGACAACGCGTAACGAAGCCGCGACGCAAGCACCGGGGCGGCGCACGACTAAGCTGCGACGCCGTGCGCCCCGGCGCCGAGGCAACAATCGACCTGGCGCCGGGCCGGCGGCGGCCGGACCGGCTGCGTCTGCTCGGATGGACTTCGCGCCTGTCCCCGGACGCGTGGGCGATGGTGGCGATCGCGGGCGCCGTGATCCTCGCCTACCTCCCCTACCTCCTGGGCGTGTTCGAGGCGAACCCCCTCGGGCCGCGCAGCGGCCTGGCGCAATCGGTGATCACTGGGCCGCTCGGCGGAACCCCGACGATCGACCCGAACAACGGGTTCATCTCGCAGGCGCTGAGCCACCGCGCGGTGCTCGACCTCGTCCACCTCCACCTCCCGTGGTGGAACCCGTACGAGGGGACCGGCGCGCCGCTCGCGGGTGAGATGCAGTCCGCGGCGCTGTTCCCGCCGACGCTGCTGACGCTGATCTCGAATGGCCAGATGTACGAGCAGATGCTGCTCGAAATCGTCGCCGGAATCGCGACGTTCCTGGTCCTGCGCCGGCTGTCGGTCAACCGCTGGGCGGCGGCGGCCGGCGGGATCGCGTTCGCCCTGAACGGGACCTTCGCCTGGTTCACCCATGCAACCGTCAACCCGATCGCGTTCCTACCGCTGCTGGTGCTCGGGATCGAGCTCGCCTACACCGCGGCACTCGAGGGGCGGCGCGGGGGCTGGTGGCTGATCGCGATCTCGCTCGCGCTGTCGCTGTACGCGGGCTTTCCGGAGGTGGCGTACATCGACGGACTGCTCGCGCTCGTCTGGCTGATATGGCGATGCGGCTCGATCCCCCGCGACCGGCTCCGCTCGCTGCTGGTGAAGGCCCTCGCCGGAGCGCTCGGCGGGGCGCTGCTGTCGGCGCCGCTCGCGATCGCGGCGCTCGACTACGTCAGCCACGGCAACCTCGGCCTGCACGGGAGCAGCACGCTCGGATCCGACCAGCTCCCGCCGCAGGCGTTCCCGCAGCTGGTGCTGCCATACGTCTACGGCCCGATCTTCGATTTCGCCGGCCGCGGGCTGCAACTCGCGAGGCTCTGGGGCGCGGTCGGGGGCTACCTGAACACGTCGCTGATCCTGTTCGGTCTGATCGGGCTGTTCGGCCGCCGCCACCGCGGGCTCCGGGTCGCGCTGCTGATCTGGATCGTGCTGGCGATCGCCCGGATGTACGGCGAGCCGCCGCTGCTCGACCACCTGCTCGGGATCCTGCCGGAGATGTCCCGGGTCGCGTTCTTCCGTTACGGGAACGCGGCGCTGGAGCTCGCGATCGTCGTGCTGGCCGCGCTCGGGATCGACGATCTGGCGCGGGCGCCACAGCCCCGGAAGCGGCTGCTGATGGCGGCGGGCGCGTCGCTCGTGATCGTGGCGGCCGCTGCGATCGCCGCGCAGTCGCTGATCGGCCAGCTCGAGGCGAGGTTCAGCCAGCGCCCATACTTCGCGCTCGCCGTCGCCTGGGGCGCGATCGTCGTCCTCGGCGCCGCCGCGGCGACGGCGCTGCGATCGGCGCAGGCCAGGGTGCGCGTGCTCTCGGTGGTGCTCGCCGTAGACGCGCTCGCGCTGTTCGTGGTGCCGGAATTCTCGGCGCCGCGCTCGGTAACGGTCGACGCGGCGCCGGTCGCGTATCTGCGAACCCATCTCGGCAACTCGCGGTTCTTCACGCTCGGCCCTCTGGCGCCCAACTACGGCTCGTACTTCGGGGTCGCCTCGCTCAACATCAACGACCTCCCGATCCCCTCCGCGTTCGGCCGGTACATCCACGCGCGGCTCGACCAGGTCGTCGACCCGACGGTATTCGTCGGCAACTACGGCGGGCGGTCGTTCCTTGTGCCCTCGCCGGCGAAGGAGCTCGAGCGCAACCTCGACGGCTACCGCGCGGCCGGCGTCAGGTACGTGCTCACGCCCACCGGGCAGGCGCTCGCGACGGCGTCCGGGGCGCTCCGGCTCGTGTTCCGGAGCCCCAGCACCTCGATCTACGAGCTCTCGGGCTCGCAGCCGTACTTCACCGCCCAGGGCTGCTCCGTCGCCGCACGCGACGGCACCACCGCGCGGGTCTCGTGCACCGCGCCGGCGACGCTCGTCAGGCGCGAGACCAACCTCCCCGGGTGGAGCGCGACCGTGGACGGCCGCGCGACGGCGATCGCGAGCGCCGACGGCCCGTTCCAGTCGATCCGGGTCGCCGCCGGAGCACACTCCGTGAGCTTCGGCTACGCGCCGCCGTACATCGTCTGGGGGCTGGTGGGGCTGGTGCTGGGAGCAGGCTGGCTGCTGCTCGGCCGCCGGATCGTCTAGCCGGTCCGGAGCAGTCGCCGCAGCCGGACGTGTGCGTGGTGCTCGGCGGTCTCGGAAATCGCCCGCTCGGCCTGCCGGAGCGCCTGCTCCGGAGCCTCGGGCGCCTGCGCCAGCGGGCTGCCGAGCGCGCCAACCAGGAACCGGTATGACTCCTCGCTGAGCGGGAATGCGGCTGCCTCGTGGACGCTGCAGACCACTCCTCCCGCCGCGGCGGAGAACCCGCTGAGGTCCTCCGTGGCGCCGCATGCGGCGCACGTAGCCAGCTGCGGAAGCACCCCGGCCGCGAGCAGCAGCTTCAGGCGGAACGCGAGACCGTTCGCCGGACGGGCGTGCGCGGGGTCCGCGCTCAGCAGCGCGAGCTCGTTGCACAGCAGCCGGAACACCTCCGGGTGGGGCTCGGCGCTCTCGAACAGCCGGCTGACCGCGTCGCACGCGAGCGCCGCCGCGTCGAGCGTCGCGGCGTGGTCGCGGAGGCCGGGGTGCGGCGAGACGGTGTCCACGGCGGTCACGGTGAGGAGCTCCCCCCGCCCCTCGTGCAGCACCGCGTGGACGTGGAAGAACGGCTCCAGGCGCGCCCCGAACCGGCTTTTCGCGCGGCGCGCGCCCTTCGCGATCGCGCCCATCCTGCCGTGGTGCGGCGTGTACAGATGTAGGATCCGGTCGGCTTCGCCGTAGCGGATCGAGCGCAGGACGATCGCCTCGGTCTTCAGCAAACCGGGCACTAGTGGTCCCCCCCGTAGGTACGCTCGCATTCGAGTCGCCCCCGGCGGCGTCTCGCTTCGTCCTCGGCCGCTCGCGCAGCGCTGCTGCGCGTCGCGTCCTCCGTCCTCGCGATCCATCCCCCGAGCCGGATGACGCCCGCGCCGCCCTTCTTGGCGACGCAGGATGCCGAGCGGGCGGCAAGCGGGCGGCCTCTCGGTGCGACCGTACCTGCGGGGAGCACCACCGGCGCTCCCCCCGACCGTCCGCCGCCTCGACCCTCAACCGAAGCTATCCTTTCTGAAGCAATGAAGAGCGTCACCGTCTACACGACCGATTCGTGTTCGCTGTGCGTGAGCGCCAAGGCACTGCTCGAGCGCCGTGGCATCGACTACGCCGAGGTGAATCTGGCACGTGACGCGGACGGTCGCGCGAAGCTGCAGCGCCTGACGGGGATGTTCTCGTTCCCGCAGATCCTGGTCGGAGAGGACCTCGTCGGCGGCTTCAGCGAGCTGCTCGCGGCCGACCGCGAGGGGCGCCTCACCGGGCTGCTGGCTGCCTGACCCGGGCCCGCGGGCGCGGCTGGCACCGCTCGCATATGTAGGTCCCGCGTCCCCCGACGACGAGCTTGCGCACCGTCCCGCCACATCGCGGGCACGGCTCGCCGGCACGGGTGTGGACCAGGAACTCGTCCTGGAACGAGCCACGGGCGCCATCGACGTGGCGAAAGTCGTCGATCGAAGCGCCGTTCGCGTCGATCCCGGCGGCGAGCGCCTCTTCGATCGCGTCCCGTAGCCGGGCCCACTGGGCTCGGGTGAGCCGGCCCGCCGGCCGGAGCGGATGGATCCCGGCCCGGTACAACGCCTCGTCGGCGTAGATGTTGCCGATCCCGGCGATCCGCCGCTGGTCGAGCAGGAACGACTTCACCGGCGCGGTCCGGCCCCGCGCGATCGACGCCAGGTGCTCAGCGGTGAATTCCGGCGTGAACGGCTCCACCCCGAGCCGCTCGCCGAGGTAGTCGTCGCGGGCCTCCGAGTCCAGCAGCAGGTGGCCGGTGCCGAATCGCCTCGGGTCGACGTACACGAGCCGGTGGCCGTCGTCGAGCTCGAAGCGCACGCGAGTGTGCGGCGGGTCGGCCGCGGGATCCATCAGCAGCGCACCCGTCATCCGCAGGTGCATCAGCAGGTGGCGGTCGCCCGAAAGGTGGAGGTCGAGGTACTTCCCAAACCGCTCGACCCGCTCGACCGTCGCGCCGCGCAGCTCCGCCTCGATCGGGGCTGGAGGCAGCGGCCGGGTCCACCGCCAATCGAGGATCTCGACGTCGACGATCGTGCGCCCCTCGAGATGGGGCGCGAGCTGGCGGCGGATAGTCTCCACCTCGGGAAGCTCGGGCACGCCTCAACGGTAGTTCAGAGGAACGAGCTTCCCGGAAGCTCGGCCGCTTGGCGCTCTGCGAGCCACGCGAGCGCGGTCGCCCCGACGTCTGCCATCGGCCCGTCGTGGCGGCGCGAGGGGCGACCGTCGAACGTCGCCAGCAGCGGCGCGTACTCGCGCGTGTGGTCGGTTCTTGAGGAGATCACGTCGCAGCCGTGATCGGCGGTCAGCACCAGCAGGTCGCCGTCGCCGAGCAGCGCCAGCCACCGGCTGACGTGCGCGTCGATCTCGCGGAGCGCCCGATGGAAGCCCTCGGCGTCGTGGCGGTGGCCGTAGACCTGGTCGGTCTCGATCAGGTTCGTGAAGACCAGCCCAGCCTCGAGCGTCTCGAGCAGTCGCGTCGTCTGCGCAAGGGCGATCGCGTTGGTAGCGCCGGGGTGCTGGACGTCCACGCCGCGCCCCGCGAACAGCTGTCCGACCTTGCCGACGGTGTTGACCTGGACGCCCGCGTCGTGGAGCTCGTCGAGGTAGCTCCGCGCCGGCGGGGCGATCGAGAAATCGCGGCGCCCGTCGGTGCGGCGGAAGCCGTCCGGTGCGCCGTCGAACGGCCTCGCGATCACCCGGCCGATCGAGTGCTCGGGCGGTAGCCGCTCGCGGACGGTCGCGCAGATCGCGTACAGGTCCTCGGGTGCGAGCACGTCGACGTGCGCCGCGATCTGCAGGACCGAGTCCTGGCTCGTGTAGACGATCGGCGAGCCGGTGCGCACGTGCTCGCCCCCGTACGCCTCGATCGCCTCGATCCCGTTCGACGGCCGGTTGCAGAGCACGTCCCGGCCGGTCGCGGACGCGATCAGCTCCACCACCTCGGGCGGGAACCCGTCCGGGTAGGTGGGCAGTGCAGCGGACTGGACGACGCCCATCAGCTCCCAGTGCCCCGCGGTCGAGTCCTTCCCGGGACCCAGCGGGTGCAGCCGCCCGTGGACCGCGGGTGCGTCGGCGGGCGGGACGCCCGCGAGTGGCACGATCGAGCCGAGGCCGAGCCGCCCGAGCGCCGGCAGCTCGAGCCCGCCGGTCACCTCGGCCAGGTGGCCGAGCGTGTCGGCGCCGGTGTCGCCGTACGCGCCGGCGTCCGGAAGCGCGCCGGCCCCGCAGGCGTCCATCACGACCACGAAGGCGCGCCTCATCCGTTCCCTCCGGTGACCGTCAGTGAGCGGCGTACACGGGCGAACAGCGAACCGCCGATCGCCCGGAAGATCGCGGGCGGCGCGTACTCCTCGAGCACGACCTCGCCGCGGTCCGTGAACAGATGTGTCGAGAGCACCTGCCTCGGGTGGCCGCCGATCGTCTCGAGCGCGCTCAGTTCGATCGCGGGGCTTCCGTCGATCCGGGCGGTCCGGGCGCTGATCACGCGCACCGATCGCTCGCGGGCCCGGACGGCCGCGACCAGCGAGGCGCGGGCCTCGCCGAGCGCCGCGGGCGACGCGGGAGGCGGCTGCCGTCGCGGGTAGCGCCACAACGCGATCACGGCGTCCCCCGACGTCACAGCCGTCGACAGCGGCGGACGTTCCGCGATCGGCGACCAACCGGCGGGCGACGCGATGCTCACGCCGGCGTCCGTGAAGTGGACGGTGCGGTAGCCGTGGGCGGGAGCCGGGCGCGTCAGGCTCGGCACCGGGGCCCGCGAGTCCCCGCAGCCGGCCGCCAGCAGGCAGCCGAGCACCATGACCCCGAGGGTGCGCCGCACGGTCGCGTCAGTCCTCCCCGTCCCAGTAATCGAGCGGCTCGACCCGCGCGATCACCCCCAACCCGCGGAAGGAGACCTTGTTCGAGCGCGGGTAGTAGCAGAGGTCGCCGGGCTCGCGGGTGCCGTACGCGAGGAACGTCAGGCCCTCGTCGCCGGCGTGGAACGTGTGGGCGACTCCGGTGCCGGCGGGTCGCGCGACGACGTGGCCCGGCCGGACCTCCGTCGACTCATCGCCGAGGATCACCGCGCCGTTGCCGCCCAGCACCACGAACAGCTCCTCCTCGAGCGAGTGGCAGTGCTGCGGCGAGGCGTCCTTACCCGGGGCGACCTCGATGTGCTTGATGCCGGTCGTCCTCGATCCGACGGCGACGCCGAGGTCCCGCCGCAGCGCCTGGACCCTCGAGCGCCCGAACTCCCGGCCGGATACCGCGTCGACGTTGACGATCGTCGCCGGCCGCGCGCCCGGCTCGTCCCCGATCGCCGGCGGGCCGGCCTGAGCCTCGCGTACGAACTGGACCGGGGCGCCCTCGAGCACGCCGTGGGTCGAATCGATCGCCCGCCGTCCGACGAGCGACATCCCGAGCCGCGGGAACGACACGCCGGGCGCGCGGTGCCGCGGGCCGAACGCGAGCACGTCGAGCGGCTCGACCGCGTGCAGGCTATGAGCGCCTCCCCCCGCGTGGTAGACGATGCAGTCGCCGGCGCCGATCTCGGCGGTCTGCTCACGCTGCCAGGTGAGCCCCCGGCCCCCGAGCACGTAGAAGATCTCCTCCTCGCTGCCGTGCTCGTGGGCCGGCGTCGACCACGATCCGGCCGGCACCTGGATCCGCCTGACGCCGATCCCGACCGAGCCGGCGGCCTCGCCGAGCATTGTCCAGCGACCGCGCAGGTGGCCGACCTCGAACTCGTTCGACGGCGCCTCGTCGAAGTGCGTGATTCCCACTAGTGTGGGACTCTACGGCGCTCGGTCTATCTGCGCTCGCGGGTGCGAGTCGAAGTACACGTCCCGCAGCCGGTCGGCCGACAGGTGCGTGTAGATCTGGGTCGTCGCGATGTCGGCGTGTCCGAGCATCTCCTGGAGCGATCGCAGGTCACATCCGCCGGCGAGCAGGTGGGTGGCGAACGTGTGTCTGAGCGTGTGCGGGCTCATCCGGTCGGCGAGGCCCGCCGCCGCCGCGTGGCGCTGAACGATCTTGTACAACCCCTGCCGCGACAGGCCGGCGCCGCGGTGGTTGACGAACACGCGGCGCTCGTCGCGGAGCCCGACCAGCCGCGGGCGGCCCTTGTCGAGATAGGACCGCAGCGACTCGATCGCCTTGCTCCCGATCGGGACGAGCCGCTCCTTTGAGCCCTTGCCGCGGGTAAGCAAGACGCCCGCGTCCAGATCGAGGTCCGAGAGCTCGAGCCCGATCGCCTCGGACGCGCGCAGCCCGCACGCGTACATCGTCTCGAGCATCGCCCTGTCGCGGAGCGCCGCCGGGCTCGTTCCGCGGGGCTGGGCGAGCAGCCCCGCGACCTCGTCTCGGCTCAGCACCTTCGGCAGCCGGGCGCTGGAGCGTGGCGCGCGCAGCTCCGAGGCCGGATCGTGATCGATCAGCTGCTCGCGGCGGAGGTGGCGGTAGAACGACCGCAGGCACGCGATCTTCCGCTGCAACGTGGCCGGTGCCACCGGCCGGCGCCCGTCCGCGCCGGCGGCGAGCGCCGTGATGAAGCCCGCGAGCTCGCTCGGGCCGACAGTGAGCGGGTCGAGCCCGCTCCTCTTCAGGTATTCGCCGTACTGCTCGAGGTCCGATCGGTAGGCCTCGAGCGTGTTCCGCGACAGCCCGCGCTCGAGCTCGAGATGGCCCAGGAACTCGAGCAGCAGCTCGGTCAGGCGGGTCGGCGGCGCGCTCGCCGTGGTCGTCATAACGCGGAGTTCGCCCCCGCTGGCGTTAGTCCTCCCGGGTCGCGCCTGCCGGAGGCTCTACGGCAAGCGCCCCTTCAGCCAGAGCAACGCGATCAGCGACTTCGCGTCCTCGCACTCGGCGATCGCGTCGTCAAGCCGGTCGAGCGGCCACGGGACGATCTCGATCCGCTCGTCCGGGTCGGGCTCGGCGCCGTGGGCGTCCGAGAGGTCGGTCGCGAGATAGAGCCAGACGCGCTCGTCGCTGAAACCGGGGCTCGTGAAGAACACGAACAGCTCCTCCCAGGACGCGGCCTGCTTGCCAATCTCCTCGCCGAGCTCGCGCTTGCCCGTCTCGAGCGGCGACTCGCCGGGCACGTCGAGCTTGCCCGCCGGGATCTCGAGCGACGCCGCGGCTCCCACCACCTCGCGCGGCTGTCGGGTCAGCCAGACGCGCTCACCGTCCAGGGGCACGATCCCGACCGCACCCGGATGCCAGACCTTGTCGCGGGCGACCTCGGCGCCGTCGGGGTCTCGGTATCGGGCGACGCCCGCATGGGCGAACTTCCCCTCCCACTGGATCTCCTCGGAAAGCGGCTCGATCTCGCTCACGGGCCCCCTGCTTCCCGGATCACCGCCGGAGCATTCTCGATCAGGGCGATCGCGACCTCGAGCATCCCGTCGAGCGCGTCGACGCTGACACGCTCGCTCGGCTCGTGGTTGCGCTCGGTGCCGTTCGCCAGGTTGGTGCACGGAAAGCCGGCCGCCTGCAGCGCGTTCGCGTCGGAACCGCCGCCGGTCGCGATCTGGCTCGGCTCGTAGCCGCAGTCACGGAGCGCCAGTTCGGCGAGCGCCACCTGCGGCTCGCGGCCGCGCGTGCGGTAGCCCTCGAACATCCGCTCGACGGTGACGTCGAGATCGCACTCGGAGGCGTCGGCTCCCTCCTGGAGGTGATCCACGATCTCCGTCGCGACACTCTCCGCGCGGGCCGGGTCGATGCTGCGGGCCTCTGCCTCGACGTGACAGTGCTCGGCGACGACGTTGGCGTTCGTGCCGCCGGTGATCGTGCCGACGTTCGCGGTCGTCTCGGGATCGAGCCGGCCGAGGCGCATCGCGGCGATCCCCCGCGCCGCCGCGACGATCGCGCTGCGGCCGTTCTCGGGCCTGATCCCCGCGTGGGCGGCGCGGCCTCGGACGTCGGCGATGATCCGATAGTAGGTCGGGGACGCCACGATCACCTCGCCGATCGGCGAGGCGTGGTCGAACACGTAACCGAAGCTGCTGGTCAGGAGCGTCGGGTCGAACGCCTTGGCCCCGCGCAGCGCGAGCTCCTCGCAGACGGTGAACAGCAGCTCGAACCCGATCTCAGGCGGCTCGGGCGCGCTCTGCGCGCGGCGGGCGAGCTCGAGCATCACCGCGACCGCCGCCTTGTTGTCGGCACCGAGGATCGCGTCGTTGGCGTTCTCCCAGCCGTCGTCGACGAGCACCGGGTCGACCGGGGCGGTCAGCGGCACCGTGTCCAGATGTGCGCACAGCAGGATGCTCTCGGGCCCGCGTCCGGGCACCCGCCCGAACAGGTTCCCGGCGTTCGAGCCGACCTGCCGGCCCGCAGCGTCCTCCTCGACGCCGATCCCGATCCCGTCGAGCTCGGCGGCAACCCAGTCGGTGCACGGCCGCTCGCGCCCAGACGGGCTCTCGATCCGGCACAGTGACGCGAACGTGTCGCCGAGCCTGGAGCGCTCGGCCTCGGTGGCGCGCCTCACGTGGCCGAGCTGTGCGAGACGTCCGGCTCGGCGGTCCGCGCCGGGGCCTCCTCGGAGCGCTCGAGCGCGGCCTCGACGAACGCGTCGAACAGCGGCGCGGGCCGCTCCGGGCGCGACTTGAACTCGGGGTGGTACTGCGACGCGACGAAGAACGGATGGACGTCGCGCGGAAGCTCGATCGCCTCGACGAGCCGCTCGTCGGGCGAGGTCCCCGAGAGCACCAGCCCGGCCGACTCGAGCCGGCGGCGGAGATGGTTGTTGACCTCGTAGCGATGGCGGTGGCGCTTGTAGATGACCGCCTCGCCGTAGATCTCGCGAGCCCGCGTGCCGCGGTGCAATTTCACCGGGTCGGCACCGAGGCGCATCGTCCCGCCCATATCGCTGAGTTCCTTCTGTTCGGGCAGCAGGTCGACCACCGGGTAGGGCGTCTCGGGGTCGAACTCGGAGGAGTTGGCGCCGTCCATGCCGCCCACGTGGCGGGCGAACTCGACCACCGCGATCTGCATCCCGAGGCAGATGCCGAGGTAAGGGATCTTGCGCTCGCGAGCGATCCTGGCGGCGGCGATCTTGCCCTCGATCCCACGCTCGCCGAAGCCACCGGGGATCAGGATCCCGTCGAGGCCGTCGAGCGCCTCGGGGTCCAGGTGCTCGGAGTCGACCAGCTCGATCTTCACGTTGACGCCATGGTGGATGCCGCCGTGCTGGAGCGCCTCGATCACCGACTTGTAGGCGTCCTCCAGCTGCACGTACTTGCCGACGATCGCGATCCGGACCTCGCCGGTCGCCTGGTCGGCGCGCCGCACCATCGCTTCCCACTCGCTCAGGTCGGGCGCGGGCGCCTCCATGTGGAAGTGGTCGAGCACCAGGTCGTCGACGCCCTCGGCGCGGTAGCCGAGCGGCACCTTGTAGATGTTGTCGACGTCGTAGGAGGAGATGACCGCGTCGACCGGCAGGCTGGCGAAGAGCGCGATCTTTTCGCGGATCTCCTGGTCGAGCCGCCG
>DASXDA010000061.1:0-8905 GCA_036490875.1 Solirubrobacteraceae bacterium
CTTAGCGGAGCCCTCGAACTCGGTCGCGACGATCCGCTGGTCATGGACCCGGTTGGCCTCGGCTGAGGCGAGCCACACGATCGGCGGGCCCATGATCGCCGGGTCGAGCAGCCTGGTGCGGAGCTCGTCGGGGATGTCGTCGGGAACCATGCCGGTATGGGTCGCGCCGCCGGGGAGCAGGATGTTCGCGGTCACCGGCGTGCCCTCCAGATCGGCGGCGATCACGCGTGCGAGCGCCTCGACGGCCGCGCCCGAGGGTCCATAGGGGACGAAGCCCCGCCGGGTCATCGTCGACTCGTTCATCGAGATCGTGACGACGCGGCCCGCGCCGGCCGCGAGCATGCGCGGGACGACCGCGCTGGCGACGAGGAAGCAGCCCGTGACCTTCGTCTCCAGCACGTCGCGGAAACCTTGGGGCGGCACCTCCCAGAACGACTGCGGGTCGCTCATGAATCGCGGGTTGACGGTGCGCATGCCAACTCCCGCGTTGTTGACGAGCATGTCCAACCCGCCGAGGCGGTCGTAGAGCTCCTCGATGCCCGACCGGACGGAGGCGTCGTCGCGGACGTCGAGCTCGAGCCCGAATGCGGCGCCGCCGATGTCCGCCGCGACCTCCTCCGCCCGCGCGCGCCGGCGACCCGCGATCCCGACCCGCGCTCCCGCCTGCGCCAGCGCCGCGGCCATCGCGCGGCCCAGGCCGCTGGTGCCGCCGGTCACGAGAACGCGCGTGTCTGAGAGGTCGGGCATCCCGAGGCTCATTCTCTCTCAGCCCGCGCGGCGCCAGCCGAGCGACCGCTGGCGCGCGCGAGAGAGCGCGCTGACGACCAGGTCGTAGGAGTCCTCGACCATCTCCTCGAGCATCTGATCGGGGAGCGATCCATCGATCATCACCGTGTTCCAATGACGCTTGTTCAGGTGGTAGCCGGGGATCACGGCGGCGTATGCGTCCCGGAGCTGCTCGGCCAGCCCGGGTTCGCATTTCACGCTGACCCGCAGCGGGCTTTCCTGCAGGCGCGAGAGCGCGAATATCTTCCCGGCGACCTTGAACGCGGAAGTCTCCGTGCCGAACGGGAACGTCTCGGCCGCTCCGTTCAGAGAGAGGCAATGCGCTCGCAGCTCGCCTGCGGTCACTTCGTCCGCCTGTCGCCCGACGGGGTCGCCTGCAGCCGGTACATGCGCAGCTTGCCGTATCCCTTGGCCGCGGGCATGTGGCCGACGTAGTCGCAGGTCATCTTGCGCTCTCCGCGCAGTATCAGGGCCGCCGCGAACGGCGCGGTCACGTATACGGTCCCGGCGGGGGCCACGGGCTCGATCCGTGCCGTGCGGCTGACGTGCGAGCCCATGAACGCCTTTTGCCGGATCACCGGGTCCAGCACCGGGAACACCGGTCCCACGTGACCCCCGAGCCGGAGTGCGAGGTGGGACGGCAAGCCCTCTGCCTCGAGGTCGATGCTCGTCATCGCGGCCTGTAGCTCGAGCGCACAGGCCGCGGCCGCCGCAGGGGTGCGAAGCACGATGTAGACCGCGTCTCCCCACGTGTTGCGGTGCTCGACGTGCTCGCCGTAGCGGTCGATCACATCCGAGAATGCGCCCAGTATGCGCATCGCGAACGTCGGCAGCTGGTCATCGGATGGTCGCGTGATCCGGCGGGTAAGCGTCGGCGCGCCCGCAGGCCAGGTCGCGTACAGCCCGGACGGACGAACGCTGGCGGCGACGGCGGTGGGCGGCTCGTGCTGATCGATCCCGCCACCGGGTCAGTGGTTGCGCGCGGGCCACGGGTCAGCAACTCAACGAGGGTGGCGTTCAGTCCCGCGGGGACGGGACGGATCGTGGCAACCAACGACACGCCCTCGGCGGATCTCGCGTTCTCCCCCGATGGCCGCGAGCTGGCGATCGCGGAAGGGAATCCAGTCTTGGCCCACCAGACCCTGCCACTGCTCGACGCGCGCACGTTGCGGACCCGCCGCGTCTTCCGAGTGAACTCGCAGGGGTTGGCCTCGGTGGCGTTCAACTCCGACGGCTCGCTGATCGCATACGGCTCGGGGACCGGGCCGGCGGGAGTCATCTCGGCTTCGACCGGCCAGCAGATCGCTTCGTTCTCGGGTCAGACCGGGGACGTCGGCCAGGTCGCGTTCAGTCCCGACGGCGGCCTGGTTGCCACCGCATCTGAAGACGGGACGACCCGCGTCTGGCTGACCCGAACGGCCTCGAGCTCGACCGGCGTGGTCGTCCCGCAGATCCGCAACCTGCTCGCCGGCAACCTGGTGCCGGTCGCCGACGGCTTCGAGACCGTGCTGCAGAATCCCGGCGGTGACGTTGTCCTGAGGCGATGGTCCGCCCTGGGCGTTCCCGAGGGGGCGCCGCTGCGGCTCGCGACCTCGTGCGACGGCTGCGGCGCATTCATCACCCCTGGGGCAGGGCGGCGGGCATCGCCCCGGGCGCTCCCGCGCAGGTGAGGATCAAGATGTTCGACGTCCCGAGCCGCCGCGTGGTCGCCGAGCTGCCGCCGACTCCGGCACCGACAGGTACGTCTGGGACCTGGCCACCGGGCGGCGGACCGCGCTCCCCACGGTCAACGGCCAGATCTCAGCGATCGCCCTCAGCCCCGATGGGCGTGAGGTCGCGATCGGATCCCAGAACGGCACGGTCACGGTCGCCTCGGCGCGAACCGGCCGCGTCCTCGACGTCCTGATCGGCCACACCGCCGCGATCCAGGACGTCAACTTCAGCCCGAATAGCAAGTACCTCGTGTCCGCGAGCGACGACGACACGGCCCGAATCTGGGACGCACGCTCGTTCGCGTTGTTGCGGATTCTTCGGCATCCTCGCACCGCGCTGAGCGCGCAGTGCAGCCTCGATGGCCGCGAGGTGCTCACCTATGACAGGGCTGGGGTCGTCCGTCGCTGGGAGGCGTGCTCCGATTGCCAGGACCCGCGCGCCCTGCTCGCGATCGCCCGGACCCACGTGACCCGCGAGCTGACCCCGGAGGAAAAGGAGGCGTTCGGCGTGAGCTAGGGGCGACTGTCCAGGGGGCTGAGTCCGTTACGATCCCGGTGTGGGGCGGGCACGGTTGCCCGAAATGATCGGTCATGGGGGTGGTCTCGACGTGAAACGTTTCAGGGGGCGGATGATCGGGGCGGTGTCGCTTGCGGCCGCGCTCGGCGCGGTGATGGCGACGACGGCGGCCGGGGCACCCTCGGCGGAGCAGGTCCCCTGCTCGGTCGGCGGGCCGAGCGGACTGATCGCCGCGATCAACGCGGCAAAACAAGCGGGTGGTGGCACGCTCGACCTCGCGGCGGGCTGTACCTACAAGCTCACCGTCGCCGACAACGACACCGACGGAGGCAACGGCCTGCCGGTGCTGACCGGCCGGATCACGATTGTCGGCGGGCGGGGCACGACGATCGCGCGCGGCGCAGCGAGCGACATTCCTGAGTTCAGGATCCTGGAGGTCGCCAAACACGCGACCGTTTCGATCACGGGCGTCACGCTCACCGGCGGCAAGCTCACCGACGAAGCCGCACAGGGCGGCGGGATCGCGAACCAGGGCACGATCACCGCGCTCACCGATGACAGAATTCATGGCAACTCGGCGCCGCTGGGCGGCGGCGTGTACAACATCGGCAGAATCCACGAGCTCAGCCGCGACGTGATCACGCGCAACCATGCCGGGAATGGCGGCGGCGTCGCGAACCTCGGGAGGATCGACCGATTCACCGCGGACGAGGTCTCGCAGAACGCGGCCGGCATCGGCGGCGGCATCACCAACGGCGGGGCGATCGCCGACCTCAGCGGCAGCACAATCTCGGACAACCACCTGACAAACAACGGCGCCGGCGGCGGGATCGCCAACTCGTTCGGCGCGCTGAACATGAGCGACGACGTGGTCTCCGGCAACACCGCCACGGCGGGACCGCAGGCGTCCGGGGGCGGGATTGACAACTCGGGACGGCTCACTCTCAGGCGCACCGTGATCAAGAACAACGTCGCCGAGGGCGTCGGCGGCGGGATCCGCAACGAGGAGCAGGCCGACAAGCAGTTCGTGTTCACGATCAAGTCGGTGATCGTCACCGGCAACACGGTCACCTCGTCCAAGGGACCCGCCACCGGCGGCGGCATCTACAACGCGGGCGAGATGACGATCAACGTCGGCGTCGTGGCCGACAACCACGCGCGCACCGAGAGCGGGCGCGCGGTCGGGGCAGGCATCTACAACGGTGACACGCTGACGCTCACGAAGGTCGCGATCGGCGAGAACGTCGCCCATGATCCCGGCGGCGTGGCCGAGGGTGGCGCCCTGTATGTCGACAAGGGGTCGAAGGAGACGACGCTCCATCGCAGCGCGATCAGGGGCAACGCCGCGGTCGGAGCGGAGGCGCACGGCGGCGGGATCCTGTGGGCAGGCGGCAAGAAGGTGCAGCTGCTCGAGACCGTCGTCCTCAAGAACCGCCCCGATGACTGCTACCCGCACGGGAAGGTACGCGGCTGCGTAAGCTGACGCCTCGGGAGTGGAGACACCTAGCCGAGGATCGTCCAGCTGAGCAGCGATAAGCCACTGCGAGTTGTGATCGCCGACGACCACTCGGTCGTTCGGCGGGGGCTGCGCCAGGTGCTCGAGGCCGACTCCGGACTACAGGTGGTGGCCGAGGCCGAGGACGTCGAATCGGCGCGCCGCTACGTACGAGGACACAAGCCGGACGTGCTCGTGCTCGACCTCAACATGCCGGGCGGATCGACGCTCGACGCGATCCCCGAGATCCGGGCCGAGGCGCCGGAGACCCAGATCGTGATCCTGACGATGCAGGACGAGCCGGCGTACGCCCGGCAGGCGCTGGCGGCCGGCGTGATGGGGTACGTGCTGAAGGAAGCGGCCGATGCGGAGCTGGTCGAGGCGGTCAGGCGAGCCGCCGCCGGCGACACATACCTGAATCCCCGGCTCGGCGCGAGGCTCGCGGCTGAGCCGCCATCCGGTCAACCCGGTGGACTCTCCGAGCGTGAGGTCGAGGTGCTGAAGATGATCGCGCTTGGTCACACGAACGCCGAGATCGCGGACCAGCTGTACCTGTCGGTGCGCACGGTGGAGACCCACCGGGCTCACATTCAGCAGAAGCTCCGGCTTGCGACGCGTGCCGAGCTGGTCCGCTACGCGCTCGATCACGGGCTCGTGACGACCGCCCCTTGAGACAACCGCGAGACCCCGCGTTCACACGCCGGCGCCCCGTGGCCGGTATGAATATGCCCGCGGTGACAGAACCAGCAGTTCAGCCGCTGGGCAAGGACGAGCTACGTGCGATCGACACGTGGTGGCGCGCAGCGAACTACCTGTCTGTCGGGCAGATCTACCTGCTCGCCAACCCAATGCTGCGCGAGCCCCTGCTCCCAGAGCACATCAAGCCGCGGCTGCTCGGCCACTGGGGGACCACTCCCGGATTGAACTTCGTCTACGTCCACATGAACCGCGCGATCCGGGCGCGCGACCTGAACGCGATCTACGTGACCGGACCCGGCCACGGCGGCCCGGGGCTGGTCGCGAGTACGTACCTCGACGGCACCTATACCGAGGTCTACCCCCAGATCGGGCACGACGAGGAGGGCCTGCGGCGGCTCTTCCGCCAGTTCTCGTTCCCGGGCGGGATCCCGAGTCACGTGGCTCCCGAGACGCCCGGATCGATCAACGAGGGCGGCGAGCTCGGCTATTCGCTGCTGCACGCCTACGGCGCGGTGTTCGACGACCCCGATCTGCTCGCGGTATGCGTCGTCGGTGACGGGGAGTCCGAGACCGGGCCGCTCGCCGCCAGCTGGCACTCGAACAAGTTCGTCAACCCGGTCGGCGACGGCGCGGTGCTGCCGGTGCTGCACCTCAACGGCTACAAGATCGCCAACCCGACGGTGCTCGCGCGGATCGGGCGCGACGAGCTCGGGCTGCTGCTCGAAGGATTCGGGTACGCGCCCCGGTTCGTCGAGGGCTCGGAGCCCGAGCAGATGCACCAGCTGATGGCCGCCACGCTCGATGAGGTGCTCGACGAGATCGCGGCGATCCAGCACGGCGCCCGCGAGCACGGCGTCACCACTCGGCCCCGATGGCCGATGATCGTGCTCGTCACCCCGAAGGGGTGGACCGGACCGAAGGAGGTGGACGGGCTCCCGGTCGAGGGGACGTGGCGCGCCCATCAGGTGCCGCTGGCGGAGGTACGGACCAACCCGCAGCATCTCGCCCAGCTCGAGTCGTGGATGCGTTCGTACAAGCCCGAGGAGCTGTTCGACGAGGGCGGCGCGGTGCTCGACGAGATCACGGTCCAGGCCCCGGCCGGCGACCGGCGGATGAGCGCGAACCCGCGCGCCAACGGCGGGCTGCTTCTGCGCCCGCTCGAGCTTCCGGACTTCCGCGACTACGCCGTCGACGTACTCGCCCCCGCGGAGACCTCGAGCGAGGCGACGCGGGTGCTTGGCACCTGGCTGCGAGACGTGATCCGCCAGAACCCGGACCGCTTCCGGCTGATGGGCCCGGACGAGAGCGCCTCGAACCGGCTGACCGCGGTGTTCGAGGTCACCAACCGCGCGTGGGACGCCGAGCGCCTGCCGACGGACGACCACCTCGCACCCGACGGGCGGGTGATGGAGGTTCTCTCCGAGCACCTCTGTGAGGGGTGGCTCGAGGGCTACCTGCTCACCGGGCGCCACGGCCTGTTCAACTGCTATGAGGCATTCACCCACATCGTCGACTCGATGTTCAACCAGCACGCGAAGTGGCTGAAGGTGTGTCGCGACATCGCGTGGCGCCGACCGATCGCGTCGCTCAACTACCTGCTCTCGAGTCACGTCTGGCGCCAGGACAACAACGGCTTCTCGCACCAGGACCCGGGGTTCATCGATCACGTGGCGAACAAGAGGTCCGAGATCGTCCGGATCTATCTGCCCCCGGACGCCAACTGCCTGCTGTCGGTGGCCGACCACTGTCTTCGCAGCCGGGACTACGTCAACGTGATCGTCGCCGGCAAACAGCCGGCGCTCGACTACCTCACGATGGACGAGGCGGTCGCCCACTGCACCCGCGGGATCGGGATCTGGGAGTGGGCCTCGAGCGACGACGGGCAGGAGCCCGATGTGGTGATGGGGTGCGCCGGCGACGTGCCGACGCTCGAGACGGTCGCGGCCGCGGCGATCCTGCGTGACCGGCTGCCCGAGCTGAAGGTGCGCGTGGTCAACGTCGTCGACCTGATGCGGCTCGAGCCCGACTACGCGCATCCGCACGGCCTCTCGGACGCCCAATTCGACGCGTTGTTCACCAGCTCGCAGCCCGTGGTCTTCGCCTACCACGGGTACCCCACCCTGATTCACCGCCTCACCTACCGCCGCACCAATCACGCCAACATCCACGTGCGCGGGTACGAGGAGGAGGGCACCACCACTACCCCGTTCGACATGGTGATGCTGAACGACCTCGACCGATTCCATCTGGTGATGGATGTGATCGACCGCGTGCCCGGTCTCGGGGAACGCGCGGCCGGCCTGCGGCAGGAGATGGTCGACGCCCGGCTGTCGGCTCGCGCGCACACGCGCGAGCACGGCGAGGACGCGCCGTCGATCAGCGACTGGACATGGAACCGCGCGCTCGGATCCTCGTCGTAAACGCCGGGTCGAGCAGCGTCAAGCTCAGCCTGATCGACGAGCGTGACCGGGAGCTCGCGGCCCGGGAGCTGGAGTCGCCGGACGCACGGGCCGACCCCGACGAGCTGCGAGCGGCGCTCGACGGCGACCTCGGCGAGGCCGACGCCGTCGGGCACCGGATCGTTCACGGCGGCGAGCAGTTTCAAGGGCCGGTCGTGATCGACGCCGGCGTCGAGCGCGCGCTCCAGGGGCTGAGCGACCTGGCGCCGCTGCACCAGCCGAAGTCGCTGGCGGCGCTCGACCTGGTGTCGGCCGCGCTGCCCGAGCTTCCCGCAGTCGCGTGCTTCGACACCGCCTTCCACGCCGAGATGCCGCCGGGCGCGAGGACGTACGCGCTGCCGCGCGCCTGGCGGGAGCGGTGGCCGATCCGGCGGTACGGGTTCCACGGGCTTTCGCACGCATGGGTCGCCCGCCGGGCGCCCGAGCTGCTCGGCGCAGACCCAGCGAGCGTGCGGATCGTCAGCTGCCACCTCGGCGCCGGCGCCTCGGCGTGCGCGATCGCCGGCGGCCACTCGGTGGAGACGACGATGGGGTTCACCCCGCTCGAAGGCCTCGCGATGGCAACCCGCTCCGGAACCGTCGACCCCGGTCTCGTGCTGTGGCTGCTCGAGCGTGAGGGGATCTCGGCGGCCGAGCTGAGCCACGCGCTCGAGCACGAGTCGGGGATGCTCGGGCTGGCGGGCACGGCCGATATGCGAGCTGTGCTGGCGCGTTCGGCACGAGGCGATCACGACGCCGAGCTGGCGCTGTCCGTTTATACGGACAGGCTGCGGGGGACGATTGGAGCAATGGCGGCCGCGCTCGGAGGCCCGGACGCGCTGGTATTCACCGGTGGGGTCGGCGAGCGCGCAGCCGAGATCCGCGAGCTGGCGACGAGAGGGTTGGCATTCATGGGCGTCGCGATCTCGTCCGAGCTCAACGACGGGGCGGATCCGGACTGCGAGATCACACTCGAGGGCTCGGTGGCGAGGACGCTAGTGATCCACGCGCGCGAGGACCTCGAGATCGCGAGGCAGGTCAGGACGGTTCTCCGATGACCAGATCGGTGCTTTTCCGCATTTCAGCGCGCGCTTTCCCTGGACGAAACGGACCCATCCGAGCCGTAGCCTCGCCGTATGGCCGTACACCTGCAAATGCCCGCGCGCGCGGACGAGACTGATTACCCGCCGCCGCAAGCGTCACCGATCAGGGTTCTGCTGGCGGACGATCACCACGCCGTCCGTAGAAACCTACGGCT
>DASXDA010000062.1:0-16226 GCA_036490875.1 Solirubrobacteraceae bacterium
AGCTCGACCAGCCGATGGCGGCGAACTGCGTCGCGGCTACGCGCGGGACTCCCGCGACCGTCACCCGCGTTCGGTGGGGCGAGAGCCTGCTCGAGGAGGCTCACGTGCACGGCTCGCCGCTGCTGCTGACGGTCGCCCCCCATGCGGTGGCGGCGGAGCCGATCGAGCTGGAGATGATAGTGCTACGCCCGACGACCGACGGGGCACTGGGCGTGTCCGAGCGCGTCCCCAGCGCCGCCGCGGGCGTGTCGCTCGCCGAGGCCGATGTGGTCGTCTCCGGTGGGCGCGGGGTCGGGTCGGCCGAGGGGTTCGCCGTGATCGAAGAGCTCGCCGAGCTGCTCGGTGGCGCGGTCGGCTGCTCGCGCGCGGTCACGAGCGCCGGGTGGCGACCGCACACCGATCAGGTTGGCCAGACCGGCACCAAGATCTCGCCGGAGATCTATATCGCCTGCGGAATCAGCGGCGCGACCCAGCACATGGCCGGGTGTAAGGGGGCCAAGAAGCTGCTGGCGATCAACCCCGACGGCGAGGCCTCGATCTTCGCGAGCGCCGATTACGGCGTGATCGGCGATCTGCACGAGGTCGTACCGGCGATCTCGGAGGAGATCCGGAAGGCGAGGGGCGCATAGCCTCGCTCCCGGCCGCGATCGTGCTCGCCGCCGCCGTGGCGGTCAGCGGGATCCTGTTCGCACGGCGGGCTCGGCTGCTCACCCGACTCGTCCGCGCGGCGCAGCCGACCACGCGCAAAGGCGACGTTCCCCGTCGCGTGTACAGCGAGACGACCGTCGTCCTCGCTCAGCGCAAGCTGCTCCAGCGCGTTGTCCCCGGCCTCGCTCACGCTTTCATCTTCTGGGGCTTCCTCGTGCTGCTGCCGACGATCTTGATCGCGCTGATCGGCGTCGTCGACAAGCGTGCGACGCTCCCGTGGCTCGGGCACCAGGGCTGGTACGCGCTACTCGTCGACGTGTTCGCGGTGTTGGTCCTGGTCGGCGTGATGGTTGCGCTGTGGATCCGCAAGATCCAGCGCCCGGCACGGTTTGAAGGCAGCCACCTCGGCGAGGCTGACCTGATCCTGGCCCTGATCGCGACGATCGCGACGACGCTGTTGCTGTGGCACGCGACACGGATCGCGCTGGGCCTCAACGAGTGGCCGCCGTCGTTCTCGCCGGTCGCGAACGCGCTGTCTCACCTGTTCGCTCGCGACGGGACCACGCGCGTGCTCGAGCGGGTATTCGTGTGGGCGCACGTGCTCGCGATCCTGGCGTTCCTTGCCTATCTCCCGCGTTCCAAGCACCTGCATATCGCGACCGCCGCCGTCAACGTGTGGTTCGGGCGCACCGGGCCCGGCGGACGGCTGGAGCCGCTGCGCTTCGATGACCCCGACGTGCCCGAGGACGAGCTGCGGTTCGGCGCCGGAAGCGCGGCGGACCTGACCTGGAAGCAGGTGCTCGACACGTTCTCGTGCACCGAGTGCGGCCGCTGCCAGGACGCATGTCCAGCGTGGGCGACCGGCAAGGAGCTTTCCCCGAAGCTGCTGATCATGGGTCTTCGCGACCAGGTGCTGGCTGAGTCAGACTCGCCGCTCGTCCCGAACGCGGTGACCGACGACGTCGTCTGGGATTGCGTCACCTGCGGCGCGTGCGTGGAGGCATGCCCGGTCTCGATCGAGCACGTGGATCACATCGTCGACCTCCGCCGACACCTGGTGATGGTCGATTCGAGCTTCCCGGCCGAGGCCGAGCCGATGCTGCGCGACGTGGAGCGCGCGTCGAACCCGTGGGGGAAGGCCCAGTCCGAGCGCGCCGACTGGGCAGCGCAGCTCGGGGTCCGCGTGCTCGAGCCGGGCGACCCGCCGCCCGAGTACCTCTACTGGGTAGGGTGTGCCTCGTCGTTCGACGAGCGAGCCCGGCAGGCCGCGGAGTCGACTGCGAAGCTGTTGCAGACAGCCGGCGTCGATTTCGCGATCCTGGGGCCGCGGGAGAGCTGCACCGGCGACCCGGCGCGCCGGATCGGCAACGAGTACGTCTTCCAGGCCTTCGCCGAGCAGAACGTGGCCACCCTCTCGGACGCCGGCGTGACGAAGATCGTCACGGGCTGCCCCCACTGCTTCAACACCCTCGCGAACGAGTATCCGGACTTCGGCGGGCGCTACGAGGTCCTCCACCACTCCGAGCTCCTGGCAGAGCTCGTGCGCGCCGGGCGGCTCGAGCCCGCGCGCTCCGAGGAGCGGACGATCACCTACCACGACTCGTGCTACCTCGCGCGCCACAATGACGTGCTCGAGAGTCCGCGCGAGCTGGTCTCAGCCGTCGGGCAACCGGTCGAGATGGAGCGCAGCGGCAAGCGGACATTCTGCTGCGGCGCCGGCGGAGCGCACATGTGGATGGAGGAGCGCGGCAACTCGATCAACGAGGAGCGCGTCCGCGAGGCGGCCGAGACGGGCGCGGACACGCTCGCCGTCGCGTGTCCTTTCTGCACCGTGATGCTCGACGACGGGGTGCAGAGCGCGGGCGGGGAGCTTCGAGTCCTCGACGTCGCGACGCTGATGGCCGAGGCGATCGAGGACGAACCCGGCGCCGGCCCGCTGTCATGATGAATTTCGATGGGCATGAAAGAGCGGATGCTCCGGGGCGCGCTGTACGTGTTCGACGATCCCGGACTTCAAGCCGATCACGCGCGCGCGCAGGAACTGCTTGATCGCTTCAACTCGACGCCGCACGGCAAGCAGGACGAGCGCGACCGGCTGCTGCGCGAGCTGCTCGGCGCCGTCGGCGAACGCGTCGTGATCCAGCCGCCGTTCCGCTGCGACTACGGAACCCAGATCGCGATCGGCCCGGCGACGTTCGTGAACTACGACTGCGTGATGCTCGATGCGATGCCGATCAAGATCGGGGCAGCGTGCCAGCTCGCTCCCCGCGTTCAGCTCCTAACCGCAACCCATCCGATCGATCCCGAGCCGCGGCGGCTCGGTTGGGAGTACGCCGAGCCGATCACGATCGGCGACAACGTCTGGCTGGGCGGCGGCGCGATCGTCTGCCCGGGAGTGACGATCGGCGACGACACGGTGATCGGCGCCGGAGCGGTGGTCACTCGCGACCTGCCGGCCGGCGTCGTCGCGTATGGCGTCCCGGCGATCGTCCAGCGCGAGGTCGGCGACCGCGACCGGATCGCGGTCCCGGACGGCGCCTAGATCGCTGATTCCACGATCCGGTGGTTGCGGGGCTTCGAGTGCACGCAATCGTCGCCGCGGCGGCGGTGAGGATCGAGTTGGCGCCGCAACTGGCGATTTCGGAACAAGCGCTCCGCGCCCCGGCAGTGGAAGTTGCCGCACGAGTAGATGGTGGCGGCGGCCGGGCGACGGCGACGGCACCGTGATGCGACCCTTACCCGGCACCGTCGCGGCTCGCGATCAGAGCGTGCCGGAAAAGGGTCGGAAGCCGGCCCGTATCCGGCACAGTCACGCCCGGCGCCAGGAGCGTGCCGGAAAAGGGTCGCTCACGAGGCGCCGCAGCGGGCGCCGCCCCCGGCCCACCGCCGCGGGACCAACCATCGAGGCGGAGCCAGCGCGTCAGGAGTCCGTCGCGCCGATCAGCCGCTCGAGCTGGTGCTCGAGTCCCGCGTCTCCGACCTCGACAACGTCAAGCGGGAGCCCGATCCGCTCCGCAGCGCGCTCGGCCGCTGCGCGCGTCGCCGGCGTCGGCCGCTGCGCGAGCCACAGCACGCGCGTGTAGCTCCCGAAGTAGTCGGCGCGCAGCTCCGGGTGCCTGTCCAGCCCGAGCTCGCGCACCACGGTGCGCTCGAACGTCCGCGCCAGGAAGTCGGTCAGGAAGTAGGTGCCCGGCTGCTCGGCCAGCGCCAGCTCGACCGCTTCGCGGCCGACCATCCCGTAGCAGTGATCCGCGTCGATGCGATCGACGTCCAGCTCGTCGAGCGCGCCGTAGGTTCCGCAATCACCGTAGGCGACGGCCACCGAGTCGTACCGGGCTTGCAGCCGCTCCAGCTCTCGAGCGACCGCCGGCGCGATCCGCTCGGGCCGATTGTGGAGCAGCGCCGGCACCGGGTGGACGTGAAGATCCCACCCGCGGCGGCGGCCGATCCGCCGGACGTCGGCGGCGAGTGCCCCGCACGCGATGACCGCGATCGTCCTCATCCAGGAAATGCCAGCTGGTCGATGAACAGGTCGTTGAAGTCGCTGCGGCCCGAGAGCTCCACGTACTCGGTCTCGTCCAGGATCGAGTGCGCCTCGGCTCGCTCGCGCAGCGACAGCGCGGCGATCTTCGCGCCCTCGCCGGCGACGTTGCCGGCGGACACGATTCTCGGCAGCGCGAGCTTCGGCACGAGGCCGATCCGGACGGCGCTGAGCGGCGAAAGATATGCGCCGAAGCTCCCCGCGAGCAGCACCTGCGTGATCTCCCCGGCCTCGACGCCCAGCTCGCGGAGCAAGATGCTCCATCCGGTCGCGATCGAGGCCTTGGCGAACTGAAGCTCGCGCACGTCTCGCTGAGACAGAAACACCGATTCCTGGGGATCGTCGCCGCGCCAGTGCAGAACGAACACGCGCTCCTCGCCGATCTTCGTCAGCCGGGTGGCGAGCCCGGGGTGGTGCTCGAGCGCGTCGTGGTCGGGGATGAATCGCCCGGAATGGTCGAGCAGTCCACTGTGGACCAGCTCGGCGACCGCGTCGACAAGCCCCGAGCCGCACATGCCGATCGCCTCCGCATCCCCGATCACGTCGAGCTGGAGCGCGTCGCCGTCGATCTTGAGCCCTTCGATCGCGCCTTCCGCGGCGCGCATCCCGCAGCGGATCTGGGCCGCCTCGAACGCCGGCCCGGCCGGCGCCGCGGTCGCGAGCACGCGCTCGTTCGAGCCGAGCGCGATCTCGCTATTGGTGCCGACATCGATGAACAGCCGCAGCCGCCGGTCCCGGGTCAGACCGGTGGCGAGCATCCCAGCCACGATGTCGCCGCCGACGTAGGCGCCGAGTGATGGGAACACGAACGCCGGCGCGCGAGGGTGGACTGCGACTCCGAACTCCGACGCCCGCACCGACGGGAAGTTGTGCGTCGAGACCACGAACGGCGCCATCGACAGCGGCTCCGGGTCGATGCCGAGCGCCAGATGCATCATCGTGACGTTGCCGCAGACGGTGATCTCGTACACCTCGCGCGGCGCCACCCCGGCCTCCTCGCATACCTCGACGGTCAGCTCGGCCAGCGTTTCGTGTGCCCGCTCGCGCAGCGCCGCGAGTGCGCGGTCGTCCATCATCGTCGCCGAGATCCGCGTGATCACGTCGGCGCCGTAAGGCTGCTGGCGGTTGAGCATCGAGCGCACGGCGGCCGGCTGCCCGCTGTCGAGGTCGAGCAGCGTCGCGACGACCGTCGTCGTACCGAGGTCGAACGAGATCGCGAACCGCCGCGCGGTCGTGTCGCCCGGCTCGACGTCGATCAGCTCCTCGTCGCAGACCACGGCGGTCACGTCGAAGCTGGCCGCGCGAAGCGCCCCTCCGAGTGCGCGAATCAGCTCCAGCGACGCCTGCGGCTCAAGATCTTCGATCCCGTCGAGCACGCGCTGCAGGTCCGATCGCTGGTCCTCCATCGAGGGCTCGTCGAGCACGAGATGGCGCTTCTGCACCGACGGGCGCAGGATGACGTGTCGGCCGACGCCGACGAGTGCCGCCTTCGGCCGGGTCTGAAGCGGCGGGACCTCGACGACGAGGTCGGCGCGCGCGCTCGCGCGGCACGCGAGCCGCCAGCCGTCGCGCAGCTGCTCGCCGGTGAAGGCGCGGGGGTCGATCGCGCCGACCGGGACCTCGCCCGCGATCACCCGCACCTTGCACTTCTTGCACGTTCCGTGTCCGCCGCAGGTCGAGTCGATCGCGATCCCGTTCCAGCTCGCGGCGTCGAAGATCGGCGTGCCACTCGGCACGCGCACCTCGGCGCCGTCCGGCAGGAACCGCAACCGCACGCGCTGAGCGCCGTCGTCGGCGAGGGGCGCATCGTTCCGCGCGGCGCTCCGTCGAGGCGACGACGCGCTCATGCGGACGCCGCGGCCTCTTTCTCCGCCGCCTGACGCGCGCGGTGGGCGGCGATCCAGCTCGTGCCCCACGGATCGTGACCCAGCAGCAGATCCGAGGCCCGCACGCTCTGCACGCAGACCGCGGCGGTCGACATGATCGCGCTCGTCAAGCCGGCGGCCATCGCCATCGGCAGAAACCCGGCGTTGAGGGCGTGTCGCTGGGGGAGGCCGAAGGATACGTTCGAGGCGCCGAGGCACATGTTCACGCCGAGCTCGTCGCGGATCAGGCTGATCGTCGCAAGCGTCGTGGTCACCGCCTCGGTGTCCGCGCCGACGGTCATTGCGAGGGGATCGATCACGACGTTCTCGGGCGCGATTCCGTAATCACCCGCGACACTGACGATCTTGCGGGCGTGCTCGAGTCGCTCCGCCGGCGTCTCCGGGATCCCAGTCTCGTCGTTCGCGAGCCCGATTACCGCGGCGTCGTGCCGAGCGACGAGGGGCAGGATCTCCTCGAGGCGGTCGTCCTCGGCGGTGACCGAGTTCACCAGCGCTCGGCCCTCGTACACCGACAGTCCGGCCTCGAGCGCCTCGATCACCGACGAGTCGATGCAGATCGGCGCGTCGACCGCGTCCTGCGCCGTGCGCAGCATTGCCTTCAGCAGCTCGGGCTCGTCGACCAGCGGGATGCCCGCGTTCACGTCGAGCATGTCGGCGCCGGCCTGAACCTGGGCGATCGCGTCGGCCGTGACGGTCGAAAGGTCGCCCTCGCGCAACTGCTCGGCGAACACCTTGCGGCCGGTCGGGTTGATGCGCTCGCCGATCACGCAGAACGGTTGCGAGGCACCGATCGTGACCGTCTTAGACCGCGACCGAAGCACTGTATCCATGCGATTCCCTTTCGAGTCGGGGCGGAACGCCCAGGCGTGTGCAGAGCTTGGCGATGCCGGCGTCCTTGCGGAAGGAGATGAAGTGGAGGCCGGCCACGCCGGGCTGCGCGAGCGCGTGCGAGGCGAGCTCGTACGCGATCTCGAAGCACTCGTGCTCGGCGTCCGCGGCTTGCTCGACGCGCGCGACAGTCTCCGCCGGAACGTCGATTCCCGGCACCTTGGTCGCGACGAAGCGCATCCCGCCGACGGTGCGCAGGATGCAGATCGACGGCATCAGGGCGATCCGGTCGCTCAGGCCCGTGTCGTGGGCGGCCCGCATGAAGCGCTCGAGCAGCTCGGGGCGATAGCAGATCTGCAGCTGCAGGAAGCGAGCCCCGGCGACCGCCTTCATCGCCGCCCTGCGAACCCGATACTCGAACGGCGGCGCGCCGGGATTCTCGACGGCGCCGATCAGGAAATGCGGCTTGGGCTCGATCGCCCGGCCTGACAGGTAGTGGCCGCGTTCGAGCACTCGCGCCAGCGCGATCAGCTGCGGACCGTCGAGATCGAACACGCGGCGCGCCTCGGGCTCGTCGCCGGCGGTCACGTCGTCGCCGGTCAGGCAGCACAGGTTCTCGATCCCGTGCATCGCGGCGCCCATCAACTCGGCCTCGAGCGCCAGGCGGTTGCGGTCGCGACAAGCGAGTTGCATCACGGGCTCGACACCCGCCTGGAGCAGGCCGATCGCGACCGCGAGCGGGGAGGTGTGCGCATGTGCGGACGGGTTGTCGGTCGCGTTGAAGGCGTCCGCGAACGGCTCCATCGGCGCCAGCTGGAACTCGATCTCCGCGTGACCGCGGCCGTCGATCACGGGGAGCTCCGCGGTGACTACGAACTGCCCCGCGTCGAGCTTGCGCTCAAGGTTCGACATCCGTGCCCGACCCATGGCTTCGCCCCGCGTCCGCCCAGCCGGCCGGCACCTTCCGGTCGCGCCCATTGATCAGGTTGATCCACGATGAGGTGCCCCTCAGGCCGTTGTCGACCGGCGGGCGAAGGTGATCGATGTGACCCCGCCACAGCGGCAGCTGCTCCGAGCGCTCGACCGCCTTGAGCCACACGCACCGCATCTCCGGCTTGACCTCGCAATGCCCGTCCGCCCTGACCCCGCCGCACGGCCCGTTTCGAAGCGTCTTGGGGCAGTTCATCGGGCAGGTCAGCCCAGTCGAGTGAAGCACGCACTGGCCGCACATCTGACATCCCCACAACGGGCCCTTGACGGCGTGCTCAGCGCGCGCGAGGAGCGAGGCAGCGCGGCTCACGCAGGCACCTTCTCCCGTCGCAGCTCGATCAGCTCCTTGGCCTTCTTGACCGCCGAGGAGGCGTCGGCCGAGTAGCCGTCGGCCCCGACCGCGTCCGCGTACTCCTGGGTGACGGGCGCACCGCCGACCATCACGATCACGTTGTCGCGAATGCCCGCCTTCTGCAGCGCGTTGATGTTCGCCTTGAACATCGGCATCGTCGTCGTGAGGAACGCCGAGAAGCCGACGACGTCGGGGTTGTGCTCCTCGATCTGCTCGATGAACTTCTCCGGCGGCACGTTCACGCCGAGATCGATCACCGTGAAGCCCGCGCCCTCGAGCATGATGTTGCAGAGGTTCTTGCCGATGTCGTGGACGTCGCCCTTGACCGTGCCCATCAGGAACGTGCCGACCTGCTGTGTATCGCCCTCGGCCAGCAGCGGCCGCAGGATGTCGAGCGCGCCCTGCATCGCGCGCGCGGCGATCAGCATCTCCGGCACGAAGTAGTCGCCGCGCTCAAACCGCGCGCCGACCTCCTCGAGCGAGGGAATCAGGGCGTCGTAGAGCATCCGTTCGGGCTCGAGATCCTGTGCCAGGCCGTCGTTGACACCGTCCTTGACCGCGGGAGCGTTCCCGACCAGCGTCTCGTCGTAGAGCAGTTGCAGGATCTCCTCGTTGGTCATGCGGCGTTTTCTCCTGGGGTTTCGTGGTATCCGAGGCGCAGGCTCAGGGCCAGCGCCTCCTCGATCAGGACGGGACGCAGCTCAGCGATCCGTTGCGGGGTCATCCGGAGGGTTGGACCGGTGATGCTCAGCGCTGCGACCACATCTCCGCGCGCGCCACGGACCGGGGCGGCCATCGCCGCGAGTCCCGGCTCGAGCTCGTCGACGGCGGTCGCGAGGTCGGTGCGTCGAACGGCCTCGAGCTGGGCGCGAAGCTGCCGCGGCTCGGTGACCGTCGCGGGGGCGTGTGCCGGCATCGGCTGGGCCGGGACGGTCGCACGTCCGAAGGCCAGGAACACCTTGCCGACCGCGGTGCAGTGGTAGTCGACCGAGCGTCCGAGCCACTGGCCGGTTCCGAGGAAGTGCCGGCTGTCGACCTGCGCGACGTGTTCGACCCCCTGACGGGAAGGGACCGCGAGATTGATCGTCTCGCCGCTCACGTCCGCGAGCGCGTCCAGCGACGGGCGGGCCAGCTCGACCACGTTGCGCTCGAGCATGCCGCGCTCGGCGACGCGCAGGATCGCCGGGCCGGGCCGTAGGCGTCCGCGCTCGCCGTCCTGCTCGATCAGGCCCCGGCGCTCGAGTGCGCTCACCAGCCGCGAGGCCGTGCTCTTGGGGATGCCGGCGGCGGACGCCAGCTCCGTCAGGGCGACGGGCTGCTCGCTCTCGAGCACGCGAAGTAGTAGATCGGCGCCGCGGTCAACGGCCGCGGTCCCCGCAGCGGCCCCGCGGGGAGTCCCTTGGAACTCTTGTTCCACGCTGGTTATGATACGGCCTGCGGCCGCTCCGTCAAGGCCCCCAAGCCCTGTCACGCGCCCCCCCTCGACCATCGGAGTCAGCTTGTTCGTCAACGCGATGCCCCGCTACGAGATCCTCACCGAGGACGCGATCGAAGTGCTCGACAAGGGCTGGCGGCGGATCGTCTCCGAGCTTGGAATCGAGTTCCTGCTGCCCGAGGCCGTCGAGCTGCTGCGCGGCGCGGGCCAGACCATCGAGGGCGAGAACCGCGTCCGCTTCGATCCCGAGTTCATCCTCGAGCAGGTCGCCAAGGCTCCGCGCGAATTCGAGCTCCAGGCGCGCAACCCGGACCAAAGCGCCCACATCGGTGGCGATCACATGGTGTTCGCGCCCGTGTACGGGTGCCCGTTCATACGCGAGGGCGACGTGCGGCGCGACGCGAAGATGGCCGACTTCGAGAACCTCGTGAAGCTCGCCCAATCATTCGGGGAGCTCGACTCCCCGGGCGGGACGATCTGCGAACCCGAGGACCGGCCGCTCGATTCGCGCCACCTCGACATGGTGCTGGCGCTGCAGACGCTGTCGGACAAGCCGTACATGGGCTCTGTGACGTCGGGGCCGAACGCGGCGGACACGATTCGGATGGGCGAGATCCTGTTCGGCGGCCGGTCGGAGATAGAGCGAGCGCCCGTCTCGATCTCCTTGATCAACGTAAATTCGCCCCTGCGGTACGACGACCGGATGCTCGCGGCGATGTTCGAGTACGTCAAAGCGAACCAGGCGGTCGTGATCACGCCGTTTCTGCTGATGGGGGCGATGTCTCCGGTGTCGCTGCCGGCGACGCTCGTCCAACAGATCGCCGAGGGGTTGGCGGGGATCGCCCTGGCGCAGCTGATCCGCCCCGGGGCACCGGTCGTGTTCGGGTCGTTCCTGTCGAACACCGACATGCAGTCGGGCTCGCCGTCGTTCGGGACTCCCGAGTCAGCGATCGGCGTGCTCTGCACGGGACAGATCGCGCGACACTTCGGCCTCCCGTGGCGCGGCGGGGGCGCGCTCAACGCGTCCCAGACCGTCGATGCCCAGGCCGCCTACGAGTCGCTGATGACGTTGCTGCCGACGTTCCTGGCCGGCGCCAACTTCGTGATGCACTCCGCCGGCTGGCTCGAGGGTGGCCTCGTCTCGTGCTACGAGAAGTTCATCGTCGACATCGAGCTGCTGCGCGAGCTCCGTCACGAGTTCACCCCGCTCGAGATCGACGAGGCCAGCCTGGCGTTCGACGCCCACGTCGAGGTGGGCGCGGGCGGGCACTTCCTCGGCGCCGCCCACACGCTAGAGCGCTTCCGCGAATGCTTCTACCGCCCGCTGCTGTCCTCAACCGAGAACTTCGACCGCTGGACCAAGAAGGGCGGTCGCGACAGCACCGCGCGCGCTGCCGAGATCTGGCGCAAGCAGCTCGACGATTACGTGCAGCCGCCGATGGACGACGCCGTTCGCGCTGAGCTCGATGAGTTTGTGGTGCGCCGCCGAGCGGAGCTCGGCGACTAACTGTCCACGGTCCGCTACTCCCACCCCTCGAGGCGCGAGCCGGCTGCCAGGCCGAGTCGCCGCACCGCGTATCCGGCCGCCTCGAGTGCCGCGACGATCGAGTCTCCGTGGCCGAGCCCGCGGGTCTCGAGTGCGATCTCGACGCCCGTCTCGCGAACGTGGAGTGGCATCCCCTCGCGGACGTGGTCGGCGTGGACGACGTTCCCGCCCGCCTCGGCGATCAGGGTAAGCAGCCCGGCAAGGCCACCCGGCCGGTCTGAGATTCGGGTGAATAGCCGCAACCGTCGTCCCGCGGTCGTCTCGTGGCGCTGGGCGATCACCGCGAGCAGCCCCGGGTCCACATTGCCTCCGGACAAGACGATCACGGTCGAGCCCCTGGCCGGCGGGACGAGATCGCCTGCCAGCAGCGCCGCGACGCCGACCGCACCGGCGCCCTCCACGACCAGTTTTGCCCGCGCGAGCAGCCACACCATCGCCTCCGCGATGTCGTCCTCGCGGACGACGACCAGCTCGTCGACCCAGCGCTCGACGAGCGGTAGCGTCAGTTCGCCGGGACGCTTGATCGCGATCCCGTCGGCGATCGTTGCGGCCGCGTCGAACGTGACCGGAGCGCCCGCTCGCAGCGACGCGGGGAATGCAGCGCAAGCCTCCACCTGGACCCCGATCACCCGCACATGTGTCCGCGCCGCCTTGATCGCGCCCGCGACGCCGGCGGCCAAGCCGCCGCCGCCGATCGGCACGACCACGGCGGCCAGGTCGGGAACGTCGTCGAGCAACTCGAGCCCGAGCGTGGCCTGCCCGAGGATCACGTCGGGATCGTCGAACGCGTGGACGAACGCCGCGCCGATCTCGCCCGCTCGGTCCCGAGCCGCCGCAATACACGCGTCGACCGAGTCGTCCTCGAGGTGTACGCCGGCGCCGAACGCCTCCACCGCCGCGACCTTGGCAACCGCCGCGTCGCGCGGCATGAACACCTCACACGGGATTCCCAGCGCCCGTGCCGCGTACGCCACCGATTGGCCGTGGTTGCCGGCGCTTCCGGCGACGGCGCCTCGTGGCTCGGTCAGCTGGGAGAGCTTGTGGGTCGCGCCGCGGAGCTTGAACGAGCCCGTTCGCTGGAGGTTCTCGGCCTTCAGAAGCACGTGCCCGCCGGATCTCTCGGAGAGGCTGCGGGAGCTCAGCACCGGGGTATGCCGTACGAGCCCGCTGACGACGAGTCGCGCCCGCTGTGCATCGCCCGCCGCCAGCCTGGAGACCACCCGATCGGCGTCCTGGGCGTGGAGCGCTGCTTTCATCACGAAGCCTCGGTCGGGGCTCGTGGCACATGCTTGGCGTAGCACGAACCCAGTGTTAGACTGACTAATCTATGACTCATATATCAGTTGGGTGGGGCGTGCGTCAAACCCGGGCGTCGGCCACCCGTGAGTCGTGCGTTCTGCCATGAGGATGCAGTCGGGTACGCCGAGGACGGCGATCTCCGCCGCACGCGTCCCGCGTGAGCTGCTTGCGGATCGCGCCTACGAGGAGCTGCGGGACCGGATCGTCACGCTCAGCATCGCGCCCGGCGCCCCGATCGACGAGGACCTGATCGGGCGCGAGCTCGAGATGGGCCGTACGCCTGTGCGTGAGGCGATCAAGCGACTCGCGCTCGAGAACTTGGTGACGGTGTTCCCGCGACGGGGGACTTTTGCGTCGGAGATCAACATCACCGACCTCGCTCACATCTCCGACGTCCGCGTGGTGCTCGAGGCGCATGCCGCGCGACGCGCCGCCGAGCGGATCACCAGCGCCCAGCGCGCCGAGCTCGACGAGCTGCTCGACGAGCTCGGCCGGAGCAAGGGAAGCGACGACGTCGAGGCGCTGATCGCGCTCGACGCCGGCGTCCACCGGTTCGTGTACCGGTGCGCCGGCAACCCGTACATGGACGAGACGCTGGGGAGGTACTTCAATCTGTCGCTGCGGATCTGGCATCTCGTGATCGACCGTCTGCCGCACCTGTTCGCCAGGGTCCACGAGCACGACGATCTGCTGCGCGCGATCGCCGCCGGCGAGGCCGACCGCGCCGAGAGGATCGTGGCCGATCACATCGCGACGTTCGAGCAGGAGATCCGGTCGGTCCTGTGACCGCTGGATCGAATGCTCGTCCACGGCAACCGGACGGTGGTGTTCACATGATGCAGACAACCGGAGTGCCGGGTGCGGCCGCTACACGTGACCGTTGGGCCCAGCCGACTGGGATCGCCGGGACAGGGACGCGGCTCGTGCCCTGGCCGGTGCCCTCGCAGTCGATCATCGAGGGCTCGCCCCACGTGACTGGGAGGATCCTTGCGCGCAACCGCCGCGCCGTGGCTGGTCTGTGGGAGTGCGAGCCGGGCCGGATCGAGTTCGTCGTCGACGGCGACGAGCTGCTCGTGGTGCTCACGGGGCGGCTCGTGATTCAGACCGGCCAGGGAGAGACGATCATGCTCGAGTCCGGCGACGTCGCGTGTCTACCGGACGGGACCGATTGCGTCGTGACGGTGAGCGAACGCTGCCGCTGCGCGTTCCAGGCGGCGGCGAAGCCGCTCCTCGGCTGATCGTCAGGCCCGCGGTCTGGCGGCGAGATATTCGTCGAGCGGGGCGTCGTGCCCAAGCCGCGTCGACAGTGCGTGGGCCTGCTCGAGCGACACTCGGCCGAGCAGCCGAAGCCGCTGGGGCACGAGGCGGAGCGACGCACCGGATGCGGTCAGCGCGGCGATCACCGACCCGTCCCTGTCTCGAACCGGTGCTGCGACCGCCGAGAGACCCAGCTCGAGCTCGTCCACGATCGTGGCGTAGCCCTGGTCGCGCACGGCCTCGAGCTCGCGATGCAACCGCTCGCGGTCGGTGACGGTCGCCGGAGTGAGGCGTTCCAGCTCGCCCTCGGGCAGCTCCGCGACGTCGAACGCGACGAACACCTTGCCGGCGGCGGTGCAATGGAGCGCGAGCTCGCGCCCGATCCAGTTGGTCGCGCCGAGCAGGTGGCGCCCGTCCACCTGCGCGATCGCCTCGGTCCCGGCAGGGCGGGGGAGGATCAAGTTCGCGGTCTCGCCGCTCTCCTCCGCGAGCCTGCGGAGGCTCGGCTGGGCGAGCTCGACGAGGTCCTCACGCCCGATTCCCGAGCGGGCGAATCGGAGCGCTGCCGTGCCGGGATGCACGCCGGTGCGCTCCTGGTCCCAAGCGAGCAGGTTGTGGCGCTCCAGCGCGCCGACCAGCGGCGCCACGTCGACCGCTTCGAGCCCCACCGCGTCGGCCAGCTCGGTCAGTGTCCGCGGCGAGCGCTCGAATACTGCCGCGAGCACCCGGGCGGTGCTGTCGGCCGCCGCGGTCGGATCGGGCCGGGCGGCGCCGGCGCTCATCACCTGCGGCGGCGGTCGGGTGTGAGCACGACCGTCTGCAGCTCGGTGAACGACTGCATCACGTGTGAGCCGCCGACGCGCCCGATCCCGCTGTCGGTTCCGGCGCGTCCCCCGAACGGAAGGTGGGCCTCCCAGTAGTTACTCGACTCGTTGATGTTGACCCAGCCGGTGCGGACCCGATCGGCGAACTCGAGCCCGCTGCTCAGGTCGGCCGTGAAGATCGCCGCCAGCAAGCCGTAGGGCGACGCGTTGGTCAGATCGATCGCCTGCCGGAGCGAATCGATCGATACCACCGGAGCGACCGGGCCGAACGTCTCCTCGACCGCGATGCGCGCATCGGCCGGCACGCCGGTCAGCACCGTCGGCTCCCAGTAGAGCGGGGTTGCAAAGTCGCTCGCGCGCGCGCCGCCGGTGACGATGCTCGCGCCGCGCTCGAGGGCGTCGCTGACGTGCTCGTCCATCTTCTCGGCGACCGGCTCGTTATTGACCGGACCCATCGTCGTTGAGTCGTCGAACGGATCGCCGAGCAGGATCCGCTCGGTCACCCGCCGCGCCAGCAACGCGACGAACTCGTCCAGAACCGCGCGATGCACGAGGATCCGCTCGCCCGCGGTGCAGCTCTGGCCCGCGCACAGATAGCACGCTGTCAGGGTCGCGTCGGCGGCAGCCTCGAGGTCCGCGTCATCGAGCACGACCAGTGGCCCGTTGCCGCCCATCTCGAGTAGCGCGGCCTTGCCGGCCGCCGCCTGTGCCACGAGCCGCCCCGTGGCGGTCGAGCCGATGAACGCGATCCCGTCGGTCCCGGGGTTACGCGCGATCTCGTCGCCGACGACCGGACCAGGGCCGGTCACGAGGTTGAACGTCCCCGGGGGTAGGTCGGCGTCGGCGATGCACTCCGCCAGCGCGACGGCACAGACGGCGGTCGATGGCGCGGGCGTCCACACGACGGAGTTGCCGCACGCGAGCGCGGGCGCGATCAGCTCGGCCGGCATCGTGTAGGGCCAGTTCCACGGGCTGATCACCCCGACAACCCCGCGCGGGCGCCGCACGAGCATCACCCGCTTGCCGGGCGAGAACGAGTTGGGCAGCTCGCCGCCGAGCCGCTTGGCGTCCTCGGCGGCCATCCGCCAGTACTCGACCAGCTCGTCGACCTCGTCGTAGGCCTCGGCCCGGAGTGGCTTGCCCTGATCGAGCGTCAGCGTCCGCGCGAGCGCCTCGCGCCGCGACTCGATCAGGTCGCCGACGGCGGTCATCTTTGCGGCGCGCTCGAACGCCGTCAGCCTCGCCCAGCCGTCCGCGGCGTTCCGCGCCGCGGCGATCGCCAGGCGAGCGTCATCACGGCCGCCCAGCGGGACGGTTCCGATCAGCTCGCCGGTCGCGGGGCTCGTAGCTTCGAACGTCTCGCCACTGGCGCTGGGCCGCCAATCCCCGTTCACGAACATCTGCTGTGCGGTGCCCGTTGCCACTCCAGCTCCAGCCTGGTCGGAGTCGTTGACACAGTTAGACAACTGATATATAACAGCCCGGTCACGCCCGGGTCAATGGGGTCCGCATTGAGTGCGCGCCGGCGGCCGAGGGCCACATGCTTAGGAGCCGCGAGCAAGCATCGCGCCAACCGGGGAGGTTGATTGATGGCGACCGTCACCGAAAAGCCCGCCAGTA
>DASXDA010000063.1:0-21099 GCA_036490875.1 Solirubrobacteraceae bacterium
CGCCGTGGGACTCGAACGGCGCACGCATCACCCGCGCCCACCCCGCCGTCTCGCGTGCGAGCTGCTCGATCACCGCTCCGGTCTGCTCGTAGCGGCACCACACGAGCACGCTCGGCCCTGCGCCCGAGATCGTGGCCCCGAGCGCCCCGAGCGCGGTCGCGCGCTCGAGGAGCTCGACCGAACGCGGGTACAGGTGGGCGCGGTGGGGCTGGTGGAGGCGGTCGCGCAGCCCGGCCGCGATCAGGTCCCAGTCGGGGCCGGCCAGTCCGAGGATCAAGGTCGCGGCCTCGGCAACGTTGAAGACCGCGTCGGCGAGCGGCACGCTTCCAGGGAGTGCGGCGCGGGCAGCGTCGGTGACGACCGCCTCGTGCGGGACGACGAGCACCGCCTCGAGCCCCATCGGCGGTTCGAACCGGTGCACCCGTGTCCCCTGGCAGACGACGAAGCCGCCCTCGAGTGCCGCGGCAACGTTGTCGGGGTGGCCCTCGAGCTCGGTTGCCAGCGCGAGCACGTCCGCGTCGAGCTCGAACAGATGGTCGGCCGCGAGCAGCCCCGCGACGATCGCCGCGGCGCTCGAGCCGAGCCCGCCCGACAGCGGGATCTCCGATGCGATCCGGAACTCGAACGCGTCCGCGGAGTGCAGCCGCTCGAACCCGCGCACGACGAGGTTCGTGCGGTCCCGCGGCACGTCGAGCTCGGTCACGACCGCGAAGCGTCCGGTCTCCTGCACCTCTACCTCGAGGTGGAGCGCGATCGCCGCGGCGAGCACGTCGAACCCTGGTCCGAGGTTGGCCGACGAGGCGGGGACGCGCACCAGCCGCCGGCGCCTGAGCGTCACTCGAGCACCGCCCGCTCGACGGCGTCGAGCTCGGGGTCGCACGCAACCACGCCGCGCGCCTGCTCGAGCGCCGTGTCCGGATCCTTCAGGCCGTGACCGGTTAGCACGCACACGATCCGCGAGCCGTCGCGCGGCCCGTGCGCGAGTAGCCCCGCGACGCTGGCCGCCGACGCCGGCTCGCAGAAGATCCCCTCGCCCGCGGCCAGCAGCCGGTAGGCCTCGAGGATCTGCGCGTCGGAGACCGCTCTGACCGTCCCCCCTGAGGAGGTGGTGGCGTCCATCGCCTCCTCCCATCGCGCGGGGTTGCCGATCCGGATCGCGCTCGCGACCGTCTCGGGATGCTCGACCGGCGCGCCGAGAACGAGCGGCGCCGCCCCCTCGGCTTGGAAGCCGTACATCCGCGGTCGGGTGCCGGCCTCCTTGAAGCCGCGCCAATACGCCGTGATGTTGCCGGCGTTCCCGACCGGGATGCAGAGCGCGTCGAGCTCGCCGTCGAGCGCCTCGACGATCTCGAACGCCGCCGTCTTCTGGCCCTCGAGCCGGAACTCGTTGACCGAGTTGACAAGCGAGATCGGATGGCGGTTGGTCAGCTGGCGGACCAGCTCGAGCGCCCGATCGAAGTTCCCGCGCAACGCGATCACCCGCGCGCCGTGGACGAGCGCCTGCGCAAGCTTGCCCGTGGCGATCTTGCCCTCCGGCACGATCACAGCGCACCGCAAGCCCGCCCGCGCGGCATAGGCCGCCGCCGACGCCGCGGTGTTGCCGGTCGAGGCGCAGATGATCGCGCGCGAGCCTTCGCGCACCGCCGCCGACACCGCGCACGTCATCCCGCGGTCCTTGAACGAGCCGGTCGGGTTTGCGCCCTCGAGCTTCAGCCAGACCTCGACCCCGGCGCGGTCTGACAGCCGCGGCGCCGGGACGAGCGGGGTCGAGCCCTCGCCGAGCGAGACGACGGGATCGCCGGAGTCGAACGGGAGCCGGTCGCGGTAGCGCTGTATGACGCCATGCACGGCGCCAGCATGTCAGACTGCCGGATGCGGAAATGGTGAGGCGTCGCGAGGCAGAGGACGGGTACTTCCCGCGCGGGAGCTCGATGCTCCGGCGCGTCCATGAGGAGCATCTCGTCGGACTGTTCTACGGCCAGCGCGCGCTGTGCATCGGCGCGCTCGCCCCACTCAACTACGTCGGGACCAGCGAGCACTCGTACGCGAAGCTGACCCCGTTCAGGCGGCTGGCGCACACCGGCAAGGCGTTCGAGCTGATCTTCTTCGGCACCCGTGCCCAGGCCGACCGCGTGCTCGCCTACGTTGACCGGCTCCATCAGCAGGTCAAGGGGAAGCTCCCGGTCCAGGCCGGCCCCTACCCGGCGGGGACGCCATATTCGGCGTTCGACTTCGAGCTGATGTTGTGGACGGTAGGCGTGATCGCGGAGTCGGCGCAGTGCTTCTACGAGCTGCTGATCGGCGAGCTGTCCCCGGCCGAGCGCGACCTTCTGTGGCAGGACTACCTGCGGTTCGCCGAATTGTTCGGGATGCCGCGCGACCGGGCGCCCGCAAGCTGGGAGGAGTTCCGCGCCTGGTACGACGGGCGGCTCGAGAGCGACGACATGTTCCTGACCGAGGAGGCGCGGTACGTCGGCTACGCGACCGCGTTCGAGATCCCGATGCCGGCGATCCAGCAGCCGGGCAAGCGCGTCCACGACCTGCTGATGCTCGGAAGCCTGCCGCCACGCGTGCGCGAGCTCTACGAGCTCGATTACACCCGCCGCCAGCAGTACGGCTTCGATCTCGCCGTGCGCGCCGTGCGGACGACGCGGCGGCTGACGCCCGGGCCATTGGCCCGCGGGTGGAACACCCGCTCGTTCGACAACGTCGCGCGAACCGAGCGGTGGCGGATCGAGAACGGCAAGCCGACGCCCCAGGTCGCCGTCGATCGGCCGCCGCGCGAGCCGACGGCTCGGGCAAGCGAGGCCGTCGAGGCCTCCTAGGGCTCCAGGACCACCTTGCCGAGCGCGCCGCGCTCGTCGATCAGCTTCAGCGCGTCGGCTGCCCGCTCAAACGGGAACCGCGCACCCACGACGGGGCGCACGACACCGTTCTCCATCAGCTTCTCGAGCTCTACGCCGATCTCCCGGCTGACCTCGGGCTTCGCCATCACGTACGCGCCCCAGCCCGCGCCGATCACCTCGGTGTTGTTCAACAGAAGCCGGTTGACCTTGACCTCGGGGATCGACCCACCGGTGAACCCGACGACGACGACCCGCCCCTCCTCGCGCAGCGAGCGGAGGCTGTCGGTGAACCGGTCGCCCCCGACCGGGTCGAGCACCAGGTCGACGCCGCCGCCTGAGAGTTGCTTCGCCTGATCCTTCCACGGCCCGTCGGAGCGAACGACCTCATCGGCCCCCGCCTCGCGCGCAATCCCTTCCTTCTGGTCGGTCGAGACGACGGCGATCGTGCGCGCTCCGAGGCCCTTCGCGACCTGGATCGACGCTGTCCCCACGCCCCCTGCCCCGCCATGCACGAGCACGGTCTCGCCCTCGACAAGCCGGCCGCGGAGCTTCAGCGCGAAATACGCGGTGTGATAGTTGAGGACGAGCGCCGCACCCTGCGCGAAGTCGAGCTCGTTGGGCAGCTTGAACGTCATGTGCTCGGGTGCAACCGCCACCTCGGCGAACCCGCCGAGCATGCAGAACGCAGCGACCCGGTCGCCCGCCGCCACGGCCGCGCCGTCCGGTGCGCTGCGCACGACCCCCCCGACTTCGCTACCGGGGACGAACGGAAGGTCCGGCCTGACCTGGTACTCCCCGCGGGTCTGCAGCACTTCGGGGAACGACACGCCCGAGGCGTGCACGTCGACGACGACGCCGCTGCCGGGGGTCATCATGTGAGAGGCCTCGGGCTCCGGCAGGTCGACCAGTTTGAGGGCCCGGTCGGGGCCGGTCAGCTCGGCAATCTGGATCGCGCGCATGGGCGCGCATCCTACTGAGAGGTCGCGGAGTCCTGATACGACCTCTGAGGCCGTAACTAGCCGAACTCCTCCTCGAGCACCCGGATCGCCCGTGGCGGGGAGCGCAGGATCTCGAGCCGCGCAATCTCCTTGATCGCGGCGTCGAACCGCGACTCGAGCACGGGGTGCAGCACCATCACCAGCCGCGCCTGCTCACCGAGGCCCTTCTGCACGACCGACTTGACCGACACGTCCTCGACGGCCAGAACGCCCGCGACCTGCGCCAGCACGCCCGGCTCGTCGGCGACTTCGAGGTGCAGGTAGAACGCCGAGACGACGTCCTCGACGATCTCGAGCAGCTCGGTCGTCGGCGGCGTCGAGGCGGGCGGGATCATCGCGCTGATCACATCGCCGAGCACGGCGCTCGCGGTCTGCGGTCCCCCCGCGCCCGGGCCCGACATCGTCACCTCGGTGATCGTCTCGGACTCGACCGTGACCGCGTTGAACGGGCCGCTGACCGACGCGAGCGGGTGCCCCGGGTACAGGAAGATCGGGTGCACCCGGACGGACAGGCCGGCGCCGATCCGCTCGGCGGTGCCGACCAGCTTGAGCTCGAGGCCGAGCTCGCGCGCGTATTCGAGGTCCGCCGGCTGGATGTGCTCGATCCCCTCGTAGCGGACCTGCTCGAGGTGGACCGGGGTGTCGAACGCGAGCCTCGCGAGGATCGCCATCTTCGCGGCGGCGTCGCGCCCGTCGACGTCCTCGGACGGGTCGGCCTCCGCGTAGCCGAGCCGCTGCGCTTCGGCGAGGGTGTCCGCGAACGTCGCGCCGGTCCGCGCCATCTCGGTGAGGATGAAGTTGGTCGTGCCGTTGACGATCCCGTGCACGCGGTCGATGCGCGCTCCCGCGAGCGACTCCTGGAGCACGCGGATCACGGGCACGACCCCGGCGACCGCGCCCTCGAACCGGAGCTGCACGCCTTTGGTGCGGGCCGCCTCCCACAGCTCCTCCCCGTGCTGGGACAGGAGCTGCTTGTTGGCGGTGACGACGTGGCGCCCGGCGCTGATCGCCCGCATCACCCACTCCCGCGCCGGGTCGATCCCGCCGATCAGCTCGACGATCAGGTCGGAGTCCTCCAGCAGCTCGTCGAACGAGCCGCGGTTGCGGGTGACGATCCCCGAGAGCTCGGGGCGCAGCCCGGTGACGAGCTCGATCCGATCCGCCTCCCTCGGCAGCAGCTCCGCGAACGCCGCGCCGACGGTTCCGTGCCCGAGCAGCCCGACCCGGAACACGCGGTCGTTCACGCCGTCAGCCGAGGTCACGCGCGGTCAGGTCGTCGTAGGTCTCGCGCCGCACGACAACCCGCGGCTCCCCGTCCTTGCAGAAGATCACCGGCGGCCGCGGCACGCTGTTGTAGTTGTTCGCCATCGCGTGCCCGTATGCGCCGGTGGCCGGGGTCGCGATCACGTCGCCCGGCGCAGGGTCGGGGAGCAGCACGTCGCGGACGATCACGTCGCCGGACTCGCAGTGCTTGCCGGCCAGATGGCAGCGCTCGGTTCCGGCGGCCAGCGGCCGGTCGGCGACGACGGCTTCGTAGATCGCGCCGTACATCATCGGGCGCAGGTTGTCTGACATGCCGCCGTCGACCGCGACCCACGTCGAGACGTTGCGCTTGACCGTCTCGACCGTGTACAGGGTCACGGTCGAGTTCGCGACGAGCGAGCGGCCCGGCTCGAACAGCAACCGCTTGTCGGCTCCGAGCCACTCGTGCGCGGCGTCGACGACGGCGTTCACGTACTCCTCGACCGTCGGCGGGTGCTGCGCAGCCGTATACGCAACCCCGAGACCACCGCCGATGTTGTAGACGGGGAACTCGCCGAGCTCGGAGATCGCGCGGACGGCCGCGCGGAACGGCTCCAGATCGAACAGCTGTGAGCCGATGTGGCAGTGCAGGCCGACCAGCTCGAGCGACGACGACCCCGAGAGCCGCTCGATCGCCTCGCTCGCCTCCGCCATCGAGATGCCGAACTTCGAGTCGGCCTGGCCGGTGGAGATCGCGTGGTGGGTGTCGCCGGTGACGCCCGGCGTGACGCGGATCAGGACCTTCTGGGTCGTGCCGCGCTCGGCGGCGAGCGGCTCGAGCCGCTCGAGGTCGTCGAACGAGTCGAGCACGATGTGACCGACGCCGGCCGTGAGCGCCTCCCGGAGCTCCGGTTCGGACTTGGCGTTGCCGTGCAGGAAGATCCTGGCGGGGTCGAACCCGCCCCTCAGCGCGAGCGCGAGCTCACCGCCGGAGGCGACGTCACAGGCGAGGCCCTCCTCGGCCAGCACGCGGTAGACCGCGGTGCACGGGAACGCCTTCGAGCCGAACAGCACGTCGTAGTGCTCGTGGCGGGCACGGAGTGCGTCGAGGAACGATCGGGCACGCATCCGCAGGTCGTCCTCGGCGACCACGTACGCGGGCGAGCCGAACTCGCGCACGAGCTCGACCGCGTCGCAGCCGCCGAGCTCGAGCCGCCCACGCTCGTTCACCCGCGTGCCGATCGGGAACACGCCCAGCAGATCGGATGCGGTCGCGGTCATTTGCGGCGATCATGCCAAGCTCGATGGCCAGGCGTATGCGAACCGTCACGCTCGCGCACCCGAATGAGATCGATAAGCGCGGCGGTCTCGCCTACTCGCTGTGGCTGCCGGACGCTCCGCTCGGGGGCGGCGTCGTGATCCTCCACGGCGCCGGGTCCTGCAAGGAAAACCACCACGACTTCGGGCGGGCCGCGATCGCCGCCGGGTTCGCGGCGCTCGCGTTCGACCAGCGCGGCCACGGCGGCAGCGCCGGTCCGATGGCCGCCGGCGCGCTCGACGACATCGCCGCGATGACTGACCTGCTCCGGGATCGGATGGGCGATCCGGCGGCGCCGGTCGCGCTCCGCGGCTCGAGCATGGGCGGCTTCCTCTCGATCCTCGCCGCCGGGCGGTCGGGCGCCCGGGCGGTGATCGCGATCTGCCCGGCGAGCGCCGCTGGACTCCGGCGGGGCCTCCGCTCGGGAGCGTTCACGTTCGACGCCGACGTCGACTCGCTCGAACGGATGCTCTCGGACAACGACCTCCACGACACGGTCCGCACGCTCGAGATCCCGGTCCTGTTGCTGCACGCCGAGGGCGACGAGCAGGTCCCGGTCGAGCATTCCCGCGAGCTCGCCCGCGAGCTGAGCGCGCCTTCGAGCCGGCTGATCGCGCTCCCGGGCGGCCATCACCGCTCCGTGCAGCACGACCCGGAGCTGTGCGCGATCAGCCTCAGGTGGCTGGCGAAGGCGCTGCGGTAGCGGTTCGCGCGCGGCGGCTACCGCCGTGCGAGCCGCGGCCGCTACCCCCGTGCGGTCAGTGGCCGCCGGTCAGCGAGTTGATCGCCGAGGCCGCCGTGTTGGCGGTCGAGTTCACGGCGTTCCCGGCCGCCGAGCCGGCATTCTGGACTGCGCTGCCGACCGTCGGGCTCGCGTTCGATACCCCGGAGCCGACGGACCCGGTCGTGTTTTTGACGGCCGAGCCGGCGGTCTGGCCGGCGCTTGAGACCACCTTCGAGACGGTGCTGCCGGCGTTCTGAACGGCGGGCGGCGTCGACACGGTCGGGAGACCCGGCACGGTGACCGGCGAGGTGGAAGACGGGGTCGAGCCCGAGGTCGAGCTCGAGTTCGAGTTCGGGGTCGGCGTGCTCGAGCCCGGAGTCCGGCCCGAGGGCGAGCCGCCGCCCTGCCGGCGGTTCGGTGAGCCGGGGGAGCCCGTCGGCTGCGAAGTGTGGCCGGTGGCGGTTGAGGCCGCGGCGCCCGTCGTTGCGGCGGTCGCCGCGGTGGCGCCGGCGGTTGCGGCGCTCAGCAGCCGCGTGGCGCGCGAGGGCGCGGGGGCGCCGATGCTTGCGCGCGTCGCGGACACCGATACGGGCGCCGGTTGGCCACCGACCTGCGGCCATCCCTTGAACGCGACGATCGCGCTCGCCAGCAGGAACATCGCGGCGGCGCCGGCGAGCAGCGAGCCAGACGTCCCGAACCCGGCCAGGTATCCACGCGTGGCACGCACCTGAGATTCATATCGGACGGTCTGGCGCAAACCTTTACCCCTGTCCTGGGCATCCGGGCCTTCCCCGTAAGAGGGCCCTTCGTTTCGTCTGCCAACATAGTGTCACGATGGCTAAAAAGACCTCTTTTGGGCGTGATGGCGGGCTTCAGGCCCGGATGCTGCTGACGATGTTCCTGCTGGGCCTCGTGTATGCGGTCCTGATCGGGGTGCTGATCGCAGCGGGCGCCGGCGCGATCACGATCGCGCTGATCGCCGCCGTCCTGTTCGGAGTCCAGCTGTTCACGTCCGACAAGATCGCGCTGTTCTCGCTGGGCGCGCGCGAGGTGTCTCCGCAGGAGGCCCCCGAACTCCACGCGATCATCGACCGCCTTTGCGTCCAGGCGAACCTTCCCAAGCCGCGCGTTGCGATCGCCGAGACCGCGATGCCGAACGCTTTCGCAGTCGGCCGCTCACCGAAGAGCGCCACCGTGTGCTGCACGACCGGGATCCTCAACCTGCTCAGCCCCGGCGAGCTCGAGGCAGTGCTCGGGCACGAGCTCACGCACGTGCAGAATCGCGACGTCGTGGTGATGACGATCGCGAGCTTCTTCGCCTCGATCGCGGCGTTCATCACGCAGGTGGGGTTCTGGTTCGGCGGAGCGTTCGACAACCGCGACCAGAACAGCGGCCCGGCATTCATCGTCGTGATCCTCGTCTCGGCCGCGGTGTACGTCGTCTCGTGGCTGCTGCTGCAGGCGCTGTCGCGCTACCGCGAGTTCGCGGCCGATCGCGGCTCGGCGATCCTCACCGGCCGTCCCAGCGCGCTGATCTCGGCGCTGCTGAAGATCGACGGTTCGATGCAGCACGTCCCGAAGCAGGATCTCCGCGCGGCGTCGGGCGAGCTGGCCGCGTTCTACATCTTCCCGCCGAAGACCAAGGAGACGCTGACGGGCCTGTTCTCGACGCACCCGCCGCTCGAGAAGCGGATCGCAGCGCTCCAGCGGCTCGAGGCGCAGCTGCAGGGCACGGCGTAGGCCGGCCGCCGGCCGCCACCTCGTACGATCCCCGTCGATGGGTTTCCTCGACGCCCTCCTCGGCCGCCGCAAGCTTGACATGCCCGCGCCGGACCGGCTGTTCGCGGTCAGCACCGCGTACGTCAAGTTCGAGACCGAGCTGGGGGTCACGACCCGCGGCAGCGCCGCGATCGTGTTCCAGCCGCTTGCGACTTCGGATTTCGACTCGATCGTCTCGGAGATGGAGGAGGTCGTGCGCGCCACCTCCGCCGACAGCGGCGCGACCGTCGAGACCTCGGATGACACCTACGGGTTCCGCTGGCTCGTGCTCCGCGGCAAGGACTTCGACGACCTGGTCGTCGGCGTGAACGCAGTCTCAAGCGCCCTCGAGGCCGGCGGTTACGGCGACCGCGTCCTATGCGCCGTGTTCGCGTTCGAGGACCGCAAGCACAGCGCGATCTACTGGATCTACAACTACAAGCGCGGCTTCTTCTACCCGTTCGTGCCGGCCGCCGGCGGCGCCGGCGGCGAGCAGGGCGGCCGCGACACCGAGCGCGAGCTCGTACTCAAGGCCCAGGTCGGTAACGAGCTACCGGTCGAGCCCGAGCTCGAGCGCTGGTTCCCGCTGTGGGGAATCCCGATCTGAGCGGCGACCGGCCCCGGGGACTGGTGGTTCTGCCAGCGGTCGGGGCTGCCGATCCGGGACGGCCCGGCGCGGGCTTCGTTCGCCGGTGGGGGGTACTCACAGCGACGCTGCTCGTCGGCGTCGTCGTTCTCGTCCTGATCGCGGCGCTTTGGTCGAGCGCCCCGTCCGTTCCGAATCCGCGGTCGCTCCCGCCGGCGGGCGCCCGGGCTAGAGGGCGGTTGTGGTCTGGCCACAACCGCCGCGACGTGGCGCGGGCGGCGATCGCGAACGATGGCGATTTGGTTGACCCAGGGGGAACCAAATCGCCAAAGTCCTTGCCTTGAGGGCCGCCAGCGAGCCGGCCCGCTGGCGGCAGACCACAAGATCGCCCGGGCCGAGGCGCCGCCTCGGCCGGGACGCACGGGAGGCCCCGGAGCGCCCTAGCCCGGAATCAGCCCTTCGCCGGTGAACTCGACCTTCGCCTCAGCCAGCGAGATGTCGGGCGGAGGCAGAATCACGTCCGAGCCCTCGAGCACGTCCTCGTCGACGGGGCGGCCGTTGGTCCGTACGAACTCCAGCAGGCGCCCGAAGGCGTCCTCGAACTGCTGCTCGTCGTCGTGCGCGCAGGCCGCAACGGCCTGGTTGTCCAGCTGGTTGAGGGTGTCGACGTCCTCGTCGGGGACGTCGTACTGCCCCTCGGTCGAGATCCGGACGATCACGAGGCCTGCCCCTCGGTGGGGGCCGACGGCTTGCTCGCCTGCGTCGCCGCGCCGCCGGGCTGGCCCGCAGCCGAGCCGGCCTCCTCGCCTCCTGCTCCGAGTTCACCGGCGGGCGCCGATCCGCCTCCGAGCTCGGACCTCATCTTCTCGAGCTCGGCGTCGACCTCGGTCTGGCTCGAGAGCTGCTTGAGCTGCCGGTCGATGTCATCCTCGCCGGGACCGAGCGCGGTGACGTCGTCGAACGTGCCGGCCGCCTCCAGCTCCTGGACCGCGTCGGCGCGGGCCTTCATGTTCTCGGTCTTGTCGAGCGCGCGTTGCATCGCCAGGCCGACGTCCGCCATCTCCTCGCCGACGCCCGTCGCGGCCTCGGAGATCCGGACCTGAGCCTCCGCCGCGGAGTACTGCGCCTTGATGACCTCCTTCTTCGAGCGGAACTGCTCGATCTTCGTCCGCAGCTTCTGCTCGGACTCGGTCATCTGCTGCTGTTGCTGCTCGAGCCCCTCGAGCTGCGTGTCGAGCGACTGCAGCTCGGTCTGGGCGACGTTCTTGCGCTCGAGCGCGGTCCTCGCGAGCTCCTCGTTACCCGCGGACAGCGCCTGGCGCGCCTGCGTGTCGAGCTTGACGACCTGCTGCTTGAGCTTCTCCTCCTGAAGCTGGAGGCGCTTCTTCGACGTGACGACGTCGGCGATGCCCTTCTTGACGTTCTGGAGCAGCTCGATCTGCTTCTGGTAGCTGTACTCGAGGGTCTCGCCCGGATCCTCGGCGCGATCGAGCAGTTTCGAGATCTTGGCTTTGACGATCGTGGACATGCGCCCGGACATACCCGGCATCGCATCCTCCTTGGCGGTATTTGACTAGCAGGTCCTAGCGTACCGAGGCGGGAGCACCCGCCGCCGGTCTGTCTACCCGAAGCCCGCTGAGCCGCCGGTCAGAGACCCGACGGGTGCCGTGAGTCAAAGCCGCTCGAGCTCGTCACGTCGGGCCGCCAGCGCGGGCCGGAGCCCGGAGCGGGGTTCGGATCCTGGTAGGCCGACGTGTCGAGCCGGATCCCCGCGATCTGGATGAACGCGTGGTCAGGGTTGGTGTAGATCGTCACCCAATGGCCGCGGCCGCCCTGGGCCCAGCCCATCATCTCGCCCGAGTCCATCGACTGGTTGATCAAGCCGGCCGCGTGGAGCACGTACGAGACGGTCCCCGAGCAGTCGTAGCAGGAGTCGTTCCACTGCCCGTGTCCGCCGGCGTAGCAGTACGGCTTGAGCCGGATCTTGTCGCCGGCCCAGATCATCTTCTGGACCGCGGCCGGCGCGTACGACGGGGCGTATGCGACCCCGTTCTTGATCTTCGCCGTGTACCCCTGGACGACGGGATGGTCGGCGGTGCTATGCGGCCCCGGACCCGGGGCGACGCCCGCCCCGCCGGAACTGGGCGAGGCGCTCGGGCTGCTCGAGGCGTAGGCGCTCGTGGCGGCGACGAGTGCAACAACGGAAACGACGGAAGCTATGAGTAGGCGAACGCGCATCTTCTCTCTCGTCGGCCTACGGGGTTAGCTGTCGGGCTGGCGCTGAAAGAGCCTGCGCCTCCCGTGGATTCACCACGGGACTCGCCCCGGGAACTTGGTTCCCCCGCTCCGCGGATGTCGTAGCCCGCGGATTAGGCGTCGCGGCAATATACACACAACCTGGGTCGCCGCGCGTAGCACGCCTTGCACCGAATTCCTGCAACCTTCGCGCCGGCTTCAGTACGGGCTGTAACGTCAGCGCCGCCATGCGCCGCCTGATGCTGCTCGCGCTGGTCGGTACCGCCTGGGCCGTTGCCGGCTGCGGCGGTTCCACCACGTTCATCACCGTCCCCGAGCACGGTGTCGCGTCGACCACGCGGAACGCCGGTCAGAAGATCGGCTTTCCGGCGGTCGCGACCAAGAACACGACCCGGGTGTCCGGCGGGGACCCGACCGTCGACGCGGCCGGGGTCGCGCTCGCTGTCTATCCATCGAACGGGGCCGGGACGCACCCGCAGGTCGTGACGCTAGCCCCCCAGGACGATTGGCAGGCGTCGATCGCGGCGTCCGTGCTGATGTCCTCCCCGATCAAGGCGCCGATCCTGCTGTCGGGCCCGAGCTCGCTCCCGTCCGCGACCGCCGACGCGCTGAACTCGCTCGCGCCGACCGGCTCCGGCGCCGTCGGCGGCGCTCAGGTGATCCGCGTCGGCGACGTGCCGAAGATCTCGGGGAGCCGCACGGCGTCGATCTCGGGTGGGGATCCGTACGCGCTCGCCGCGGCGGTCGACCGTTTCTATACCGCCGCCGTCGGCAAGCCCACGTCGGACGTCGTGATCGCCGCGGGCGACAACGCCGCCTACGCGATGCCCGCCGCCGGCTGGGCGGCCGAGAGCGGCGACCCGGTGCTGTTCGTCAACAGCTCAGGCGTGCCGGGTCCCACCCGCGAGGCGTTGCTCGCCCACCAGCACCCGCACATCTACGTGCTCGGCCCGCCGAACATCATCGCTGGCAGCGTCGTAAAGGCGCTCGGCAAGTACGGACCGGTGAAGCGGGTCGGCGGCGCCGACCCCGCGGCAAATTCGGTCGCGTTCGCCGCGTACCGCGACCCGCCCTGCAAGTTCGGCCAGCCGTGCGCGCACGTCCCGGGCAGCTTCGGCTGGGCGCTGCGGAGCCCGGGGCACGGCTACACGCTCGTCAACTCCACCCGGCCGCTCGACGCCGCGGCTGCGGCGCCTTTGTCTGCGAGTGGATCGTTCGGGCCCCAGCTGGTGCTGGACAACGGCAGCGCGATGCCGAAGCCGATCCTCAACTACTTCCTGAACTTCGCGACCCCTGGCTTCACCCAAGAGGGGCCAACGGCGGCCGTCTACAACCACGGCTGGGTGATCGGCGACCCAAGTGCGATCTCGGTATCGGTCCAGGCAGAGATGGATACTCTGCTTGAGGCGGTACCGCAGAAATGAGCCAAGCAGAGCATCCAGACCGCACGCAGGAGGGGCATCGGGTGACCGTCGACGACGTTCGTCAGCTGATGGGCGCCTCCACGCCACATTTCGCGCTGCAGCTGCGGGAGCGCATACGCGCGCTGATCCGCAACCTGGAACCGGACGATCCCGCCCGGCTCGAGGGCGAGCGCGAGATCGCGCGCCTCGACGAGCTCGCGTTCGTCGGTGAGGTGAGGGGCCATCAGGCGGAGGCGGGCCTCGAACCGCTCCCCAGCCTGGAGCCCCGGGCCGGATGACCGCCGAGCGGTCGCTCGCGGTCATCGGCCTCGGCCGAGTCGGACTCCCGCTGGCGTTGTGCTTCGCCGACCACGGCGTGCGGGTCCTCGGCGTCGATAACAGTCCGCCGATCCTCGATGCGGTCAGTGCCGGCCGGATGCCGTTCGCCGAGGCGGGCACCCAGGAGCTGCTCGACCGCATCTCGCGGACCGGCCGCCTCGAGCTCGCGGAGCACGCGGCCGACGCCGCGGCCGCCGACGACATCGTGATCACGATCGGGACGCCGTCGTTCTCGCATCTCGAGAGCGACCTGCGCGGCGTGCGGGCGGTCGTCGACGACCTCCTCCCCCACCTGCGCCCCGGGCAGTCGCTGATCCTCCGCTCGACGATCGCGCCGGGCACGACCGAGTTCGTCGCCGGCTATCTCGAGAAGCGGCGCGAGCTCCGCGTCGGCGAGGACGTGTACGTCGCGCACGCGCCCGAGCGGATCGCCGCGGGCCGGTTCCTCGAGGAGATCTCGACGCTTCCGTGCATCATCGGGGGCGTCGGTGAGGCCTCGACCGAGCATGCCGCGGCCACGTTCGCGGTCCTCGGCGCGCCGATCGTCAAGACGACCCCGGTCCAGGCGGAGCTCGCGAAGATCTGGACCAACATCCTGCGCTACACGACGTTCGCGCTGCCGAACCTGCTGATGATGGACTGCGAGCGCTACGGCGCGAACGTGTTCGACGTGATCGATCTGATCAACCACGACTATCCCCGCGGCGGGATCGCGATGCCCGGGCTCACCGCCGGCGCGTGCCTGCGCAAGGACTTCGTGTTCTCGGAGGAGCGCTCCAACGCGCCCGGGATGCTGCTCGCGGTCTCGCGCGTCAATGAGGCCGTGCCGCTGTTCCTCGTGGAGGGGATCAAGCGACGGGTTGGCGAGCTCTCGTCGCGCAAGGTCGCCGTGCTCGGTCTGACCTTCAAGCGCGACACCGACGACGAGCGCGACTCGCTGTCGCCGAAGCTGATCCGCCTGCTCGAGCGCGAGCTCGCGGACGTCGCCGTGTGCGACCCGCACGCCGCGACTCCGACGGTGCCGCTGACCGAGGCCGTCGCGAGCGCGGACGTGGTGATCGTCGCGACCAACCACACCGAGTTCGAGGGGCCCGACGCGCTCCGCGGGATCGTCACGGCTGCGTCGCCCGACTGCCTGCTGGTCGACCCGTGGAACGCGCTCGGGACGGCTCAGGTGTTCGCGTACGCCGCCGAGTCGGCGGCGATGCTGGGAACCGCCGCGACCGCGTGAGCCGCGTCCTGGTCACCGGTGGCGCCGGCACGATCGGCGCGGCCGTCGTCCGGCGCCTGCTCGGCGACCCGCAGTGGGAGGTCCGCGTGTCGGACCAGCGCCCGGCCCCGGCATGGATGCGCGAGGCGGCCGAGATCCACACAGCCGACCTGCGCTCGGTCGAGCACGCCGGCGAAGCGACCGCCGGCTGCTCGCACGTGATCCACCTCGCCGCGATCGTCGGCGGGATCGCGAATTTCCACAAGCTGCCGTACACGCTGACCGAGGCCAACAACGCGCTCACGGGGGCGGTCGTCCACGCCGCGATCGACGAGGGGGTCGAGCGGCTCGTGTATGTGTCCTCATCGATGGTGTTCGAGCGGGCGACGGAGTTCCCGACGACCGAGGGGCACCTGCTCGAGTGTCCGCCGCCCCACTCGGCATACGGGTTCTCGAAGCTCTCCGGGGAGGTGTACGCGCGCGCGGCCCACGACGAGCACGGCCTCCGCTACACGATCTGCCGGCCGTTCAACGCGTACGGTCCCGGCGAGCTACCGGAGCCGGGCGAGCCGGGGATCGCGCACGCGGTGCCTGACCTGATCGCGAAGGCGCTCACGGGTCGGCGGCCGCTGCAGATCTTCGGCTCGGGCGAGCAGACCCGGACGCTGACCCATGTCGACGACATTGCCGACGGGATCGTGACCGCGATGGCATCCCCCGCCGGCGAGAACGAGGACTTCAACATCTCCGCCTCGCAGGAGCTGACGGTGGCCGAGATCGCGACCCTGATCTGGAAGGCCTGCGGCAACGACCCGGGCGAGCTCGAGTTCGACCACCTGCCGAGCTTCGAGGTCGACGTCCGGCGCCGGTGGCCCTCGGTGGAGAAGGCCCGGAGCGTGCTCGGCTGGGAGGCGCGTGTCGGCCTCGACGACGGGATCGCTCAGACGGTGCAGTGGCTGCGCGAGCAGGCGAGCGCTCTGCCGAGCGGGCAGCCGCGCATGTGAGAGCGGCCGTAGGGTCAGCCGAGACCGACCGCGCAGCCGCGCAGCTGAAGCTCGGCGAACATCTCCTCGGGATCGATGCACCGCTCGGGCGGGAGCGCGCCGGTCGCGCTCAACGACCCCCTCGCCAGCAGCCGCACCGCGGCGGCGGCCGGAGCCGCGGTCGAGACGACGGAGCCGCCGAGGCCGAAGTGCGGCTCGCTCACGGCCCGCGCCTGGATCGTCTCGCCGCGCGAGCCGGTGACGATCACCAGGTGCACCGACACCGTGTGGGCGCTCGGCGAGGCGGCCTCGCGGGTGGCCGCCGCGACCTCCTCGGCGTCTGCGCCGACGAGTGCGCGCAGGCGCTCGAGCAACGGGCCGGCCAGCGATAGGCGGAAGCTCGCGCTCCTGCAGCCGAAGCTCTCGCCGAACGTCGCCAGCTCCGAGTGGAGCGTGAAGATCGTCTCGGCAGGGCCGATCGGCCTGCCGAAGTCGAGCTCGCCGCCGTCGGTGAGCGGGGCGATCCGCGTCGCGTCCGACCCGCGGAGCACGACCGGTTCGAGCGTCAGCTCGTCGAGCAGCGTCTGGATCGCGTATGGGGGTCGCAGCCGCCCGTCCGACGGCGCGCCGAAGTCGCGTCCCGCGGCACCCACGTCGATCGTGTCCGGCGGGCCGCCGTCGCCGAGCTCCCGTACCGCGCGGGCCGCCATCAGGTTTGTCTTCCCCGGGCTCGACCCGATCCCGAGGACGGCGAGCAGCCCCGCCCGGTCGAACTGGTCGGACAGCATCAGCTGGCGCTGCGTCATCCAGTAGAGCCCGCCGAGGTCGAGGTAGTTCGTCCCGGCCGCCAGGCAAGCGCGCATCGCCTCGAGGTTGATCCGGTAGGACGCTGAGTTCACGAGGACGTCGACGCCGTCGAGCGCTCGCGCGAGCGCCTCGACATCGGTCGCATCCACCGGGTGCGCCGAGGCCTTGCCGTTTCCGTTCTCGTCCGCGACCGCCGCCGCCCGACTCGCGTCGAGATCGAGCAGCGTCATCCTCGCGACCTCCTCGGACTCGGCCATGTCCCGCACGATCGCGGGAGCGATCGTCCCAGCCGCGCCAAGCACGGCGACGTGCAGCTCCCGGGCCCGGTTGGCGTTCACGAGACGATTACCGTACCGTTCTCGACCGCGGGAGCGCCAGTGTTCCGACGAGGAGAGGGGTGCCGATGGAGAGCGCGACAATCCCGGTGGGCCAGCCGGCGCCAGATGACACGAGCCTGCCCGGCCACAAGGGCCTGAAGCGCGGCGCGATCGGGTACATCTCGAACCTGGTCATCGCGGTCGCCTCGACGGCGCCCGCGTACAGTCTCGCCGCGACGCTCGGCTTCATCGTCGCCGTCGCGGGCGTCGGAACCCACGCCCCGGCGGTCCTGATCGTGGCGTTCATCCCGATCCTGTTCGTCTCGATCGGCTACCGCTACTTCAACTTCGCCGACCCCGACGCCGGCACCTCGTTCGCGTGGGTGACGCGCGCCTGGGGGCCCCAGCTCGGGTGGATCAACGGCTGGGCGATCTTCCTGGCCGACATCATCGTGATGGCCTCGCTGTCCGTGATCGCGAGCCAGTACACGTACCTGCTGTTCAGCTGGCACTGGGCCGCGAGCTCGACCGTGATGCTGATCGTCGGTTCGGTGATCTGGATCGCGGTGATGACCTGGATCTGCTACCGCGGAATCGAGCTGTCCGCCCGCGTGCAGACCTTCCTGCTGAGCTTCGAGCTGGCGACGCTGACGCTGTTCGTGATCGTGGCGCTGATCAAGGTGTATGCGAACCACCCGGCCCACTCGATCCATGTCTCCGCATCCTGGTTCAACCCGTTCGACATGAGCTGGGGGGCTCTGATTCCCGCCCTCCTGCTGGGGATCTTCATCTACTGGGGGTGGGACTCGGGGGTGGCCGTCAACGAGGAGTCGCGAGACTCGCGCCGCGGCCCCGGCAAGGCGGCGATCGTCTCGACCCTGATCCTGTTGCTGATCTACGTCCTCACCACGGTCGCGGCCCAGGCGTACCACGGGACGGCGTTCCTGGTGAACAACTCGACCGATGTCCTGAACTCGCTGGCCAACGACGTGTTCGGGTCGCCGCTGAACAAGCTGGTGATCATCGCGGTCCTGACCTCGGCCTCGGCGTCGACCCAGACGACGATCCTGCCCACCGCGCGCACGACGCTGTCGATGGCGAAGTGGAACGCGATCCCGTCCGCGTTCGGCCGGATCCACCCGCGGTTCCTGACGCCGACGTTCTCAACGCTGCTGATGGGCGGCCTGTCGATCGTCTGGACGATCGCGCTGCTCGCCTTCAACCCCAGCCAGGACGTGCTCGGCGACACGATCTCCGCGCTCGGCTTCGCCGTCTGCTTCTACTACGGCTGCACGGGAATCGCGTGCGCGTTCTACTTCCGTAAGCACCTGTTCGACAGCGTGCGCAACTTCCTGTTCGCGGGACTGATCCCGTTGGTCGGCGGACTGATGCTCGCGTACATCGGCTACCGCTCGTTCAACTTCTACAACGACCACGCCAACAACTACTCGAAAGCCCTGTTCGGGATCGAGACACCGATCCTGGTCGGCATCGGCGGGCTGATCCTGGGCGTGGTCCTGATGTTCGCGTCCTGGCCGTTCTTCACCACGTTCTTCCACCGCCGCTGGGGCGAGACCGCAGATCCGAAGCTGCTGGCCCCGGACGTCGACGCCGAGATCGCGAGCGGAGACCCCCGCGGACCTGGATAGCCTCCAAGGGGTGAGCGCCAGACCGAAGCCGATCAGCGGCGAGGGGATTCCCGACTCCGACTTGCCGGGGCCGTATCCGGTCGGGTCATACGCGGAGCGGCTCCGCAACCGTCTCAGGGAGTTCGCGCGGGTGCAGCTGGTCGGCGAGGTGTGGGGGTTCCGCCCCGGGCGGGCCCGCGTCTACTTCGAGTTGCGCGACGCCCGCGGCGCGCTGCCTTGCTCGATGTGGCAGAGCGATTTTGAGGCGCTCGGGGTCAAGCTCACCGACGGCCTGCGGATCGTCGCCGGCGGCGGCTGCGACTACTACCCGGGCAGCTCGACCTCGTCGCCGTCGTTCAGCTTCGCCGTCACCGAGCTGCGGATCGCCGGCGAGGGCGACCTGCTCGTGCAGCTTGAGCGGCTCCGGCGCAAGCTCGCCGCCGATGGGCTGTTCGAGCCGCAGAAGCTGCTGCACCGGCCACTGCTGCCCCGCACGATCGGCGTCGTGACGGGCGAGCGTGGCAAGGCGCGCGACGACGTGCTCGCCGGGCTCGAACGGCGCGGCTGGGCCGGCCGCCTGGTGTGGGCGTTCGCGCCGGTCCAGGACCGCCACGCGGCGCCCGCGATCGCAGCGGCGCTGCGGGAGCTGGCCGCGATCCCCGAGGTCGAGGTGGCGATCGTCGCGCGAGGCGGCGGATCACTGGCCGATTTGTTCGCGTTCTGCGACGAGGCGCTGTGTCGGACGGTCGCGCTCCTGCGAGTCCCGGTCATCGCATCCGTCGGCCACCACACCGACCGGACGCTGATCGACGACGTCGCGGCCGTCTCGTGCTCGACGCCGACCCACGCCGCCGAGACCGCCGTGGGCGTCGACTGCCGCGCAGCCCGCGCCCACGTTGCGACGCTCACGCGTCGCCTCCACGGCCAGGGACGTCGCGCGATCGTCGAACGCGCCCGCACGCTCACGCATTTGTCGCGCGCGCCCGGCCAGCACGTTGCGCGCCACCGACGGCATCTCCACCAGCTGCTGCGCGAGCTCCGCGCGAGCGCTAAGCGCGGTGGCGATCAGGGTCGCTCGCTCGCGTCGGTCCACATGCTGGTCTTGCGGCGATCCGCGGCCCGCGCAGCCGGCGCGGATCGGGTGCGCCGCCGCGCCGAGCTCGAGCGGCTCGCGCTGGCGCTCGCGGCCCACGACCCCGACCGCACGCTCGCGCGCGGCTACGCGCTCGTCGAGGACGACGCCGGCGACCCGGTGACCTCGGCGGCGGCGGCGCGCAAGGCCGAGGATGTGGCTCTCCGTTTCCGCGACGGCCGCGTTCGCGCGCGGGTGACCGAATGAGCTCGGGCGAGCGGACCTACGAATCGGCGGTCGCTCGGATCGAGGAGATCATCCGCCGGCTCGACTCCGGCGATGCGGGACTCCGCGAGACGCTCGACCTCGTCAAGGAGGGACGTGACCTCGTCGAATACTGCGCGGCCGAGCTTGACGCGGTCTCGAGCGGCCTCGACGAGCTTCGGCTCGAGGAGCTGGTCGCGAGGCTCGAGCGGGCCGGAACGGAGGCGGGATGAGCACGTACGACCTGCTCAAGGACCTCCCGCTCCAGGTCGAGGGCTACGAGTTGGAGGGACTCCAGCTGCACGTCTCGAGCGGGTTCGAGCGGCTCTCGACCGTGGTCCACCTGAAGGGCGGCGGGCTCGAGGGCGTCGGCGAGGACGTTGTCTACGACGGGCTCGACCACATCGCATTCCAAGACGCCGGGCCCGTCCAGGACCTAGCCGGGAGCTACACGCTTGGTGAGTTTTGCGAGCTGATCGACTCACTCGACCTGTTCCCGACCCCGCCCGAGCGCGAGGTCTCGCGGCTGTATCGCCGGTGGACGTTCCACTCAGCGGCGCTCGACCTCGCGCTGAGACAGGCGGGCAAACCGCTGCACGAGGCGCTCGGGCGCGACCCCCGCCCGCTGACGTTCGTCGTCTCGCTGCGGCTCGGCGACCCGGCCACGATCGCACCGATCGAGCACCGGCTCGAGCGCTATCCCACACTGCGGTTCAAGCTCGACGCGACCAGCAGCTGGACCCCGGAGCTGTTCGACGCGCTCGTCCAGACCGGCTCGGTCGACTCGATCGACTTCAAGGCGCTCTACCGCGGGACGATCGTCGACCAGCCCCCGGACCCGGTTCTCTATCGCCGCGTGGTCGAGGCGTTCCCCGACGCGTGGCTCGAGGACCCGGACGTCGTCACGCCCGAGACCGCCGCGGTGCTCGAACGCGACCACGACCGGATCACCTGGGATGCGCCGATCCACTCAATCGACGACATCAAGGCGCTCCCCTTTCCGTCCCGGATGGTGAACCTCAAGCCGTCGCGGATCGGTGGACTGGAGCGGCTGTGCGCTGCGTACGACTACTGCGCCGAGCGTCGGATCGGCGCTTACGGCGGCGGCCAGTTCGAGCTCGGACCGGGTCGCGGCCAGGCCCAGTACCTGGCGTCGCTGTTCCACCCCGACACCCCCAATGACCTCGCCCCGTCCGGGTACAACGTCGACGATCCCGCGGCCGGGCTCCCTTCGAGCCCGCTGCCGCCGGTGCCGCAGCCGACCGGATTCCGCTGGGGCTAGCGGGCGAATCGCCGCGCGGGGCGCGGCTCCGCCGCGCGTCCCAGCGCGATCGGCACCCATTGCGCG
>DASXDA010000064.1:0-15023 GCA_036490875.1 Solirubrobacteraceae bacterium
CGCTGAGCGCCGGCCAGCGCCCGCCGAACTGCAGGGTGTTGACGTACGAGGTCTGCCCTGGGCCGCTGTCGGCCACGTACGTATACAGCGGATGCCCGCCGTAGGTCAGCTGCTTCTTGCCCATCACCGTGATCGTCCCGACCAGCGAGCGCTTCACGCCCGGTCCGAGGATCGGGCGCGCGCTCCCGTTGACGACCGGCCAAATGGAGAGGCAGCCACCGATGGCCGCGCACTTGTCGCGGTTGCGCCCGTCCTTGGTGAACGTGTAGAGCGTGAATCCGCGGCCGTTGACCAGGATCGTGCCCACGCTCGTCTTCTTCAGCTTCAGGGTTGTCGGGCTTGTTCGGGCCGCTGCCGGCCCGGCGACGGCGGCGGCGACTACGGCAGCCGCGAGCGTCGCGATCATCATTCGTTTCACTTTGAACCTCCGGTTTCGTTCGCCCGGTCCTGAAGACGCGGAGGGGCCGGGGAACCTTCCCATTAGGAGCTGCCGGCCGTGTCGGCCTCGGACGCCAGCCGCGCGGCGATCATCAGCTCGATCACGTCCCCGAGGCGGCGCAGATCACAGCCGGTGCGTTCAGCGATCCTAGCGAGCCGGTAGTGGGCGGTGTTGACGTGGATCTGCAGCCCTTCGGCCGCCCGCTTCGCGCTCAGATCGGACTCGGCGTACGCGCGCAGCGTCTCCAGCAGCACGCCGCCGCTCGCGAGGTCCTCGGCCACGAACCGCTCGATCGCCGGCGGCACCATCCGCCGGGCGGTTCCATCGCCCTGCATCGTCAGGTAGTCGAAGATCGACATCGCGGGAAGCGCCACGACGCCCGGCTTCGGCAGCAGCCGATCGCGTGCGGAGGCAGCCTCGCGGTAGGCGTCCGCCACCCGCGCGAGCCCCTCGTACGGGGTGCTCAGTCCGATCGCGAGCGGGACCTGCCGACCCGCCAGCCGCGCCTGGGTGTCGGCGAGCCGGCCCGCCAGCGCGCGGGCGTCGCTGCCCGGTTGCGGCGCGACGACGACGATCTCGTCATGGCGGACGACCGTCAGCGGCGGCACGGCATGGCGTGGAGCCCGCGCGATCGCCATCGCGGCGGCTCGGAGCGCGTGCGGATCGGAGAGCGGCTCGGTCGGGAGCGCCGCGATCACGAGGCATCCCGAGCGGAGATCGAGCCCCGCGGCCCGCGCCGCGTCCAGTCGCGGGCCGGGGGGCGGCAGCTTGCCCGCCAGCAGGTCCTCCAGCAGGTCCCTGCGAAGCCGCTCGCCGGTTGACGCGAGCAGCTCCTCGGCCTCGAGGTAGACGTCGGCGGCGTGCGCGATCGCCACGTCGAAATACTTTGGGATCAGCGTGATCAGCGACAGCACCGCCCGGCGAGAGGCGTCGTCGGTCGCAAGACCGATCGCCCGGTCGAGCAACACGTGCTGACCCACCTGAAAGGCGTGGATGAAGTCGGCGACCGACACCTGCCCCACACGCTGGGCGGCGTGCCTGCGGACGAACAGGAGGTCCTCGCGGGTCACCTCCCGGCCGAGCTCGAGAGCGTCGAGCGCGGCGAGATAGTGCTCGCGCACGTGCTCGCGGACGTCGGCGACAAACGCCGGGTCGAGCGTCGTCTCGTACGCGGTGACCTCGCCGAAGATCTCCCCGATCGCGTGGTCGGTGAGCGTCTCGACCTCCTCGCGGAGGCGCACAAGGATCCTCGCGACGGCCTTGCCCTCGGCCGTGGACGCCCGGCGGATGGATTGGCGGGTTACAGCCAACAGGCCCTCTCCATGGGCGATTGTATGCCGCCCACAAGATCGGCCCCCCAATTTCGTCGGGCGCTCCATCGATTTCGATCCCTCGCCGGGAGAAGCTGTGGTTCGTGACCGACGAGGGAGAAAAGATGCCGAACCAGAACCTTGCCCCGAACCCGACTCCGATCCATCCGCGCGAGTCGCACAAGCGCGCTGCCACCGGCCCGATCGCCGGCTCCCGCGCCGGGCTCGACGTACTCCTCACCGACGCCGCCGTCAGCCGCGGCGGCGCGCGACGGTTTCTCGAGCCGGCGGCGGGGGTGAGAGCGGCTGCCGGGCTCGCTCGACGCCCGGACCGCGCCCTGCGGCGCGCGGGGGCGCTCGGCGGCGAGCTCGCGTCGATCGCCGCCGGCCGATCGGAGCGCGCACCCGCTCGCGGCGACCGCCGCTTCACCGACCCGGCCTGGAGGGAGAGCTGGCTGTGGCGCCGCTCGATGCAGTCCTACCTGGCGGTCCTCGACGCTGTCGACGGGCTGATCGATGACGCGTCGCTCGACTGGCGGACCGAGCGCCAGGCGCGGTTCGCCGCGAGCAACGTGCTCGACGCGGTCGCGCCGACCAACTTCCCGTGGTCGAACCCGACGGTGATCAAGCAGACCGTCGATGACGCCGGCGCGAACCTCGTGAAGGGCGCCCGGCGGTTCGGGCGCGACATCTCTCGCGCGCCGCGCCTGCCCGCCACCGTCGACACCGACAAGTTCGAGGTCGGCGGCAACCTCGCGCTCAGCCCCGGCTCGGTCGTGCTCCGCGAGGAGGCGTTCGAGCTGATCCAGTATCGGCCGACAACCGAGCAGGTGCGCGAGCTACCGCTGCTGTTCGTGCCGCCGACGATCAACCGCTTCTACGTGCTTGACCTCGCCCCGGGACGGAGCATGATCGAGCATCTGCTAGCCGAGGGGCAGCAGGTGTTTGTGATCTCGTGGCGCAATCCCGACGAGGCGCAGGGGCACTTCGATCTCGACACCTACGCGCAGGCCGTGCTCGATGCGCGCGCCGCCGTGGCAGAGATCACCGGGCAGGAGTCCGTCCACCTGAACGCCGCGTGCTCGGGCGGGATCGTCACCGCGAGCCTGCTCGCGCACCTCGCCGAGACGGGCAGCCTCTCCGGCGTCGCGAGCCTGACCCTGATGGTGTGCGCGCTCGACAACGCGCGTGCCGGAACACAGTCGGCGTTGATCAACCGCGAGGTCGCGGCGGCGGCGGTCGCCGAGTCCGCGCGCAAGGGCTATCTCGACGGCAAGGCGCTCGCGGGCGTGTTCGCGTGGCTGCGCCCGAATGACCTGATCTGGTCCTACGTGATCAACAACTACCTGCTCGGCAAGAAGCCGCCGGCGTTCGACATTCTCTACTGGAACCAGGACTCGGTGAGGCTGGCGGCGGGCCTTCACCGGGACTTCATCCGGATGGCGCTCGACAACTCGCTGACCCAGGCCGGCGGGGTATCGGTACTCGGCACGCCGGTCGAGTTGAGCAAGGTCGATCTGGACAGCTACATCGTCGCCGGCTCAAACGACCACATCGTCCCGTGGGACAACGCGTACCGGAGCACGCAGCTGCTCGGAGGCGACTGCAGGTTCGTGCTCTCGACCAGCGGCCACATCCAGGCACTGATTAACCCGCCGGCTCCGGACTCGCGCTCGAGCTACCGCGTCGCAGACGAGAACCCCCCGGACGCGGAGGCGTGGATGGAGCGGGCGGCCAAGCGCCAGGGCAGCTGGTGGCCGGACTACGTCGAGTGGCTGGCGGCTCGCTCGGGCGAGCTGGTCGATGCGCCGGCACGGCTCGGGAGCCCCGCACATAAGGCGCTCGGCAAGGCCCCCGGCAGCTACGTGCACGCGTCATGAACGCGCCGGTGGACCGACCCCGCTGGTGGGGCAGGCCGCTCGCCGAGACCCGCTGGGTGCTGGAGCTCGCGAGGCTGACCGCCGACCCCGTCTTCATCGGCGGCCCCGGCCTCCCGCGCGGAGACGGGCGGCCGGTCGTGCTGATCCCCGGCTTCCTCGCAGGCGATCAGACCGTCGCGGTGCTCGCCGGGTGGTTGTGGCGACTCGGCTACAACGCCCGAACGACGGGAATGGTCGCGAACGTCGACTGCTCGGACCGGGCGCTCGAGCGTGTCGAGCGGCGGGTGGAGACGCTGTATCGCCGGTACGACAGGCGCATCGCCGTCGTCGGCCACAGCCGCGGCGGGCACTTCGCCCGGGCGCTGGGGGCGCGCCGGCCGGACCAGGTCTCCCACGCGATCTCGCTCGGCGCCGATCTCCGTGGGCTGCTCGGGATCAGCACGCCCACGCTGTACACCGTCGCCGCCGCCCGGATGGCGATGCGCGCGACCGGCAGAGCGCGCGACGAGCGCTGCCTGGCGACCGACTGCGCCTGCGGGTTCACCCGCGACTACACCGCACCGTTCCCTTCGGACCGGGTGCGGATGACGAGCATCTACTCGAAGGGCGACGGCGTCGTCATGTGGGAGGGCGCCGTCGTCCCGTATGCCGAAAACGTCGAGGTCACCGGCAGCCACGTCGGGCTCGTGTTCAACCGCAAGGCATACCGCGCGATCGCTGCCGCGCTCGCCAAATCCGAGCTTACGCCGGCGCGCGCGCTCGCATCCAGGAGGTCCTGATGTCGTTCGCAACCGTCCCATACGAGCACCTCGGCGAGGCGCTCGCCACCGATTACTTCTTCCTTCGCGAGCAGTTCACCGAGGAGCAGCGGGAGCTGTTCACGCGCACGCGCCGGTTCGTCGACCAGGAGGTGCTGCCCGCGATCAACGACTACTGGGAGCGCGCAGAGTTCCCGTGGCCGCTCGCGCGGCGGCTGGCCGAGCTCGGGCTCGTCGGCGATGGGATCGAGGGGTACGGGTGCCCCGGGATGAGCCCTTTGGCGTGCGGCCTCGTCCACATGGAGCTGCACCGCGGCGACGGCAGCCTCGGGACCTTCCTCGGCGTCCAGGCCGGCCTCGCGATGAAGACGATCGCGATGCTCGGCTCCGAGGAGCAGAAGCGGCGTTGGCTGCCGGCGATGGCTCGGCTCGAGCGGATCGGCGCCTTCGCGCTGACCGAGCCCTCGCACGGCTCCGATTCGGTCGCGCTCGAGACGACCGCCCGGCGCGACGGCGACGGCTGGGTGCTCGACGGCGCTAAGCGCTGGATCGGCAACGGCACGATCGCCGACGTCGTGATCGTTTGGGCGCGCTCGTTGGAGGACGGGCAGGTAAAGGGGTTCCTGGTCGAGACGGACGCCCCTGGGTACTCCGCCTCGGTGATCGTGGGCAAGGGGGCCGCCCGGGCGGTCTGGCAGGCCGACATCCAGCTGGACGGGGTACGGGTCCCGGAGCGAAACCGGCTCCCGGGCGCCCGGTCGTTCAAGGACACCGGTCGCGCGCTGGTGACGACCCGGGCGACGTGCGCGTGGGCGGCGCTCGGACACGCGGTCGCCGCCTACGACACCGCGCTCACCTACGCCAAGCGGCGCGAGCAGTTTGGCAGGCCGCTGTGCGGCTTCCAGATCATCCAGGACCGGCTCGTGAAGATGCTCGCGGAGGTCACAGGGATGCAGCTCTACTGCCTGCAGCTGGCGCGGCTCGCGGAGGCCGAGCGGCTCAGCGACACGATCTCCGGGCTCGCGAAGCTGAACAACACCCGCAAGGCGCGGGCGGTGGTCGCCGAGGCCCGCGACATGCTCGGCGGCAACGGGATCCTGCTCGAGAACCACGTGATCCGCCACATGACCGACATCGAGGTGCTCCACACCTACGAGGGCACCGAGACGATCCAGACGCTGATCGTCGGGCGGGACATCACCGGGGTCGGGGCGTTCGCGTAGCGCTCGTCGGTCTCGACGCCACCGTTCGGGCGCGGTGCCGCCCCCCGCGCAAGCCGCCCGGCGTTTAGCAGTAGGGTGCCCGGTGCCCCCGCGCCACGGCCCCCGCACGAAGGAGATCCGATGGGTTTCGACCAGTACCACGAGCCGCCCGAGGAGCTCCCTCCCGCGACTCGTACGTTCGCGCGACTATGCGCGTCGCTGACCGAGGAGGCCGAGGCGATCGGCTGGTACGAGCAGCGGCTGGCCGTCGAACGGGACCCGGAGGCGGCCGAGGTGATGCGCGACGCCCAGGGTGAGGAGTTCAAGCACTTCAGCATGGACCTCGAGTTCCTGTTGCGGCGCACGCCGCCGTGGCGCGAGGTCGCGCACGGGATCCTGTTCCAGCCGGGCGACATCGTCGAGCGCGGCGAGGAGGCCGAAGCCGAGGCGTTCGAGGGTGACGGGGCCGGGGCCGGCGGGGCCTTCCAGGCTGGGTCACTGGGAATCGGCAGTTTGAGAGGAGCGGCGCGATGAACCACCTACTTCGTCCCAAGGCGCCGATCAGCGACGCCGGCTGGACCATGCTCGACGAGGAGGCACGCGACCGGCTGAAGCCGGCGCTCGCCGCGCGCAAGCTCGTCGACTTCTCCGGCCCCCACGGCTGGGAGTACTCATCGACCAACCTGGGCCGCGTGGCCGCGCTCGCCGGCGCCCCCGCCGAAGGCATATCCGGCCTTCAGCGCCAGGTGCTGCCACTAGTCGAGTTGAGGGCCGACTTCGAGCTCTCGCGCTCCGAGCTCCGCGACGCCGATCGCGGCGCCGACGACACGGACCTGGGGCCGCTCGACAACGCGGCCCATCAGATTGCGCTTGCGGAGAACGTCGCCGTGTTCCACGGCTGGCAAGGCGCGATCACGGGAATCGCCGCGGCATCGCCGCACGACGCGCTCCAGCTCGGCGAGGCCGATGGCTACCCGCGTCCCGTCGCGAGCGCGGTCGAGCGGCTGCTGTGCAGCGGAGTCACCGGGCCGTACGGGCTCGCGCTCGGTCGCGAGCAGTACCGCCGCGTGGTCGAGACCGCCGAGCACGGTGGCTACCCGCTGCTCGACCACCTCCGCAAGATCCTCGAGGGCCCGATCGTCTGGGCGCCCGGCGTCGACGGCGCGGTGGTGGTCAGCCTCCGTGGCGGCGACTTCGTGTTCGAGTCCGGAGAGGACCTGTCGATCGGCTTCGATTCCGCGGACGCGGAGGTCGTGCGGCTGTACCTGCAGGAGAGCTTCAGCTTCCACGTCGCGACGCCCGAGGCGGCGGTCGCGCTGAAGCCCTGAGACCCCGCCTACCGCAGTACGCATCCAGAGAAGGGACTGCTCGCCTACGAGATGGGCCTCCCGACGATCGTGCAGTACTGGCGATCGTTCGAGCATCTCGAGGCGTTCGCGAGGGATCAGGATGACCCTCACTTGGATACCTGGCGGAACTACTGGCGGCGGGTCGGCAGGAGCGCCCGCACCGGCATCTGGCATGAGACCTACCTCGTGCCGGCGGGCCAGTACGAGGCGATCTACGGCAACATGCCGCCGCGCGGTCTGGGCAAGGCGGGCCGGTTGGTGCCCGCCTCCGAGGCCTCGACCGCGCGCCTGCGCCTGCGGGCACCGAGCGAGAGCGTCAGCGCCTAGGCGGACAGCTCGAATCCCGAGGCGTCGAGCCGGGCGTTCCCGTGGACGCTCGTCAGGACGAGCACCACGCGCATGCACGCCGGACACCGCCCGACCGCGCCCGGCGCCCGCATGTACACGCGGAGCTCGGCGAGGTGCGAGCTCGCCCCGCAGAACCGGCACCTGCCGGTGACGGCCGTCATCTCCGAGCCGAACACCTCGAACAGTTGACCTGCGATCGCGTTTCCGTCGAGCGATTCCACGATCACGTCCCCGTTGGCCCGAAACGCTCGAGCCGGATCCGGCCCTGGTCGTGGCCGGCCATCACCAGCGTGTCCGCGACGCTCTCGACGAGCCCGGTCGGGCCGCACGCGTAGATCAGCGGCTGCTCCGCCGGAGCCCACGCGACCTCGTCGAGCATCTGCTCGTCGATCCGGCCCCGGCGCCCGTTCCAGTCCGACGGTGCGTCGCGCGTCAGCGTCAGCTCGATGTCGACGCCGTTGGCATTCCCCGCCTCGCGCAGCTCGTCGCGATAGATCACCTCGTCGAGCGCGCGGGACGAGTACAGCAGCCTCAGCGGAACGTCACTCCCCGTCGCGATCCCGTGCCGGAGCATCGCCCTGAACGGGACGATCCCCGATCCGCCCGCGATCAGCAGCAGTGGCCCGCCGAGCGACTCCTCCCAGACGAAGTAGCCGCCGATCGGCCCGCGCAGCTCGAGCTCGTCGCCCGGCTGGAGCACGTCGACCAGGTACGGCGACACCTCGCCGTCGTCGAGTCGCTCGACGGTCAGCACCAGCTTGTCGTCCTCGGGGCCGGACGCGATCGAATAGCTGCGCTGCGCCTGATAGCCGTCCTCGGCGGTCAGCCTCACGTCGACGTGCTGCCCGGCCCGATGGCCCTTCCAGTCGGGCACGTCGAGCACCAGGCTCTTGGTCCGCGGGGTTTGATCGACGAGCTCGACCACGCGTCCCAGCTGCCAGTTCAGTCTCCCTGGTAGCGCTGCTCGAGCCAAGGATCGCCGTGATTGTGGTAGCCGTAGTTCTCCCAGAACCCGGGCACGTCGGCCGGCGTGAACCGCAGTCCGCGCACCCACTTGGCGCTCTTCCAGAAGTACAGGTGCGGGACCAGCAGCCGTGCCGGGCCGCCGTGCTCGGGCTCGAGCGGCGCGCCCCCGAACTCGTACGCCACCCACGCCTTGCCGCCGGACACGTCGTCGAGCCCGAGGTTCGTCGTATAGCCGCCGTCGCAGAACGCCGTCACCCACTTGGCCTCCGTGCCGGCGCGCTCGAGCAGCGTGTCGACCGAGACGCCCTTCCAGCTCGTGTCGAGCTTCGACCACTTCGTCACGCAATGGATATCGACCGTCGGCGTCTCCGCGGGAAGCGCGAGGAACTCGTCCCAGCTCCACGACGCCGGCTGGTCGACCGCGCCGGCGATCTCGAACGTCCACTCCTCGAGCGGCGTATGCGGGGTCGGGCCGGCGGACAGCACCGGGAAGTCGGTCGTCACGTACTGCCCCGGAGGCACCCGCGACGGATCGTCGACGGGGTGGCGTCGGCCCAGGAACCCGCGAGAGATCGGCGACATACCGGAAATCTACGCCCCCGCCGTGCGGCGGTCCACCCCGCCGAGGATCGCGTCGGGCGTGAGCTCGTCGAGCGATCGCAGCTCGAGATCGGCGAGCGCGAGCGCGTCCTCGGACGGTGGGAACTCCCGGTTCGGGATCGCGATCACCACCATCCTCGCCGCGGCAGCAGCCCTCAGGCCGTTGGTCGAGTCCTCGACCGCAGCGGCATCGGCCGGGTCGACGCCGAGCCGGCGCGTCGCCTCGAGGTAGACGTCCGGAGACGGCTTGCCCCTCGCCACCTCGTCGCCGGACACCGTCACCGCGAAGCAGTCGGTCAGGCCGGCCGCCTCCAGGACTGCGTCGATCACGGGCCGGTTCGAGGAGGTCGCTAGGCCGAGCGGCCACCGCGCCGCGAGGCGCCTGACCGCTTCCTCCGCACCCGGGAGCAGCGGCAGGTCGCGGCGGTAGCGGTCCAGGACGTGGTCGACGACGCGCTCGTTGATTTCGTCGGGCTCGAGCGGCACCTCCAGCTCGTCGTGCACGTAGCGCGACCACTCCGGGGCGCTCATCCCCAGCATCTCCCGGGTCGCCTGATCGCGCCACTGCCCGCCGGTCTCGGCGACGACCGCCCGGCGCGCGCCGTCCCATACCGACTCGGACTCGATCAGCACGCCGTCCAGATCGAAAACGACCGCTTCGAGCGTGGACGAGCTCACGGTGTCCAGCCTAATCATTCGACACACTCTCGCGACCGATGCTGCGCTCGATCGTGCGCAATTGGCGCTGGGCGGCCGTGCCGTTCGGCGCGCTTTACCTGATCCTGGTGCGCGGCCCCGGCCACGCTGCACCTGCTGCTGTCGATGACCCAGCATGCTCCGGACTGGTTCTGCGTCGGATTGCTGGCGGCGTTCCTCGTGCTCATCCAGCGCCGAGCTCGGAGGGGCCGAGGCCGCCCGCACGACCGTCGCCGGCGCGGGAATGCTGCTGGTCGCGGCGCTGGCATGGGCCGGCGCCCGGGCGCCGGCAGCTTCCTGCTTACCGACCGACGGCTCCGGCTCGCGCCGGCACCGGTTCCGGGCCTCGGCCGGCCCGCGGCGGTCTACCACGTCGGCCAGCTGACGATGTACGTGTACCGCTACGACATCGCGAGCAGGCTCAGCCCGACGTAGACCTCCGGGCCCCGAGCGAGCCCGGCTCGCTCGGGGCACCGGCCGCCAGACCGGCGACGGCCTCCGGGCCGATCAACCGCCGTCAGCAGCGGCCGGAGGGCTTCTTCGGCTTCCTGTGCTTCTTGTGCTTCTTGTGCGAGATGGCCGCGGCGTCGTGAGCCATGGCGGGGGTGCCGGCGATCCCGAGCATGCCGTCGGTGTTGCCGGCGCCATCGACGTAGAAGCCGACGATGTTCCCGCAGCTGGAGACCCCGTTGACGGTAGTCGTGCCCTGGCCATTCGGGTCGTTGACCGTCTGGAACACCTGGGTCGTGTTGGTCGCGCCCGCGCTACGTCGATTGGTCAGGGTGAACCCGAACATCTGAGCGTTGTCGCCGGTTCCCATCGTGTACACGCCGACGACCTCGTCGCTGTTATTGACGCCGAGCGCCTGCGTCGAGCTCGCGCCGGGATACATGATCGGGTTGAAGGCTCCATTCGCGATCAGGAAGCCCTCCTCCGTGCCGTCACTCGTCGTGGCGAAGCCCGCGATGTCGCGGTGATCGTTGACACCCGTCGCGGTGTCGCTCGTCACATTCGAGGGCACCTTGATCGCGTGGAAGTTCCCCGAGCCGATCTCGTACCAGTACCCGTGGCTGTTCCCGGCGCCATCGTTGTAGAAGCCGACCGCGGTGTTGGAGTTGCTGACCCCGAGCAGCTGGTTGACGGCCGGGCTCGAGTTGTCCTGGGTCGGAAAGTTCACGTTGACGAACTTCCCGTTCGACTTCTTGTACCAGCCGAAGTTCGCGCCGTTCTGGTCGGCCCAAAATCCAACTTCCGTGTTGTTGTTGTTGTTCAGCCCGGTGACCTGCGTCTGAGCGGAGTTCGTGAAGTTGGTGTCCTTGAAGCCGCTCTGGCTGTACTGGCCGCCTTGCGGCGAGAGCAGGTAGCCCTTGTTGGGATGTCCTTGACCTCCCGAGCCGAAGTAGCCGGCGATCTGCCCCTGGGGGTTGATCCCCAACAGCTGGTTGAAAGTTAGGTCCTTGTTGTCGTTCAGCGTCACGAACTGATACTGCAGGCAGGGGAACGGAGACACCCGCCTCCCCCCGCACGTCGCGGCCGCGCTGGCCGAGGTCGCCAGCACGGCGGCAGCGACAAGCGCAGCGCCGGCGATCGCCCCGCCGCGCGCCACGGCGCGGCCAGGCCTTGACTGCATCTTCATGAGTACCCCCTAGGGATGAACCAACTGTGAATGCGGATCACGGCGTACCCCGCAACGTGCACGCGTCGCGCCCCCCGAAGCAGCCAGCCCCCTGGCTCGACCTACGCCTCCTCCAGGAAGCTAGCTGCTCGCGCGTCGATGCACAAGCGATCGGGCCGAATTGGTCACATTCGTGACGCCCTTGTACGAGCGAGGAATGGGCGCATCGAGGGGCGCCGGTCCCAGCGGCCCGCTCCCACGCCTCAGAACCTCTCAGCCAACTGAGACATCCCGCGAATTTGTCTTGTAATGTCCGGCGTCGTGAGGAGCGGGAGGCGTTTCTCGGCGGCCATCGTGATGGTGTTCGCTGCCGTGCTGGCGATCTGCGCCGCGCCCGCCGCGCTGGGCGCGTCGCTGTACACCGGTCCCGGCTCGCGGCCCGGGCCCACGATCCTCTACCAGCCGCCCGCCGCCGCGCCTCAGCTGACCAACGCCGGCGCCTGGCACGCGCCGCCGATCCTCGTCTCGGGCGGCTCGGCGTACCGCGACGGCGAGTTCCTCTACCAGGACTGGCTGTACGACGACCACGGCGCACGCGAGCTGCCGGACCCGGCCGATCCCCGCGCCAGCGGCGACACCTTCTCGAAGCCCGACGGCACCTATACGTACCCGACCGGTGCCGGCTACGCGAACGACGCCGCCGACCTGGTCGAGTTCCGCGTCAAGCCGCTGGCCGGCGCGACCGCCTTCAGGGTGACGCTCAACACGCTCGAGAACCCCTCGCTGGTCGCGTTCTCGATCGCGATCGGAGGAGTCGCCGGGAAGACGTATCCGTTCCCGGACGGCGCGAACGTGAGCGCCCCCGCGTCGATGTTCCTGACCGTCCACCCGTCGGGCTCGAAGCTCGTCGCCCAGCTGGTGCGCGCGTCGGACGGTGCTCAGGTCCACGGGCCGGCGCCGGCGGTGAAGCTCGACCTCCACCGCCGCCAGATCGAGGTGGACGTCCCCCACGGCGACTGGAATCCGGGCGGCGGCACCGTCCGGCTCGCGATGGGCGTCGGGCTTTGGAACCAGTCCGCCGGCCGCTACGTGCTCCCGGCGGCGACCGCGAGCGCGACGCAGCCCGGCGGCGCCGGCACGGCGTCGAGCCCGCCGGCTTTCTTCAACGTCGCGTTCCGGTCGAACAGCCAGGAGCCGCTTCCGTCCGTGACCGCAGGATCGGGCGCGCTGATCGACCCGCGGTGGTGGCGCGACGAGGGGCAGGGCACCGCGCTCGCGTCCGGCGACATCTCGAAGTTCCGCGCAGACGTGAACTTCGCCAGGCTCGAGCACCGGGTCACGGACAACTCGCAGATCCCGACGACAGGGCCGATCAACCGGATCCTCGCGAGCCACTACGAGCCCGCGCAGGGCGCCAACTTCTCGAGCGAGTGCGGCCTTCAGGGCTCGAGCAACCCGGCCTCGTGCAAGCCCGAGTACGACGGTCAGCTCGAGCCGTACACGGTCTATGTGCCTCGCGGCCGGGCGCCCGCCGGAGGCTGGGGGCTGACGCTGCTGCTGCACTCGCTGTCGGCGAACTACAACCAGTACACGGGCACGCGCAACCAGTCGCAGTTCGCGAACCGGGGCGTGCCGTCGATCGTGATCACCCCCGAGTCGCGCGGCCCGGACCAGTTCTACCAGGGCCTCGGCGCAGCGGACGTGTTCGAGGTGTGGGCCGATATCGCGCGGCTGTACGCCCTGAACCCGGCCTATGTCGACATCACCGGCTACTCGATGGGCGGGATGGGCACGTTCAAGCTCGGAGCCGAGTTCCCCGATCTGTTCGCCCGCGCGCAGCCGACCGTCGGGTTCGAGCCCAACACCGACGTGCTCGCATCGATGCGCAACCTCCCCGTGCTGATGTGGAACAACTCGGGGGACGAACTCGTCAACGTCAGCGACTACACCCAGACCGCGACGAAGCTCGCGAATCTCGGCTACCGCTACGAGCTCGACGTCTACCAACCGTGCGCGAGCACGCTGTGCTCACCACTGTTCCCGGACCATCTCGAGCTCGCGATCAACGACCAGTTCGCGCCTGCGGCCGGGTTCCTCGGGACCGCGCAGGTCAACCGCGACCCGTCGCACGTCACCTATGTCGTCGACGGCGCGCGGAATTATCCCCACTACGGGGTCAACGGCGACCACGCGTACTGGGTCTCAGGGCTGAGCCTCCGCAGCCAATCGAACACGGCTTCCAACGGCGACCCGGAGGGCCAGATCGACGCGGTCTCGCACGGCTTCGGGGTCGGCGACCCGGTCGCGCCCGCGGGCGGCGCCCCCATTCCCGGCCTCGGGGCCCCCACCCGGGGGACGCTCAGCGGCGGGAACATGGGAGACCTGCACTATCTGAGCTTCAGCAAGACCTGGGGACCGACGCCCCCGGCTCCCCGCAGCAACGCGATCGACGTGGGCGCGACGAACATCGCAACCGCCGCGATCGACGTCACCCGCGCCGCGGTCAGCTGCAACGCCAAGCTGAACGTGACGAGCGACGGCCCGATCGCGATCACGCTGGTGGGCTGCCACCGCGTGATCCACGCGGGCTAGGTGTAGCGCCTCGGCGCTCCCTGCCCGGGTTACGCGGGCACGGCGCGCTTCGACAGGTGCTGTCCGACCTTGCGCTTGACGCGCTGCAACGCGTTGTCGACTGTCTTGCAGTCGCACCCGAGCCGGTGCCCGACCTCCTCGTAGGAGTGGCCGTCGAGGTACAGCGCCAGCACTCGCGACTCGAGCTCCGACAGCGCCGTCGAGAGGCACGCCACCAGCGCCCGCAGCTCCTCCGAGCTGATCACCTGGTTGACCGGATCGTGGACCGTCGAGCCGGGCAGCATCTCGTCGAGCGTCGAGTCGTTCTCGCCCGGGTCGCCCGACGGCGTGCTCGAGAACGAGACGTACTGGTTCAGCGGCGTGTGCTTGTTCCGTGTCGCGGTCTTGACCGCGGTGATGATCTGGCGCGTGATGCACAGCTCGGCGAAGTTCCGGAAGCTCGACTCCCGGTCTGACCGGTAGTCGCGGATCGCCTTGTAGAGGCCGACCAGGCCCTCCTGGATCAGGTCATCGGCATCCCCGCCCGCGAGGAAGTAGGACGAGGCCTTGAGCCGGACGAAGCCGTAATAGCGGCGCACCAGGCGATGCGTCGCGTCCGCGCTGCCCTGCTTGGCAAGCGCGATCAGAAACGCATCATCAACCTGAAGTTGAGCGTTAGAACTAGGGGAAAGTCGGGCCACGAGGCATCCCTTCTGGCCCGGCCACCCGGCCGCAAGCCGTACGGAGTTCGTGGCGCGTTACCTCCCCTGGCGCCGCACCAATCGTGCGGAACTCGACGTACCGCACGTCCTCTCTGATCCTGAAGGTCTCAACCTCCAGTTGATCCTTATCTCCCGCGCGGCAGATTGACATACGGCGGGCGGGGTGTCAAGGGCGGTGTTCGCGTTCGGTGGGGGGTTGCGGTGCGGCGTCGCGGTGGGGGCGTCGCGGCGGGGGCGCGGTGAACGCGACTTCACCCGCGCAGCGAACCACGTGTGTCGTGTTTGTCCGCCGTCAGGGGTGAACACGGCTTCAGTCCCAGGCGGCGGGGCGGTTGTCGCGTTTGCCCGGCGCTCGGCACGGAGGCCCCGGGGTCGCGCTGCCAGCCCTACCCCCGAAGGGGCGTGTGACCTGGCCGACGCCTCGGCAGGGCGTTTTCGTTGCGATCTGCCTCGGCGCCGCGTGCGTTCGCAACAAAAGTGCCCGCTGAGGGCGTTCTTGTTGCGCGCGTGGCGTGCGGGCGGCGAGTGCGCAACGAAAACGCCCGACCTCGGCCCCATGAAGCGCCC
>DASXDA010000065.1:0-2889 GCA_036490875.1 Solirubrobacteraceae bacterium
CCGCAGCGACTTGGCGGTGATCGCGAACGAGTCGGCGAGCACCGACAGCTCGCCAGAGCGCGAGGTGATCACCTCGCCGGTCACGCCGACATGGTCGCCGAGGTCGACGTCCCGCTTCCACGCGGTCAGCGCCTCCTCCCCCACGCGGGCGAGCGAGATCATCACCTGGATGTCCCCGGTGCCGTCGCGCAACGTCGCGAAGCAGAGCTTCCCGCCGATCCGGGAAAGGATCACCCGCCCCGCGATACCAACGATCTCGCCGGTGGCCGTGTCCGCCGCCAGCGACTCGTGGCCGGCCCGCACCTCGCCGATGGTGGTGGTCCTCGGGTACCCCACGGGATAGGGGTCAATACCGGACGCGAGCATCCGGGAGCGCTTCTCCAGCCGGACGCGTACCTGCTCCGGAACCGTCTCTTCAGCCACGACCGAAGGCTACCGGGGATCACCCTCAGGCAGCGCATCACTTACGGCGGGAACGCCGACGGCAGTGGGGTGCACGCCTTCCGGCCGAGGGCCGCTCCCCATGTTGCGCTCCCAGACCAGGCGCAGGCCGATCAGCGTCAGCCACGGCTCGTGCGCGTCGATCAACGGCACCTCGTCGATCACCAGCGGGGCGAGCCCGCCCGTCGCGATCACCGTCACGGCCCCAGGGTCCTCGGGTGACAACTCGGCCGCCATCCGCCGCGCGATCCCCTCCACCTGCCCGGCGAACCCGTACACGATCCCGGACTGCAGCGCCTCGACCGTGTTCTTCCCGATCACCCGCGGCGGCCTGGTCAGCTCCACCTTCAGCAGCTGCGCCGCGCGGCGCGACAGCGCGTCCACGGAGATCTCGATGCCGGGGGCGAGCGCCCCGCCGACGAACTCGCCCTTCGCGCTGACCGCGTCGAAGTTCGTGGACGTGCCGAAGTCGACGACGATCGCCGGCCCGCCGTACAGGTGCACGGCGGCGAGCGAGTTCATGATCCGGTCGCTGCCGACCTCCTTGGGGTTATCCATCCTGATCGGCACCCCGGTCTTCACGCCGGGCTGGACGATCACCGCGGGCACGTCCTCGTAGTACCTGCGGACCATCTCGCGCATCTCGTGCAGCACCGACGGGACGGTGGAGCACAGCGAGATCCCCGCGAGGTCCGACTCCTTGACGACGGTGGACCGCGCCAGCAGGCCGTGCAGCAGCGCGGCGATCTCGTCCGCGGTCCGGTCGGGCACCGTCGCGATCCGCCAATGCTCGACGATCGTGTCCCCGTCGAACACGCCGAGCACCATGTTGGTGTTCCCGATGTCAATCGTCAGCAGCATGCCGTTCCGTCCCCTCCCGGGGCGTCGTTGTCCCCCGGGGCGATAGCTGTACAAGAACGTTGTCGATAAGGCGGGTGGTCCCGACCCGCGCGGCGATCGCGAGCACCGCGGTCCCGTGAAAATCAAGATCATCATTCCGAACGGGCCCGTAGCTTCGCTCATCAACCAGCGCCAGGTAATCCACGCGGGGCGACGCTCCCGCGGGCAACTCCCCGCCGGTCTCGTCGAGCACAGTGTCGTTAAGCACGAGGTCGTCGAGCACCGCCTGCGCCGCGGCGAGGACCGCGCCAGGGCCGCCCGACGCGGCGGCAGCGCCCGCGGCGAGCGCGTGGTGCAGCACGGGCGCCACGGCCCGCTCCGCCGGCGACAGGTACTTGTTCCTGCTCGCCAAGGCAAGCCCGTCCGCGGCCCGCACCGTCTGGACCGCCTCGATCTCGATGCCAAGCCCGAAGTCGGCGGACATTCTCCGGACGAGCACCAGCTGCTGCGCGTCCTTCTGCCCGAAGACCGCGATGTCCGGGCGGACCAGGCTGAAGAGCTTGAGCACGACCGTGAGCACGCCGTGGAAGAACCCGGGCCTGAACTCTCCCTCGAGGATCTCACCGGTCGGCCCGGGATCGACCCTGACGAGCTGCTCCTGCGGGTACATCTCGCCGACCGACGGCGCGAACACGAGGTCAACGCCCTCGGCCTCGCAGGCGGCCAGGTCCGCGTCCAGCGTGCGCGGGTACTTGTCGAGGTCCTCGTTCGGCCCGAACTGCAGCGGGTTGACGAAGATCGAGACCGCGACCGTGCCGTTCGGCCCTGCCAGCTCCCGGGCCCGGCGCAGCAGCGCCAGGTGCCCGTCGTGCAGCGCCCCCATGGTGGGCACAAGCAGAACGGGGCCGCGGAGCTTCTCGCGCGCGGCGGCAAGCTCGCCGCGGGTACGGGCGATGATCATCAGTGGTCTCCAAGCACGTCTAGTAGGCGTTCCGCATCGCCGGCGCTGAGCATTCCCGCGGCCAGCGCCCGGTCGGCGGTCAGCCGGGCCAGCGCGCGGTAAGCGGGGAGCGCGGCGGGTTCATGCGCGCCGATCGCCGCGACGTGAGCCGCCACGGTGCCCTCGTCGCCGCGCGCCACCGGCCCGGTGAGGCCGGCGTCGCCGAACCGCAGCGCGTTGTCGAGAGCCGCGCTGAGCAGCGGGCCGAGCATCCGGTTCGGGTTGTCCGCGCCCGCCTCGCGCAGCAGGCTCGCCGCCTGAGAGACGAGCGTGACCAGGTGGTTAGCGGCGAAGGCGAGCGCGGCGTGGTAGAGGGCGCGATTCTCCTCGGCGATGAACACCGGCTCGCCGCCCATCTCGATCACGAGGGCCTCGGCGGCCGGGCGGAGCTGGTCAGGCGCGGTCACGCCGAAGCTGACGCCCTTCATCCTGTCCACGTCATCTTCGCGGCCGGTGAACGTCATGATCGGGTGCAGCGCGAGCGGCAGCGCGCCCGCGCGCGTCGCCTGGTCGAGCACGCGGATGCCGTGCGCGCCGCTGGCGTGCGCGATCAGCCGTCCCGCGTACGGTGCGCCGGTCGCGGCGAGCCCCTCCACAAGGCCGGGAAG
>DASXDA010000066.1:0-51718 GCA_036490875.1 Solirubrobacteraceae bacterium
CGGCTCGGCGGCGGCCTGGCTGCCTGGGCCGCCGGGGTCGGGCGCCGTCATCAGCTTGACCTCGACCGGCAGCGCCGGGGCGCTCGAGAGCGACACCCCGAGGTGCACGGAGAGCAGCGCGACCGCGGTCTTCGCGGCCTGATCCCACTTCTTCTGCGCGCCCTTCGGAGGGTTCGACGCGATCCGCGCGAACACGCCGCGGCGTCCGCCAATCAGCTTCTGGAACGCCTTGCGCTGCGCCGGCGTCATCGTCGGGAGGTAGGCGGCAGCCCACCGGATCGGCCCGGATAGCGAGCCATAGGGCGCGCGATCGACCGCGCCCGGCAGGGCCTTGATTCCGGGGAGCGGCCCGACCGTCTGGACGAACGCCTGGAGCGCGTCGGTCCTCGAGACGCGCGCCGCCACAGACACGAGCACGGGCTCGTGGCCGCGCGCGAGCCGCAGGCAGCGCGGTGCCCGGGCCGGCCTGCACTTGTGCGTGGGGGTGGGCGTGCGCGTCGCGGCTGTCGCTGCGGACGTCGCCGCCGCGGTTGCGACCGCGGGTCAAAGCCCCGAGCGTGAGTAGCCCGTAAAGCAACGCCCTGAAACGCACCTTCGCCCCCATCTGCGTCCGATAGTACGGAATCCGGTGGGTCGGGTCGGGAGAGGCGGCCTCGCGCACGCAATTTCCGCAGCTTGCGAGCTCCGTTCGTGGACGATCGCGCCCGAAGCTCGACATCGGGCCCACGGTTGTCGATCTTGTGGAGGTGGACGCTCGCCGCGCCGGACCTATGTCCGGACCGCCGACGAGAATGGTCTCGAGTAGGAGGGGTCAGCAGGTGATCGATGCAGCCGCCACAGGGTTGGGCCGATGAGGGTCGTGTTCCTCGGTCTATCGGTGACGTCGTCGCTCGGAAACGAGCACGCGACCCACTACCGCTCGCTGATGCGCGAGCTCGACGCCCGCGGGCACGACGTCGTGTTCCTCGAGCGCGACGTGCCGTGGTACGCATCGGCGCGTGACGTGCCCGATCCGCCATTCGGTCGCACGTATCTGTACTCGTCGGTGGGCGATCTCCGAGTGCGGTTCGCCTCCGAGGTGAGGGGGGCCAATCTCGTCGTCGTCGGCTCGTGCGTGCCCGAGGGGATCGCGGTCGGGGAATGGGTCTGCAACACCGCCCGGGGGACGACGGCGTTCTACGACGTCAACACGCCGGGCACGCTCGCGCGGCTCGAGCGGGGCGATTGCCGGTACCTGTCGACCGCGCTCATCCCGCGCTACGACCTGTACCTGTCCTTCGCCGGCGGCCACGCGCTCGAGCGGCTCGAGCAGAGCTTCGGCGCTCGCCACGCGTGCGCGTTCTACCCGGTCGTCGACCCGCTCCGCTACCGCCCGCGGCAGACCCACCCGAGGTGGGACCTCGGGTACCACGGGCCGTACTCCGACTCGAGGCAGCCGCAGCTCGAAGCGCTGCTGCTGGGCCCGGCGCGCAAGCTCCGCGACTCGGAGTTCGTGGTCGCCGGGAAGGAGTACCCGCCCGACCTTGCGTGGCCCGACAACGTCGAGCGCGTCGAGCACGTGCCGCTGCCAGAGCACTCGGCGTTCTGCGCCGCACAGCGGTGGACGCTGAACATCGGTGGCCGCGCGCGGGAACTAGCGCCGAGCGTCGGACTGTTCCAGGCCGCGGCGTGCGGGATCCCGGTGATCAGCGACCGTTGCGACGGGCTCGAGCAGCTGTTCGCCGACGGCACCGAGATCCTGTTCGCGGACAAGCCGTCCGATGTCGTCGAGGCGCTGTGGGACATGCCCGACGACCAGCGTCGCGCGATCGGCGGCCGCGCCCGCCGCCGAGTGCTCGCCGAGCACACCGCCGCGCGGCGGATCGACCAGCTCGAGCTGCTCCTCGCCAGCACGATCTGAGCTGCGGCGGCGCTCCGCCGGCCGCAGGACCGCAAGCGCGGCAGCTGACCGGCGTCACAGTGGCAGCGGCATCGCCAGCCGCAGCCACACCTGCTCGAGGGTCTCCAGCGCGACGGCCGGGTCGCCCTGGGGGTCCCGGCCGAATTCGGCCAGTAGGTAGGCCGTGTTCATGATCGTCATCGCGCGGGCGAGCGCCCGGGGGTCCGGAACCTTGAGCAGGCCCTGGCCGGCCATCCGCTCGAGCGCGCCGGTGGTCACCTCGATGAACCGGTCGATCGACCCGCGGTACGCGAGCTCGATCCGCTCGTCGGTCACCGCCGCCTCGGCGATCGCGCGGATCAGCGGGCCGTTGCGGACGTAGAATTCGATCATCCCGGCGAGCCCCTCGCGCCCTGGCGTCGGATAGCCGACGCCGGCGGTATCCGCCCACCGCTTCGCGACCGCGAACAGCTCCCGCGCGACGTCCTCGTACAGCCGCAGGACGAGGTCGGTCACGTCGTCGAAGTGGCGGTAGAAGGCGGTCCGGGTGAGGCCCGTCTCCGTCATCACGACGTCGACGGTGAGCTCGCGATACGGCCGCTCGCGTAGCGAGCGCTCGGCGACCGCGAGGATCTGGCGGCGAGTTTCCTCGCGCTGTTCACGGCGTCGCGTGCGCTCGGCCGGAGGGCTCACAGTCCGATCGTACCATTTGAGTGACGCGGTGTTTGACACCGTGTCACCCGATGGCTATAACTGGTTCCGTGGTAAGGACGCGAGGGGGTCTCGGGCTGATCGCGGCTGCGGCCGCGGCCGCCACGACACTGACGCTTGGAGCGGCTAGCACGGCCGCCGCTGGTCGTGTCGAGATCTCCCCGCAACCCGGGACGCAGGACGCGTCTCCGGGTACCCAGATCAGCATCTTCGGCGTCCCGCGCCGCGAGATCGAGTCGGTCCGCGTTGCCGGCTCGGTGAGCGGGGCGCATCCGGGAACGCTGCGCACCTACAGCGGCGATCGCGGGGCGAGCTTCGTGCTCGCACGGCCGCTCACCCAGGGCGAGCGGGTCAACGTGGAGATCAGGATCAAGGGCCACATCCCGATCGCGTTCGCCTTCACGGTCGCCGAGCTGTTGCCGAACCCGCCGATCATCAACATTCCCGCGACCCAGCCGGCGAAGCTCCAGCACTTCGTCACCGCGAAGGCGCTGCTGCCGCCCAAGATCGCCGTCCACAAGACCGGCCCCACTGTCGTCGAGGACCTGTTCCTGACGCCGCTGCCCTCGCCGATCGTTCATCCGAGCGCCATGAACGCGATCTCGATCAAACCGGTCGGCCCCGGCGGACCGATGATCATCGATCGCAACGGCAAGCTCGTCTGGTTCCACCAGCTCCCGAGGCCAATCGTCGCGTCCAACTTCGAGATTCAGCGGTGGAACGGAAAGCCAGTGCTGACCTGGTGGCAGGGCGCGGTCACGATCGCGGCGTACGGGCTCGGCGATGGGGAGATCTACGACACCTCGTACCGGCCGCTCAAGGTCGTACACGCCGGCAACGGCTACTCGGCCGACGTCCACGAGTTCGTGCTGACGCGCTCGGGCGACGCGCTGATGACGGTCCAGTCGCTCGTGAACTACCACCTGCCCGGGACCGCGCCCGGGAAGCTCTCGCTGCTGATCGACTCGATCGTGCAGGAGATCGACGTCCGCACGGGGCTGGTCGTGTGGGAGTGGCACTCGCTCGGCCACATCCCGCTCTCCGCCTCCTTCGCCAGTCCTGCGACCAGCCCGTACGACGACGTGTTCCACGTCAACTCGATCGAACAGGTCCCCGGCAACCGGCTGTTGATCTCAGCGCGAGATACCTGCGCGATCTATGAGATCGACCAGGCGACCGGTCGCGTCCTGTGGACGCTCGGCGGGATGCAGAGCAGTTTCAAGATGGGACCGGGGACGAGCTTCTACTTCCAGCACGACGCTCGGCTCGAGCCCGGCGGGCGCATCGGACTGTTCGACGACGAGGGAGGGCCGCCGTTCTTCGCGAAGAGCTCGCGTGGGTTGGTGCTCAAGCTGGACACGGGCCGCCGCACCGCGTCGCTCGCGCGCCAATATCCGCGGCCGCGCACGCTCGCCGACAGTGAGGGGAGCCTCCAGACGCTCGCGGGCGGCGACGCACTGGTCGGGTTCGGCTCGGAGCCGGACTTCACCGAGTTCACATCGAGCGGACGGATGCTGTTCGACGCGAGCCTGCCCTCAGACGATGGCAGCTACCGCGTGTACGGCTTCCGGTGGGCGGCGACGCCAAGGACCCGCCCTGCGGTCACGGCGAGGCGCACCTCGCCGGGCCACGTGTCGGTGTACGTCAGCTGGAACGGCGCGAACACGGTCAGGCGGTGGCAGTTGCTCGCGGGGTCCAGCGACGGAACGTTGCGGCCGGTTGCCATGGTCGCGGACCGAGCATTCGAGACCCGCATCGCGCTTGCGAGAAGCGCGAGCAGGTTCGAGGTCCGCGCGCTCGGCGCCAGCGGCCGCGTGCTGGCGAGCTCGAAGCCCGTGGGTTCGTCGTGATCCGCCGCGCAGCTCTGATCGTGATCGCCGGTGGCCTCGTCGCGCTTGCCGCGCCGGCCGCGATGGCCGCGAGCGGCATCCACAAGATCAAGCACGTCGTGATCATCATGCAGGAGAACCGCTCGTTCGACTCCTACTTCGGCACCTATCCGGGAGCCGACGGGATCCCCGGGCTCGCGGGTCACCCGGGGAAGCTGCCGTGCGTGCCGGACCCGGCGCGCCACCGCTGCCAGCGGCCCTACCACGACCATCAGGACAGCAGCGCCGGCGGGCCGCACATGACGGTCGACGCGCTCACCGACATCGACGGCGGCCGAATGGACGGGTTCATCCGCAGCGTCGAGTCGGGCCATCCCGACACCGACCGGCTCGCCTGCCACGCGCCGATCACGACCACCGTGCAGCTGCTCCAGGTGCTCAACGGGCCGCCGTGTCTGGACGTGATGGGGTACCACGACGCGCGCGAGGTTCCGCACTACTGGGCGTACGCGCGGAACTTCGTGCTCCAGGACCACATGTTCGAGCCGGCGGTGACGTGGAGCCTCCCGTCGCACCTCTACATGGTCTCCGGGTGGTCGGCGAGCTGCCTGGACCTGCTCAAGCCGATGAGCTGCGAGACCAACCTCGTCAATCCCGGCAAGGGCAAGCCGAGCCCGACTCAGGCCAACAACTCGGCCGCGCTGCTCGGCTTGCTCACGCTGAACAACGGCGTCGCGCAATACGGCTGGACGGACATCACCTATCTGCTCCACAAGCACCACGTCAGCTGGCGCTACTACCTGACGCAGGGCACCGAGCCTGATTGCGACAGCGGCGCGATGACCTGCACGCCGGTGCCGCAGAACGTCGAGACGCCCCAGATCTGGAATCCGCTACCGAGCTTCGAAGACGTCCACCAGGACCGACAGCTGGCGAACATCGTCGACGCGGGGCGGTTCTATCGGGACGCGTACGCCGGCACGCTTCCGGCGGTCTCGTGGCTGATCCCGAGCGGCGACACCTCGGAGCACGCGCCAGGGCGGATCAGCTGGGGGCAGGACCATGTCACTCGGGCGATCGACGCGATCATGTCCGGGAAGGACTGGGACTCGACCGCGATCTTCCTCGCGTGGGATGACTGGGGCGGCTTCTACGACCACGTCAAGCCGCCGCGGGTCGACGGACAGGGTTACGGGCTGCGCGTCCCCGGGCTGGTGATCAGCCCCTACGCGAGGAAGGGTTACGTCGATCACCAGACGCTCAGCTTCGACGCCTACACGAAGTTCATCGAGGACGACTTCCTCGGGGGGCAGCGGCTCGATCCGAAGACCGACGGGCGGCCGGACTCGCGTCCCGACGTGCGTGAGAACGCCAAGATCCTCGGGAACCTGCTCGGGGACTTCGACTTCAACCAGAAGCCCCGCAAACCGTTCCTGCTGCCGCGGATCCCGCCGAGCAAGCTCCCGCCGAACCTGATCCCGGTGCTGGTCAACCACTGATGCGCCGCCTCGCCCTCCTGCTCGCGGGGTGCCTGGCGGGTGGGATCGCCGCCGCGGCCGCGCCGGCCGCGCTGGCCGCGGGCGGCATCCACAAGATCAAGCACGTCGTGATCATCATGCAGGAGAACCGCTCGTTCGACTCCTACTTCGGTACGTATCCGGGCGCCGACGGGATCCCCGGGCTCGCGGGAAACCGTGGCCGTGTGCCGTGCATCCCGGACCCGCTCCGGCACCGCTGCGTGCGCCCGTTCCACGACAGCCACGACGTCAACGACGGCGGCCCGCACGAGGCGCTGGCGTTCTCGACCGACTACGACAACGGCCGGATGGACGGATTCGTGCGCGCCCGTGAGAACTGCACGAACGCGCTCGACCCGCCCGACTGCATCGCGAACCTGTCGGTCGACATGATGGGCTACCACGACCAGCGCGAGGTCCCGAACTACTGGACGTACGCGAAGAACTTCGTGCTCCAGGACCATATGTTCGAGCCGGTCGCCTCGTGGAGCCTGCCGGCCCACCTCTACCTCGTCTCCGAGTGGTCGGCGCAGTGCATGACGCCCGCGGACCCGTTCAGCTGCAAGAACAACATCGAGCTCCCCGGGCTGCCGACCGACATCGGGCCGCCGCACTCGAAGCCGCCCGACTACGCCTGGACCGACCTCACGTACCTGTTCGACCGCCGGCACGTCAATTGGGGGTACTACGTCAAGCAGGGCCCCGAGCCCGATTGCGAGGACGCGCAGATGTTCTGCACGTACAAGCCGCAGGCGCCGCGCACCCCCGGGATCTGGAACCCGCTCCCGAGCTTCGACACGGTCCGTCAGGACCATCAGCTGGGCAACATCCGCGACACCAGCGCGTTCTTCGCGGCGCTGCGGCGCAACCGCCTGCCGTCGGTGTCATGGGTGATCCCGAGCGGGATCGTCTCGGAGCACCCGACATCGTCGATCAAGGCCGGCCAGGCGTATGTGACCAACCTGATCAATGCGATCGGGCGCAGCCGGGAGTGGAACAGCACCGCGATCTTCCTGGCATGGGACGACTGGGGCGGCTTCTACGACCACGTGCGCCCGCCGCGGATGGACGTCAACGGGTACGGGTTTCGTGTCCCGTCCCTGGTGATCAGCCCCTACGCCCGGCGCGGCTACATCGACCATCAGAAGCTGAGCTTCGACGCGTTCGCCAAGTTCGTCGAGGACGACTTCCTCGGCAGCCAGCGCCTGGACCCCAAGACCGACGGGCGCCCCGACCCGCGACCGAGCGTCCGCGAGAACGCGCGCGGACTCGGCGACCTGGTCAAGGACTTCAACTTCAACCAGAAGCCGCGGCCGGCGATGTTCCTGCCGCCGCGTCCCCAACCCCGGAGGTAACCCGCCGATGAGCATCGAGCCGACACCCGAGCAGATCCAGCGCCTGGTCGCCTCCGATGACCAGTCGCCGGTGGTGATGATCAACCTGCTGCGATTCAAGGACCGAGCCGACGGGATCGACGCGGCCGACGGCATCAGCGGCGCCGAGGCCTATCGGCGCTACGCCGAAGCCACGCGGCCGTTCCTCGAGGGGGTCGGCGCCCGGCTGCTGCTGGCGCTCGCCGCGACCGAGTCGGTCGTGGGCCCCGACCATCAGGAGTGGGACATGATGCTCGCGGTCGAGTACCCGTCCCGGGCCGCGTTCCTGAAGATGGCCACCAATCCCGACTACCTGGAGATCCACGCGCACCGCGTCGCGGCGCTCTCCGACGCGCGGCTGATCGCCTCCACGCCTGCTCACATGTGAGCGCGGCGGGCCGGACGGTGCACCAGTGGGTCTGACCTCGCGAGTTCGCGCGTGGGGGGACGCCGGGGAGCTGATCGACCTTGGCGGACACCGGATCTTCGTCCGCGCGCAGGACGGCGAGGGGCCCCCGGTGCTGTTTCTGCACGGTTATCCGTCGAGCTCCTACGACTGGCGGTCGGTGTTCGAGGGGATGCCCGGACGCCGGATCGTCGCCTTCGACTTCCTCGGCTTCGGACTCTCGGACAAGCCGCGCGATCACCGGTACTCGCTGTGCGGCCAGGCCGACCTCGCGGAGGCGATCGTCGCGCGCTACTTCCCAGGAGAGCCGGTCGCGCTGATCGCCCACGACATGGGAACGTCCGTCACGACCGAGCTGCTCGCTCGCGATCTCGATCGGCGGCTGCCGTTCGAGCTCGCTCGCGTGCTGCTGTTCAACGGCAGCATGGTGATCGAGCGCGCGAGCCTGACGCTCGACCAGAAGCTGCTGCGCAGCCGGCTCGGGCCGATCGTCTCACGGCTCAGCAACCGGCGCGGATTCCGCCGGTCGTTCGGCCGGATCTTCTCGGCGTCGCATCCGCTGACCCAGGAGGAGGCCGACGACCAGTGGGCGCTGCTCGAGTACAACGACGGCAACCGGATCCTCGACAAACTGATCTTCTACCTCCACGAGCGGGTGTCGCTCGGCCCCCGCTGGCACGGCGCGCTGCGCAAGTGGCCGGGCCGGCTGGAGCTCGCGTGGGCCTGCCGCGACCCGATCTGCACCGAGGCGGTGCTGCAGGCGGTGCTGTCGCTGCGACCGGCCGCGCCGCTGACGCGCTTCCCGCCGCTCGGCCACTACCCGCAGATCGAGGATCCGGTCGGGGTGACGGCCGTCGTCGATACGTTCGTCGGCTCGTGAGGGATTGGCGCTGGTTGCTTGGCGGCGCCCTGAGGCCCGCCCGTTAGCGCAGCTTGACCCGTTCTCCGGGTTGCAGCGTCGCCGGCGGCCTGAGATTCGGGTTCATCTCTTCGAGCTTGACGAGGCTTACGTGGTGGTCGTTCGCGATCGAGCCGAGCGATTCACCGTCACGCACCGTCCAGAACTGGGCACCGAGCTTGGGGTGGTGTCCCGAACCGGGCGGATGGCTCCACAGGTTCAACCGCTCGCCGGGAACGATCGCCCCCGGATCGGCCTGCGGGTTATAGGCCTCGAGCTGTGCGATCGTCAGCCCGGTCTTCGTTGAGATCTGGCTGAAGGTGTCGCCCGCACGGACGGTCCAGTAGGGGGGAAGCTTTCGAGCGGCATGGGCGGCCTTGTGGCCGCCGGAGTTCGAGTCCGCGCCCGGCACCTTCATGACGACGATCAGCACGGCGCCGATCAGGACCGCCAGCGCGACGGGTGCGATGAAATGCGACAGCCGGACCTTTGGTCCGGGGGCTGACGCGGAGTGGACAGTCAAGGCGAGGATCCTCAGAGCGCGTGCTTGTGTCCGCACACTTTGACGCATGCGTCACAAGATCGCTAGGGCTATTTCCCGTTTGGCTACCTGAGCGCGATTGCGATGTTCGACTCCATCTCGGAGTCAAGGCGGCCCTCGCCGGTGATCCGGGTCAGCGCATCGGCCAGCTGCTGCCTTCGCTCGCCGCCGAGCTCGCCCAGCTGCGCGATGATGCCGCTGGCCGCAAGCGTCCGGTACAGCTGCACGGCGCCCTCCTCATAGGTGACCGGCAGCACGTGCGTGGAGAGGCGGACATCGCGGAAGCCCGCCTGCTCGAGCAGGTCTGCCAGCGGGCCGGCGTCTGGAAAGCCCCACGGGCCGCCGCGGTATCGCTCGGCGAGCTCGGCGCCCGCGACCTGCTCGATCGCGTTCCCGATCGCGGCCATCGCCGGGGAACGCCCGATCTCCGTCCACACGGCGATCCCGACGCGCCCGCCGGGCCGCAGCGTTCGCAGCATCTCCGCGACCGCCGCCGGGCGATCCGGGAAGAACTGCAGGCCCTGCTGGCAGGTGACAGCGTCGTAGGAGCAAGCGCCCACCGGCAGCTCGTCCGCCGGTGCCTCGACGTACTCGATCTCGGCGCCGTCTTCGACCGCCGGCTTGGCGCGCGCAATCTCGAGCATCGCTGAGCTGAGGTCGCAGGCGGTCACCCGGCCGCCCTCACCGACGCACTCGGCAGCGATCCGGCTGACCGAGCCCGGGCCGCACGCGACATCCAGCACCGCGTCGCCCGGCGCCAGCTCGAGCCGGTCGGTCAGCAGCCGCGCCCACGGCTCGAACACCCGCCGTACCAGCACCTCGTCGTAGGCCTGCATCGCCTCGGTGGAGGCGCCCCCAAACGCGGCGCTCCATGTTGCCCCAGTACTCATCCGTCCCGAGTCTACGGGGCGCGCTTCGAGCGCTGAACCTAAAGCGCTACAGACAGCCGTAGAGCGCCTCGATCAGGCCCCGGTTGCGCGGGTTCTGCCACCTCGGGCCCTCGCCCTGGTTGGGCGTGTACGCGAACGCGATCCCCGCTTCGGTGTCCGCGAACCCCAGCGAGCCTCCGGCGCCGAAATGGCCGAACGCGCCCGGGTTGGGCCCGAGCGGGCGCTGGGGCATCGTCAGCTGGAAGCCGAGCCCGAATCGCGAGGGTCGCGTGAGCACGCGGTCGGGTCCGTATGAGGACTCGCGAGTTGCCTCTTTGAGAGTGTTGGGGTCGATGATCCGGTCGAGACCGGCGTAGATCCGAGCGACCGCTCGGGCGGTCGCGTGCCCGTTTGTCGACGGCATCACGGCCGCCCGCCACTCGCGGGTGTTGACGGTGCCGATTCCCGAGACGCCGGGCGGGTTGAAGTATGCGCGGCGGATGATCAGCGGCACGGTGTCGGGGTCGGACATCTCGGCCGGAGGCCGGTCGGGGAACTGGAACTCTGCGACGCGAGCATCCTCGCTGGCGGGGAGGCCGAAGTGGAAGTCGGCGCCCAGCGGCTCCGCGATCGCGCGCCGGAACACCTCGCCGGGGTTCTCGCCGGTCACCCGCCTGACGAGCTCGCCGACCAGGAAGCCGTACGTGTTCGTGTGGTAGCCGTGGGCCGTGTCCGGCTCCCACCACGGCAGCTCGGCTGCGAGCGTCGAGGTCATCAACTCCCAGTCGTACATCGCGCCGGGCGGAAGCTCGCGTCTGATCGCGGGCAGGCCGGCGCGGTGGCCGAGGAGCGCGCGGACCGTCACCTGCTCCTTGCCGCCGGCGGCGAACTCGGGCCAGTAGGAGGCGACGGGCTCGTCGAGGTCGATGAGCTCGCGCTCGACCAGCTGCAACAGGCAGAGCGCGACCATCGGCTTGCCCACCGAGAACACGTCGACGAGCGTGTCCTGCTGCCAGGGCCGGGTCCGCGCCGCGTCCGCCCACCCGGCCCAGACGTCGACGACGGGCTCGCCGTCGAGTATCACGGCGACGGCGGCGCCGACCTCGCCGTGCCGCTGGAAGTTCACGCGCAGCTGCTCGGTGAGCGGGCGGAAGCGGGCGTCGCAGTGGCCGTGGATGCGCATCGGGGATGAGTATCGGCGCACGGCAACCACATCGCTACAAACGAGCGGTCGATCGCCGCACGTGTAGCGCTGAGGGCTCTATGACAGCCATATCCCTACAAGTCATCCCAGCCCGGCGGCGCTTTGTAGCGATGTGGTTCACCTGCCTATGATCGAGCGCGTGATCCTGGTCACCGGGGCGACAGGCATGTTCGGCGGCGGCGTCACTGCGGAGCTCGCGGCGCGTGGCGCGCCGGTGCGGGCGATGACGTCCAACCCGAGCAAGGTCGACGAACTCGCCCGCCCGGGCGTCGAGCCGGTCGTCGGGGACATGGACCGCCCGGAGACGCTGGCGCCGGCGGTCGACGGGGTCGACACCGTGTTCCTCGTCTCGCCGATGGACGACCGGGTCAAGGTCCGCGAGGGCAACGTGCTCGCCGCGGCGCATGAGGCCGGGGTCCGGCGGATCGTGAAACTCGCCGGCGCGGTCAAGCATCACGGCGACCCGCTCGGGAGACTCCACGACGCGAGCGTCGAGGCGATCCGCAGCTCGAGCCTCGAGTGGGCGCTGCTGTCGCCGACGTCGGTGCTCGAGACGAGTCTGTTCTCGATGCTTCCGTGGATCGAGGCGACCGGCGCGATCGTCGCGTGCGCGGGCGACGGCAAGGTCGCACACGTCGCGGCGGCCGACGTCGCGCGGGCGGGAGCGGTGATCCTCGCCGCCGGCAGCGAGAACGGGCGCGACTACGTGATCACCGGACCGCAGCTGCTCTCCTACGCCGGCCTCTGCGAGATCCTCTCGCGGGTCACCGGCCGCTCGATCCCCTACGTGGACGTCTCCGAGAACGACCTCGAGCAGGCGCTCGTCGAGCAGGCCGGGATGACACCGGAGCAGGCCGAGATCGGAGTGATCTGCCACTTCCGGGCGTGGCGAAACGGCGACGCCGAGGCGCTCTCGCACACGTACAAAGAGCTGACCGGCCGCGAGCCGACGACCGCCGAGCAGTGGATCACCGAGCACGCCGAGCCGTTCGCGCAGGCGCGCGACAAAGCGCCGGCGTCTCAGGACGCCAGTACGGCCTCGTAGTCCTCCCACGTGTCCACGTCCCGCGGGATCGGGCCGGCGACGGGGACGTCGACGACCCCCGAGCCGTGGCGGTCGAGCAGCTTCCACACCGCCTTGTCGCCATGCATCGCCTCGAGCTCGCCGAACACGCTCCGCGCGAACGCGAGCGGATGGCCGCGGCCGTCCTCGTACGCGCACGCGGCGAGCGGCACGTCGCCTCGTCCCGCGAGCAGCGCGGCGACGCTCGCAGCGCGGACCCCCGGCTGGTCGCCGAGCATCAGCGCCAGCACCCCGGCCCGATCGTCGACGGCTCCTAGCGCCGCCGCGATCGACGACGAGCAGCCCTCGCCAAACCGCGGGTTGTGGACGACCTCGACGCCGGCGAAGTCGACACCGTCGAGGTCGCTGTTGACCACGCAAAGAAGCTGGTCGAACGGACACTCGCGCGCGACGCCGAGCACGTGGTCGAGCAGCGTCCCCGCTCCGAACGGGAGCAGCTGCTTCGGCTGCCCGAGCCGCTTCGAGCCGCCGGCGGCGAGGACGAGCCCGGTGACGTAGTCGTCAGCCGGCCGCATCCCGGGCGGCGTACGCGTCCCGGCAGCCGCCGGAGCAGAAATACAGGCGCTCGCCCTCTACGTCGAAGAACGCCGTCTCGCCGGTGGCCGCGACCTGCATCCCGCACACCGGGTCGACCGCGGTCGTGGCCGACTGCGCGACCGGGTGAGTGTGGTACTCGGCTACGAACTGCGCGAGGATCGAGATCGCGACCTCCTCGGGGGTCGATCCGCCCAGATCGAGGCCAGCGGGGGTGTGGAGCTGGGCGCGGAGCTCGCCCGGGATGTCGAGCGACTCGCGCACCGCCTCGCCGCGCTTGGAGCTCGCGACCAACGCGACATAGGGGACACCGGCGCGCAGCGCGTCGGCCAGTACGCGCTCCTCGTCCGCACCGTGAGACGCGACGACCACCGCGGCCGCCTCGTCGATCGGGGCCGATCCGTTCGCCACGTCGTATCCGGCGGCGCCTGCGACCCGCGCGAGCGCGCCGGCGATCGGCGAGCTGCCGACGATCGCCATCCGTGTCGCCGGCAGCTGCGGCTCGAGGAAGATCTCGAGCGCGCCGCCGCTGAGGCACGGGTTGTGCTCGACCACGGCACCGTCGATCCCGTCGTCGGCGTCCTGGTCGGTGGCGTCGCCCGGCACGAGTCTGAGCAGCACCGCCTCGCCGGTCTCGAGCGCGCGGAGCGAGTACAGCCGCACCGACGACTCCGCGCACGCTCCACCGACGAAGCCCTCGATCGTCCCGTCCGCGAGCACCACCGCGCTGTCGCCGGGCCGGACGCTGGTCGGATGGCGGGCGCGTACCACGGTCGCGACCACGTACTGTGTCCGCGACTCCGTGAGCCGCTGCATCCGCTCTGCCAACGTGCCCTTGATCATCGAGGTCGTCTCGCTGGTGTGACGGGGACCTCCGCCGACACGTTAACGGTACGACACTGCCCGCACTTGATCCGCACGCGGCGTGTCATGTACGCATCGTCCATCCCTACGGCGAGCACGTTGCCGCAGCTCACGCACACGTAGTCGTCGGGGCCGTTGCCGCGGAACACGGGCCGGTCGGGGCGCTCCTGGACCGCGGTCCCGCCGTCGACCGGGACCTCGCCCGGCTGGATCTCGCGCATCGTCCGTCGCGCCATCGCTCCGTCTCCTACAGCGTCGCCAGCTTGCCGGTGAAGTCGTTGATCATCGCGTCGAGCACGCTCTGCACGACGCCCTCGCCCATCGACGCGGCCTTGCCGGTGATCTGCGCCGCGGTGTGGACGGTGCCGCCGCCGTCCGACAGCGTGAACGTCACGTCGGCGTTCGCGTACCCGGTGCCGCCGGTCTCCCGCGACTTGACCCGCATCACCGCCCGGTGGGCGGCGTCGTCCTTCTCGACGATCTCGACCGTGCCCGCGAACGTCATCGACATCGCGCCCATCTTCACGAGGATCTCGGCCTTGACACTGTCGGGCCCCGTCCGCTCGACGACGCGCCCGCCCTCGACGGCGGGGACCAGCTTGTCGAGGTCGGTGATGTCCTTCCAGCGCTCGTCGATCGGCTTCGCGCTGGAATACGAGTGATCGAGCTCAACCAAAGGGGCCTCCTGGGGTTCGGTGTGCGGTCCGGCGGCACGGGACGGGGCGAGGGGCGGCCCGGACCACAACGCTACAAAGCGACCGGCGCGACGGTGAACGTGTCGCGTCAGGGGTCCCATAGCGACCGTTTCCCTCATCGGCGCCTGAGCGTGCCCGGCGCTTTGTCGCGTCGTGGTTCCCGTGCGACTCTCGATTAGGGTTGCGGACGATGACCGTCGCCCCCGGCACATACACCCTCGGCCCGGAGAGCGCCGAGCTCCTGGTGCACACCGGACGGCGGGGCGGCGCCGCGAAGGCCGGCCACGACCTCGTGATCGAGGTGAGCTCGTGGAGCGCGACGCTCGAGCTGGCCGACGACCCCGGGCAGTCCTCGCTCGCGCTCAGCGCCGATGGCGGATCGCTCCGCGTGCGCGAGGGACACGGCGGCATGACCAAGCTCGGCGACGACGACAAGCGCGGCATCACGCAGACGATCGACGACGAGGTGCTGGGGGGCGGCGCGATCGAGTTCCGCTCGGCCGCTGTCGAGGCGGGCGCGCAGCCCGGCCAGCTCCGGATCGAAGGCGAGCTCGACCTCGTCGGCACGACCCGACCGGTCGAGTTCGAGCTGAACCTCGGCGACGACGGCCACCTCACCGGCGAGGCGACGATCGTGCAGAGCGAGTGGGGGATCAAGCCGTACTCGACCCTGTTCGGTGCGCTCAAGGTCGCCGACGAGGTCAACGTCACGGTCGAGGCCGAGCTGCCCGGCTAGTCCCCATACACCGTCTGCGCGTCGAGGCCCCCCTCGACTCCCGGTGGCAGGGCGCCGGTGCCGTGGGCGTACATCGCGAGGTCGGCGATCGTCTTCAGCTGTGAGGGGTCGGCTTCGGTCATGAACGCCCCGTCCGCCCACTTCAGCGACTCCGGCGAGGCGTCCAGCGCGACGCCGGCGAGCTGCTGCGCCTTGGCCTTGATCTTCCCGGTTGCGCTCTCGACCGCGGCGCTGGTTCCGGATGACGGGGCTGTGTTGAAGCCGTGGCCCTCGCCGAACCGGTCGAGGTCGGCAGGGACGACCTTGATGTCGAGTGACGGGACGCCGAGCTCGGACGCGACGAGCTGTGCGTACTGGGCCTCGTTGCCGTCGGATTCGGTCGTCAGGCTGAGGACCATCTTCCCGGTCGGGTGGACGCGCAGGAACACGGCTCGATATGCCTCATCGGCCACCGTCAACCTCCTCGTGATCGCTGTTCTCCGCTGCGCGCCCCAGCCGCTGTCGCTCCTGGTGCGCGGTCAGCACGTTGTGCTCCTCCAGATCGCAGAACGCCGACGGCGGGCCGCCCAGCGTGTGCGGTCCCACCACCGGGCGGTCGCAGCCCGGGTAGATGCAGGTATTCGGGAACTCGGGGCTCACGTGAGGCTCCACCCTGGCGTGGTCTTCCCGCGGCTCGGCCCGTAGCCGCTTGGCATCGCGACCGAGCTGCCCGGCACCGGGGTCGCGCTGCCCCACGGCTCGTCCTCCTCGGCCTCGGGCTCCGCAGACATGCCCGGCGATTCGCGACCCTCGCCTGCGATTGCCTCGATCACCTGCTCCAGCGCGTCGAAGCTGTGGCCGCTGACCAGGGCGTCGACGTAGGGGAGAGCCGCGGCCATCCCGCCGGCGCGCGGGACGAACTCGTCCGCGCTCGCGCGCGGATTGACCCACACGATCCGGTGCGCGAGCCGGCTGAGTCGCTCCATCTCGCGAGCGACGAGGACCGGGTCGCCGCGCTCCCAGCCGTCCGACAGGATCACGACCACCGCGCCGCGGGCCATCCCGCGCCGACCGTGGCGGTCACCCCACTCCTTCAGCGCGTCGCCGATCTTGGTGCCGCTCGACCAGTCGGGCGCGGCCGCGGCCGCGTTCTGGATCGCTCGCGCCGGATTCCGTGACGCGAGCGCACGGGTCACACGCGTTAAGCGGGTGGCGAACACGAACGCCTCCGCGTTCGGGCCGGTCCGCGCGGCGCAGGTCAGGAACTGCAGGTACGCGCGCGCGTAGGGCTCCATCGAGCCCGAGATGTCGCACAGCATCACGACCCGCCGCGGGACGATCCTCCGCCGCCGGCGCCGCAGGTGGACCGGGTCGCCGCCGGTCCGCAGGCTGTCGCGCAGCGTGCGACGAAGGTCGATCCGCTCGCCGTGGCGGTAGCGCTCGGCGCGGCGGGTGCGCCTGACGGGCGCGGCCACGTGCATCCGCGACATCAGCTCGTTCAGCCGCGCGAGCTCTCCCGGCGTGAGCTCGTCGAACTGCTTCTCCCGGAGGACTTCCTCGTCGCTTGGAGACAGCGGCACGGGCAGCTCCGGCGCCTCCTCGTCGTCGCCTGCCTCGCCCGAGGCCAGCGATGAAAGACCGAAATCCGGTGCATCATGGTTGGGAGGGCGGGGCGGCGAACCCAGGTCGGGCGGTCGGTCGTCCGCCGGCGCCGACTCGGTGTCGGCGACCTCGTCGGCCTGGGCCTCCGGAGCCGCGCGAGCCCCGCCGACAACGCTCCCGAACACGTCCCGGAACACACGGTCGAACACCCGGACCTGCGAGCGCTCGGTGACGAACACGCCGCGCGCCGTCCAGTACAGCCGGCGCCGCGACACCGGGCGCGTCAGCGTCAGCGCCCGCGCGAAGGCGGCCGCCCGCTCCGCCGTCACCGGCAGGCCGGCGTCGTGGAGGCGCCGCGCGAACCCGCCGGCGAGGGCGGGCAGGTCGAGGTGGACCGTGTCGACCCTCATCGCACCAGCGCGCCGAGCCCCTCGGAGCGGACCGCCTCCTGGTCCTCGCGGTACTTGAGCACCGAGCCGAGCGTGCGGTCGATCGCCGCCTCGTCGAGCGTCGCGATGCCGAGCTGGTTCAGTGCCGCGAGCCAGTCGATCGCCTCGGCGATCCCGGGCGGCTTCTGGACATCCGAGTGGCGCATCAGCGAGACCGCGTTGGACACCTGCACCGCCAGCGTCTCCGAGGCGCCGCGGACCCGGCGGCGGATGATCTCGACCTCGCGCTCCGGCGCCGGGTAGTCGATCCACTGGTACAGGCAGCGGCGCTTGACGGCGTCGTGGAGGTCGCGGGTCCGGTTCGAGCTCAGCACGATCGCCGGGGGATGGGTCGCCTTGATGGTTCCGAGCTCGGGGATCGTGACGGCGGCGTCGGCGAGCAGCTCGAGCAGGAACGCCTCGAAGTCGTCGTCGGCGCGGTCGATCTCGTCGATCAGCAGCACCGCCGGCCGTGGCCCGGGATGCTCGAGGGCGCGCAGCAGCGGCCGCCGGATCAGGTACTCGGAGCCGAACAGATCGGATTCGCTCAGCTCGCCCCCGGACGCCTCCGCCAGCCGGATTGCCAGCAGCTGCCGGGGATAGTTCCACTCGTAAAGCGCCTCGGCGGCGTCGATTCCCTCGTAGCACTGCAGCCGGATCAGGGGCGTGTCCAGAACCTCCGCGAGGGCCCGGCCGGCCTCGGTCTTGCCGACCCCGGCCTCGCCCTCGAGCAGCAATGGCTGCGGGAGCCGCAGCGACAGGAAGATCGAGGTCGCGAGCGGCTCGTCGACGAGGTAGTCGAACAACGCCAGCCTCTGGGCCAGCGTCTCGACGTCGGGAACGAGGTGCGCGACCTCGTCCTCGGCCCCGCCGGTCACGCCAGGGCTCACTGCGGCGGCTCGGGACGCCCCTGCATCGCCGCCCACACCCGCGCCGGCGTGCACGGCATGTCGACGTGGTCGACCCCGTGACTCTCGTGGAGCGCGTCGATCACCGCGTTGACGATCGCCGGGGGCGAGCCGACGTTCGGCGACTCGCCGACGCCCTTGGCGCCGAGCGGGTGGTGCGGGCACGGGGTGACGGTCTCGCCGAGCTCGAAGTCCGGGCACTCGAGCGCGGTAGGGATCAGGTAGTCCATGAACGACGAGTTGAGGCAGTTGCCCTCGCTGTCGAACGTGATCACCTCCATCAGCGCGATCCCGATCCCCTCGGCGAGGCCGCCGTGGATCTGGCCGTCGACGATCATCGGGTTGATCCGAACGCCGCAGTCGTCCACCGCGATGAATCGCCTGACTTTGACCGCGGCGGTGTCCGGGTCGACGTCGACGACCGCGATGTACGCGCCGTACGGATAGGTCAGGTTGGGCGGGTCGTAAATGGTTTGCGCGTCGAGGCCGCCCTCCAGGCCCTCGGGCATCGGATCGCCGCTGTACGCGTACCGCGCGATCTCATTGATCGGCACCCCCTTCGACGGGTCGCCCTTGACGTACCAGCCGGCGGGCGGCCCCTTAGTCCACGCGAGGTCCTCGGGGCGGGTCTCGAGCATCGTCGAGGCGATCAGCCGCGCCTTGTCGCGGACCTTGCGTGACACCACCGCCGCCGCGCCGCCCGAGACCGGGGTCGACCGGGAGCCGTAGGTCCCGAGCCCATATGGGGTCTTGTCGGTGTCGCCGTGGCGGACCTGCACGTCCTCGGGCGGGATCCCGAGCTCCTCGGCGACGATCTGCGCGAACGTCGTCTCATGGCCCTGGCCCTGGGTCTGGCAGGAGAGCGAGATCACCGCCTTGCCCGATGGGTGCACCCGCAGGTCGGCGCCGTCGTTCATCGCCAGCCCGAGGATGTCCATGTGCTTGCGCGGGCCGGCGCCGACGCCCTCGGTGAAGAACGAGACGCCGATTCCCATCAGCTCGCCGCGGGCGCGCTTTTCGGCCTGCTCGCGGCGCAGGTCCTCGTAGCCGGCGATCTGCATCGCGACCTTCATCGTCTGCCCGTAGTCGCCCGAGTCGTAGGTCCACCCGGTGGTCGTCTCGTACGGGAACTGGTCGGGCTTGATGAAGCTCTGCATCCGCAGCTCGATCGGATCGACGCCCATCTCGAGCGCGAGCGCACCGACCATTCGCTCGACCAGGTACACCGCCTCGGTGATCCGGAACGAGCACCGGTACGCGACTCCGCCGGGCGCCTTGTTGGTGTAGACGGCCTTGACCTGGACGTGCGAGGCCTCCAGGTCGTAGGAGCCGCAGCAGATGTGGAAGAACCCGGCGGGGAACTTGGTCGGCTGCGCGGTCGAGTCGAACGCGCCGTGGTCGGCGATCACATCGACCCGCAGGCCGGTGATCTTGCCGTCCTTGGCGCATATCTCCGAGTGCATGATGTAGTCGCGCGCGAACCCCGTCGAGACGAGGTTCTCGGTGCGGTCTTCGATCCACTTCACCGGCTTGCCGGCGACGATCGAGCCCGCGATCGCGCACACGTACCCGGGGTAGATCGGCACCTTGTTGCCGAACCCGCCGCCGATGTCGTTGCACATGATCCGGATCATGTGCTCGGCGAGGCCGGCCACGTGCGCGTAGATCGTGCGGTGGGCGTTCGGCGCCTGGTTGCCGTTGTAGATGTCGAGCTGCCCGGTCTGCGGATTGAAGTCGGCGATGATCCCGCACGTCTCGAGCGGGGCGGGGTGGCAGCGCGGGTAGATGATGTCCCGCTCCACGACGGTGTCCGCCTCGGCGAACACGCGGTCGGTTGCCGCCGCGTCGCCGGCCTCCCACAGCGGGCTCGCGATGTTGTCGGTCTGGTCGGGCTTGTCGTCGCGGATCAGCGGCGCGTCGGGGTCGAGCGCCTTGCGCGCGTTGACGACCGCCGGGAGCGGGTCGTACTCGACGTCGATCAGCGCGAGCGCGTCGCGGGCGGAGTACTCGTCGGTCGCGATCACGAACGCGACCTCCTGATGCTGGAAGCGCACCTTGTCGCCGGCGAGCACGGCCTGCGTGTCGTAGGAGATCGTCGGCATCCACGCCAAGCCGAGCGTCTCGAGGTCCTTCGCGGTGATCACCGCGGCGACGTTCGGGAGCTGCAGCGCGCGCGAGGTGTCGATCGAGGTGATCTTCGCGTGCGCGAACGGGCTGCGGAGGACCGCCCCGTGCAGCATCCCCGGCAGGCGGATGTCGTCGAGGTACGTGCCCTTGCCGCGGATGAAGCGTGCGTCTTCCTTGCGCTTCAGCCGGCCGAAGCCGATGGGTCGATCGGCAATCGCCATTCTCAGACCTCCTGTTGCTGATGCTCGGCCGCCCACCGCACCGCGGCGACGATGTTCTTGTAGCCCGTGCAGCGGCAGATGGCGCCGGAGATCGCCATCCGGATCTCGTCATCGCTTAATGGGGGCCCGCCCGCCCTCTCGTCGAGCAGCGCCCGGGTCGTCATCAGCATCCCCGGCGTGCAGAACCCGCAGTGCAGCGCATGCATCTCGTGGAAGCCCTGCTGGATCGGGTCGAGCTCGCCGTCTCGCTCGAGCGACTCCACCGTGCGGATCTCATGACCCTCGGCCATCGCCGCGAGCATCGTGCACGACTTGACCGGCTTGCCGTCGATGAGCACGACGCAGGCGCCGCAGTTCGACGTGTCGCATCCCCAGTGGGTTCCGGTCAGCCCGGGCGTGTCGCGGATGTAGTGGACGAGCAGCTGTCGCGGCTCGACCGCGCGGGAGACCTGCTCGCCGTTGATGTTCAGGTTCAGATCCATCGGTCAGGCCTCCTGCTTAAGCGCGCGGGCGCTCGCTCGTTTCAGCGCGCGCTTCGTCAGCACTCCCGCGAGATGGCGCTTGTAGTCGACCGGTCCCCGGCCGTCGGGGATCGGCGAGCAGTCCTCGGCGGCGATCGCGCCGGCCTGCTCGAACAGCTCCTCCGACGGCGAGGCGCCGCGCAGGTGTTCCTCCGCACGGGTGACGTGAACGGTCGTCGGGCCGACTGCGCTGAGCGCGACGCCGGCATCGACGATCTTCCCGCCGTCGACCCAGACCGCCGCCGACGCGGCCGCGATCGCGAAGTCGCCGGCGCGCCGCTCGACCTTCTCGTGCGCGGAGCCGCCGCCGTGCTTGAGCGGCAGCCGTATCTCGGTTAGGAGCTCCCCATCCTTGACCGCGGTCATGTAGGGGCCGATGTGGAACTCGTCGAGGCGGACGATCCGCTCGCGCTCGGGGCCGCGGAGCACCGCCTCGCCATGGAGCGCCAGGCACACCGCAGAGAGATCCTCGGCTGCGTCGCCCTGGCACAACGAGCCGCCGATCGTGCCCCGGTTGCGGACGACGGGGTCGGCGATCACGAGCTCGGCGTCCCGGAAGACCGGGAAGTGCAGGCCGAGCAGGTCCGACTCGAGCAGCTCGACGTGCCGGGTCAGAGCGCCGATCGAGACGCGGTCGGTCTCCTCGCGTATGTAGGCGAGCTCGTCGAGGTCGTTGATGTCGATCAGGTGCTGCGGGTTCGCGAGCCGCAGCTTCATCATCGGCAGCAGGCTGTAGCCGCCGGCGATCACCCGGGCCTCGGGGCCTAGCCGGCTGAGCGACGCGATCGCGCCCTGGACGCTCGTGGCCCGCTCGTACTCAAACGGAGCTGGAGTCTGCACCGTCGGTCCTTTCGGGGTATTGGACGGGGGAGTCGGTCCCGATCACCGGCGAGGGCGGCATCTCCCCACCGTGCTCCGGCCGCCCGCCCGGGTAAAGCGCGCGCGCCGCCGCGCTTCCGTAGGCCGGGTTGCGGATCGCCGCACCGTTCGGGCTCGCGACCGCGATCGGCGCCTCGCGCCCGAGCCGCGCGAGCGTCAGCGTTCCCTTCGTGTAGACCTCGCTGATCCGCGGTGCCGTGACCGTCTTGGAGTCGGGGAAGTTCCGCAGCCCGTCGGCGGCCGCGCCGGGGTACAGGCCGTCGACGAGACCGACCGCGTCCCGGAGACCCGCCTTCTTGACGAGCAGTCCCTCGAGCAGGTCGACGCCCGCGTCGAGGTTCTTGTTGATCTCCTGGACCACGGGGGCGACGGGAACGGTCTTCTCGATGATCCCCGTGACGCCCGCGATTGCCTCGTCGAGGTTGTTGGTAATCCGGTGGAGCGCGACGATCGTGGCCACCAGGTACACGACGATCGCGGCGATGATCAGGACGACCGCGACGATCATGACTACTCCTGCTGCTGGCATCGTCCCTCCCTACGCGTCGTCGACGATCCGGTCGAGCGATCCGCCGTAATCGGCGGCCGTCTCGATCGTCTTGATTACCTGGTCCTGCGTCGTCAGCAGCAGCGGGACCGCGTCGAGATCCTTCGATCCCGCGTTCGCGCTTGCCGCGATCACGCGAGTGCTGGGCACGATGCTGTTGGCCGCCCGCAACACCCCGTGGAGCAGGTAGATCACGATCGGCAGCACCACCACGAGCAGCACCGCATCGCCGATCCATTCGAGCGTCATGTCGGCCTCCTTTCCGCGACGACCTTGGCTTTTCGCGCGATTCCGGGGAACGCGCTGAGGATCACGTCGAACTGGGCGTTGATCGCCTTGACCGCGGGCTCGAGCGGCTTCAGGTGCTCGGCCTCGACGGCGCTGAGCGCCGACGCGAGCTGGTCGAGGTCATCGGAGATCGCGTCGAGGTCGGAGCGGACCTTGATCAGCGCCGCCGCGAGCACGGCGATGATGACCACCGCGAGGATCACGCTGAGGATGATCAGGGTGGTCTGGCTCATGCCGCGCCGTCCTTCTCAGCGGTCGCCGTGACCGCCGGACCGTAGCCGTCCGTGAGCGCGTTCATGTACCCATCCTGGACGACCGCCTCGTCGACGAAAGTTTGCAACACCGGAGCGGTCGCCTCCAGCTGCGGGATGTTGGAGGTGTTGCCTGCGAGGAGGCCGGCGACCTCGAGCAGCTTTCCGGTCGAACGCCGGATCTCGCCGGTGGTCCGGATCAGGACCAGCAGCAGCGCGGCAACGGCGAGCGCCGCAACGAGCCCGATGATCAGTGCGATTCCCCAGGCGCCGTGGTTGGTGAGCGCCAATCCGATCATTTGCCCACCGCCACCTTCCGCAACGCGCGGGCGGAGTGGAGGATCCGCACGCCTGAGTCGTTGATCTGGGCGATTCCGGCGAGCTCGGTCGTCTGGTCGCGGACCACCTCGACGCCCTTGACCGCGGTGTCGGCCTGCCCCGCGATCCGCCGCGCCTGCATGATGATCGTGATCACGATCACCGCAGCGACGAGCACCACCACCACCCCCAGCGCGAGCCCGATGTACCAGCCGGTGGAAGCACCGATCACAGTGGGCAACGCGGACCTCCGATCTGTTGAACCCTCTCTCTCGTGAGCCGATTCTCTACGTTCGAGATTGAGAGCGCAAGCGTTCCGGTGGTGGACCCGGGCCTCAGCGGACCCACGGGTCGTCGACCGGCTCGCCGTCGCCGGGATGGTGGGGCCCGGCGGCGAGGAACTCGAGGCCGTCCGGCCCGGCCTCGAACGCCCGGGCCACGCCCGGCGCCATCCGGATGGCGTCGTAGCGCCGAACCTCGATCAGCTCGTCGTCGAGCTTGACCTTGCCGCTGCCGCCGATGATCACGTAGACCTCCTCGGCCTCCCGGTGGCGGTGGCAGAACGGCGAGCGCTTGCCGGGGCGCAAGCGGAAATGCGTGAGTCCGGTGGCTTGCGCGCGCAGCGGCTCGCGCGCGACCCGAGCCTCCCAGCGGTCGCCGAACCCGTTCGGCACTGCCGCATCCTCGACATCGTCGAGGTTGAGCTTGGTGTAGCTGGGCTCTTCGCGCATCGCGTGTTCGCTGTTGATGAAGATACGCTCAGCGCATGGCGGACATCGGGACGGTCGGCGTCTGGACCAGCTATCGGCCGTTCGGCATCGAGCGTGCCGGCGAGGTGGCAAAGCTCGTGGAGCAGCTCGGGTACGGCGCCTTCTGGGTTGGCGGGTCCCCGCACGTTCCCGAGATCCGGCCGGTGCTGGAGGCCACCTCGACACTCGTCGCGGCGACCGGGATCCTCAACGTGTGGACCAACGACCCGAGTGAGACGGCCGCCGCCGACGCTGCCGTGCGGCGGGACTTCGCCGGGCGGTTCATGCTCGGCATCGGCATCGGCCACCCCGAGGCGACGTCCGATTACGCCCGGCCCCTGGGGTCGATGCGCGCGTTCCTCGACGGCCTCGACGCCGCGCCCGCGCCGCCGCCGATCGACGAGCGCTGCCTGGCGGCACTGGGCCCGAAGATGGTCGATCTCGCGGGGGAGCGCGCCGCGGGCGCGCACACGTATTTCGTGCCTGTCGAGCACACCCGCGTCGCACGCGAGCGGCTCGGTCCCGGGAAGCTCGTGGCGACTGAGGTGGCGTGCGTGATCGAATCAGACCCGGGGCGTGCCCGGGCCGTGGCGCGCGACTACGCGAGGTTGTACCTGAGTCTCCGCAACTACACCCAGAACCTGCTCCGCTTCGGCTTCGAGGAGAGCGACATTGCCGACGGCGGCTCCGACCGGTTAATCGACGCCGTGATCCCGCACGGCAGTCCGGAGCAGATCGCCGAGGTCGTGCGCGCGCACCTCGACGCCGGCGCCGACCACGTCTGCGTGCAGCCGTTGGGCGAGAAGGGCATCCCGCGCGAGTCGTGGACCGCGCTTGCGAGCGTCCTGGTCGTCTAGCTGCCGCTCACACGCGGCGGTAGGCTCGGGCCTCAATGCAGTTCGTGCCGCCCGCCCGCCACCTGCTCCGGGCCAAGGATCTGGCGGACGCGCGGTACTTCGAGCCGCTGACCGTCGAAGATCTCGCCCGTGCCGCCGGGCTCTCGCGGGCGCACTTCAGCCGCGAGTTCCGGCGCGTCTACGGGGAGTCCCCGCACGCGTACCTGCTGACCCGGCGGCTCGAGCGGGCGGCGGCGCTGTTGCGGATGACGGACCGCTCGGTGGCCGACATCTGCTTCTCGGTCGGCCTGGCGAGCATCGGCTCGTTCACGACCAGCTTCACGCGCGCGTACGGAGTCCCTCCCGGCGCGTATCGGGCTCGGTTCCCGGCGGCGTCCAGCTACGCGCGAGTTCCGGCGTGCATCGTCCGGTTCTACGGCCGCGTCGAACACAGCACGTTTCGAGAAGACACCGAAGCCGTCACGAACTAGCTTGACCGGCATCAGTTCAGCCGACAACAGGAGGGCAAAATGATCAGGCTCGCAAGCGCACAGCTATGGGTCCACGACCAGGACGAGGCGCTCGCGTTCTACACGCAGAAGCTGGGGATGGAGGTCCGCGCAGACGTGACCCTCCCCGAGATGGGCAACTTCCGCTGGCTGACCGTCGGCCCCGCCGGTCAGGAGGACGTCTCGATCGTACTGATGGAGATTCCCGGCGAGCCGGTGATGAGCGCCGAGACCGCCGAGGAGGTGCGGACGCTGATGGCGAAGGGGTTCGCCGGGACGGTGTTCCTCACCACCGAGGACGTCCAGGGCGACTACGAGGCGCTCGCGGCTCGCGGCGTCGAGTTCACCGAGCAGCCCGAGGAGCGGCCGTACGGCATCGACTCCGGCTTCCGCGACCCGTCGGGCAACAGCTTCCGCCTGACGCAGGTGACGATGGCAGGGGTCTGATCAGCACGCCGGCTGGGGCGTCAGGTCGGTCGGCGGGCAGGTTGGCAGCAACAGCGGCGGCAGCGGCGCCTGGCTGAAGTTGAAATCGGTGACGAGGTCGCCGAGCAGCGGGTTCGCCTCGCGGACGTCAGGCCGCGGGTCGGGTCGCCCGTCTGTGGCCGGGTCGAGCCGCTGGCCGCCGAGGAAAGCGTCCTCGATGAACTTGTTGTACGCGTCGTGGCTGAGCGTCTGGTGGTCGATCGTCCCGCCCTTCGCGTACGGGCTGATCACGATCCCGGGCACCCGCAGGCCGTAGCCGTTCGCGTCGACGCTCGGCGGCGCGACGTGGTCGTAGAACCCGCCCCAGTCGTCCCACGAGAGGAAGATCGCGGTGCTGCTCCAGTCGGGGCTCTGCATGACCGCGTTGATCAGCGAGGTGACGTATGTCTGGCCCGCGCTTACCAGCGAGGGCGGGTGCTCGGAGACCCTGCCGTTCGGGTCGATCCACGAGACCGCCGGCAGCGCCCCGCTCTGCGCCGCGGTGTAGAAGCTCGACAGCGACTGGATGTTGCCGAGCTGGCCGTCCTGGGCGACGTCGGTGAACGACGGCAGCGGGTTCCAGATTCCGGGCGTCTTCGGCCCCTGCTGCACGGGCGCGCACGTCATCGCGCTATCGCTCTCGCAGTCGGGCTCGCTGCCCTGGAACACGTAGTAGCCCCAGCTCACGCCGTCGCGATGAAGCAGGTAGGTGATGTCGGTCCACGCGTAGTGCTGCAGCCCGTCCGACGGATTCGGGTTCTGGAGCGCGTTCGTACACGAGGCTGGGTTCAGCGGATCGGTGCAGGACGCCGACCACTCGGAGACTCCGAACAGGTGCTGGGGCAGGCTCCACGAGGCGTTCGGCTCGTACATGTGGTCCTGGAGCACGTAGTTCTGCGCGTACGCCCAGTAGTTCGGGATCTCGCCCTCGGTGTGGTAGCCCATCGCGTCGATGCACTGCGCCTGCGATCCCTGGGTGCAAGGGCTGCAGTTCGGATCGTTGGTGCCGCAGTTCTTGCCCTTCTCGGCCTGGGAGACGAAGCCGTCCATCTGGCAGCCGGAGCGCGCCGCGGGGGTCGCGCAGTCCATGTCGGCGGTCGCGTTCGCGGCGCCGTGCGGTCCGCCGAAGTTCTTGTCGTTCGTGTCGTGGAACGGCTGCACGCATCCGCCGCCCAACGGATCGGGCACGCACGGGACCGTCCCCGGATTGCCGGCGATCCCAGGGATCCCGTCCGCGCCCGGGAACGTGCCGAAGTAGGAATCGAACGACCGGTTCTCCTGCATGATGATCACGACGTGCTTGATCTTGAAGATCCCCTTCACCTGGATCGGGATCGGCAGCGAGTACGAGTTGATGTTGTGGGCGCCCCACTTCAGATACGCCCGCATCTGGTACGCGCCCTCGGCCGGGAACGCGTAGCCGATTGAGAAGCTCGATTGCCGGTCGATGCCTCCCTGCCCGACCGGCCGCCAGCCGCCGGGTCCGAGCCGCTCCAGCACGAGCTGCGCGCCCGCGTGTGAGGGCGACACGTCGCCGCTGAACCGCACCTGATCGCCGGGCGCCGCCCGCGTGTCGGACGGAATCAGGCTGATCAGCGCGGGCACCCGCTGGTGCACCGTGCGGCTCTGCGCGCCGGCCGCCGTCACGTACCACCAGCGGTTGCCGTCGATCGCGGCCGTCATCGAGTAGTTCCCGGAGCGGTCGGTCCGCGTCCCCTCCGTCGGATGAAATCGCTTCGAGCCCGGCAGCTTGCGCCACAACAGGACGAGCGCGTGGCCGTGGCGTGGCCCCGTCAGCCGGCCGGTGATCTTGACGAGCTGACCGGGGACGGAGGGATTCGGAGCGGCGGCGATCGTCGCGGTCGGCGATCGAGGCTTGGCGGCCGCGGCGGCGGGGGTCGCGACCGACCCGAACAGCAAGCACAGCAACACCGGGCATAGGCTCAGAGCTGCTCGCGCTCGGCGTCGGGTCATCCGTTGTTCACTCCCGCCCGCATTAACTCCGCGCCCGCGAGGGAGTTGCGTGAAAGCGACGGCCGCCCCGAACGTTCGGTGGCAATGGGACCAGCAAGAGCCGGGTTGCTCTGCGCGCTGTCGTGCGCGCTCTTCACCACGCCCGCCGCGAGCGCAAGCTCCCTCGAGGGCGGCCCGGGACCGCGCCCCGGTCCCGCGATCCTGTACGCGCCGCTCGCCGATGCGCCACAGCTCGACAACGCTCCTCACAGCGTGTGGCGTGCGAAGCCGATCCTCGTGTCCGGTGCCGAGGCCTACCGGAACGGCGTGTTCCTCTATCAGGACTTCCTGTACGACGACCACGGCGCTCACGAGCAGCTCGACCCGAGCGACCCACGGATCACCAGCGCGACGTTCTCCCAGCCCAACGGCACGTACACGTATCCGACCAACCCCGCCTACGCGAACAACGCGGCTGACATCGTCGAGTTCCGGGTCAAGCCGCTGGCACGCGCGACGGCCTTCCGGATCACGCTCAACACGATGCACGACCCGACGCTGGTCGCGTTCACGATCGCGCTCGGCGGAAGCGAGGGGTCGCCGCAGGCGTTTCCGTACGGGGCGAACGTCAGCGCGCCCGCGGATGCCTTTCTGACGGTGCATCCAGGCGCGGCCGGCAAGCGGATGGTCGGCGAGATCCAGGCGGCGGGCATGGGCGGTCCGCTCGGCGCTACGAGCCCGAGCGTGATCGTCGACACCCGCCGGCGGCAGATCGAGGTCGATGTCCCGGACAGCGACTGGAACCCGGGCAAGCGCGCCGTCCGGATGGAGATGGGCGTCGGGCTGTGGGACAAGGCGACGCACCGCTACCTGCTGCCCGGACCGACCGCCAGTGCGACGACGCCCGGCGGCGGCGGCACTGCGCAGCACCCGCCCGCGTTCTTCAACGTCGCATTCCGCACGCACGAGCCGATGACCGACCTGCACGAGCTGGGGAGCGTCCCGGCCGCGGCGCAGAGCCCGACCTTCTGGCGCGACGCCGACCAGGGCCAGGCACTCGCCGCCGGCGACATCGGCTCGCTCGCGGCGTTCGTCGACTTCGCGAAGCTTCGGGCCGGCGTCACCGACGACAGCGGGGTTCCTCGGACCGGCCCCATGGACCGGATCATGGCCAGCCACTTCGAGCCCGCGCAGGGCGTCGACTACGCGGGCAGCTGCACGAGCGGCGCGATGAAGTGCGAGTACCAGGGACGGCTCGAGCCGTACGCGATCTACGTTCCGTCGACGCCGCCGCCGGCGCGCGGCTACGGGTTGACGCTGCTACTGCACGCCCTGTTCACCAACTACAACCTGTATCTCTCGAGCCGCAACCAGTCGGAGTTCGCCGATGCCGGTGCGGGATCGATCGTCGTGACACCGGAATCGCGCGCGCCCGACGGCGACTACGCGGGCTTGGCCGAGGCCGACGTGTTCGAGGCATGGGCCGACGTAGCCGCGCACTACCGGCTCGACCCGGGTCGCGCCGCCGTCACCGGATACTCGATGGGCGGGATCGGGACGTTCAAGCTCGGCGAGCAGTTCCCCGACCTGTTCGGCAAGGCGTTCTCGATCTCCGGTACCGACCAGACGAGCATGCTCGGCAATCTCCGCAACCTTCCGATCCGGATGTGGAACATGGTCGCCGACGAGGAGGTCCCGATCACCGGCCCGGAGCAGACGGCCAAGACGCTCGACGGCCTCGGCTACCGCTACGAGCTCGACGAGTTCGCGCCCGGCGAGCACAACACGTTCGCGGTCAACGACGAGTACGGGCCGGCCGCGGCGTTCCTCGCGAGCGATCCGCTCGATTCGAACCCGGCGCACGTGAGCTACTCGGTCGACCCGGCGTTGGATGTACCAGCGGATGGCCTCGTCGCCGACCACGCCTACTGGGTCTCTGGGATGCGGCCGCGGACCGCGGGGTCGATCGAGTCCGTCGACGCGGTCTCGCACGGCTTCGGCACCGGCGGCGCCGTGCCGTCGGGCACCCAACGCGGGGCCGGCACCGTTACAGGCGGGATGCTCCCCGCGCTCGCCTACGTCAGTCAGGCCCAGACGTGGGGCTCGGTCCCGGCGGCGCCGAGGTCCGACGCGATCGACGTCACGGCCAGCAACCTCGCGGCCGTGACAGTCGATCCGGCTCGGGCGCACGTCGATTGCCGCGCGAGCCTCGAGGTCAAAACCGACGGTCCCGTGAAGATCACGCTCGCGGGGTGCAGGCGGACGGTCACCGCAGGACCTTGAGGCGGTAGCGCACGCTTCCCGACCCGGACGGTGGTGCGTTTCATCCCGTCGCCCCTGCTCATCGATCCGTGACGCCGGCCCCCGTCGAGCGGAGGAAGGCTACTCGCCCTTGAACGCCGGTTCGCGCCGCTCGCCGCTCGCGGCGATCCCTTCGGCGAAATCGGCCGTTCCGAACAGCTTGCCCTGCTCCTCGAGCTCGTGGGCGGTGGCGGCGCGCACCCGTTCGGCGAGGCCGCCCCGCATCGTCGAGCGGATCGAGCGGATCGCGAGCGGGGCGGCGGCGGCGATCTGTGCGGCGAGGGTGATCGCGGCGGGCCGCAGCTCGTCTGCCGGCACGAGTCGGTCGCATAGGCCAATCGCGTGCGCGTCGTCGCCGCGGACCCGTTCCCCGGTGTAGAGCAGCTCGAGCGCGCGCTGCTCGCCCACGACCAGCGGCAGCGTGACGGTCAGCCCGAACCCGTGATGGATCCCCAGCCGGGAGAAGTTTGCGCTGAACCGCGACTCCGGGCTCGCGACGCGGAAGTCCGCGGACAGCGCGACGCCGAGCCCGCCGCCGATCGCCGCTCCCTGGACCGCCGCCACGACCGGGGTCGGAAACGTGAACAGCCGGATTGCCTGGTCATACAGGTGGCCGCCCTCGGCCGGGTTCTTCGCGGCGAAGTTGGCCCCCGCGCAGAAATGCCTGCCGGCCGAGCACAGCACGATCGCGCGGCAGCCGCGATCGCCGTCGAGTCGCTCGTACGCGTCGGCGATCTGCTCGATCAGCGCCGCGTCGAAAAAGTTGTGGGGCGGCCGGTCGAACTCGACGACAGCGACGTGGTCCTCGCGCAGCTCGACTGTTACCTCTTCGCTCACAGTTCCTCCAGGAATTCGCTCACCGCGGCATTGAACTCGTTTGGAGCGTCGGCGTTCGCCATGTGGCCCGCGCCCTCGAGCACGACCCGCCGCGCGCCCGCGATCCGGCGCTCCATCACCTCGGACGCCGGCAGGAACAACGCGTCCTCGGAGCCGACCACGACCAGCGTCGGCGCGGATATGTCATCAAGCCCCTCGAACACCCGTCCGTCGCGCTGGACGAGCAGCTCGTGCACCGGGCCGTCGTCGCGACTGCGGGCGGCGTCGTTCCACCGCTCGCGCGCCTCGTCGTCGCGGAAGCCGGGGCCTGCCTCGACCAGCACGAGCGCGGCGACCCGATCGGGGTGCTCGAGCGCGAATCGCAGCGACAGGAACCCGCCGAGCGACTGCCCGCCGAGGACGGCGCGCTCGGCCCCTGTCCCGTCGAGTAGCGACCCCATCGCCGCGAGGCATTCGCGATGGGAGTACTCGGCACGCTCCTCGGACTCGCCGTGGCCCGGTAGGTCCCACGTGATCACGAGCCGGTCGCGCGCGAGCGCGGGGACGTTCGGCTCCCACATCCGCCCGCTCTGGCCGTAGCCGTGCGTGAGCAGCAGCGGCGGCCGATCCGTCGGCGAGCCGTGGGCTTCGTGGGCGATCGGGACGCTCACGCGTCGAGCACCTTCGATCCGGCCGTGATCGTCGGATACAGCCGGTCGGCGCCGCCGTGGATCGCGGCGGTTCCGAGCCGCTTGCTCCAGTAGCGATCGTTGCCGTACTCCGACCGCCACGACCACAGCCGGCGCGTCTCGAGCGACAGCGGATGCTCGAGCGTGACGCCGCGCGCGCCGAGGACCTGATGCGCCGCGCGGCCGGCGGTGACCGCGGCCCGGCCCGCGAGCAGTTTCGCCGCGCCGATCTCGAACGGGCGCTCGCGCTCGATCGCGGCGTCCGCGGCGACGCCCGCGAGCGCCGCCTGCTGCGCGATCGTCACGAGGAGCGCCTGGACCGCCTGGAAGCGGCCGATCGGGCGACCGAACTGGACGCGCTCGCGCGCGTACTCGAGCGCGAGCGCGCTGACCCGGTCGAGCGCCCCGGCCATCATCGCGACCCGTACGAGCGCGCCGCGCACGAGCAGCGAGTCCGGTTCGAGGTCCTTCGCGGCGCGCGCCTGGGCGCAGTCGAGCACGACGGTGTCGCGCTCCTCGCCGGCGAGGTTGTACCTCGGGCGGAGATCCGCGCCCTCGAGCCCGACCAGGTAGACGGCCCCATCGAGCGCCAGCGCAACGGTCGATGCCCGCCGCGCCCACGGCACGCGCCCGACGGTTCCCGACACGTCGAAGCCGTCGAGGCTGACCTGATCGCGGCCGGCCCACGGCACCGGCACGATCCCGCCGAACGCCTCGAGCTCGAGCTCGGGCGACGGCTGTTGCTCGCGTAGCGCGCGCAGGCTCATCCCTGGATCGCCCTTCCGGCCACCGACCGCAGGATCTCGTTGGTGCCGCCACGGATCGTGTACGACGGCGCCATCAGGATCGACGCGGCGAGCAGCCGCTCGAACTCCGATCCGCACTCGAGCTCGGGCTCGACGTCGACGAGCTCCCAGACCGCGTCGAGCACCCGCTGCTCGAACCGGGTCCCTAGCTCCTTGACCAGCGCCGACTCCGCCGCGGGTGCCTCGCCGGCGTCGATCAGGCGTGCGACCGACAGCGAAAGTGCGCGGAGCCCCCACCACTCCGCGAGCGCGTCGCCGAGCACCTCGCGGGCGCGGGCGTCAGCGCAGCGGCCCTCGCGCAGGTACTGCTCGACCAGCAGGTACTCCGACAGCCACCGCTCCGGCCCCGCACGCTCGAACGCGAGCTCCGAAGTGTTCTGCGCCCACCCGGAGCCGATTGCCCCCAGCACGAGCTCGTCCGGGACGAACACCTCGTCGAGCGTCACCTCGCAGAAGAACGCGTTGCCGTCCATGTATGGGATCGGGGTCGCCGTGAGGCCCGTCGATTTCAGATCGACGATCAGCTGCGACAGTCCCGCGTGGCGATCTTCTTCCTCGGAGGTCCGGCACAGCACGACGAACCAGTCGTTCAGGTGCGCGCCGCCGGTCCAGATCTTCGTGCCGGTGATGTTCCACCCGCCGTCGACCCGCTCGGCGCGCGTCTTGACCGATGCAAGGTCGCTGCCCGCCTCGGGCTCGCTCATTCCGATCGAGAACGCGATCTCGGCGCGGCAGATCCCGGGGAGGAAGCGGCGCTTCTGCTCCTCGGTGCCGAAGCGGGCGATCATCGGCCCGGTCTGCCGATCGGCGATCCAGTGAAACCCGACCGGCGCGCCCCACCGCAGCAGCTCCTCAGTTACCACGAACCGCTCGACCGCGGTGCCGCCGCGGCCGCCGAACTCGGTCGGTAGGGCCATTCCAAGCCAACCTCGGTCGGCGAGCTTGCGTGAGAAGTTCTGGTCGCGCGGCGCCGCCATTCCGAGCCCGGGCGTGAATTCGCCGCGCGGCAGCTCGGCCGCGAGGAACTCGCGCACCGAGGCCTGGAGCGAGAGCTCAGGGTCGGTCAGCTCGGTGAAGGCGAAGCGGAGCACGGGGCGCGAGATCTCGGTATTTATAGGTGTTGCGGTGAGGGAGGCACGATCCAGGTGCTCTGCACTCGTGGCGCTGTGCGCCGCGTCCCTCTGCGCGCTCGCACTTCCGGCGGCAGCGGGAGCCGACGGCCCGTGGCACGCCGAGCCGGCGACGTACGGCGTCTCGCAGCCCGTGCAGCAGATGGTGACGATGTCCGACGGCGTCCAGCTCGCGGTCGACGTCTACCGGCCGACGCTCTCCGATGGCGCGAACGCCCCGGGCCGGTTCCCGGTGATCATGTCCGAGACTCCGTACGGCAAGCGCTCGGCGGTCACGACGATGTCGATGGGGCAGGGGATGGGCGGCGACGGCTACTACCCGTACCTGGTGCAGCGGGGGTACATCGACGTCGTCGCGGACGTGCGCGGCGCCGGCTCTTCGGACGGCGACTTCTCGCTGTTCGGCCCGCGCGAGCGCGAGGACGGCGTCGAGCTCGCCCGCTGGGCCGCGAGCCTGCCGGGGTCGACCGGAAGCGTCGGGCTTGCGGGCTCGTCGTACGTCGGGCTGAACCAGATCTTCACGGCGGCGCTCGGCGGCCCGCACTCGCCGGTGAAGGCGATCATCCCGTCGACGGTCGGCAACGACCTGTACCGCGACCTCGTGTTCGGCGGCGGCATCTCGAATCTCGAGTTCGCCGGCGTGTGGGAGGGACTCCGGGCGTCGATGGTCACCGCGCCACCAGACGAGCCGCAGCAGAGCCCGCAGGCGGTTTTGAACCACCCGGCCTCGAGGGTCGCGACGCTCGCCTCGTTCGACGCGCAGCTGTACGCCGAGGTCGATACCGGCGGGCCGCGCGCGTTCGACAACGACTTCTGGACCCAGCGCGCGCCGTCGCAATACCTCGACAGGATCGTCCGCAACGGAATCCCGGCGCTGCTCGTGAGCGGCTGGCACGACGTCTACCAGCGCGGCGCCGTGCTCGACTACGCCGGCTTCCAGAACGCGTTCTCGCGGCTGCACGGCGGCCCAGGCGTTTCAGCCGCCGACTCGCCGCCGATGACTCCGGGGATCCAAGCGACGCCCCGCTACCAGGCCGTGATCGGGCCGTGGTTCCACAACCCAACGACGATGGGGCCGACCTTCCAGCAGCTCCAGCTCGCGTGGTTTGACCGGTGGCTGAAGGGGATCCACGACGGGATCGACCGGACGGCGACGCCGCTGCACGTGTTCGAGCTCGGCGCGAACCGGTGGATCGATGCGTCGCGGTGGCCGATCGCGCGGACCCCCGCGCACACGTTCTCGCTCGGTTCCGGGGCCGCGACGCTCGCGTGGTCCGACGCGCGCAGCCCGTGCAACGCCGGCACAGATCAGTGGAGCACCGGGCTCCCGGCGTACGCGATCGCGGAGGCGGGCGGGTCCGGCGACCCGTGCGCCGACAACGACGCGACCACCCAGGCCGGCGCGGTCACGTACACGAGCCCGCCGTTCACTTCGGCGACGACGATCGCGGGCCCGATCGACGTGAGCGTGTCGGTGACGAGCACCACCCCCGACGCGGAGCTGGTCGCGAACGTCGAGGTCGTGCACCCGGACGGCAGCTCGCAGCCGATCTCGAGCGGCGCGCTGCTCGGCTCGCTGCGAGCCCTCGACGGACGCTTGAGCTGGCTCGACGACGGGCGGATGGTGCTGCCGTGGCACCCGTACACGTCGGCGAGCGCCCGCGATCTGGTCGCGGGACAGGCGGCGCGGCTCGACATCGAGGTGTATCCGACCGTCGCCCGGATCGCTCCCGGCGACAGCGTGCGGGTGGAGCTGACGAGCGGCGACACCGCGCTCCAGCCCTCGCCGGTGCAGGCCGCCCGGCTCGCCGGCGGCGTCTATTCGATTGACCTCGGCCGCTCCTCGATGACGCTGCTGACCGCGCCGGCGAGCGGTCTGCCGACGAGCCCGATCAACTGGGGCGGGTGCAACGGATCGTGTTGAAACGGGCTCTCTTGGGGGCGCTGGCCGCGCTCGCGCTGGCCGCGCTCGCGCTCACCCCTACGCACGCGAGCGCGGCCCCCACCGACCCCGCGCTCGACGTTCCCGCGGGCGCGTTGCGCGCGTCGCTCCAGTGCCCCGTGCAGTTCGCGCATCCCGACCGCAACCCCGTGCTGCTGGTCCACGGCACCGGGCTGAACGCGGACGAGAGCTGGGACTGGAACTACGAGCTCGCGCTGGGACCGTCGGGATACGACTGGTGCGCGGTGACGCTCCCGGACCGCGCGCTCGGCGACATCCGGGTCTCCGCGGAATATGTCGTGTACGCGATTGAGCGGATCCACGCACTCACGCACCGGCGGCTGACCGTGATCACGCACAGCCAGGGTGGGATGGAGGGGAGGTGGGCGATGCGCTGGTGGACCGCGGTGCGCGCCGACACCGCCGACCTGATCGACCTCGCGAGCCCCAACCACGGGATCTACGCCGCCGACGCGTGCGCGGACAGCGGCAACTGCTGGCCTGCCGTATGGCAGATGGCGAGCGGCTCGCACTTCCTGAAGGCGTTGAACTCGGTCTCGGAGACACCGGGCACCCCCTCGTACACGCAGATCTACTCGCAGACCGATGAGCTCGTCGAGCCGTCGAGCACCGCGCCTCTGCAGGGTGGCTCGAACACCGCGAACGTCGCGATCCAGTCGATCTGTCCAGGCCGCGTCGTCCACCACGCCGGGCTGCTGTCGGACCCGGTCGTGTGGGAGCTCGTGCTCGACGCGATGACGCACGCCGGGCCGGCGAACCCGGGGCGCGTGAGCCGTGGGACGTGCCTGCAGGCGACGATGCCCTACGCGACCGCCCCGGGCGTGCTCGCGGGCAACGCGCTGCTCTACTCGAGCGCCGCGGTCGCGTTCGCGGACCACTCCGGGGTCACGAGCGAGCCGGCGCTCGAGCCGTACGCGCGGGCGTACGGCTGAGCGCGGAACGCGGGACGCGGAAGAACCATTTCCCTACAAAGCTCTGGGGGCGCGACCGCACGTGTAGCGCTGGTGGTTCGTATACGACCATTTCGCTCATCGTCGTCCTCGGCGGCGGCCGCTTTTGAGGGATGTGGTTAGGGAGACGCCCCGCCGCGCAAGTTCCCGTCGCCCGAAACGTTCCATGGATGAAGTGCTTCCGGTCCAGGGAGAGAGGCGCATCCTCCGCGCGTTGGTCGCGTGCGCGCTGGTATGTGTCGCGTTTGCGGGCGGCGCCGGGCCTGCGGGGGCCCGTGCGCCGAAGCCCGCGGCGCCGAAGCTCGCGACGTTCTTCGTCGGCGCCGCCAAGGCCGACGTCACGCCGACCGATCTGACCGACTTCTACCTCGGCGGGTACGGGATCGGACCGGTCCACAAGGCGACCGCGGTGCTTCGCCACATCTACTTCCGCGCGATCGCGGTCCGGGACCGGCACGGCAACCAGGCGGTGATCGGCGTGATCGACTCGCAGGGCTACTCGGTCGCCTACCAGCAGGGGCCATACGGCTTCCGCGACGTCGAGAACGGGATCCAGAGCAAGCTCGGGATCCCGGCGAGCCACATCATCCTGCAGGCGACGCACAGCCACAACGGCCCCGACGAGATCGGCGTGTGGGGTGGGGTACCGGACGCGTACTTCGCGTTCGTGACGCGGCAGATGGAGAGCGCGATCACGACCGCAGTCCAGAACGAGCAGCCCGCCGACCTGCACGTCGGGACCGCGAACATGACCGGCTTCTCGCACACGTTCGGCTCGGACACGGACGACACCGACACCGGCGACAACGGCGACTACCCAATCGACCAGCAGCTCCGCGTGCTGCAGGCGGTCGCGCCCCACAGCTCACACGTGATCGCGACGCTCGTCAACTACTCGACGCACCCGACCGTCTACGGCCCGCTGAACAAGATCTCGCCCGACTGGCCTGGCGCGACCGCGACGTACCTCGAGAGCGACGAGCAGGACACCCAGCCCGGCGCCAAGTACGGGTACCCGGGGTCGGTCGCGATCGTCACCGTCGGCGCCGTCGGTCACTCCTGGCCGGCGAGGGTTCCGGCGGGCGACACCGATCCGCTCGTAGACCCGACCTCGGCGGCGACCGACGACAACTACCCGGCCGACATGTTCGGCAACGCCGTCGCGCGACAGGCGATCGGCGCGGTCGCGGGCGGCCGCGGCCTCTGGCTTACGGATCCGACGGTCGGCGGCACCGAGCGCAAGGTCCGCGTCGAGAACACGAATCCGATCCTGCTCGTCGCGGGCGCCGAGCCGGCCAACTCGTCGCCGCTCGGCGGCTACAAGATCGACCGTGCGATCACGCCGCCGTGGGGCGCGGGCGACGTGTTCATCTCGCCGGTGACGACGCTGCGGATCGGCAACGTCCCGTTCTACGGGGTGCCGGGCGAGCCGTACCCGTCGATCAAGTTCTCGCTGAACCAGAACGTCACCGCGCCCGCGTCATTCATCTTCGGCCTCGCCCAGGACCAGCTCGGGTATGTCGAGGAGCTGTCCGATTACAACGGCGCGCTCCAGTGCTCGACCTCCGACGAGTGGTTCTTCACGATCTCGCCGGTGTTCGGCTCGGACGTCGAGCGGCTGTCGCAGAGCAACGCGCAGGCGCTCGGGTTTCAGGTCAAGCCCCACAGCGCGGTCGCGGCGTACCGGCCCGGAATGGTTCCGCCGTCGCTCAACTGCACCGAGCAGGAGCTCGAACAGCCGGGTTTGCCGGCGGGATGAGCCGGGTCGCCGTCGCGCTCGTCGCGGCGGCGGCGCTCTCGATTGCCTCGGCGTGGCTGGCGATCGGCGGCGGTGCGCTCTCACACGCGTCATGCAGGCGGTGTCGGGCTGGTCAGCGGCGACGGGCAGCACCGCGTACAGCGGCTTCATCCGCGCTCAGGCTCGGGCGATCGTCGCGAACGGCGTCAGCGGCGGCCGGGCCGACTGCAGCTCGGCGGCACTCCCTCTGTCACCGATCTGACCACCCGCTAGGCTCACAACCGATGGGGCGCATGAAGACGTGGGTGGCGCTAGCCGTGGCGTGCCTGGGGTCGCTGGCGGTGGGCGCCGCGCCGGCGGGGGCGACGTTCGCTGGCCGCAACGGCCAGCTCTCGACGGCGTGGCTCGACAACGATCAAGGCGCGCACGAGGAGGCGGAGTACGCGGTCGTGAACCTCCCGTGGACGAACAAGACCGCGGGCAAGAACATCGTCGCGTGCTCGAGCCTCGACGGCTGCCCGGTGTACGCCCATCCGCAGTACTCCCCCGACGGGACCGAGCTCGTCTACGACGATCTCCCGTTCGTCTCAGGCGGCGGTCCGCAGCCCAAATCCGTGCTGAGCCTGTCGGCTCCCGACGGCTCGGGCCGGGTACTGATCGCCGATCCCGCGAACGAGCAGAACTATTTCGAACCGAGCTTCCTGCCGTCCGGCAAGCGGCTGGTGTTCGTCCGCTCGGCCAGCGCCGGACCGGAGGACAGCCCGCCACCGCACGGAGAGATCGTCACCAGCGACCTGACCGGCGGCGAGGTCCGCGTCGTCACGAGCGTGCTCGGGGCCGACCCGGTCGTCTCGCCGAACGGCCGAAAGGTTCTGTTCGACCATCACGGCGGCATCTGGGTCGTCGGCATCGACGGCGGCACCCCGCGGCCGCTGATTCGCAACGGCGGATTTCCTGATTTCTCGCCCGATGGGCGGAGCATCGTCTACCTGTCGGGGGCCAAGCAGACCCTGCACGAGGCGCGCGCGGATGGCAGCCACGCGCGACAGGTGCTCGGCTCGTTCCCGGGCCGGCGGCGTCGTCATCCGCTCCAGTACGCCGGCTATCCGAGGTTCTCGCCGGACGGCAAGCAGATCGCGTTCGCGCCCGCCTACTACGACCCCGAGGGCGACCCGTACGTGGTGAGGGTCCCGGCGGCCGGCGGCCGGGTCACGCCGCTGTGGACGACCCCCTCGCTCGACGCCGGCGGCACCGACCTCGGGATCGCCTGGCAGCCGCTACCGGCCGCGGGCTAAGCGCCCCGCGCGACGAATACGGCGGCGACCGCGAGCACCGCGGCGGCCAGCAAGGGACCCCGCCGGCCGTCGTCGGCGAGCACCGGCGAGGCCCCGAGGTTCGACATCACCGATGACTTCGATCGAAACGAGAGCACCGATCCAAACGACGCGGCGGAGCTGATGGAGAAGGCGCACGCGAAGGACCCGATCGATCCGATCGACATCGCCGAACCGACCGAGCCGATCGACAGAAACGACCCCGTGGAGGCGATCGATAGCGTCGAGTTCTCGGACCACAGCGACAGGAAGCTTCGAGAGTCGTTGTTTCCCATAACCCGCTCTGCCAGAATTTGCCGAGCGGCCATCGTAAACGGAAGGGGTTTCGCAATGGGGCGCACGATCAAGTGCCTGGTGGCGACGTTGGCCGTGACTGCCGGCGCGGCACTTGGGGCATCCCCTGCGTTCGCCGCCGGACCCCTGGCCGGAGCCGCGCGGGTCGGCGGCGTCTCGCCGGCGCAGCAGCTCCAGCTCGTGTTCCCCCTGAAGGCCGACGGCGTCGGCCTTGCCGCCTTCGCGCGGGCGGTGTCAACCCCGGGCTCGCCGCTGTACGCGCAATACGAATCTGTCCCCGAGCTGGCAGCGCGGTTCGGCGCGACCCTGGCGACCCGGTCTCAGGTGCTCGCCTACCTGCGGTCGCAGGGCGCGCGTGACGCGACGATCGACCCGACCGGGATGCTCGCGGAGGCGACGTTCAACGCCGTCACCGCGGAGCGCCTGTTCCAGACCCAGCTCGCGCGGTTCGAGGCCCGGGGCGCGCGGTTCGTCGCACCGCAGGCCGGTGTGACGATCCCGCCGGCACTCCGCGGGCTCGTCAACGGGGTCGTCGGACTCGACACGCAACCGGTTCTCGGCAGCCACCCCCAGCATCTCGCCCGTCCGGCGGCCGCGCATGCCGCCGCGTCGCAGCCGTCGTCGATCCTGCCGACGAGCGGAACCGCGTCCGGATGCGCCGCCGGCCGGGGGAGCCTCGGCTTCACCCCCAACCAGTACCTGACCGCATACGGCTTGGATTCGCTGCGCGCTGCCCATCAAGCGGGCAAGGGCGAGCGCGTCGCACTGATCGAGATCGACGGGTTCCGGCTATCGGACGTCCAGACGTACGCCAGGTGTTTCGGGCTCGACGTGCCGGCGATCGCCACCTACCTCGGCGGGCTCAGCCATCCGCTCGCGCCGGGCGCCGAGACGACGCTCGATCTCGAGGTGCTCGACGGGATCGTTCCCGACCTCGACGAGATCGAGGTGTTCGAGAACCGGGCCGACACCGCGAGCCTGTTGCGCGCGGTCGTGCAGCCGTTCGTCACGCCCAACGCGAAGCCGCAGGTGATCTCGATCTCGCTCGGGCTGTGCGAGGAGAACTCACTGTTCGCCGACGGCGGCGCGTCGGTCGAGGCGGCCGAGCGCGAGTTCAGCCTGATGGCCGCGACCGGGATCACGGTGCTCGCGGCGAGCGGAGACTCCGGCTCGTCGGCGTGCTTCGACCCCCAGGGGAACCCGCAGGACTCGCTCGCCGTCTCGTATCCCGGCTCGTCGCCGTGGGTGACCTCCGTCGGCGGCACCAACCTGCTGCTGAACCCGGCGAATCAGATCCAGCAGCAGATCGTCTGGAACGACACCAACCAGGACCCGGGCGCGGCGGGCGGCGGCGGTGTCAGCCAGCTGTTCTCGCGTCCGAGCTACCAGAACGGCACGGTCGCGATCAACCATCGCGAGGTCCCCGACGTCTCCGCGCTCGCCGATGTCGCTCCCGGCTACGCGACCTTCTGCACCGCCCGGCCCGATTGCGTCAACGCGCACTCGCCTGTCCCGTGGCAGACGGTCGGCGGCACGAGCGCAGCCACGCCGCTGCTCGCCGGCGGTATCGCGCTGGTCAACCAGGATCTGCACCGCCAGGGAAAGCAGTTCGTCGGCCGGCTCAATCCGCTGCTGTACGTGCTCGGCCGCTCGGGCGCGAGGGGCAGCATCTTCAACGACGTCCTTCAGTTCAGCAACGACGTGGGGCCATTCATCCAGGGCAACGGCGAGCCGCTCGGCTGCTGTACGGCCGGCCCTGGGTACGACGACGCGTCCGGCTGGGGAAGCCTCGACATCGCGAACTTCGACCATGCGGTCGTCGGGATCCTGCCGAAGATTCCGAACGTGTCGCTGTCGGTCCCGCACGGCCAGCGTGCGGTCCGCAGCCACAAGATCCTGGTCGCGATGGCGTGCTCGGACGCGTGCCGGGCAGCGGCGTTCGCGGTCGTCTCGATCCACGGGGGCGGCTCGTTCACGGTCCAGTCGAAGACGTTCAAGCTCCGGCGGAACAAGCGTAAGTCGATCCCGATCCAGTTCAACGGCAAGCAGCTCGGCAAGCTGCGGGCGGCGATCGCGGCCCACCGAGCGATCTTCGCCGAGGCGTTCGGTGCGATCCTCGACGGCGGCGGGAACGTCGTAAAGGTGACCGCAGGCCGCCGGGTGATGATCAACAAGTAGCGGCGCGGCCTCGCGCATGGGCAGCCACCAAGCGGCCGATGCGATCGTCCTCGGGCTGGGAGCGATGGGAAGTGCCGCCTCCTTTCAGCTCGCCGCGAGCGGCGCGTCGGTGCTCGGCATCGACCGCTTCGAGCCGCCGCACCCCCACGGATCGACGCACGGCGACACGAGGATCACGCGGCTCGCGATCGGCGAGGGCGAGGAGTACGTCCCGCTCGTTCGCCGGTCGCACGAGCTGTGGAGGGAGATCGAGCAGCAGGCGGGCGTCGAGCTGCTGACGATCACCGGCGGGGTGGTGCTCGCTCCGTCCGGCACTGATTTCCTTGCGCGCACTCTCGCGTGCGCGAGCCGGTACGGGATCGCGCACGAGGGCCTGCGCGCCGCGGAGCTGGCGGAACGGTTTCCGATGTTCGCGACCGGACCCGACATCGAGGGCTACTACGAGCCGGAAGCCGGATACGTCCGCCCGGAAGCCGCGGTCCGGAGCCAACTCGAGCTCGCCCGCCGCCACGGCGCCCGGCTGCGGCTCGGCGAGACCGCCGTCCGATGGACGGCGAGCGCCACGGGCGTGCGCGTGGAGACCGATGCCGGGGCATACGTCGCCGACCGGCTGGTCGTGTGCGCCGGCCCCTGGATCACCGACCTGTTCGAAGCCGGCCGCGGCCTGTTCGCCGTCCACCGCCAGCTCATGCACTGGTTCCCGATCCGCCAGGGGTACGAGCGGCTACGCGAGATGCCGGTGTTCGTGTGGGACCTCGGGGGCGAGACCGACGGGTTCGTGCACCTCGACGGCTTCTACGGGTTCCCGGCGGTCGATGGCCCTGCCGGCGGGGTCAAGGTCGCAACCGAGAGCTACGAGCGCACCACGTCTCCCGACGGGCGCCAACACCCGGCCACCCCGGAGGAGGTCACGACGATGTACCGCCGCTGTATCGGTCCGTACCTGCCGTGGCTCGGGCCGGATCCCGTCCGCAGCGTGTCATGCCTGTACACGAACACGCGCGGCAGCCGGTTCGTGATCGATCGCCACCCCGAGCACGAGCGGGTGATGCTGGTCTCGGCATGCTCGGGCCACGGCTTCAAGCACTCCGCCGCGATCGGTGAAGCCGTGGCGCAGCTACTGACCCGGGGCGAGGCCGACGTCGATCTGAGCCCGTTCGCGCTCGAGCGCGTAAAGCCCCGAGAAGTTGGTGGAATGGGGCCATGACCAGCGAGCTCGTCCTGATCGAGCGCGACGGCCCCGCCGCGCTCGTCACCCTCAACCGCCCCGAGAAGCGCAACGCGCTCTCGATCGAGCTGCGGCTCGCGCTGGCCGAGGCGCTCGAGTTGCTCGCGGCGGCCCCCGAGGTCGCCGCGATCGGGCTGACCGGCGCCGGCACCGCGTTCTGTGCCGGGATGGACGTCACCCAGTTCGGCGGTGACGAGACGCACCGGCGCGCGCTGGTGGAGTCGAGCGTGCGGGCGTTCGACGCGCTCGCCCGGTGCCCGAAGCCGACCGTCGCGCTCGTCAACGGGCCCGCCGTCGCGGGCGGGTTCGCGCTCGCGCTGCTGTGCGACGTCCGCGTCGCGGCGCCGGCCGCGGAGTTCGGGTTCCCGGAGCTCGGGCGGTTCATCCCGCCGAGCTACGCCGCCGCGGCACTCGGCCTCACCCCGGCGGTCGCCGCTGACCTGTGCCTGACCGGCCGGGTGATCGACGCGGACGAGGCGCTGTCGCTGGGGGTGATCTCGCGGATCGAGGCGGGCCGGGGCGCGCTCGATCAGATCGCCCGCGCCCCGGCACCGGCGACCGCAGAGGTCAAGCGCCGGGTGCTGCTGCACCGCGGGGGCGAGAGCCCGCACGGCCTGCTGGCCGAGGAGGAGCGGGCGTTCCGGGCGGCGGTGCTCGGCGACCGCAGCGGCTGACGAATCAGGCGCCGGAGAGCTGGATCGCCAGCACGCCGACGATCGCCGCGGCGCAGACGAGGTGATCGCTGAGGATCGAGCGCGCCAGCGCGGTCTGCGCCGGCGGCGAGTCGCGGCGGCTACCGAGCCTGACCGCGTGGGGCACGGTGCGAGCGCCCGCGAGGACGATCGCCACGCCCGCGAGGGCGAGTGAAACCCAGCCGACCCAGGCGGCGCGCTCGCCGCGCGCGATCTGGGCGATGATCGTCCCCAGCGTCAGCAGCATCGCCGCGGCGACCAGCCGGTTCATCGGCCGGGCGGCGGTGGTGACGCGGCCGTAGTAGGCGGCGATCGAGGCGAGCACCGGCTCGGGCAGCTGCTCGCCGCGAACTCCGACCGTTTGCACGTCGAACATCAGGTCGAACCAGAGAACCGCGAGCAGGAACCCGGCACCCGCTGTGATGAACGGAGTCACGCGCCGGCCGAGTCCAGAAAGGCCTCCAACTGCGGCGCGAAGCCCGGCGCGGCGGCGACGAAGTGCCCGGCGCCGGGGGCGACCAGGCGCGCCCCGCCGAGCTCGGTCGCGACCGCGTCGCACATCTGCTCCAGCGCCGGCTGATGGCCGCCGGACACGACCAGCGACGGGATCCCGGCCTCGCGAATCACTTCGAGCGGGGGGTGCGCCTGACTCGGCGGCCGGCCGCCGTGCGCGCGGTTGACGCCGCGGACGACCTCGTCGGGCAGCGGACCTTCGTCGGGCACGGGAGCGCCCGAGATCTTGAGGAACGTCCGCAACGTCTCGGGGTCGGTCTCCATTCCACATGCGAGGACCTCGTCGCCGATCCGGCGGAACCAGGCGACCTCGGGATCGTCCGCCGGGAGGAACAGAGCCGGCTCGAGCAGCGTCAGCGACCGGACGCGGTCCGGCCTGCTGGTGGCGGCGATCGCGGCGGCGACGCCGCCATAGGAGTGGGCGACCAGATGCGGCCGGCCATCGAGTAGCTCACAGACGTCGGCCGCGTCGAGCTCGAAATCCTGGTGGCCAGTCGGCGGCGGCGGGCTCGGCGGGTAGCCGCGGCGGTGGAGGAATGCCAGCGTCCAGCGCTCGCTCAGGCGCTCGAGCCCGGACCAGGTCGTCGCCGGGCTCGCGCCTCCGTGCACCAGCAGCACCTCGGGGCCGGTGCCGGTTCGGGTGACCGCTACCGGGGTGCCGCTCGGCGAGGCGCGCATCGCCAGAGCGTATTGGCGCTACCCAGCGACGGTCGTCGGCTGGCCCGGGATGTCGGCGAACACGTCGAGCCAGTGGCGGCGTCCGTGATGGTCGACCCAGCCGCGCGTGTCGCGATCGGGCATCGCCTGACTGCGCCCCAACACCTCGAGCCAGCCGGCGGGGCGGATCGTCCCGTGCCCAGGCACCCAGACCGCGACCGCGGGACCGTCGGCCGCGAACGTCGTGTCGATCGGGGCGGTGCACTTGATCGTGTCCGTCGTACCGAGGGGATTTCGCGAGAGCCTGCCGTCCGGCAGCACGTAGCGGCCCTGGATGACCGCCTCGGACGACGCCGAGTGCTCCGCGAGGATGCCGACGAGCGCCGTGCCGACGATGTCGGCGGCCTTGTCGTTGACCGACTCGGAGTCGTCGGAGTGGCCGCAGCCGAACCGGTCGGTGCCGCTCGCGGTCGGGTTCCCTGCCACGTGCTGGCCCGGCACGCCCGCGTCGTTGCCGCGGGGGAAGAGGTAGCCGATCATGTCGTTGTCGAGGCCGTCGAGGAACCGCCACGGGGTGTGCATGTAGGGCAGTGGCCACGGCGGCAGCGAGTACTTCGGGTAGTTCAGGTCCTCGGGCCCGACCGGGCCGCGGAGGTAGGTGAACGGGAACACCTCGCCGGGAACGCCGACGAACTCGGCGTCGCCGATCCGCCACGCGGCAGCCTGCGACTGGATCGAGCTGCCAGCGGTCTGGCCGGTCGGCGCGACCGGCGCCTGTTCGAGCTTCCTGCAGCCCGGCAGGTACGCGGGGCGCTCGGCGAAGGTGCCGCCGATCGCGGCAGCCTTGAACAGCGCGTTGGCGACGGGGACGCAGACGTTCGTCGTCTCGGCCCAGATGTCGTTCGTCTCCGACCACGCCGCGCCAGAGGACAGCGCTCCCCGGACGGCGCCCGCGAGCGCGTGCCCGAGCTCCCGGGTTTCGCTGAAATAACCGAGCGGCGCCTTGGTCGCGCCGGCCGGGGCGTCGAACAGCGTCCGGCAACCGGCCGGGTGGCTCTCGTCGATGAACCGCTGCGGGGTCCGCGACAGCGCCGCCGAGAACACCTCCGGCGTCTCGACGCTCCCGACCGAGCCGGCCATCTCGATCCCGACGCCGCCATAGGCCTGCTCGAGCGCGCTTCTGAACCAGTACGGCCAGTCGGCGGTCACCCACAGGTTCTCCTGATCGAGCGTGTACGGCGTGCCGGGGTCGAGTTGCGAGCCGCCGTTGAAAGCGGCCGACTCGGTGTGCTGGGAGACGCTCGCCAGCGTCGCGATCGTGGTCCCGTCGTCGGCGACCGCCTGCATCACCGGCATCAACGGGTTGTCGATGAACGGGTACGAAGACCAGCACTGGCGGAGGTTGGACGGCTCCTGGGCCTCGGCATAGCGGATGTGCGCCGGGCGCATCGCGTCGTACGCCCGCTCGATCGCGAGCGCCGAGCGGGACACGAGATAGTCGACGAAGTACTCGTTGGTGCCCGAGATCACCTCGTCGTTTCCGCCGAGCCCGAGCGTGTCGGGCGCCGACTCGTCGTGCGTCGAGGAGATCTGGACGCTGTCGAGGCGGTAGCCGTCGGCGGCGACCTTCGCCCGGACGCGGTCGGCGTAGACGTTGAACAGCCCCTCGTTGTCGACGACCTCGATCGCGACCGTGCGGCGGCCGTTCGAGACGACCAGCGCGCGGGCGCCGACCGGGTCCGCGACGTGGTCGTAGTGCCGCGGCGAGCCCGAGCCGCCACCGAGCGTGTCGCCGTCCCAGCGGCCGTCGTGGTTGCAGTCGACGAACGGGTCGCCCGGGTCGTAGTGACCGTCGCCCTGGCGGTCGATGTACGGCTCCTCGAAGGCGAAGTACCGCTTACCTGTGAACGGTGCGTCCGCCGCCGTCAGGCAGTCGGCGGGATCGGACGGGATCGCGCCCGCGGCCGGCGGTGTGTAGCTCTCGACCGCCGCGCCGGCCATGAACGGCGCGCGCGTCGCGCCGGGCGCCGCGCTCGGGACAGCGCCGCTCGCGCCGAGCGCCATCAACACCGCGACCACTCCCACCGCACGCCTCACCTGGATCGAGCGGATCGTAGGGCCGCGGCGCGGGCGCGGCGCCGGCGCCTGTACGAATCTCAGCCGCTCAGTGGAAGATCAGCTTCACGAAGATGATCCCGAGCCCGAGCACAACGCCGACGGCGGTCTGGACGATCAGGTCCCTCCCCCTGAGCTCGGTGACGAACGCGGCGACGAGGTTGATGATCACGATCATCGCGACGTCCGCCCAGATCCCCGCGGACAGCGACTCCGACAGCGACGCCCCGGTCGCGCTCCAGATGATCACCGTCAGCAGCGGGATGACGGCGCCGAGCAGGATCGGGGCCTCGTGCGCGAGGTGATGGCCGAGCAGCTTCGTCGTCAGGTGCTCTCCCTCAGACAGCCGGTGCCCGGTGAGCGACGCGTACGAGTGGGCGAGCCATAGCAGGACCATCGCCAGCCCGATGCCGAAGATCGTCTCGGGGAACGTCTCCGTCTTGATCCCCTCGGCGTCCATCACCGCTCCGACCACCATCGTGCCGTACACGAGCGGGCCGGGCCGGGCGAACAGGCGTCTGAGCATCGGCGCATTCTGCCGAACAGGCCGACCCGAAAGCGGGCATGATCCGACCGTGACGTCGCTCAGCGCCCCCCGCCGGCTCAGCCGCCGCGCCGCGTTCGCGGTGACCGCCTATGCGTTCGGGGTGACGATGATGGGGACGACGTTGCCGACGCCACTGTATTCGCTGTACCGCGAGAAGTTCGGCTTCTCCGAGCTGATGGTCACGGTGATCTTCGCGAGCTACGCCGCCGGTGTGATCGCGGTGCTGTTGCTCATTGGGCGGCTGTCGGACGAGATCGGCCGGCGTCCGGTGCTGCTTCCCGGGCTTGCGTTCTCGGCGCTCAGCGCGGTCGTGTTCCTGCTGGCGAACGGGCTCGCGCCGCTGCTGATCGGCCGCGTGCTCTCCGGCTTCTCCGCGGGGCTCTTCACCGGCACCGCGACCGCGACACTGGTCGACTTCGCGCCACCGCGGAAGGCAGGGCTCGGGACCCTGGTCGCGACCGCCGCGAACATCCTCGGGCTCGGGTGCGGGCCGCTGCTCGCGGGCCTGCTCGCCGAGTACGCGTCGGACCCGCTGCGGCTGCCGTTCTGGGTCGACCTCGCGCTGCTCGTGCCGGCGGCGCTGGCGATCGTGGCGATACCCGAGCCGGTGTCGGTCAAAGCGAAGCCGAAACTGCGGCTGCAGGCGCTGAGGGTGCCCGAGCAGGTGCGCGCGATCTTCATCCGGGCCGCGCTCGCCGGGTTCGCGGGGTTCGCGGTGCTCGGGCTGTTCACCGCCGTCTCGCCTGCGTTTCTTGGCCAGACGCTGCACATCACGAACGAGGCCGTCATCGGAGTGGTCGTGTTCGCCGTGTTTGCGGCCTCGGCCGTCGGCCAGTTCGGGTTCGAGGCGGTCCCCGAGGGCCTCGCGCTGCCCGCGGGGTGCGGCGGGCTGATCGCCGGGATGGTGCTGCTCGCGATCGGCCTCGCGGCCGAGTCGCTGGCGCCGCTGGTGATCGGAGGCGTTGTCGCCGGGATCGGCCAGGGCCTCAGCTTCAGGGCGGGCCTCGCCGGGATCAACGCCGCGGCGCCGCCCGAGGACCGGGCCGCGGTTGCCTCGAGCTTCTTCGTGGTCGCGTACCTCGCGCTCTCCGTCCCGGTGATCGGGGTCGGGCTGCTCGCGGAGGCGTCGGGCCTGAAGACCGCGGGCCTCGTGTTCGCGGGCGTGGTCGCGGTGATCGCCGCGATCGTCCTGGCGCTCCTCGCCAGGCGGCCGAAATCCGGCTGATTGACGTTGACCATGCCGGGGGCGGCCCCCACAATCCTGCCTCGTGCGGGAGCGTCGCCGAAGGCGTGTGGCTGTGTTGTGCTGGTCGCTGGCAGCGGCGGCGCTGCTGGGCGCCGGCGCCACGAGGGCGCAGTCGAGCTCCGGCACGTCCTCGTGCGGCTGGGCGGCCGAGATCTCGGGCGACCAGCTCAACGTGGCGTTTCCCGACGAGGCCGCGCGCTACTGGGTCGCCGACCTCCCGATCCCGCCCGGATTTCACGTCGAGGTAGACGGCCGGTATCCGCACGCGCGCTACATCTCGTTCATCACCTACGACGGCGCGACCCGCGCGATCGACGGGATCCACGACACGCAGATCGCGCCGGACCGCGGCTCGATCAACCCGTTTGTCGCCGACGCTGTTCGCACGTCGGTGAGGCGCTCGTACACGGTGTACGTCCGCAAGGCGACGCTCCCGGCCGGTGGCCGCGCCCGGAACACCGTCTACACGGCCAACGGAAAGCCGGTCCCGCAGACCAAGACCTCCCAGCCGACCCAGACCGCGACGCTGATCTACCGGGTGTACGAGGCCGATCAGGGGCTCGACGTCACCGGCGGGGTCGGCCTCCCCGAGCTCGAGCTGGTCTCGGATGACGGCACGCAGAGACGGCGGCTGCCCGACTGCCCGGCGCACCTGACCGGGAAGATGGTTGCCTGCGCGACGAAGGCCCGACGCCGCGCAGGCAAGCTTTAGCGAGTAACCACGGGCTCCCTGGTTGTGGCGGGCTCCGCCTCCGGGGTGGGCTCGCGGGGCTCCGCGGCGACGGGTTCTGAGGCGGCGGGCGCGTGCGCCGTGTCCGGCTCCAAACCCTCCGTTGCGTCGGTCCGCCGCACCACCCTGGCCCTCGGCAGCGCCCATGCCGCGACTGCCGCGATCAGCACGCCGAGCGCGGTGTGGTAGCTCAGCAGCTCGAACATGCGGGTGAGCTTCGACCCGTGGGCGACTCCCTGCGCGCCGCCGGATTGCCACAGCAGGCTGACATCGGGTCCGACCGCGAACCACACCCCGGCAGCGAGCGCCAGCAGCGCGCCGATCCTGCCGCTGACGCGGGGCCCGCTCGCGATCAGCATCGCGCCGCCGATCATCGCCGCGACCGCGGGCAGCACGCTCAGATAGAACCGGCCGCTGGTCCAGGTCCAGCTGTGATTCGGGCCGAGCGCGAAGTGGAAATAGGGACCGACGAATGGCACGAGACCGCCCCACAATCCCGCCACAAAGATCACAAACCCCGCGACTCTGGTGCTCACCGCTCTGAACATGAGATCCTCCCTTGCCGTCAGGAGGAGCCTTCCCGGTGCGGCGCCGAGCTAACCGGCGTCACCGGGCCGAATATCGGAGGTGTGGCAGATGCCGACTGTTGAGACCGTGGATGGCCGGATCGACGCCGACGAGCTCGGCCTGACGCTGATCCATGAGCACTTCTTCTCGAGTGACGAGGCGATCACCGCGCAGTGGCCGCACGTCCGCGAGCACGACCGCGAGTTCGAGCTGGCGGTCGAGTCCGCCGAGGCGGTGATGGTGCACGGCGTGAAGACCGTGGTCGAGCCGACCGCGATGCTGCTTGGACGAGACGTGATGGCGTCGAAGCGGCTCGCCGAGGAGACCGGGTTGCAGATCGTCGCGTGCACCGGGATCTACACGTACGACCATTTGCCGCAGTTCCTGCTCAACCGCTCGGAGGATTACATCGCCGACCTGTTCGTGCACGACATCGAGCAGGGCATCCAGGGAACCGACATCAAGGCGGCGTTCGTCAAATGCGCCGCGGACGAGCCCGGCGTCAACGAGCGGGTCGAGAAGGTGCACCGGGCGGTCGCCCGGGCGGCGGTGCGGACCGGGGTTCCGGTGATGGCGCATTCGCGCCCGGCGTCGGGCACCGGACCGCGCCAGGTCGAGATCCTGCTCGAGGAGGGCCTCGCTCCAGAGAAGATCCAGGTCGCGCACACCGGCGACACCGACGACCTCGACTACATCCAGCGGCTGCTCGACGCCGGCGTGTGGATCGGAATGGACCGCTACGGGATCGATCTGTTCCTCCCGACCCAGAAGCGCAACGCGACGGTGCTCGAGCTGCTGCGGCGCGGCTACGCGGAGCGGATGTTCCTGTCGCAGGACTTCGACATCCCGATCGCGAACGGACTCGACTGGTACCCGCCGGAGGTGATCGAGCAGCTCCAGACTGCCGGCGCCGCGACCGACTGGAGCATGACGTTCCTGTTCGAGAGCGTGATCCCGGCGCTCAAGGAGGGCGGGATGACCGACGAGCAGCTCGAGACGATGATGGTCGAGAATCCGAAGCGGTGGCTGGAGATGCCGTAACCGTCGACGTGCTTACCGAGATCGAGATCGCGCGCCCACGCGACGAGGTCGCGGCGTTCGCATCCGATCCCGCGAACACGACCTCCTGGTACAGGAACATCCGCGAGGTCGAGTGGGAGACGCCGCCGCCGGTGGCCGTCGGCTCACGGCTACGGTTCAGCGCCCGCTTCCTCGGGCGCCCGCTCGAGTACACCTACGAGGTCCGGGAGATCGAGCCCGGACGCCGGTTCGTGATGTCGACGGCGCAGGGCCCGTTCCCGATGGAGACGACCTACACGTGGGAGGACGCACTCGGCGGCGGCACCCGGATGACGCTCCGCAACCGCGGCGAGGCGACGGGCTTCGCCGCCGTCTCGGCGCGGGTGATGGCGCGCGCGATCCACCGGGCGAACAACGGCGACCTGAAGCGGCTGAAGCGGCTGCTCGAACGGCCTTCGAAAGAGACTTGATTTCGCTCAGATC
>DASXDA010000067.1:0-7679 GCA_036490875.1 Solirubrobacteraceae bacterium
TGCCGGGGGTCCTCGTTACCCGATCTGGTTCACGAACCTGATCTACCACAACACCCTTTACACGCTCACTTACAGGTGGCCCGGCGTCACCCAGCATCCCTGCTCGAAGGTCGGGTTCTTCAACCTTGGCATCTTGAATCAGGCACTGAACGGGGCTCGTTTCGTGGGACGCGAGATCCTGCAGGGACGACCGCGCCGGTACGTGAATCACTGGAGGCTCGGATTCGTGGCCCCGCAGCTACCGCCGGGCAGCTTCCTGCGATTCCCGCTCGCGCTCGGCGACATCTACGTCGATCAGCGCAATCGCGGCACCTTCTGGCAGGTGCTCCAGTTCGGCATCCAGAATCTCTTCGACCCCGAACTGGACGAGTGGCTCAGGATGCAGACCTTCGGCCACCAGCCTGGCGTGGTGCGACTACCCGCGCGGTGCCCAGCGCCCGGCTAACGACCACCGGCCGGACCCCGTGGGGGTGCTCGCGGCGTGCGCGCGCTGCCCGACGTTCGAGCAAGGGCCGACCGGCGAGCAGCTTGGCAACTTCCCGCAGGCCTTCACCCAGACAGTCATCGCATTACCTGCTCAGCCTCTTCGTTGCGCGCGAGCCGCTGGCGGAGCTCGGCGCGCGAGGAGATTCCGAGCTTGCGAAACGCGCTGGTGAGGTGGCCTTCGACGGTCTTGGGTGACAAGAACAGGCTCGCCGCGATCTGGCGCGTGGTGCGGCCGGCGGCCGCCAGCTCGGCGGTCTGGCGCTCACTGGCCGTCAGCGCCTCGACGCCCGTGCGCGGACGTCGCCGTGGACGCGCGCCGGCGGCTCGCAGCTCGGTGAGCGTCCGTTCGACCAGCGGCGGTGCGCCGCACTCGAGCGCCAGCTCCAGCGCTCGCGAGAGCGTGTCCGCGCCTGGGGTCTGCGTCCGGCCCGGCGCTGCGCGACGCCGAAGCACATCAGCGACCGGGCCAGCTCCAGCAGCGCCGGCGAGTGCTCTAGCACCGCGACCGACTCCTGCAGCAGCTGATGGTCGTCGTTTGACGACGCCGGCGGTGCGCAGCGCGATCCCGAGCGCGCGTGGGCCCTTCGCGGCGCGAGCTTGCTCCACCTCGATGGCGGCCAACGCTCTCGCCCGTTCGAGTTGTCCCAGTTGCGCGGCAGCGAGCGCGGCGCTCGACCGCCACGGCAACACCCCGGGATTGACGACGCCGAGTCCGGCCTCGAGCTCGGCTCCGGCCGACTCGAACGAGCTGAGCGCCGCCGCGGCATCGCCAGCTGCCAGCTCGACGGCGCCCTCGAACCACGCCTGTCCGGCCAGCGCCCCGGCTGGTGCGCGGCGCAGCGCGTCACGGGCTCCGTCAAGGTCGCCGCGCTCGAGCCGCAGCACGATCAGCGGCATTGCGCAAATTGCGTCGATCGAGCGCCAGCCGAGCTCGCCCGCTGCCAGGGTCGCGTCGAGATCGCCGCTGGCGAGATTCAGGCGTCCCTGGAAGATCCGGCACCACGCGCGCACCGACCGTACGTTCACCTCGGCGAGCGGATCGCCTAGCTCGGTGGCCCGCTCGAGAACGCGGTCAAGCATCTCCTCGGCGAGCACGGGCTGGTCGACGAAGTTCAGCGACCCCGCCACGTACATGAGCGGGATGGCATGGGACTCGGCATCGATCAGCGGGTCAGCGGCCACGGCCCGCCTGGCCAGCTCCGGCACCCGCTCGATCTCGATGACTCGCGCCGCCTGATGTGTGCACAGCATCGCCAGCAGCGTCGGCTCGATCGGCGAGGCGCCGACCAGCACATCGAGCCGTTCAGTCGCATTGGCCGCAAGCTCGGGCACAGCCGATGCGGCGGTCAGCTCGACCGCCCCGCCGCGTTCTGGCCATTCGCCAGCGCCCGCTCGAAGGTCTCGATCGTCTGCAGCTGGCCGGCGGCGGCCCGTGCGCTGGCCAGCGGCGCCGCCCCAGGCGCCTGGCAGCAGGGGCGGCGCCACGGCACAATCGGCAAAAGCACAAACGACAGGAGCCGCGATGGCATATGTGATCGTCAACGACTTCGACAGTGGCACTAGAGCGCAGTACGACGCGACCGTGAAGGTTGTGCACCCGCCCGACGGGCTGCCCGCCGGCCAGACCCAGCACTACGCCGGGCCGAGCGTTACCGGCTGGGTCGTCGTCGCGGTCTGGGACTCCGAGGAGGCCTGGGAAGAGTTCCGTGACGAGACCTTGTTGCCTGGCCTTCAAGGACTCGGCGATGCTGGTCTCCCCGGCCCGCCGAAGATCACGGAGTTTGACGCCGAAGTGAGCGTGGCGTAGCGAACGCTGCTCGCAGGCATGGCGCCAATCAGGACCGCCGCCTGGTGAAGGTCGCCCGCGCGGCGGCTGAAGTCGCCTGAGCTGCTGCGCACCTGGATCGCGGGGATGCCTGCGGCCTCGGCACCGGCCACGTCGGCGATCGGGTTGTCGCCCACCATCCACACGGGATCGGGATTGCCGCAGGCCTCGAGCGCCAACGCAAACGCGCGAGGGTGCGGTTTGTCGTAGCCGATAACGGCCGAGGTCAGAACAACGTCGACTAGGTCACCCAGCCCCAGACCATCGACCAGCGCCGGCAATTCGGGCACATGGTTCGAGAGGATCGCGTGCCGCCATCCATGGTCCGCGAGCTCGCCGAGTACGGGAAGCGTGTCTTCAAACAACTGCCAGCCGATCGACCAGTTGACAAACCTCTCGCGGGCGAGCTTGGCAAGCGCGACGGCGTCACCCCGGTCAATCCCCACGCCCTCATACGCTCGGGTCATCAGTACCTCGATCGGATCCCACCACGCGTCCGCCGTCGTCAGCTCGGTGTGCCCGACCTCGGGTCGATGCCACGGGAACCCATCCTGCAAGAACGGCCGCAGCGCCTCGGAATCGACGCCGTGCCCGGGCCGGTACGCCTCGAGGACCTCCATCAAGCAGCCTGTCCAATTTCCGGGCCGAAAACCCAGCGTCCCTTCGAAATCCCAGAGGATCACCGAGTTAGGCATCCGTCCCAGCGTAATCCCCGGTCTGTGAGGCCGCTGCCGACATGTCCCTCCGGCCGTTTCCCCCGGAGGTACGGCTCCCCCTCGCTATGTGGGAGCCCCGCCGAGGCGTCCGTTGACGTCTCTGACGTGCATCTGATATATCAGGATCATGACCCAGGCGGCGGACTCTTCCCAGCGGCTGCCGTCCTCTCAGAAAGTCGTGATCATCGGCGCGGGGATCGTCGGTAACAGCCTCGCCTACCACCTGACCAAGCTGGGTCAGACCGAGATCACGCTGCTCGACAAGGGACCGCTTCCGAACCCGGGCGGCTCGACCGGTCACGCCTCGAACTTCATCTTCCCGGTGGATCACTCGAAGGAGATGACCGAGCTGACGCTCGAGAGCATGCGCCAGTATCAGGAGCTCGGCGTGATGATCGAATGCGGCGGGATCGAGATCGCGCGCACCGAGGAGCGGATCCAGGAGCTGACCCGACGGATGGCGTCGGCGCGAGCGTGGGGGATCGAACCGACCTCGCTGCTGAGCCCCGAGGCGGTCAAGGAGCTCGTGCCGTTCATCGACGAGCAGCTGATCCTCGGCGGCTTCTACACGCCCGGGGCCGGGGTCGTCGACTCCCTGCAGGCGGCCACGATCATGCGCGAGCGTGCGCAGGCCGCCGGTGCGACCGTGTCGGCGAACACGGAGGTACTGGGGATCGAGGTCGAGCACGGCCGGGTGCGCTGCGTTCGAACATCGCGCGGCGAGATCGAGGCTGAGCGCGTGGTGATCGCATGCGGGGCCTGGAGCCCGCGGATCGCGCGGATGGTGGGCGCGTCGATCCCGCTGACGCCGATGATCCACCAGATGATCGACATCGGGCCGGCGCCGCGATTCGCCGACGCCAGGGGGATGATCGAGTACCCCATCGTCCGGGACATGGACACCAACATGTACGAACGCCAGGAGGGCAGCGGGCTGGAGATCGGGTCCTACGCGCATCGCCCGATCACCCTCGACGCCGACGAGATCCCGTCGATCGAGGAGTCCGCGCTGACGCCGACCGAGCTTCCGTTCACGCAGGAGGATTTCGATCCGCAGATGGAGATCGCGCTCGAGCTGATGCCCGAGATCGTGGGCGACGAGAGCGTCGGCGTGAAGTACGCGATCAACGGGGTGCTGTCGGTCACCTACGACGGGATGCCGCTGATCGGGGAGACCCCCGAGGTTCGCGGGCTATGGTCGGCGGCCGCGATCTGGATCAAGGAGGGGCCCGGAGCGGGTAAGACCGTCGCGGAGCTGATGGTCCATGGGGACTCGGAGATCGACGTGTTCGAGTCGAACATCGCACGCGCCTACCCCTGTCAGCGCACCGCCGCTCACATCAAGGCGCGGGCCTGCGAGGGGTTCAACAAGATGTACGGGATCGTCCACCCGTCCGAGCAGTGGGAGTCCGGACGGCGCGTCCGGCTGTCCCCGTTCTACGAGCGCGAGCGGGAGCTCGGTGCGGTGTTCTTCGAGGCGGCCGGCTGGGAGCGCCCGCAGTGGTACGAGTCCAACGGGCCGCTGTTGGAGGAGTACGGCGACCGGATCAACCTGCGCGATGCCGAATGGGACGCGCGGTGGTGGTCGCCGATCATCAACGCCGAGCACCTTGCGATGCGCGACCGAGCGGCGATGATCGACCTCTCTGCCTTCGCGGTCTTCGACATCACCGGGCCGGGCGCCTTGGATGTCGTCCAGCGGGTCGCGATGCGTCAGATGGACGTGGCGATCGGGCGCGTCGTCTACACGCCGCTGCTGACGCCGAGCGGAGGTTTCAAGCAGGACCTGACGATCATGCGCCTCGACGACGACGTCTTCCGGGTCGTCACGGGTGGCGCGTACGGGATGTCGGATCTCAAATGGTTCGCCGAGCATCTTCCAGCGGACGGGTCGGCCCAGGTCCACGACCAGACGAACTCGTGGTGCACGCTCGGTCTGTGGGGGCCACGCGCGCGGGACATCCTCGCGAGTGTGACTGGTGCCGATGTCTCGCACGAAGGGTTCCCGTTCGCCCGCTGTCGGACGATCGAGGTCGGCCCACTGCCGGTGCTCGCGTCGCGGATCTCGTACGTCGGCGACCTGGGGTGGGAGCTCTACGTCCCGATCGACCAGGGCGCTCGCTTGTGGGAGATCGTCGCCGAGGCGGGGGAACCACACGGAATCGTGCCAGCCGGGATCGGGGTGTACGGGACAACCGGCCGTCTGGAGAAGTGCTACCGGGCATACGGGGTGGAGCTCGAGGGCGATTTCAACGTGGTCGAGGCCGGGATGGCGTGGGGGAAGGTCAAGGACGAGGACTTCATCGGCAAAGAGGCTCATGTGCGCCATCGCGAGGAGGAGTCCGCGACGTCGATGTGCACCTTGACCGTCGACGATCACACCTCGTCGTCGGGCGTCAAGCGCTACATGCTCGGCAACGAGCCGGTGCTGACCCGCGACGGCAGCCCGATCGCGGACCGCAAGGGTCGCCGCTCGTACGTCACGAGCGCGGGCGCCGGGCCCTCGATCGGAAAGCACATCCTGATGAGCTATCTGCCGCCCGAGCACGCGGTGCTCGGCGAGCAGCTCACGGTCGAGTACATGGGCGACCGCTACCCGGTGACGGTCGAGACGATCGACGCGACGCCCATCTTCGACCCCGAGAACACCCGCGTCAGGTCGTAGTGGTCCGCGAGCGATGAACGTCCTCGTGTGCGTGAAGCGAGTTCCGCTGACGGGCGGCAAGATCGTGCTGACCGGCGACGAGCGGGCGATCTCGACCAAGCACCTCGGCTTCACGGCCAGCCCGCACGAAGAATGCGGGGCGGAGGAGGCGGTGCGCCTGATCGAGCAGAACGGTGGCTCGTCCACCGTGCTGACGCTGGGACCGCCCGAGTCCGAGGAGCAGCTGCGTGACGTGATGGCGATCGGTGTCGACCGGGCGATTCACCTGGTCACGGACGGAAGCGAGTGGGATCCGCAAGCGACGGCGGCGGCGATCGTCGATGCGATCAGGGCCGAGCCGGAGCCCTACGACCTGATCCTGTTCGGCAACGAGTCCGCCGACGCCGGCAACTACCAGGTCCCGATACGGGTCGCGCACGCGCTCGGCCTGCCCTGCGCGACCGGCGTCAAGGGATTGAGCGTCGAGGCCGGGATCGTGCGCTGTGAGCAGGAGGTGGCGGGCGGGCGCGATGTCTACGTGGTCCCGATGCCGGCAGTCGTGAGCGTCAAGGAGGGGCTCAACCTGCCACGGTATCCGTCGGTGCCGGGGCGGCTGCGAGCAAAGCGCAAGCCGCTGGTCACGGCGACTCCCCGAAGACCGGGATCGCGGCTCGAGATGGTGCGCTTGAGGCTGCCGCCCGGCTCCGGCAAGCAGGTAGAGGTGCTGGGCCGAGGTGCAGAGGCCGCGCCGGCGGTGGTCGAAGTGCTGCGCGAGCTGGGGCTCGTATGACCACGCTCGTGCTGGTCGAACACGCGGACGATGAGCTATCGCAGCAGGCGGTCACGTTTGCGCGCGGACTCGGCGACCCGGTAGCGGCGGTCACGATCGACAACGATGCGACCTACGCGCCGGCGGCCTGGGCCCAGGCGATCGGCGAAATGATTAAGCGCTCCGCGTCAGCCGCGGTCGTGGCGCCGGGCAGCGACCGCGGCAATGAACTGCTCGCGCACGTCGCCGCCCAGCTCGACCAGCCGATGGCGGCGAACTGCGTCGCGGCTACGCGCGGGAATCCCGCGACCGTCACCCGCGTTCGGTGGGGCGGGAGCCTGCTCGAGGAGGCTCACGTGCACGGCTCGCCGCTGCTGCTCACGGTCGCCGCTCATGCGGTGGCGGCGGAGCCGATCGAGCTCGAGATCACGGCGCTGAGTCCGACGACCGACGGAGCCCTCGGCGTGTCCGAGCGTGTCCCGACCGCGGCCGCCGGCGTGTCGCTCGCCGACGCCGATGTCGTCGTGTCCGGTGGTCGCGGGGTCGGCTCGGCCGAGGGGTTCGCCGTGATTGAGGAGCTCGCCGGGCTGCTTGGCGGCGCGGTCGGCTGCTCCCGGGCGGTCACGAGCGCCGGATGGCGGCCGCACGCAGATCAGGTCGGCCAGACCGGCACCAAGATCTCACCGGAGATCTACATCGCCTGCGGGATCAGCGGTGCGACCCAGCACATGGCCGGATGTAAGGGGGCCAAGAAGCTACTGGCGATCAACCCCGACGGCGAGGCCTCGATCTTCGCGAGCGCCGATTACGGCGTGATCGGCGATCTGCACGAGGTCGTACCGGCGATCTCGGAGGAGATCCGGAAGGCGAGGCGCACATAGCCTCGCTCCCGGCCGCGCTCGTGCTCGCCGTCGCGGTGGCGGTCAGCGGCATCCTGTTCGCACGCCGCGCGCGGCTGCTCGCCGGCCTCGTCCGCGCGGCACAGCCCACCACGCGCAGAGGCGACGTTCCTCGTCGCGTGTACAACGAAACGACCGTCACGCTCGGTCAGCGCAAGCTGCTCCAGCGAGTCGTCCCCGGCCTCGCTCACGCTTTCATCTTCTGGGGATTCCTCGTGCTGTTGCCGACGATCCTGATCGCGCTGATCGGCGTCGTCGACAAGGACGCCACGCTCCCCTGGCTGGGCCACCAGGGGTGGTACGCGGCGATGGTCGACCTGTTCTGTGTGCTGGTGCTGAT
>DASXDA010000068.1:0-14005 GCA_036490875.1 Solirubrobacteraceae bacterium
GCATTCTCGGAGGCCACCAGCACGCCTTCGCCGTGCCCGCGCTGGCGGCGGGGCAGGAGTCCGTCAACGCTCGGCCCGTCGAGCGAGCACCGCGATCGTCCCGCCGTGGCCGCCCGCACCTGCGGCGAGCTCCAGGGCTGCTGCGACCGGTGCGGCTGGGAGCGCCGCGACCGAGATCGCGAGGTCGGTCGAGCGCAGCGGCGCGTTGCGCTTGAGCGCGTTGTAGAGGTACGAGTTGTGGCGCGTGAGCCGGTTCACGAGCGTCTGCCACATCCCGAACGGATTGTGCTCGAGCAGCAGGTGGCGCGTTCCGTGGACCGCGTATCCACGCGAGCGCAGCAGCGCGTGGAGTCCCGCCGGCGTGTAGTGGACCCGGTGACGCGGAACGTCCAGGTGGTACCAGCGGTCGCGGCCGATCCGTGCCTGCAGGCTCGCGAGGTTCGGGACCCCGACCACGAGGCCGCCCCCAGGGCGCAGCCAGGTCGCGATCCGGTCCAGCGCGCCGCCGGGGTCGTCGAGATGCTCGAGCACGTGCCAGAGCGTCACCACGTCCACCGAGCCGGGCTCGATCGAGGCGGCCTCGATGCTCGCGGCCTCGACGTTCGCCGCGGTCGGGCCCCGCGGCGAGGGCTCGATCCCGAACGCGTCGTAGCCGTCGCCGCGAGCATGGGCGACGAATCGTCCCCGTCCCGCGCCGGCGTCAAGGAGCCGCGCCGGCGGCGGTGCCAGCGTCCGCGTGAGCGTCAGCCGGCGGCGGTCGAACCGCGCCAGCAGCGGCCGCGCGAGGCGGTACAGCCGTGGGTCGCCCGGCCGGTACGCGCCCGCCTCATACAGACCCGTAGGAAGGCCGCCGATCGTCACCGCCGAGCCGCACCGCGTGCACCGCGCGAGCGCGAACCACGAACCGTCGAGCGCCGGGTCCGCAGCGGGGACCGCACGCCAAGGCGCCACCGGACCTCCGCATGCAGGGCACGTGGCGGGAGTCTGCACCGGGCGGACCGTACACTGCCTCCCGAGTAGTCAATGGCCGTCGCCGAACCCCTCGCATACGAGCGCAAGATGCGCCCGCGCTACGCCGTGATAGCGGCGGTGGGCGGTGTCCTGCTGTTCGGTGGCGCCGCGATTCAGGCCACCGGTGCGCAGGCCAAGGTGGGCGAGCTGACCGTCCAGCTGCTGGTCACGAACAAGCGCGGCGGGCTCGAGATCATCGGCACGATCATCAACGGCCTCGGGCTGCTTGCGCTGGCCGCGACGCTCATGTTCCTGTTCAACGCGGCCCGCGCCCGCAAGCCCGAGATGAACCAGGCGACGTGGATCACCGCGATCGTCGGCGGCGTGCTCGCCGCGGTCGGCGGAGTCGCGTACGGGATCGTGATCACCTCCAAGGCGGAGGACTTCGCCACGCACGGAGCGCAGACGTACCCCCAGGCCAAACAGCTGCTCAGCGGCGCCGCGCTGGCGGTGCTCCAGTACGCGGGGCTGGTGGGCTCGCTGCTGATCGCGGTGGCGTTCGTGCTCGTCGCCTTGAACGCGATGCGAGTCGGGCTGCTCACGAAGTTCCTGGGCTACCTGGGGATGATCGCCGCGGGTGCCTCGCTGCTGCTGATCGGAAGCGCTCCGGCGCTGCTGATCGAAGTGTTCTGGCTGCTGGCCGTCGGCTACCTGTTCCTGGGCCGGTGGCCGAACGGCGACCCGGCGGCGTGGAAGACCGGCCAGGCCGAGCCGTGGCCGACCGCTGCCGAGATCAGGGAGCAGCGCCAGCAGGCGGGGGCCAACCGCCGGAACGGCCGGGGCGACACGCGCAAGGCCGAGCCGGAGCCCGCGAAGGTACCCGCCGCCCCGCAGACTCGCGCGACGACGCCGAAGCGCAAGCGCAAGCGGCGCAAGTAGCCATCGATCCGCTCAGCTGGCCGCTCGCGAGGCTCGCGTTCTGGATCTTGGTCTTGCCGGCGCCGACCTGTACGCCGGTGATCGTCTTCGTGATGTAGGTGCCGGCGGTGCAGCCCTTGAGCGTGATTGTGTAGGTGCGCTGATCGTGCCGCCGTGACCACCGCGAGCGGTCGCCGTTCGTCGTGCGCTGAGGGCCGTCCGTCGCATCTTCGGCTCCACTCACCGATCCGCCTTGCCGCGAGCGGGCGGCGGCTGGACCCTATTGCGCGACTCATCCAAACAAACCTCCGAGGAGGGTGAGATGGAAGCTGCTGGAATCGGTGGACGCGAGGCCGACGTGGCCCCAGCGCCCGCCGCGACGGAACCCACGGGCGGCCGCCTCGCCGGTTGGACGCCCGCGGATCCTGGTCCGCTCGGCCTCGCGGGCTTCGCCGGCACGACGTTCGTGCTCAGCCTGATCAATTCGAACCTGGTGAGTGCCAGGGGAATCGGGGCCGTCCTCGGCCTCGCGATCGCCTACGGCGGACTGGCGCAGCTGCTCGCGGGGATGTGGGAGTTCCGGACCGGCAACACGTTCGGCGCGGTCGCGTTCACGTCGTTCGGCGCGTTCTGGATCTCGTTCTACGTGCTGATCAGGGCGACGCCGGCGTCGCTCGTCACGCCGCACGCGCTGTCGGCGTACCTGTGGGTATGGGCGATCTTCACGACCTACATGTTCTTCGCCTCGCTTCGGACGACGGCGGCAGTGGCACTCGTGTTCTTCCTGCTCGCGATCACGTTCATCCTGCTCGCGATCGGCGACATGGGTAATGGCAGCACGAGCATCACGCACGCGGGCGGATACGTCGGTCTCGCGACCGCGATCGCGGCTTGGTATGCGTCGTTCGCGGCTGTGCTGAACTCCACGTTCGGCCGGGTCGTGCTGCCGGTGATGCCGCTTCGGCGAGCGTAAGCAGACGGACCAACTGGGCGATCATGCCCGGTAGTAACGTAGACCCGACATAGCAGCAAATCCAAGGCAGCTCGGGGCCCGTCAGGCCCCGGGCTGGCCTTCGGTTAATGCGCCAGCGGAAGGAGAGACTCGATGGCAGACACGACTCAGTCCTCGTCAGAGGAAGTCGAGTACTCGGAAGACAAGATCGCGGTCCACTGGCGTGAGGAGGAGTACGTCGAGCCTCCCGAGCAGTACCGCGCCCAGGCGAACGCCAACGATTCGTCAATCCTCGAGCGCTTCGCCCCCGATCGTTTTCCCGAGTCCTTCGAGGAGTACGCGGAGCTGCTGACATGGGACAAGAAGTGGGACGAGGTCGTCGACACGAGCAACCCGCCGTTCTTTAAGTGGTGGGTCGGCGGTCGGCTGAACGCGTCCGTCAACTGCGTCGACCGGCACCTCGAGTCGCGCGCTGACGAGAACGCGATCATCTGGGTCCCCGAGCTCGAGGAGGACGAGACCGAGGAGATCACCTACCGCGAGCTCCACCGTCGGGTCAACGAGTTCGCCGCGCTGCTCAAGGACTTCTGTGGCGTCAAGCCGCAGGACCGCGTGACCTTCCACCTGCCGATGGTTCCCGACCTGCCCGTCGCGATGCTCGCGTGCGCGCGGCTAGGCGTGATCCACTCGCAGGTGTTCGGAGGCTTCAGCGGCCGCGCCGCGGGTCAGCGGATGGGGGACGCCAACAGCACGATCCTGGTGACGATCGACGCCTACTACCGCGGTGGCGAGCTGATCGACCACAAGATCAAGGCCGACGAGGCGGTCGAGGCCGCGCGCGAGGAGGGGATCGAGGTCGAGAAGATCCTCGTGTTCCGGCGGATCCCCGGCGAGTACCACTCCGACTCGGAGATGGTCGAGGGGCGCGACTTCTTCGTCGACGAGCTGCTGTCCGACTACGAGGGCCGCGAGGTGGAGCCGGAGCCGATGGATGCCACCGACACGCTGTTCCTGATGTACACGAGCGGCACCACCGGCCGTCCGAAGGGCGCCCAGCACTCGATCGGCGGCTACCTGTCCTACGTCGCCGGGACGTCCAAGTACTACCAGGACATCCACCCCGACGACACGTACTGGTGCTTCGCCGACATCGGCTGGATCACCGGGCATTCCTACATCGTCTACGGGCCGCTGGCGCTCGGCACGACGACCGTGATGTACGAGGGCATCCCGACCTACCCGGATGCCGGCAGGCCATGGCGGATCGCGGAGAAGCTCGGCGTCGACATCTTCCACACGGCTCCGACGACGATCCGGATGCTGCGCAAGGTCGGCCCGGACGAGCCCGGCAAGTACAGCTACGACTTCAAGACGATGACGACCGTGGGGGAGCCGATCGAGCCCGATGTGTGGCGCTGGTACTGGAAGGTGGTCGGCAAGGGCGAGGCGGCGATCACCGACACCTGGTGGATGACCGAGACGGGCGGGTTCCTCGGCTCGACGCTTCCGTTCCTGCAGCCGATGAAGCCGGGTAGCTGTGGGCCGGCCGCGCTCGGGATCCAACTGGTGATCTACGACGAGAACGGCGAGGAGATCCCGAACGGATCGGGCAAGGCAGGCTATATCTGCGTCCGCAACCCGTGGCCGGGCCGAATGCTGACCGTCTGGGGGCAGGACGAGCGGTTCATAGACACCTACTACAAGCGCTTCAACAAGGACCCGAACTCGAAGGACTGGAAGGACTGGCCGTTCATGTGCGGCGACGGTGCCGTCGGCGCCGAGGACGGCTACTACCGGATCCTCGGCCGGATCGACGACGTGATCAACGTCGCCGGCCACCGACTCGGGACCAAGGAGCTCGAGTCGGCGGCGATCGAGGTCGACGAGATCGCCGAGGCCGCCGCGGTGCCGGTGTTCGACGAGGTCCGCGGCAAGGTCGTCGAGATGTACGTGGCGGTCAAGCCTGGCGTGTCCGACTCCGACGAGGAGGTCGCCAAGAAGGTCTCGGCCCAGATCGAGCGGGACATCGGCAAGATCGCGCGGCCCAAGAACGTCTGGGTCGTGCCCGACATGCCGAAGACGCGCTCGGGCAAGATCATGCGCCGCGTGATCGCGGGGATCTCGAACTTCGCCGACGTCGGCGACGTCTCGACGCTCGCCAACCCCGAGGTCGTGGACGGGATCCGCGAGCAGGTTCAGGGGGCGAAGAAGGAGCGCGGCGACGTCACCGAGCTCTCAAAGCAGGAGGAGAAGGAGATCGCCGAGTTCGGCAAGAGCTCGGAGTAGGGGCGTTTGCGGACACCCCGAAGGTGCGATGCGCCTTGCGGCGCGAGCACCTTCGGTGTGACCCCGACACGCCTTCCTCGGGCACCTACCTCATTTGAGAGTTAGACGGCGATCAACCGCCCAAGCTCGGCCACGTGTCGCCGCGCCACGGGGATCGTCTGGCCGTCGGCGAATGCGAGCTCCGCGGTGCCGCCGAACTGTGGGCGGAGCTCGACGGCCTTGCTCAGGTTGGCCACGTACTGGCGGTGGACGCGGACGAACCCGTGAGGCTCCCACCGCTGCTGGATGTCGGTGAGCGTGGTGCGGAGCAGGTAGCGGCCGTCGGCGACGACGATCCGGACGAAGTCGCCGTGCGACTGGACGTAGAGGATCGAGCTACGGGCGATCAACCGCGTCGCGCCGCTGCGCACGTTCGCGACGGCGACGACCTCGCTCTCGGCCGCGGCCGGCCGGGGTTCCCGCTCGACGCCGCTGGCGACCGCCGTCACCGCCCGCTCGAGCGCCTCCTCGAGCCGGCGGCGGCCGACCGGCTTGCGCAGGTAGTCGAGCGCCTGGAGCTCGAACGCGTCGACCGCGGCGCCGTCGTAGGCGCTGACGAACACGAGCTCCGGGGGCGCGGCGAACCGGCGCAGGACCCGGCCGAGCTCAACGCCGTCGAGGCCGGGCATCCGCACGTCGAGGAAGATCACGTCGTAGCGCTCGCCCGACGCCTTGACCAACGCGTCGTGGCCGTCGGAGGCGCACTCGACCGCCTCGACCACCGGACAGCTGCGCAGCAGCCGCGCCAGGTCTTGGAGCTGCGAGGTCTCGTCATCGACCGCGAGCACCTTGAGCCGGTGGCCATTCGTCGCACTCATGCCAGCTCCGCCACCTCGATCGCCTCGCGCTCGCCTCGGAGGTTGGGGACGGTCATGATTGCGGTTGTACCCTCGCCCACGGCCGACTCAATCCGCAGCGCGTACCGCTCGCCGAACGTCGCGCGCAGGCGGGAGTCGACGTTCGAGAGCCCGATTCCGCCGCCGGCTCCCGCGAGCACCGCCGACACGCGCTCGGGCGCGATCCCGGTGCCATCGTCGGACACCGCGAGCTCCACGTCGCCGCCGTTGACTCGCGCGCTGATCTCGACGCGGCCCGACCCCGCGCGCTGCTCGACACCGTGGCGGACCGCGTTCTCGACCAGCGGCTGGAGCGACATCGACGGCACGACCGCGCCGCGCGCCTCCTCGGGGACGTCGATCGTCACGTTGAGGTCGCGGAAGCGCGCCTGCTCGAGCCGGAGGTACCGCTCGACGTGCTCGACCTCCTCGCCGAGCGTCACGTACGAGCGGCCGTCGCGGAACAGGTAGCGGGTGAACTCGGCGAAGTCGATCAGCAGCTCGCGCGCCTCCTCGGGGCGGGTGTGGATCTCGCCCGCGACCGCGGCCAGCGCGTTGTAGATGAAGTGAGGCGAGATCTGGGCGCGGAGCGCGCGGAGCTCGGCCTGAGCGAGCCGCCGCTCCTGCTCGGCCACGACCGACAGCTCGACCTGGGCGGACACGAGGCTCGCCGCCTCCTGCACGACGCGGAGCTCGGCCTGGCTCGGCCGCCCGACGGCCCGGTAGAACGCAATCAGCGTTCCGGCCCGGCGTTCCTGCACTACCAGCGGGGCCAGCACGGCCGAGCGCAGCGGGCAGGTCGGATCGGACGACACCAGCCGCGGCTCGATGTGCACGCGGTGATCCGGTGTCCGCGCGAGCAGCCGCGAAAGCAGGTCGCCCGGCCGCACCTGCTCGCGCCCCTCGCCCTCGATCGCGAGCACCGCGCGGGTGTCCGCAAGCGCGATCGCCGCCGCGCCGGTTAGCGCCCGCAGGTGCGGCACCGCGAGCTCGGCACTGCGGGGGCTGAGTCCGCGGCGGAGGTATGGGAGCGTCGAGGTCGCGGCGTGCAGCGCCGACTGCATCCCGCTCGCGGGCAGGTCGGCCTCCCGTCGTGCACGCACCGTCCGCCACATGACCACGACGAATGCGGCAAGCCCGGCCCCGAGCAGGACTCCCAGCGCGAGTTCCATTGCGACCTGGGTGAGGAGGTTACTCCCGCCCGGGGCGGCTGAGCCTCGCCCGGCGCGCCGGAGCCTGAGATGATGCGCGCGATGGCGACGACCGCGAGGTTCAGCTCCTACGAGGAGGCGGTCGCGCAGCACCGCTGGGAGGTGCCGGCGCGCTACAACATCGCGGCGGATGTGTGCGACCGCCATCCGCGCGACAAGCTCGCGATGATCCACGAGGACTTCCGCGGCAACGTGCGGCGCGTCAGCTGGGGTGAGCTTCAGGACGACTCGAACCGGTTCGCGAACGTGCTGCGAGCCCACGGCGTCGAGGCCGGCGACCGCGTCGCGATGCTGCTACCGCCGACGCCCGAGACCGCGGCCGCGTTCTTCGGGACGTGGAAGGCCGGCGCGATCCTGCTGTCGATGTCGGTGCTCTACGGCGACGAGGGAATCCGCCACCGGCTGACCGACTCGGAGCCGAAGGTGCTCGTGACCGACGCCGCCAACGCGGACCGAATCGAGCGCTCGCTGGTCGAGCATCTACTCGTGCTCGACGAGGAGCTCCTCGGCCGCGGGACGACGAGCTTCGAGGTCGTCGACACGGCGGCCGACGATCCCGCGCAGCTCTATTACTCGTCGGGCACGACCGGGCTCGCGAAGGGGATCCTCCACGCCCATCGCTACCTGCTCGGGCACGAGGAGTTCGTCTACTCCCACGACGTGCGCGACGGCGAGCTGTTCCACGGCATGGGTGAGTGGGCGTGGGCCGCCGGGATCTGCCCGCTCCTGGGTCCGTGGCGGTACGGTGCCGTCCAGGCGGTCTACCAGCGCGAGGGCGGATTCGATCCCGACCGCCAGCTCGATTTCCTCTCGAGGCACGAGGTCTCGAACGTGTTCGGAACGCCGACCGCGATCCGCTCGATGATGTCGATCGACGACGCCTGCACCCGCTACCCCCAGCGGTTCCGGATTGTGTGCTCGGCCGGCGAGCCTCTGAACCCCGAGGCGATCCGGTGGTTCCGCGAGCAATACGGCGTCACCGTGCTCGACTACTACGGACTCACGGAGTCCTATCCGCTCGTCGCCAACTACCCGTTCATGGAGGTCCGCGAGGGGTCGATGGGCAAGCCGATGCCGGGGTGGGAGGTGGCGATCCTCGACGAGGACGAGCGGCCGGTCGCGAGCGGCGAGCGCGGCGAGATCTGCCTGCGCGCACGGACCAATCCGACGTACCCGCTCGGTTACTGGCGGCGCCCCGAGGACACCGTCGAGGTGTTCGGCGGCGAGTGGTTCCACAGCAAGGACGCGGCCCGGGCCGACGACGACGGCTACTACTGGTACGAGGGCCGCGCCGACGACGTGATCATCTCCGCGGGCTACCGGATCGGGCCGTTCGAGGTCGAGTCCGCGTGCCTCGAGCATCCGGCCGTCGCCGAGGCGGCCGTCGTGGCGTCGCCCGACGAGCGCCGCGGGACGGTCGTCAAGGCGTTCGTCGTGCTGGCCGCGGGCCGGGAGCCGTCGGACGAGCTCGGGCGGGAGATCGGCGCGTTCGTGCGCGAGCATCACTCCGCGTACGCGTACCCCCGCAAGGTCGAGTTCGTCACCGAGCTGCCGAAGACACTGACGGGGAAGATCAGGCGGATCGAGCTCCGGCAGCGCGAGGTTGACCTGGCTCGCGATTCAGATTAGGTTCACCCTCGGTGAGGGTCATGAGTTGGGGCAGGGTTTGGGCGCGGGCGACCGTTGGGATCGCCACCCCGTTGGTGATGGTCGGGTCGGCCGCCGCGGCGTCTCGGGCCCATTTCGCGGGCCCGATCGCGCCGAACCTGCTGACGCTGAAGGGCGGCAATTGGCTCGGCGGCGCCAGGTCGCGCCGACTGATCGTCAAGGCGACGTTCATCCCAACCGGCCTCTCAGGCACTACTGTCCAGGGCGGCGTCACGGTCTCGAGCTAGCGGCGACAGCTTGACCGAGCTGCGAGGGGGCGCCTCCGGGCGCCCCCTCGTCTTAGCTTCTCGCTCGCGCGTGGGCTCGCATCTCGGAGCGGATCCGCTCCAGGCGCGGCTCGGCGTGCTGGTCGACGTGGGTCATCGCGGCGGCCACTGCGGGGTGGACGGACGCGATCTGCGCGTGCATCTCGTGTGCGACCGCCCGGTAGCTCGGGTGGCCCTCACGGCCTGAGCGGAGCTCGATCAGCTGCATCGCCTCGCGGGCGTTGAGGTCGAGGATGAACCGGATCCGGTAGCCGAGGCATAGCGCGTACGGCGCGGCCGTCGACAGCCCCACGTCGCGCAACCGCTCGTACTCCGCCCGCGAGCGCGCGAGCGCGCGCTGGTACTCCCCGCCGCACCCGGCGAGCTCGACCTGCTCGGGAATCCCCGCGCCCAGATCCGGCGTCAGCGACTGCCACTGGACTGTGAGCATCCGATGGCGCTGCAGGTCCCGGAACGCGCCGTAGTCGGCGACGATCTCGAACCGGTAGCGGAGCGCCTCGAAGCCACGTCCCGGCCGGTGCCGGCGATTCGCCCGGGCGCCGACGAGCTCCGCCAGCAGCCGCCCCCGCTCGTCGGCATCGAGGCCGGCGACGGCGTCGCGGACGGTCTCCTCCGGGCAGGTGCTGGACTCGAACAGCAACGCCGCGAGCAGGTCGTCCTCGTCCCCCTCCGCCCGTAGCAGCGTGACCGAGGGGCCGAGGCGGACGGCGGCGTCCTCGTCGCGCAACCCGAGCCGCTCGGACCAGCGCTCGCCTGCCTGGGCGCGGGACTCGAGGTAGGAGATCCACTCGCCGCCGCGCTCGGGCCGCTCGACCCGGGCGACGAAGCTCGGCATCACGGTCTTGATCTCGTCGAGGATCATCGACCCGTAACGCCGCGCCTCGGGGAGCGGGTGGGCGAGCAGGTGGAGGATCAGCTGCTCGTACGTCTGGCCGGTCGCGAAGATGCCCATGTGCGAGAGCGAGCTCGCGGGCAGCAGCCCGCGGAGCAGATCGAACGCCTTGGCCTTGATCGCGCGTGCGTACGCCGGCTCGGGCTCCTCGGGTGAGCGCGGGAACTCCCGCTCGGCCCAGGAGACGACGCGCGGCAGGGCGCGCGAGTACGTGTTGAATAGCTCGTCCATCGCGGCCGTGTACTCCGGTCCGAGCTCGGGGTCGCGGTAGTAGCGGTAACCGCCGGGCGGGTCCGGCATCGGCAGGTCGTAGGCGATGTATCGGGTCGACTGCTCGAGGTACGCCCCCAGCCGCGGCCGCTGGAGGATCTTCGTGAGCACGTTCGAGACCCACTCGCAGGCGACGTGCGCGCCCCCGAGCTGGGCGACCGAGTCGTCCCCGTAGCCGACGAAGATCCGCTCGTACAGCTGGGCGGCGCGGTTCCCCTCGTCGCCGTCCCAGCCGGGCGCATCGGGCAGATCGGTGGAGAACTCATCGAGGAACAGCCGTCGCAGCGTGCCGGGGTAGCGGGAGTAGCGCGCGAACAGCGCCCCCTTCACCGTCTCCGGAAGGTTTACGAGCGCGAACACCGGCCGGTCGAGGTTCGTGAAGTGCGCCCTCAGGCGCTCGCGCTCTGCCTCGCTGAAGCTCTCGACCGGGTACTGCACGGGCGGTCGATCGTAGCGGGGGAGTCGGCGGTCTCCGGCTCGCGTCAGGCGACGCGATGCCGACCAAAGCCGGGGTCCTGCTCCCCGAGCTCGAGGATCGCCTGCTTGTCGGCCACGCGGCAGTACCTGCGCGTGACGGGCCCGAGCTCGAGCAGCTCGCGCGCCGCCTTCGAATCAACGATGCGTGGCGGCCCCACCGCGAACGTCCGCCCGGCGCGGACCACGTGGCCGCCGCCTTTGAGGAGGTTCCGCACCCAGTCAGACTCCTCGCCGTAGAGCACCGGCACGATCAGCCCCTCGTGGACCCTGAAGGCGAGCACCGGGGTCCGGTACGGCCGTCCGGATCGCCGCCCACGGTGAAGGATCACGGTCCAGGGTGGCAGCAGCCATGCGTAGACGCCCTGGATCCGGTTGGTGACGTGGCTGTTGAACCGCGCGACTTGCCTCGGAACCTTCATCTAAACGCTCATCCCGCCGTCGACGACCAGCGTCGTGCCGGTCACAAACGCGCTCTCGTCGCTCGCGAGGAACGCGACCGCGGCCGCGATCTCGTCCGGCGTGGCATGCCGGGCGAGCGGGATCATCTGCTCGAACACCTTCGCGGACTCCTCGGCCGAGCCGCCGATCGCCTCGAGCTCGATCGCGCGCTGGAACTCGTTGTCCGTCGGCCCGGGGTGGATCGTGTTGACGCGGATGCCGTTCGGGGCCATCTCCTTGGCGGCGGTCCGCATCAGCCCGACAACCGCGTGCTTGGAGGTCGCGTAGCCCGCGATCCCGGGATCGGAGGTCAGGCCGACGACGCTCGAGTTGATGACCAGGCTGCCGCCGCGCTCCATCGCCGCCAACGCGTACTTGGCGACCAGGAAGCTGCCGAGCACGTTGACCGCGATCACGCGCTCGAACTCCGCCACCGGGTAGTCGATCACCGGCGCGATCGGGCCGGCGACGCCGGCGTTGGCGAACGCGATGTCGAGGCGGCCGAAGCGCTCGACGGTCGCGCGGACCGCGTACTCGACCTGGTCCGCCTGCGTGACGTCCGCGGCGCGCCAGGCGATCCGATCGGAGCCGGCCGCCGCCTGCTCGAGCTTGTCGGCGTCGAGGTCGACGAGCATCACGCTCGCGCCCTCGGAGCAGAGCCTGCGCGCCGTCGCCAGCCCGATGCTCCCGGCGCCGCCGGTGATCATCGCGACCCTGCCGTCGAACCGCATCAGAACAGCCCGCTGAAGGCGTGTCCAGCGTGGGCGACGAAGTTGAACAGCGGCGAGGGGAAGATCCCGAGCACGATCACGGCCGCGGCGAAGGCGACCGCGACGAACCAGACCTCGGGGTTCGTATGTGAGGCCGCGTCTGCCTCGGGCGAGCCGCCGGCGATCGGCGCCAGCGCGGCCTCGCCGGTCGCGACGGTCGGCCCGACGGGCCGCATCCACATCGTCGCCACCACGCGCAGGTAGTAGCCGAGCGAGATCATCGCGCCGACCACGAGCACGATCGCGAGCCATGTGTAGTCGCCGTTGACGAGCGCGTGGATCAGCTGGAACTTGCCGATGAACCCGACCGTCCCGGGGACCCCGGCGAGCCCGAGCATGCCGATCGTCATCGCGCCCGCGAGCCATGGCTTGCGTGATGCGAGGCCGGCCAGTCCCGAGATGTCGTCGCCGAGCTCGGGGTTCGACCGCTCGGACGCCACGATCACCGCGAACGGCGCGAGGTTCATCACCAGGTAGGCGAACAGATAGAAGACGGTCGCCTGCACGCCGAGCTGGGTGCCGACGACGACGCCGGACAGCATGTACCCGGCCTGCGCGACGCCGGAGTAGCCGAGCATCCGCTTGAGCGAGGACTGCCCGAGCGCGCCGACGTTGCCGACGAGGATCGTGATCGTCGCGATCGCCGCGATGATCGGGGCCCAGGTGTTCTGTGCGCCGATCGCGGCGACGTCGAAGAACCGCAGGAAGACGCCGAGCGCGGCCGCCTTGGTCGCTGTCGCCATGAACGCCGTGATCGGCGTTGGTGCGCCCTCGTAGACGTCGGGCGTCCACTGGTGGAACGGCGCGACGGACGCCTTGAACGCGAACCCGACCAGCACCAGCCCGAGCCCGGTCAGCACCATCGGGTCGCCGAGGATTCCGCCCGCGAGCTTCCCGACCGAGAGCGCGGCGCCGATCGACGCGAAGCCCGTCGAGCCGGTCGCGCCGTACACGAGCGCGAGGCCGTAGACGAGCGTCGCCGACCCCACCGACCCGATCACCAGGTACTTCAGGCCCGACTCGAGCGAGCCCTCGCGTCTCGTCTCGGACGCGCACAGCACGTACAGCGGGATCGAGAGCAGCTCGATCGCCAGGAACACGCTGATCAGGTCCTGCGCGGACACGAGCACCGCCATCCCGAACGCGCTCAGCAGCAGCAGCGCGTGGTACTCGCCGTGGCCGGACTCGCGTGGCGCGACGTCGCTCCACGACAGCAGCACCGTCGCGATCCCGGCGACCGCGAACAGCATGTCGAGCTCGAGCGCGAGGTCGTCGATCCGGAGCGCTCCGGAGATGATCGAGGCGGGGTGGTCAAAGCGCCAGATCGCGAGCCCGATCGACGCAAGGAAGGCGGCGATCGCGAGCACCGGGACGACCCGGTGACGAACGAACCTCGACGGCAGCAGCCCGACCATCAGCACGATCAGCCCGCCGCCGACGAGCGCCAGGAGCGGCGAGAACGCGGCCCAGTCGATGTGCGGGCCCTTGAGGGGGACGACGGCGGCGAGCGCGGTCATCGCTGCGCCACCTTCTGCGCGGCGGAAGCCGCCTGCACCACCTTCGCCGGCGCGACCGCCGCCTTGACGGACGGCTCGGTCCGCCGCAACCCGAACTGCGGATAGAACGCGAGCGCGAGGATCACCAGCACGATCGGTACGAGCACGACCGCGTCGTTCAGCCCGATTTCCCGGGATACGACCTTCGGTCCCGCGCGGTTGTGCATCGCGCCGACGTACAGCCGCAGCGCGTAGTACGCGGCGCCGACCACGCCAGCGAACGCGATGATCGAGATCGCCAGCTTGGACTGGAACACGCCCAGCAGGATGTTGAACTCGCCGATGAAGTTGGCCGAGCCGGGCATCGCCAGCGTCGCGAACGTGACGATCAGGGCGAGCGCGGCAAGCACCGGCGCGCGGAACGCGATCCCGCCCATGTCCTTGAGCATCTCCGAGCCGCCGGCGCGGGCGGCGAGCGCGGCGACGATGAAGAACAGCGGTGCGGTCACGAGCCCGTGGTTGAGCATCTGGAACA
>DASXDA010000069.1:0-27036 GCA_036490875.1 Solirubrobacteraceae bacterium
GCCCGCAGCCTCGTTGGCCGCCCCGCCGCTGACCGACGATTCGCGGCCGCTGCCGGCGTTCTGCAGTCCGCCGCTGACCGAGCTGCCGGTCGCAATCGCGTGGTTGCCGGAGCCGCCTCCGACCGCAGCGAAGCTGTTGGGCTACCCGCCGTAACGCCCGCCAAAGCCTCAGCGGCAAACGCACACACAAACACCAGCGCGGCGGCGGTTCCCACCCCAAAACGCGACATCTGTCGAACACCCATCATCAACTCTGCTCTCGTAACGACGGTGAGGCTCACGCCGGCGATTCTCCGCGCGAGTTGATGCGGGCGCCTCGGAGAACGACCCTGAACATGCCACCGAGATCGCGGGGGGGCTACCCCGACGCCACGCCGACACCGGCAGGCTGTGCAGCCGGCCCTCGGGCGCGGCTTTCCGTGTTGTTCCCCTCCTGTAACCAGCGGTCGCGTACCACTTCCCTCGATCGAGGAAGCTGGTGTCACGACTCGTCAACCTTTACCGAGGAAGGGGCCGCCGCTCAGCGGTAGCCGCCCTGGCGGCGATCGGCGCCGCGGCGCTCGCGCTCGCGATCGTCGTGATCGTCAACTCGCCGGGTTCGAGCAAGGGCGCGAGCCAGCCGAAGGTCGCGGGCGCGGCGACGGTGCAGCGGCGTGACCTGGTCGAGACCGACACCGAGTCGGGCACGCTCGGCTACGCCAATACGCAGACCGTCTACGACCGGCTGAGCGGCACGATCACCTGGCTGCCGGCGGTGGGCCAGCCGATCAGCCCCGGGCAGGCGCTGTTCAAGGTCGACAACCGGCCCGTGATCCTGTTCGACGGCGGGACCCCGGCGTACCGCGACCTGTCGCCGAGCGACAGCGACGGCCCCGACATCCTCGAGCTCAACCGGAACCTGATCGCGCTTGGCTTCGCCGACGGGCAGATCACCCCGAACACCACCTGGCAGGCGGGCACGACCGACGCCGTCGAGCGGTGGCAGGGATCGGTCGGCGAGACCGAGACCGGCACGATCACGCTCGGGCAGGTCGTGTTCCTCCCGGGCAAGCGGCTGGTCGGCTCGGTCCAGACGGTGCTCGGCTCGAACGGCCAGTCGTCCTCGGGCGCGGGGTCGGGATCGAACGGCTCGGGCAACACGGGCAACACCGGCGCGAGCTACCACCCCTCAGCGCCGCAGACCGAATTCGTCTCGCTTACCAAGCCCGCCACAAAGGGTCCGACCGGTCCCACGGGGCCGGCCGGACCCACCGGCCCGAGCCACAAGCACCAGCCCAAGTCGGTCGCGGAGCTGAAGGCGCTGACCGCGCTGCTCGAGGCTGAGCTGGCGGAGCTGCGCAGCCGGGGCTCGTCGCCGTCGAGCCAGGGCGGGTCGCCGTCGAGCGGCAGCTCGCCGTCGACCCCGGCCAGGAGCGCGGGCGCCGGTTCGGGGAATTCCGGCGGCGGTTCGGGGTCGGGCGGCGGTTCGGGTGGTGGCGGCGGTTCGGGGTCGGGCGGCGGTTCGGGGTCGGGCGGCGGTTCGGGCGGGGGCGCCAGCGCCCAGGCCGTCATGCAGACGAGCTCCACCCAGGAGGTCGTGACGGTCGACCTCGACGCGACCAAGCAGAGCGAGGCGGTCGTCGGCGAGCCGGTCACGGTCGAGCTCCCGGACGGCAGCAACGTCGACGGAAAGATCACCGAGGTCAGCCCGGTCGCCCAGAGCTCCTCGGGCTCCGGATCCGGCTCGGGGTCCGGGGGTGGCGGCGGGGGCGGGAACGGGTCGGGCAATCCGTCGGCGGTGATCCCGGTGACGATCACGCTCAGCAGCCACTCCCACGCGGGCGGCCTCGACCAGGCCGCGGTGAGCGTCAACTTCGCCCAGCAGAAGGCCAACAACGTGCTCTCGGTCCCGGTGACCGCGCTGATCGCCACCCAGGGCGGCAGGTACTCCGTCCAGGAGGCGGTCGCGCCGCACACGCTGATCCCGGTCACCCCGGGGCTGTTCGCCGCCGGCTACGTGCAGATCTCCGGGTCGGGCGTCTACCCCGGGCTGCAGGTGACGGACTCGCAGGGATGAACGGTCCGGCGCTCGCGCTGCGCGACGTGGCCAAGGAGTACCCGGGCGGCGTCCACGCGCTGCGCGGGGTGAGCGTCGAGGTTCCGGCCGGGGACCGGGTCGCGGTCCTCGGGCCGTCGGGATCGGGGAAGACGACGATGCTGACCGTGCTCGGCACGCTCGAGCGCCCCAGCAGCGGCGAGGTCGAAGTGGCCGGCCGGGACGTGGTCGCCGCATCCGACGTCGAGCTCGCCGGGCTGCGGGCATTCGAGATCGGGTTCGTGTTCCAGGACTTCCACCTCCAGGACACGATGACCGCGCTCGACAACGTCGCCACCGGGATGCTCTACACCGGCGCGCCCGCGCGCGAGCGCCGCGGAGCAGCGCGCGCCGCGCTCGAGCGAGTCGGCCTCGGGCACCGGCTCGAGCACCGCCCGCCGCAGCTCTCGGGCGGCGAGCGTCAGCGCGTCGCGATCGCCCGCGCGGTCGCCAAGCGACCGGTGATCATCCTCGCCGATGAGCCGACCGGGAATCTCGACTCCCGCTCGGGGGAGGAGGTCGTCGCGCTCCTCCATGAGCTCGCGGCCGACGGGGCCTCGCTCGTGCTGATCACCCATGAGGAGCGGATCGCCGCGACGTTCCCGCGACGGATCCAGATGCGTGACGGCGAGATCGTGGAGGACGAGGAGCAGTGACCGTCGCCACCGCCGGTGCCGCCGCTGGCGCCATGGAGGTCGCGCGCCTCCCACCGCACGAGCTGTTCTCGATCGCGGTCGGAGGCCTGCGGACCCGGCGACTGCGCGCGTCGCTGTCGGCGCTCGGGATCGCGATCGGGATCGGCGCGATGGTCGCCGTCGTCGGGATCTCCGCCTCCAGCCAGGCGAAGCTGCTGGCGACGATCGACAGCCTCGGCACCAACCTGCTGACGATCTCTCCGGGTCAGACGTTCCTCGGTTCCAGCGAGGTGCTCCCCGACACCTCGGTGCCGATGATCCTGCACATGCCGAACGTGCTGAACGCGGCCGCCCTCTACCAGGTCTCGAACGTGAGCGTGCTGCGAACGCCGTACGTGCCGTCTCAGCTGACCGGAGGGATCGGCGTGGACGCGGCCGACCCGGGACTGGTCACCGCGCTCAGCGACCAGATGGCCTCGGGCCGGTTCCTGAACACGAGCAACGAGCGCTTCCCGACCGTCGTGCTCGGGGCCCAGGCCGCGAGCATCCTTCAGATCCCGAGCGCGAACGGCCACCTCCAGGTGTATCTCGGCGGAACCTGGTTCACGGTCGTCGGGATCATGAAGCCGGCGCTGCTCGATTCGAACCTCGACACGACCGCCTTCATCGGTCTCCCGGTCGCCGAGCGGCTGTTCAAAGTGCAGCCCAACCCGTCCGAGATCTACGTCCGCGCCGACCAGGACCACGTGCCGGCGGTCGCGAATCTGCTCGCGCCGACGGCCGACCCGCAGAACCCCGACGGGGTCCAGGTCAGCCGGCCATCCGATGCGCTCGAGGCCCGCGCCGCCGCCAAGGGCCAGTTCACGACGCTGCTGCTCGGGCTCGGCGCGGTCGCGCTGCTCGTGGGGGCGATCGGGATCGCGAACATCATGGTGATCTCGGTGCTCGAGCGCCGCGGCGAGATCGGCCTGCGGCGCGCGCTCGGGGCGACGAAGCGCCACATCACGATCCAGTTCCTCGCCGAGTCGGCGCTGCTCGCGGCGCTCGGCGGCGTCGCCGGGCTGCTGATCGGCGCGATCGCGACGCTCGTCTACGCGCTCGCGCGCAGCCAGCCGTGGGTGGTCCCGCTGTACGCGCTGATCGCGGCGCCCGTCGCCGGGTTCGCGATCGGGGCGCTCGCCGGCCTGTATCCGGCTTCGAAGGCGGCCCGTCTCAGCCCCACCGAGGCGCTGCGCTCCACGTAGTCTTCGGAGGGTGCCAGAGGGCCCTCCTGACGCGCGGATCGTGCCGCGGTTCGCAGGCCCCGAGACGTTCGCCCGCCTGCCGCGGCTCGACGACGTCGGCAGCGTCTCTGTAGCGATCCTCGGCGCGCCGTTCGACAGCGGGACCTCCTACCGGCCTGGCGCGCGGTTCGGGCCTGGCGCCGTGCGCGCCGCCTCGAAGCTGCTGCGCCCCTACCACCCCGAGCTCGACGTCCATCCGTGGGGCGAGCGGCAGGTCGCCGACGCCGGCGATGCGGCGATCAACCCGTTCGACCTCGAGGCCGCCGTCGCGGACGTCGAGCGCGCCGCCTCGAGCGTGCTCGAGCGCGCCGACCGGGTCGTGACGATCGGCGGCGACCACACGATCGCGCTGCCGCTGCTGCGGACGGTGGCCGCACGTCACGGGCCGCCGGCGCTGGTCCACTTCGACGCCCACCTCGACACCTGGGAGACGTACTTCGGCGCCTCCTACACGCACGGGACCCCGTTCCGGCGAGCCGCCGAGGAGGGCGTACTCGACACCGGGAGCTCGGTCCACGTCGGCATCCGCGGCCCGCTTTACGCGAGCTCCGACCTCGCCGACGACGCCGCGCTCGGGTACGCGGTGATCTCGACCGCGTGGATCTCGCGCGAGGGGGTCGGCGCCGCGCTTCAGCGGATCCGCGAGCGGGTCGGCGACCGCCCGCTGTACGTCAGCGTCGATATCGACGTGCTCGATCCCGCCCACGCCCCCGGCACCGGCACACCCGAGCCCGGCGGGCTCACGACTCGCGAGCTCCAGGAGCTGCTGCGCGGACTCGACGGCCTGCCGCTCGCCGGCGCCGACGTGGTCGAGGTCTCACCGGCTTACGATCACGCCGAGGTGACCGCGCTCGCGGCGGCCGCGGTCGCGTACGAGCTGCTCGCGCTCTTGGCCACCTCTTAGCGCCCGTTTACAGCAACCTGACGGATCGAAATCTAGGCTGCAGGACAGCCGATATGGCTGCGACGAAGTGCGCCTCGTCGCTGCGGGACAACCCCGTGCCCCGCAAAGTTGAGGGCCCCGGCGGCGGGCCGGGTATCGACTCCCATCCGGTCCGCCGCTGGACCTCACCCGGTCCCGCGGGCGCGCGTCACCACGGCCACGAGTGCATAGGCGCCGGCGGCCAGCGCGATGATCGCGCTGCTCGGGGGCAGCGACGGAATCGCGTAGCTGAGCGCGATCCCGCCCCACACCGCCGCGACGGCGATCGCCGCCGACAGCGCGAGGCCGGCGTACGGCCTCCCCGTCAGCCGGTGCGCGGCCCCGGCGGGCGCCGCGATCAGGCCGAGCAGCAAGAGCGCCCCGACCGCCTGCGTGCTCTCGGCGGTGACGATCGCGAGCGCGACGAGGAAGCCCGCGCCCAGGACGCGGACACGGACGCCGCGGAGCACCGCGAGCTCCGAATCGAGCGTCGAGAGCACCAGCGGCCGGAACGCGACCACGACGGCGAGGCTCACCGCGAGGCCGATCAGCGCGGCGACGAGCGCCTGGCCGGATCCGAGGTCGAAGATCGACCCGAACAGCGTGTTGGTCGCGGCGACCCCGTTGCCGGCGTGGGGGCCGGTCGCGAGCAGCGTGATCAGCAATACGCCGATCCCCAGAATCCAAGCGAACACGATCCCGATCACCGTGTCGTCGGCCTGGCCCCGGCGGCCGAGCGCCGCCATCCCCAGCGCGACGATGATCGTCAGCGCGAACAGCCCGACGCGGACGTCGAGCCCGAGCACGGCGGCGCCGATCGCGCCGACGAACGCGACGTGACTGAGCGCGTCGCCGGCGAACACCTGCGCCCGCAGGACGACCAGCCACCCGATCGTCCCGCACGCGAGCGCAACGAACGTCCCCGCGAGGTACGCGTTGCGGATGAACTCGTGCGAGAACATCGCTACCCGCGGACCCGGCTGTAGCCGGCGGCGAGCACGTACAGGCCGAAGGCGAACGTCGTCGTCCAGAAGCCGACCGGGTAGGGGGAGAAGTACGCGACCCCGAGCCCGAGCCACACGACCAGCAGCGCGAACACGACGCTCAGCGCGAGGCTCGGAAGCGGCCTGACGGTGAGCTTCTGGGCCGCCGCCGGCGGCGCGACCAGCAGCGCGAACACGAGCAGCGCGCCGGTGATCTGGCTGGTGGTCGCCACCGCCGCCGCGAGGATCAGCAGGAACGCGAGGTCGAGCGCCCTCACCGGGAGCCCGCTCGCGCGCGCGAGCTCGCGGTCGAGCGTCGCCAGCAGCAGCGGCCGGGCGGCGAACGCGAGCACGATCAACGCTCCGGCGCCGATCGCCAGCAGGGCCAGCACCTGGCCGCGGCTGATCCCGAGGAACGTCCCGAACAGCAGCGTCTCGGGTCCGCCCAGCACCTGGTGGTTGAGCGACAGGAACAGGTACCCGATCGCGAGCCCCGTCGCCTGGATCGTCCCGATCGCCGCGGTCTCGGCGCTGCGGCTCGCCGTTCGGCCCCGCCCTGCGCGGCGCATCGCCAGGGCCGCCGCCCCGCATGCGATGTAGTAACCAAACGCGATCGGGATCCCGGCGAGCGCCGCCCCAGTGGCGCCAGGGAACGCCATCACCGACAGTGTGTGGCCGGCGAACGCCTGGCGGCGGAGCACCGTGTACCAGCCGGTCAGCGCCGCGAGCACCGCGACGATCGTCCCGGCCTCGAGCGCGTTGACCATGAACGGGAACGTCGTCAGCTGGCGGATGTCATCGACGATGTTGAGGGACAGCGAGGGGTTCATTGCAGCGGGTGCCGGTCGCCGTGGTGGTGGGGAGCCTCGGGCGAGCCGACGACGACGAGCCTGCCGTCGCGGGCGAGGAGCACGTCGATCGGCGCGCCATAGAGGTTCGAGAGGTTCTCCGGCGTGATCACCTCGTCGACGGTGCCCGCGAGCGCGTGGCCGCCGGCCAGGTACAGGACCCGGTCGAGGTAGGGGAGCAGCGGGTTGACGTCGTGGGCGACGAGCAGCACGCCGACGTGCGCGTCTGTCGCGATCCGGCGCAGCAGCGCAGCGACGGCGACCTGATTGGGGATGTCGAGCCCGTCGAGGGGCTCGTCGAGGATCAGCATCACGGGCTCGCGCACCAGCGCCTGCGCGATCAGCAGCCGCTGCTGCTCACCGCCCGACAGATCGCCGATCGCACGGCGCGCGTACGCGGTGGCCCCGACAAGCTCGATCACCTCGGCGACCCGCCGGCGTTCCGCCGCGCGGCGCGCCCGAGCGCGGGGAGTGATCGGAAGCGGGATGCCCCAGCGGGTCCCTTCGAGTCCGAGCCAGACGAAATCGATTCCCCGGATCCGCGCGGAGGAGTCGAGCCCGTGACGCTGGGGCAGGTAGCCGATCCGGGCGCGCGCCTGGGTGGGCGACTGCCCGAGCACGGTCGCGCGGCCCCGCGCGAGCGGCACCAGCCCGAGGATCGCGCGCATCAGCGTCGACTTCCCGGCGCCGTTCGGCCCGAGCACGGCGATGAACTCCCCGAGCTCGACGGTCAGTTTGACGTCGCTGAGGATCTCGCGATCGCCGAGCCGGACCGCGACGTCCGATAGCTCGACCGCAGACGTCACCTGCCCGTCGCCCGGTGGAGCGCCCGCTCGATCCGCTGCAGCTGTGCGACCTGCCACTGCTCGAAGCTGTCGCTCGCCGGGTCGAGCGTCTCCGTGATCGTGACGGTCGGGATGTGCGCGGCCCTGGCGAGCGCGTTCAGGCGCTGGACGGCCGGGGTCGTGTTCTGCGAGTTGTAGATCCACACCTTGATCCGGTGGTTCTCGATCTGCTGTTGCGTCGTGAGCGTGTCCTGCGCGGTCACGTCGGTGCCCTCGCTGATCGCCTTCATGAAGCTCGGAGGGGTGAGCAGGTCGAGGTGGAGCGCCGGCGCAAGCAGCGCGAAGATGCTCTCCGACGCGCCCACCGCCGTGCCGCCGTAGCGGGAGGCGATCTGCGCGATCAGGCTCCGGTACCGCGCGAGATCCTGTGTTTCGAAGGCCTTCAGCCGCTGGTCGAAGTAGGAGGCGTCGTTCGGGTCGAGCTTCTTCAGGTCCGCTGCGATCGTGCTCGCCACCGTCAGCACCTCCGCGGGGTCGTACCAGCGGTGCGGGTTGTCGCCCTCCTTCAGGCCGAACTGGCTCCCGACCGTCAGGGTGATCCGGCCCGGGGTCGGATTCGCGGCCAGCAGCTTCGGCGCCCACGGGTCGTAGCCGACCCCGTTGACGATCGCCAGCTGTGCGGACGCCAGCGTCCGCGCATTCGCCGCCGTCGGCTCGTACGAGTGCGGGTCCTCGGCCGGGTCGACGATGATGCTCTGCACGCTCGCCTTCGAGCCGCCCACCTGCGCGGCGATGCTGCCCCAGAAGTTCTCCGCCGCGACCACCGCGACCTTTCCACCGCCGGGGGTGGCCGCGCCGGAGCCGCAGGCGACGAGCGTGAGGCTGAGCAGGGTCGCGGCGATCGCGCCGAGGGCTGAGCGTGCGATTGCGGCCAGGGTTGAGGGGGCGATCGCGCCCAAGGCTGAGCGTGGGGTTGCGGGCCGTGCGCGCCTCATCCCAACCACCCTACCACCCCGATGAGAATGAGTCTCGTTATCAAGATCTGCCGGTTGAGCGGGTAAGCTAGGCCTCAGATGCCCACGGAGACGATCAGCTGGAGTGATCACGCCCGCCTCGTCCTGCGACGCGCGGGTCTGCGCCCGGGCCGCGCCCGCGACCGGGTGATCGATCTGCTCGGCGACCAGAGCTGCGCGCTGACCGCCGTCGAGATCGAGGACGCGCTGCGCCTACACGGACACCGGACCGGCCGCGCGAGCGTCTACCGGGCGCTCGACCAGCTCGTCGAGCACGGTCTCGTCGAGCGCGTCGCGCTCGACCGGGACCAAGCGCGGTTCGAGCGCGTGCTGCCGAGCGGCGAGCACCACCATCACCTCGTGTGTGATCGGTGTGGCCGGCTCGTCGCGTTCGACGACCCCGGCCTCGAGCGCGCGATCAACCGTGTAGCCGGGCGCCTCGGCGTCCGCGTCGACCACCACGAGGTGGTGCTGCGCGGCGCGTGCGAGGACTGCGACTAGCGGGTCGCGCTACCACGCATCGACGAACGGGCGCCGCTTGCCGGGGCTCGTCCACCACTCGCCCGCGCCGGGGCCCAGCAGCTGCGAGATCCACCGGCGGCTGTCGGCGGGATCGATCACGTCGTCGATCTCGCCGTAGGAGGCCATGTTGATCCCGCTGCCGCGCTCGTACGCCATCGCGACCATCGTCTCGTACGCCCGCTCTCGCTCGGCCTCGTCCTCGATCGCCTCGAGCTCCCGGCGCATCCCGAGCCGGACAGCGCCCTCGAGTCCCATCCCGCCGAACTCCGACGTCGGCCAGCCGACGCAGAAGAGCCCCGCCTTGAACCCACCGCCCGCCATCGCCTGGGCGCCGAGCCCGTAGCCCTTGCGCAACACGATCGTGCCGATCGGGACTTCGAGGTTCGCGCCCGTCACGAACATCCTGGAGAAGTGGCGGACTGTCGCTGTCCGCTCGGCCGGCGGCCCGACCATGAATCCGGGCGTGTCGCACAGCGACAGGATCGGGAGCTCGAACGCGTCGCACAGCTGCATGAACCGGGCCGCCTTGTCGGCCGCATGCGCGTCGATCGCGCCGCCAAGGTGCGACGGGTCGTTGGCGATCACGCCGAGCGGCCTTCCGTCCACGCGCGCGAGCGCGGTGACCATTCCGTGCCCGAATCCACGGCGCAGCTCGAGCACGTCGTCGAGCAGCGCGTGGATGACGGCGCGGACATCGTAAATTCGCTTGCGGTTGGTTGGGATCAGATTCCTGAGCGGCGCCTGGTCTCTGGGTGTCTGCGGCGGCTCGGTCGCGCCGCGGAAGTACGACAGGTAGCGCTTTGCCGCCGCGACCGCCTCGGCGTCGTCTTTGACCCGAAGGTCGACCACGCCGTTCGTCCACTGCACGTCGATCGGGCCGACGTCCTGCGGTGCGAACACGCCGAGCCCGCCACCCTCGATCATCGCCGGGCCGCCCATCCCGATGCTCGACTCCTCGCTCGCGATCACTACGTCGCAGCAGCCGAGCAGCGCGGCGTTGCCCGCGAAGCAGTAGCCCGACGCGATCCCCACCAGCGGCACAAGCCCGCTGAGCTGGGCGAACAGGTGAAACGCGCGGCAGTCGAGACCGGCGACGTGGGGCCAGTCGACGTCGCCGGGACGGCCGCCACCGCCTTCGGCGAACAGCACGAGTGGCAGCCGGCGCCGCTCTGCGAGCTCGAACAGCCGGTCCTTCTTCAGGTGGTTGCGCATCCCCTGGGTGCCGGCCAGCACCGTGTAGTCGTAGGACATCACGACCGTCGGCCGGCCGTCGATCTCCCCGACGCCGGCGACCAGGCCGTCAGCCGGAGTCCGGCGCATCAGCTCGTCCTTGGACCGCCGCGCCTCCTGGGCGGCGAAGATCAGCGGTCCGTATTCGACGAAGCTGCCGGGGTCGACCAGGTCGTCGAGGTTCTCCCGGGCGGTGCGGCGGTTCTGCTCGTGACGCTTGGCGACCGCCTCGGGACGGGCGTGATCGAGTCCGAGCGCGTGCCGTGCGATCACGGCATCGAGGTCCTGGCGCTCCTCGTCGAGCTCCAGCGGACCACCGCCGTGTCCTGCGCCGTCGACGGTGGCCCCGGCCTCGATCACGGCCAGCAGCTGACCCTCCTCGACCGTCTCGCCGACCGCGACCTCGACTCGGAGGACGACGCCGCTCGCCTCGGCGATCACCTCATGCTCCATCTTCATCGCCTCGAGCACGACCAGTGCCTCGCCCTCGCCGACGTTCTCGTCGGCGCCGTGCGCGATCGCGATCACGGTGCCGGCGAACGGCGCGGTCAGCTGATGGGCGTCCGACATTGCGTCAGCGTAGCCTGCGCTTGCGGGGGCTAGGAGGCCGCGGAGCGGACTGCTTCGAGGATCTCCTCGGGCGGGGCGTTGTCACCCGCGTCGTCCGACATGTGTGACCACACGACGGTGCCGTCGGGGGCGATCACCATCGCCCCGCCGAGCTGCGCCGGGTGGCCGATCGTGCGCGTCTGGGCGCGGCCGGTCTTCAGGCTGGTGAGGAGCCCCTTGGCCGCCACGCGCGGGCCGATCAGCTCGCTCATCGTCGCGATCTTGGCGCCGGCCGCCTTGTAGCTCTCGCGCTCCTCGTCGGCAAGCACCGTCAGCCCGATCCCCTGGCGGCTGCGGAAGCGCGCCGCGTGGCGCGGCGTCAACTGTCCGATCAGCACGATGTTCGCGCCGGCCGCCTCGAACTTCTTCTGGGCGCCATCCAACTGGACGGCGTGAGCCTTGCAATAAATTCAGCCGTAGTGGCGCAGCCAGATGAGCGCGGCGGGGCGGACGGCCCAGAGGTCGCCGAGCCGGACCTCGTTGCCCTCCTGGTCGGGCAGGACGATCTCCGCGAGCACGTCCGCGCGATCGGGCGGGTCGGAGTTCTGCTGTTCGCTTGCCGCGCCGAGCATCGAATCGAGACAATACTGCCCGCCCGATGACCGCCACCGCCCCCAAACTGCTGTGGACACCGTCCGAGGAGCGGGTCGAGGGCACCACGCTGACCCGCTACGGGCGCTGGCTGGGGGACACGCGAGCCCTGACGTTCTCCTCCTACGAGGAGATGTGGCGGTGGTCGGTGACCGACCTCGAGCCGTTCTGGAGCTCGATCGTCGAGTACTTCGGGGTCGAGTTCGAGACCCCATCCGACCGTGTGCTCGGGCGCTCGACGATGCCCGGCGCCGAGTGGTTCCCGGGCTCGCGGTTGAGCTATCCCGCGCACATCTTCCGGGGCAAGGACCCGGATGCGGTCGCGCTGCGCCACGCCTCGGAGCTGCGCCCGCTGGGGGAGTGGACGTGGTCGGAGCTCCGCTCGCACACCGCCGCGATCGCCGCGGGGCTACGCGGTGCCGGCGTCACCGCGGGAGACCGCGTCGCTGCCTACATGCCCAATATTCCCGAGACGGTCGCGGCGTTCCTCGCCGTCGCCTCGCTCGGCGCGGTCTGGTCCTCGGCGGCGCCGGAGTTCGGAGTCCGGAGCGTCGTCGACCGCTTCTCGCAGATCGAGCCGAAGGTGCTGCTGGCCGTCGACGGCTACCGGTATGGCGGCAAGGACTTCGACAAGCGCGAGGCCGTGCGGGAGATCGCCGCCGGAATTCCGTCGCTGGAGCGCGTCGTGACGTTCGGGTACCTGGACGGCTCGGGCTGGGACACCGGCTTCGAGAGCGGGGATCAGGGGCTCGAGTTCGAGGCCGTGCCGTTCGACCACCCGCTGTGGGTGCTCTACAGCTCCGGCACCACCGGGCTACCGAAGCCGATCGTCCATGGCCACGGCGGCATCCTGCTCGAGCAGATCAAGAAGGGCCATCTCCACCTCGACGCCCAGCCCGGCGACCGGACGTTCTGGTTCTCGACGACCGGCTGGATGATGTGGAACTTCATCGTCGGCGTGCTGCTGACCGACGCGTCGATCGTGCTGTTCGACGGCAACCCGGGCTACCCAGACATGTCGGTGCTGTGGCAGCTCGCCGAGGACGCGGGGACCACGATGTTCGGCACCAGCGCCGCGTTCGTTTCGGCGTGCATGAAGGCCGGCGTCGAGCCGCGCTCGGGCGGGCGGTCGCTGTCGTCCGTGAAGTCGGTCGGCTCGACCGGCTCGCCGCTCTCCCCGGAGGGGTTCGGCTGGCTGTACGAGCACCTCGGCCCCGACCTGTGGCTGTTCTCGACGTCCGGAGGCACCGATCTGTGCACGGCGTTCGTCGGCGGCGTCCCGACGCTGCCCGTGTATCAGGGCGAGCTCCAGGCGCGGTCGCTCGGTGCGGCCGTCGAGGCCTGGGACCTGGACGGCCGGCCGTTGGTCGACGAGGTAGGGGAGCTGGTGATCACCCGCCCGATGCCGTCGATGCCGATCTTCTTCTGGGGCGACGAGGACGGGAGTCGCTACCACGACTCGTACTTCTCGATGTACCCCGGCATCTGGCGCCACGGCGACTGGATCGAGATCACCTCGCGTGGCACGGCGATCATCTACGGCCGCTCGGACTCGACGATCAACCGCGGCGGCATCCGGATGGGCACCTCCGAGATCTACCGCGCGGTCCTGTCGTCCGACGACATCGTCGACGCGCTCGTCGTCGACCTGGCCCGGGACGGGACCGATGGCTGGATGCCGCTGTTCGTGGTGCTGCGCGAGGGGGCGGCGCTGGACGACGAGCTCGTCGCCGCGATCCGGCGCCGGATCCGGGTTGACTGCTCGCCGCGCCACGTCCCGGACGAGATCATCGCGATCGACGAGGTCCCCCGGACGCTGTCGGGAAAGATCCTGGAGGTCCCCGTGAAGCGGATCCTGAGCGGGGTTCCGGCCGAGAAGGCTGCGTCGCGGGAGTCGCTGGCGAATCCGGCCGCGCTGGATTTCTTCGTGGCGTTGGGGGGAGAAAAGGCGGGCTACGAGGCTAAGTAGAGCGTGGTGTGTTTTGCACGCACGTGCGTGTCAAATCGACCACGCTCATCGTGGAGGACTCGGTTGACAGGCGAATACAGGCGCTCGCGAATCGTCAGCGCGGGTATCTCAAGCGCGCGCAACTGCTTGCTCTCGGCCTCGGACGCCAGACGATCAACCGTTGGATCGCTACCGGCCGCCTCGTCCCCATCCACGCCGGCGTCTACGCCGTCGGCCACATCCCCCGGCTTCCGGAGGACCGAGCGTATGGGGCGCTGCTGGCGTGCGGGGCCAGGGCCGTCCTCAGCCACGGGTCAGCCGCGACGCTGTTCGGCATCTATCGCCGATGGGACGTGCCGTTCGAGGTCACGACGCCGACAAAGCGCGCCCGAAGGGGGATCCGCACGCATCGGGCCGCGCTCACGCGCGAGGACACGGCGATGCGGGAGGGCCTCCGCGTCACCAGCCCCGCCCGCACGTTCCTCGACATCGCGCCCCGCCTGTCCGACAGGCAGCTCAAGTACGCGTTCAACCGCCTGAGGCTCGACCACGCGCTCAGGACCGACCAGCTGGGGGACGTGCTCGAGCGGTTTCCCGGCCATCCGGGCGCGGGCCGTATCAAACCGCTTGCCGGAATTCGTCGGGGCCCCACGCGCTCGCACCTGGAACGCAAGTTCGATGCGCTCTGCAAGCGGTACGGCCTCCCCGAGCCGCTGCTCAACCACAAGATCAACGGCGTCGAGCTCGATGCGTTCTTCCCGGAGCACGGGCTGATTGTCGAGATCGACGGGTACGACGTCCACGCCGGGCCGGCGAGCTTCGAGCTCGACCGCGATCGGGACGCGAGCATGCTCGCGCTCGGGCATCCGACCGTCCGAATCACCGAGGAGCGGATGGATAACGCGCCCGACGTTGAGGCCGCACGATTCAGAAGGATCCTCGCGAACCGCCGCGCCGCCTAACTCTTACAGTCCTCTAAAACGCGGCTGACACGCTCAAACCGGCCGGAGTCCGCGACCGAAGGAGCGCACGTGAAGCCACGCTGGAAGAACAAGGTTGCACTCACCGGCGCGGCACTCGCGGCGGCGGCCTTCGCCGGCGGCGCGTACGCGGCCACGCAGTCGGGGCCGAGCTCGCGGCAGCAGTTCCTCGACGACGTCGCCCACCGGCTCAATGTCACGCCCGACCAGCTGACGGCGGCGCTGAAGGGTGCGCTGATCGACCAGATCAACGATGCTGTCAAGGCCGGCAGGATGACGCAGGCCGAGGCCAACACGCTCGAGCAGCGGATCAATCAGGGCCAGCTTCCGCTCGGGTTCGGCGCCGCCGGTTTCGCCGGTCCCCGCTTCGGCGGCCCGGGCTCTGGCGGCCGCGGCTTCGGCGCCCCAGGCGCTGGCGGCCCCGGCTCTGGCGGCCGCGGCTTCGGTGGGCCCCGGTTGCGCGACATCGAGCTCGGCGCCGCGGCAAGCTACCTCGGTCTGACCGACGCGCAGCTGCTCGACCAGCTCCGCAACGGCAAGTCGCTTGCGCAGGTCGCCAAGGACAAGGGGAAGACGACCGCCGGACTCGAGCAGGCGATGACCGCACAGTTCAAGGCGAGGCTCGACAAGGCCGTGACGGCGGGCCGGATCACCCAGTCGCAGGAGCAGACGATCCTGCAGCGCTTCCAGTCGCGGCTCGACAAGCGGGTCAACAACGCAGGCTTGAAGTTCGGCCTCAGGCACGGCGGCTTTGTGCCCGGCGGCGGACCGGGCGGCGGACCGGGCGGACCCGGGCCAGGCGGCCCCGGACCGTGGGGGGGACCGGGCGCCTCCGGCGGATCCGGCTCCAAAGGCCCGACGCACCCGTCGTACGAAGGACCTCCGTCGCCACCTCAATCCGCGGCCTGACTCTTACCGCGCTCTAAAAGATCCTTTCGGGGTTTCTCATTGGGCGTTGCTTTAGTGGGCAGTCCGGACAACTGAGATTCCAGGAGATACGCACCGAACATGAAACGCCTCAGCCGAGTAATTCCGATCATTGGCGGCGCCGTCGCCGGCGGCGCGATCGCGCTGGCTGTGGCCAGCGGCGGGTCGAGCACGAACACCACGACGACCGTCTACCAGCAGTCGTCGCACGGGGCTGCGCTGCCGACCTCGCTGTCGACCGGGAAGGGCCTGGCGGTCGGCCAGATCTACCGCCAGGACTCGTCCGGTGTGGTCGACATCACCGTGACCCAGAGCTCGAGCGGCAACGGCTTCTTCGGTAGCTCGCAGCAGACACAGGGCGAGGGCGCCGGCGTCGTGTACGACACGAAGGGCGACATCCTCACCGACGAGCACGTGGTCGACAACGCCACGTCGGTGACCGTGAACTTCCAGAACGGCCACAAGGCGACGGCGAAGGTGCTCGGGACCGACCCGTCGACCGACGTCGCGGTGATCCATGTCGACGCGCCGTCGTCCGACCTTCACCCGATCCCGTTCGCGGACTCGGCGGCCGCCCAGGTCGGCGACCCGGTGGTCGCGATCGGCAGCCCGTTCAGCCTGCCCGAGACCGTGACCCAGGGCATCGTGAGCGCCGTCGGCCGCAGCATCACCGCGCCCAACAACTTCACGATCGAAGGCGCGATCCAGACCGACGCGGCGATCAACCCCGGTAACTCCGGCGGCCCGCTGCTCGACGGCAACGGCCACGTGCTCGGCCTCAACGACCAGATCCAGACGAACTCGGGCTCGAACTCCGGCGTCGGGTTCGCGATCCCGTCGAACATGGTCTCCCGGATCGCGAACGAGATCATCGCCGGCAAGAGCGTCAAGCACGCGTACGTCGGAGTGTTCCTGAACTCCAGCACCCAGGGCGGCGCGGAGATCAGCCAGGTACAGGCCGGCTCGCCGGCGTCGAGCGCGGGTGTCCAGCCGCGCGACATCGTGACCTCGATCGACGGCAAGCAGATCTCCTCGACGCAGCAGTTCATCGAGACAGTCGACACCTACGCGCCAGGTCAGACGATCACGCTGACGGTCAAGCGCGACGGCGGCACCAAGACGCTGAAGCTGACCCTGGGAACCCGTCCGAACCAGCAGCGGCAGACCCCGTAACGGGGAACCCCAGTACCAAGGCGGCGGCCGGCTCTCGAGCCGGTCGTCGTCGTTTTAGACCGGGATCAGCTGGTCGCCGCGGACCACTCGGCGAGCGCCCGCTCCATCAGCTCGCGGTGCACCGACCGCGTGCCGCCGGAGTGCCTCGTCCAGACCCCGTCGGACCCGAGCGTCCAGCTGAACGTGTCATCGGCGAAGCAGCGCTCGAGCGTGTCGTCGAGCACGGCCTGGAGCTCGGGGTTCTCGACCGGGGCCAGCAGCTCGACCCGCGTGTCGAGGTTCCGGGGCATCATGTCGGCCGAGCCGATCAAGTAGACGCTCTCCTCGCCGCGGTGGAAGGTGTAGACCCGTGAGTGCTCGAGGAACCGGCCGACGACCGAGCTGACATTGATCGTCTCCGAGACGCCCGCGATCCCTGGGATCAGGCAGCAGATCCCGCGCACGTTGATGTCGATCGGCACGCCGGCGCGCGACGCCCGGTACAACGCCTCGATGCACCGGCGATCGACGAGTGAGTTCATCTTGAAGGTGATCCGCGACGGCGTGCCCGCCTCGTGCGCCTCGATCGTCCGGTCGATCTCTTCGATCAGCGGCACGCGCATCGAGTTCGGCGCAACGAGCACCTTGCGCTGGCGCTGGGGGTGGCCGTAGCCGGTCAGCGTGTTGAACAGGTTCGCGACCTCGTCGCCGAGCTCACGGTCGGTCGTGAAGAGCCCGAAGTCCTCGTACAGGCGCGCGTTCTTGGCGTGGAAGTTGCCGGTTCCGATCATCACGTAGTTGCGGACGCCGCCGCCCTCGCGCCGGACCACGAGAATCGCCTTGGCGTGGGTCTTCAGCCCGGGGATTCCGTGGACGACATGCGCGCCGACCTTCTCCAGCGCGCGCGACCACTTGATGTTCAGGCGCTCGTCGAAGCGGGCCTTGAGCTCCACCATGCAGACCGCCTGCTTGCCCCGCTCGGCCGCGCGGATCAATGACGGGACGAGCGCCGAGTCGTCCGAGGTCCGGTACACGGTCATCTTGATCGCGAGCACGTCGGGGTCGTCGACCGCCTGCTCCACGAACCGCTCGACGCTCGCCGCGAACGACTGGTAGGGGAAGTGGACGAGAATGTCCCCCGCTCGCATCGCCGCGAGCACGTCGGACGCGCTGTCGTCGTCCGCACCGGGGGCCGGGCCGAACGCCGGCGGCATCACGGGGGTCCAGGATGGGAGCTTCAGGTCGCCGTGCCCCTCGATCCCCGCGATCTGCCACAGGTCGCCGAGGTCAAGCAGCCCATCGACGTCGTACACCTGCAGCTCGTCGACTCCGAGCCACTCGATCAGCTTGGAGCGGAGCACCGGGTCGATCGAGGCGCCGACCTCGAGCCGAACGACCTCGCCGAACCGGCGGCGGCGGAGCTCCTCCTCGACCTCCTGGAGCAGGTCGTCGGCCTCGTCGTTGACCTCGAAGTCCGCGTCGCGCGTGACCCGGAACAGGTCGTGGCTGATGATCTCGAGCCCGGGGAACAGCGCGTCGAGGTGCTCGGCGATGACCTCCTCGAGCGGGATGAACGTGTCCTTCCCGATCTGGACGAACCGCGGCAGCACCTCCTTGGGCACCTTCACGCGCGCGAACGAGTCGTGGTCGAGCTCCGGATCGCGCAGCCGCACGATCAGGCTGAGCGACAGGTTCGAGATGTATGGGAACGGCCGGCCTGGCCCGATCGCGAGCGGCGTCAGTACCGGGAAGATCTGGTCGCGGAACAGGCGGCCCATGTCGGTCTCGATCGCCTCGGGCGCGGTGCAGTCGAGGATCCGGATGCCGTGCTCCGCGAGCTTCGGCTGGATCACCTCGCGCCACTCCCGCGAGTGCCGCCCGTCGAGCTCGGCCACCTTCTCGGCGATGCCCTCGAGGGTCTGCACCGGCGACAACCCGTCGGGGCCGCGCGCGTCGATCCGCGCCTCGACCTGGTCGTGAACACCGGCGACGCGGATCATGAAGAACTCGTCGAGGTTGCTGGTGAAGATCGCCAGGAACTTGATCCGCTCGATCAGCGGCAACGAATCGCCCTCGGCGAGCTGCAGCACACGGTCGTTGAAGTCGAGCCAGGAGAGTTCGCGGTTGGTGAAGAGCGACTCGCGGTCGACGTCGCGCAGATCGGTTCCGGGGGCCTCGGGGACCGTCCGCACCTGGGCGGCGGCGGCGCGCGCCTGCACGGCTGACGCGGCGTCGTGTGGCTGCGGGCCCGGGACCGAGTTGCTCATCCTGCTCCGACGGCTGCGCCCGAGAACGCGATCGCGGCCAGCTCGACCGGGCGAAGCAGGGTCACGAGCTCACCCTTGTTGACGCAGGCCAGCGAGCCCTTCTTCATCCGCGCCTGGGTCCCGGTGAGATCGTGGAGCAGGAGCGACATCGACGGGTCGTGACCGACGATCAGCACCGTCCCGAGCCCCGCGGTCAGCTGCTCGACGTCGAACGGCGCGCCGCCCAGCGCCGGCTCGAGGCGGACCTCGACGGCGAGTGGCTCGCACGCGTGCTCCGCCGTCTGCACGGCGCGAAGTTTGGGCGAGCTGAGGCAGACGTCGATTCGCTCCCCGAGCCGCGCAAGCGCGATCCCGGCGGCGTCCGCCTGACGGAATCCCTTCTCCGTCAACGGACGGTCGTCGTCTGCGATCCCGTCAGCCGCCTCTGCGTGTCGGAGCAGCCACAGCATCTGCGGTAACTCTAACTCTAGCCGTCGCGGCTCAGGTGACCCTTGCGAGAACGACCGTGGCCGCAGGCTGGCGCTGGCCGAGCTTGTCGTAGGCCAGCGACGCGACCAGATAGCGCCCCGGGGCGAGGTGCACGCGCCGGCTCAGCTTCCAGGAGCGGGTGCCCCGCGCGAGGACCTTCACCGGGGGGGTGGTCGTGCACAACACCGGACGGCCCAGTCTGCCGTTCTGCGTCACGAACTGGCAGCGGTCGTGGCCGACGGGACGGAAGATGACCACGAACACGCGGCCGAGGCGCTGACGCGAGGAGAGCGTCTGGCCGTCGCCCGCGCACGTGGTGTCGGTGGCGGTGCCAGAGACCTGGAAGCGCGTCCGCGTGGTGAGGAGGCGGCCGCGTGTCACGGTCGAGCCGGGGAGGCCGCTGCAGCCGGTGATGACTGGCGGCAGCGGGTTGCCTACGGCTTTCGTACTCAGCGGAAGGTCGTGGACGGGGAGCCGCAGCGACAGGTTCGAGACCGTGACCCGGAAGCGGCCGTTCGAGGCACGTCCGTACGGTGAGTCCTGCGAGAGCAGCTCGAGCTTCGGGATGTGGCCGGCGGCGAAGTGCCAGGCGCCGGGGTGGAGCTCGAACACCTGCTGACCGGACGCGGCCGGCCGGTACAGGCCGCGTGCGACGAGCGTCTCGGTGTTGGTGGAGGGATCGACGTCCCACAGCCGCTCGGCGAGCGCCGGGAAGCTGCCGCTCAGCGACATCTTGGCGATGACTGTTGGCGATCCCAGCAGCGTGAAGCCGCTGCCGGTGGCTGCCGGCAGGCGGTAGCTGGCGACGCCGGCGCCCTGATCGGCGGCGGAGACGGTCGCGCACGCGCCGGGTCCGCTGACCGGATCGATCTGTTCTGCGATCGCCGGGTTCCCGGCGCCCGAGGTGACCGTCTGGGAGCGCGGCGAGCCGAAGTCGACCTCGCCGGGGTGGAGCCCCGCCCAGGTCGAGGCCGAGAACGTGGGACCGGACGGAGCGTTCTTCGGGCAGGTCTCGATCTTCGCGGTGACGTTCGAAGCCGGTGTCGCGCCCGTGTGCTTGAGGTAGTGGTCGAAGAACTGTCGGATGCGGGCGGACAGCAGAGCCACATCAGCGGGCTTGTTGTTGGCGCGCATGTGGCCGAAGTCGCCGTCGACGAGCTGGATCGGGTCAGAGGGGTACAGCGCGCGCTCGAGGTTGTAGTAGCGGAGCGCTTCGTCGACACCGAACAGGTCGTCCGTGAACCCGTTAGAGATCAGCAGCGGCGCGGGGGCCTCGAGCCCCGTCCCGTACTTGTTGTCGAGCAGGTAGAACGCCGAGTGGTAGCGCGCGATCTGGTCGGCGATGTAGACCGCCTTGCTCCCGTACGGCTCGCCGGCGTTGACGGTCGCGTACCAGCTCGTGAGGTCGGACTGGGGATCGGCGCCGGGGGTCGAGTAGGAGCCCTCGGTCTGGCCGAGCGCGAACAGGCCGCCCTCGAACGACTGCTTCTCGACCCCGAACGGTGAGAGGTCGGTGGTCGCTCCGGTGAGGCGGTAGTCGAGCGTCCGCCCGTTTGGCTCGAGCGAGTAGGCGAGGTCGCTCCACGGGATCACCGGCGCCGCGGCCGTGATCGAGAGCGGCTTGCCGGCCGGGCTGCGCCACGGGGTGAGCGTGCCGTTCACGTTCATCACCCGGTTCTTGAGGGTCGCGAGCTCGAGCGAGACGCCACCGCCATACGAGGGGCCGGTGACGCCGATCGCGGACGGGTTCGCCAGGCCCGCGTCGGCCAGCAAGCCGACCGCGTTCTGGACGTCGCGAACCTCGTAGCGCTCGTCGTCGAGGCGGATGTAGCCCTTCGAACAGGTCGCGGCGTAGTGGGCGGGGCTCTCGGCGGTGCGCGCCGCGACCCCGCACGAATCCCCGAACCCGCGGGCCGTGAGCTGGAGCACGGCGTATCCGGACGTCGCCCACTGGCCGGCGCCCGGGCCGACGTAGGCGGTGCTGTTCGCCAGGCCCGTCGCATTCCCGCCCCAGCCGTGACTCTGGACGATCAGCGGGTAGTTGCCGTCGGTGCCGCTGCGGGGCGCCGGCGGGAGGATCATGTACACCTCCAGCGGTGCCCCGTCGAAGCTCTTCAGGCGGAGATCGGGACCGGTGAGGCCGCCGTCGTCGCCGTGGCAGACGCGGACTCCCTCTGCTTGGGCCACGCATGGGATCGGGTGGCCGCTGACGGTCTCGCCCGCGAGCACGCTGGTGACCGCGGACGCGCTCGCGCCAGCGGGCGCCCACACGCTGAGCGCCACGACGACAAATGCCAGCCCCAACACCCTCCGTGGCATATGTAGACCCTAACCGATCAGCAGACGGCGGCCGAAAACCCGCTCGAACGCCTCGCCGTCGCCGTAGCGCTCGACGCTCCAGCGGGGTAGGACCAAGTTCTCCCCGGCGGCATCGAGGTGCAGGTCGACGCCCCCGCCGTTGGCGCGCAGCCGCGCCTCGCGCACCGACTGGTCCCGCCCGCGCTCGAGGTGCTCGGCGAGCCTCAGGATCACCGAGCAGCGCGCCACCAGGTCCTCGTCGCCGGGCCGCGCGAGCGTGGCGAGCACGCCGAGCTTCGGCTCGCCCTTGCGGTGGTAGCGGCTCATCTGTGCGATCAGCGCGCGCTCGCGCGGGTCGAATCCCGGCAGCTCGGCGGAGACGATCAGGTAGCGCGAGTGCTTGTGGTGGTCGTCGTAGGAGATCGTCATCCCGACGTCGTGGAGCATCGACGCGGCCCACAGCAGCTCGCGCTCGCTCGGGCCGGGCTCGAACAGGCCGGCCTCCCGCAGCGAGTCCCACATCTGCAGCGAGAGCGTCGCGACGTGCTCCACGTGGTCGAGGTCGGCCTCGTACTGGATCGCGAGGTTGCTGACGGCGGCGGCGCGGACATCGTCGAACAGCGGCTCGTCCCGCCCCCCGAGCAGCTCCCGGTCGAAGAAGACGCCCTCGCGCAAGCCGGCCTCGGTCGCCTCGATCCCGTCGAACCCGCCGACCTCGACGACCGTCTGGATTGTCAGCGCCGCGGCCAGCACGATGTCGCCGCGGCCAGGCTTGATCCCTGGGACCTCGGACCGCTCGGCTGTCGACATCGACGCGAGCCGGTCGATCAGCTCAGCGAGCGCGTCGGGCGTGAGCACGAATCCCTGGACGCCGATGTCGAAGGGCTGGTCGAGGGAGTGCTGCATCGCGGCCGCGAGGTTGCGGACCGCGCCGCCGATCCCGATCAGCCGGTGGCCCGACTCACCCAGCCAGGGGAGGCCGGTGAGCGCACCGCGCACGTACGTACGCAGCGCCTCCATCTCCTTCTTTCGCGCCGGCCCGTCCCCCGGTAGGAATTCCTCGGTCAGCCGCACCGCCCCGAGCGGAAGCGAGGTCAGCTCCTGGGCGCGCCGGTCGCGGACGCCGACCAGCTGCAGGCTGCCGCCGCCGATCTCGAGCACGGCGCCGTCGGTCAGCGTCGAGGTGTTGACCGCCGCCACGTACCCGAGCCGCGCCTCCTCCTCGGCCGATAGGACCTCGATCCGCAGGGAGGTACTCGCGCGCGCACGCTCGAGGAACTGGTCGCGGTTGCTCGCGTCGCGGATCGCGCTGGTCGCGACGGCGTGTACCTGGGAGGGAGGGAGTTCGCCGGCGGCGAGGAAGTGCTCAAAGACAGTCAGCGTCTCCAGCCCGCGCGCGATCGCCTCGTCCGAGAGCCGCTCGGTGGCGCCCATCCCGGCCCCGATCCTCACGGTCTCGTACAGCTCGTCGGTCCGCCGCCACCAGCGGTCGGGCCCGACATTGAATGTGAACACAACCACGCGCCAGGAATTGGAGCCGAGGTCGATCACGGCGACCTGCCGATTGTGCTCCTGGGTACGCGCGGCGGCTCGCGTCGTTCTCCAGCTCACGGCTCCATCATCCGCCGTAACGCGGACGACTAGCGGCGGCCGCTAATCAGGCGCGGGAGACCACCGTCTCCTCCGGCTCGGACTCCGGCGACGGGCCGTCGTCGTTGAGCAGGTGGTCAGGAGTCTGCGGCGAGCCGATCAGGAAACGCGCGATCGCGCAGCCGAACAGGATCGTCAGGATCACCGCGCTCGACAGGCACCACTCGCAGTAGGCGTGGATCGACGCGGCCTCTCGATAGGTCAGGTAGGCGCTGAAGCCGAAACCGATCGTGGTGAAGCCGAGCGTCGCGAGCCGCGTCTCCTCGCGGTCGCGGAAGAGCAGGCTTCCGAGGATCGCGACGTAGCCGATCAGCCCGATCAGCGCGACCGGTACGCCCGCGAGCTTCGACCACTGCGAGGACTGGACGGTCTGGCAGCTCGAATGGCCGCCGTGCCCGCCCGTGCACGCGAGCGCGCTGAAGCCGACGTAGTGGACGACGGTCAGGTACGTCGCGACGGCGAGGCCGATGACCGTCAGGACGATCATCACGCGACGGAGCCTGACGCTCGCCATCGACTCCGCCTACGAGACCGACTTGATCGCCGACTGCAGCGTGCCGTAGTCGGTGTTGCCGACGATCGGCTGTGCCTGGCCCTTCGGGCCGCTGATGACGAGCGTCGGCGTGCTGTTGTAGCCGTGGCCGGCCGCAGTTTGCTGGTCGCTCTGCACCTGCTGCGTGTACTTCGGGTCGGCGCTCGCGGTCTGCCACGCCGAGAAGTTCAGCCCCGGGATCGACTTCGCGATTCCGTCGAGGAAGTTCTGGTTCACGTACGCGGTGCCCTCCTGGCCCTGCGAGTTGTAGAAGGTGAGGATGTAGTTCCACGCCTTCTGCTGGGCGCCCGCGGCGTTGGCGGCCGCCTGCTGGGTGGGGAAGATGTTGGGATTCGGGCTGTTCCCAGTGGCAGTCTCGAGCGACTTGTAGACGAGCTTCGCCTTGCCCTGCTTGATCTCGCCTGAGACCAGCTGGCCCCCAGCGCCGAGCGCGAAGTCACGGCAGATCGGGCACTGCAGGTCGCCGTATTCGGTGACGGTCACCTTCGCGCTCGGCGAGCCCAGCGTGACGCCGCTCTGCGGGATCCCCGAGAGCTGCGAATCGACCTTCGAGGCAGCGCTCTTGAACGCGGCGGGAGTCGCCTTCGGGCTGCTGCTACCGGACGAGCTGATCGCGATCGCGACGGCGATCACGGCGACCGCGGCGAGCACCACGCCGCCGAGCATCTGCAACCGGCGGGTCCGGCGCGCTCGCTCGGCCTGTGCCTGCTCCTCGACGAGGCGCCGCTGGCGCGCTTCTTCCTTCTGTCTGGTCCGGGATGCCATGGGTTTCAGGGCAGGCGCCCGAAGACGCCCCACCCCCTTGAGGATAGACGACGCCCCTTGCCGCCCAGGCGCAAACTTGACTTGCCGCTATTTCCGCGTAAATATCGTGTGAAAGGGATCCCGTGGCAGACCCTTCCGTTCGACCTCGTCGGTACAGTGCGCGGCAAATGTTGGCCGAGCGCAGCGACCAACCACCCGCGGGGAGGATCCCTCAGCGGCCTCAGAGTCGTCTCAGGCTGGCGGTGATCGACCGCGATCCCGGGTTCATGCAGGTGCTCGCCAAGCGGCTGCAAGCGCGGGCGTGGGATCACCGCAACCTGTCGAGCCCGGTGACGATCGAGGCGCTGATCTCGATGCGGCTGAACGCGCTCGTGGTCGACACCGCCGTTGTCGGCCCCGACAGCTGGGACTACCTGGAGCGGATCTGCAGCCGGCTGCCAGGGCTGGCCGTGGTCGTCTGCACCGGCCCGTCGTCGGTCGCCCAGCGCGTCCGCGGGCTGCGGCTCGGCGTCGACGCCTGGATCACCAAGCCCTGTCACCCCGAGGAGCTGATCTGCGTGATCGAGGCGGCGCTCCGCCGTCACCGGCGCTCCGAGCTCCCGGAGCTCGACGCGCCGACCATCGTCGGCGAGCTGACGATCCGGCCCGACCTTCACCAGGTCTACGTCGGCGAGGTGAACGTCGAGCTGACGGCTCGCGAGTTCGAGATCCTGCACCTGCTCTCGCAGTCCGACCGGGTGCTCCGCCGCGAGGAGATCTACGAGCGTGTGTGGGGCTACGCGATGGCGCACGGCGACCGCTCGGTCGACGTGTTCGTCCGCAAACTGCGGCAGAAGCTCCGCGCCGCATCGCCGGGCTGGAGCTACATCCACACCCACTTCGGCGTCGGCTACCGGTTCGCGCCGCAGCCCGACGGTGGCGACGAGGTCGACGGGACCGATCGCCACGACGACCCGACCGTCGAGTTGGACCCGGCGCTCGCCGGCTGACGCTCGGAACGCCGGTCCGGCAAGCCCCGTAACGGGTCCGGCCGGAGGGTCACAGGTTGTTCACATGCGGTTTACCGGCGGGTAACGCGCTAAATCGGCCCCGCCTTCAGCATGAGCCGCGAGTTGACGGCAACCGCTCGCTCACTCCCGCTTCCAGTCCCAGAGGCCGCCGAGGTTCTCGACGTCGGGCCGCTTCAGATCCTGCCCGACGAGCACATCGCCCGGGCGCGGGGACGGACGCTGATGCTCTCGATCAGAGAGCTTCACCTGCTGACCGAGCTCGCCCGCAGGGCTGACCGGATCATGGGACGGGAGGAGCTGTTCCGCCTGGCGTGGGGTCGGGAGATGCGGCCAGGCGATCGCTCGGTCGACGTTTACGTGAGGCGACTGAGGGTGAAGCTCGAGCAAGCGCTCCCAGGATGGCGTTTCATCCACACGCACTTCGGCTTCGGCTATCGCCTGGCGCCCGAGCGGTCTCAGATCTCAGACCGCGCGTTCACGAGTCGTTAACACGCGCGCGGGGCGCGGGCCCCACACTCGCGGGCCAATGCAGGTTTTCGCGCCTGATCAAAAAGGAGAAAGACATTGTCTAAACGTCGCATCACCGCAGGGGCGATTGCGATCGTTGCAGCGCTGGTCGTCGCCGCGTGTGGTTCGAGCTCGAGCACGACTACGAGTGGCTCAGCCGGGAACACGGGCACGAGCTCCGGCGGCTCGGCGACCATCAACGGCGCCGGCTCGACGCTCGCGGCTCCGATCTACCAGCAGTGGGGGTCGACGCTGAAGGGCCAGGGGCTGACGGTCAACTTCAACCCCGTAGGTTCCGGAGCGGGCATCGCCGCGCTCCAGTCGGCGACCGTCCAGTTCGCCGGAAGCGACCCGGCGCTGAAGTCCTCCGACAAGTCTGGGATGAAGGGACCGGTGCTCCAGTTCCCCGTCGCCTTCGGCGCGATCACCGTCTCCTACCACCTGTCGGGCGTCAAGAGCGGCATCAAGCTCGACGGCACCACGATCTCCGACATCTACCTGGGCAAGATCAAGTCCTGGAACGATCCGGCGATCAAGTCGCTGAACCCGGGCCTGAGCCTGCCCAGCACCGCGATCACGGTCATCCACCGGTCCGACTCGTCGGGCACGACGGACGGCTTCACGAAGTTCCTTGCGGCGACGAGCCCGACGTGGAAGTCGCAGGTCGGGACGGGCAAGGACGTCAAGTGGCCGACCGGGACCGGCGCCGCCAAGAACGCCGGCGTCGCGGCCGCGGTCAAGCAGACCGACGGTGGGATCGGCTACGTCGAGCAGGCCTACGCGCTCGAGAACGGCTTCACCTACGCAGCGGTGAAGAACTCGGCGGGCAGCTACATCCTGCCGACGATCTCGAACACGTCCGCGGCCGCGGTGGGCATCAAGATCCCGCCCGATCTGGGGATCTCGACGATCAACTCAGCGGGCCCCCAGGCGTACCCGATCGTCTCGCAGACGTTCATCGACACCTACAAGGACCAGTGCAAGGCGGGGAACAGCGCCGCGAACGCCGCAGGCAT
>DASXDA010000070.1:0-24650 GCA_036490875.1 Solirubrobacteraceae bacterium
AAGGTCGAGGAGGCGGGGATCATCCGCCACGGGGCCAAGATGCTCTACGCGACGGCCAACGCGACCGTCCCCAAGATCACCGTCGTGGTGCGCAAGGCCTACGGCGCCGGCTACTACGTGATGTGCGGCCGCGCCTACGAGCCCGACCTGATCGTCGCCTGGCCGTCGGCGGAGATCTCCGTGATGGGCGCCGAGGGCGCGGTCGAGATCGTCTTCCGCAAGCAGGTCGAAGAGGCCGAGGACCCGGCCGCCAAGAAGGCCGAGCTGATCGCGGCCTACCGTCAGCTGATCGACGTCTACGTGGCGGCCGGCAACGACATGGTCGACGACGTGATCGACCCGCGTGAGACGCGGGCGACGATCTGCCGCGGGTTGGAGATGGCGGCCGGCAAGCGCGTCGACCGTCCCTGGAAGCGCAACGGGATCGTCCCGGTCTGATGACGGCTTCTGATCCGGCGGTGATCACCTGCGCGATCTCAGGCGTGATCGCCAACCGCGACCAGTGCCCGGCGATCCCCTATACCCCGGTCGAGTACGCCGCCGAGGCGCGGCGGATCGTCGACGAGGGTGGAGTGCACATCCACATCCATGCCCGCCACCCCGACGGGTCGCCCAGCCACGAGGTCTCCGACTACGCCGCCATCCGCGACGCGATCGTCGCCGAGATCGGCGACGCGGCGATCATCAACTTCTCGACCGGGACCGTCGGCGTCTCGGTCGACAAGCGCGTCGCCTACCTGGAGGCCTGCCGGCCCGAGGTGGCGGCGCTCAACATGGGATCGCTCAACTACGCCAAGTACTCGCGCTCGCGCAAGGACTTCGTCTTTCAGTTCGTCTTCGCCAACCCATTCGAGGAGATCGTGGCGCTGCTGTCGGCGATGCGGCGCCTGCAGATCAAGCCCGAGCACGAGTGCTTCGACCTCGGCCACGTCGGCTCGCTGGCGCCGCTGGTCGACATGGGGCTGCTCGACGCGCCGCTGCACGCCGACTTCATCATGGGCGTGCTCGGCGGCGTGCCGGCGACCGCTCGCAACCTGGCGGCGATGGCCGACAACCTCGACGCTGCGTGGGAAGCCGGGGTGGTGGGTGGAAACCGTGTCAAACACCACTGGGGGGTGATCGGGATCGGGCGCGGCCAGTGGCGCATGGCGGCCGCGGCGCTGGCGCTCGGGGGGTCGATCCGGGTCGGCCTGGAGGACAACTTCTACCTGCCCGGCGGCGAGATGGCCCGCTCCAACGGCGACCTGGTCGCCCAGGGCCGCACGCTGGTGCAGGCCGCCGGTCGCCGGCCGGCCTCGGTCGCGGAGGCGCGCGCGCTGCTCGGGATCGCGTCGCGCACTCCGGGCTAGCGCGCACCGCTATCGTGCAAGCCTGACTGACCGGTCAATCGAGGGGAGGCTCGAGTGCGCGCCGGCGCCATTCAACTCAACGCGACCGACGACGTCGACCGCAATCTGGAGACCGCCGACCGCCTGGTGCGTCAGGCGGCGGGGCTCGGCGCCGAGCTCGTCGTCCTGCCCGAGCTGTGGACCGTGATCGGCACCCGCGAGCACCTCCGCGCCGGCGCCCAGACGCTCGACGGTCCCGCGATGGACTGGGCGCGGCGAGTCGCCGCCGAGCTCGGCATCGATCTCGTCGCCGGCTCGTTCTACGAGCAGGCGGACCCCGCCCGCCCCGGCGAGCTCGGCGCCAACACCAGCGCCCACGTCAGCCCCGACGGCGAGCTGCGGGCGGTCTACCGCAAGATCCACCTGTTCGACGTGGAGATCGACGGGATGGTCCACGCCGAGTCGCGGGCCTTCGCTCCCGGCGAGGAGATCGTCACCTCCGAGGCCGACGACGGCACCGGCCTGGGGCTCAGCGTCTGCTTCGACGTGCGCTTCCCCGAGCTGTACCGGATCCTCGCCCTGCGCGGCGCCGAGGTGCTCACCGTCCCGAGCGCCTTCACCCTGCCCACCACCCGCGACCACTGGGAGATCCTGCTGCGCGCGCGGGCGGTCGAGAACCAGTGCTACGTGGTCGCCCCCAACCAGATCGGCGAGCACCCGGGCGGGACGCGCTCGGGCGGGCGCTCGATGATCGTCGACCCGTGGGGCACGGTGCTGGCCTGCGCGCCCGACGCCGAGACCGCGATCGTCGCCGACCTCGATCCGGGGCGCCTGCGCGCCGTGCGCGAGCGGCTGCCGACGCTGTCGCGGCGTCGCCCAAAGGTCTACGCCTGGGAGGTGGGCGCGTGAGTACCGCCGCCGCCGAGAAGCGCCGCACGATCCTCGACGCCGCCGTGCGCGTGTTCGCCCGCCAGGGGTTCCACACCTGCCGGGTCGCGGACATCGCCGACGAGGCCGGCGTCGCGTACGGGCTGGTCTATCACTACTTCTCATCGAAGGAGCAGATCCTCGACACGCTGTTCATCGAGCGCTGGGACTTGCTGCTCGGCGCGATCGCCGACGCCGATCAGAAGCATCCCGCTCCGCGCGACAAGCTGCGCGCGATCGCCGGCTTCATCATCGACTCCTACCGGTACGACCCCGACCTGATGAAGGTGATCATCGTCGAGGTCACGCGGGCGGCGAACACGTTCGGCCGCACGCACCTGGCGGAGATCCGCGAGGCGTACAGCCAGATCGCCGGAATCGTCGAGCGCGCTCAGGCCGATGGAAGGTTCCGCGCCGAGATCGACCCGCCGTTCGCGGCCCTGGCGTTCTACGGGCTGATCGAACAGGTGCTGACCGGTTGGATCTTCGACACGGGGCCGGTCGCCGAGCCCGAGCTCGAGTACGCCAAGGGGCTGATCGTCGACACGATCTGTCGCGGGCTCGAGCGCTAGCGCGGTTGCCTCCGGATCTCTGCTTGAATCCGGCCCGAATGACCGAGAGCCCGTTGATCAAGCGGCTCCTGTGGTCGGGGTTGCTCGCCGCCACCGGCGCGCTGGCAACGCTGGTCGGGACGCATGTGGCGACGCTGATCTGGCGTCACGTGTTCGACGAAGAGCCGCCGAGTGACTGACGCCGAGCAAACCGGGAGCTGGATTCCGGAGCCCGCCGCGGCGGCTCCCGCTCCCAGCGCGCCCGCCCCGGCGCCCGCCGCGCCCGAGTCGGACGGCGCCGCCGGCGCAACGATGAATGACCGGCCCGAGGTGCCGGTCGCGGCCGCGTTCGCGGCCGGCTTCCTGTTCGCTCTCCTGCTCCGCCGACTCGCTCGCTGAGATGGCTCCCGGAAACGGACAAGGACAACCGGACAACATCGCGACCACGGTGACGGAGGTCTCCGAGCGGATGAGCGTGCTCGTCCGCGAGGAGATCGAGCTCGCCAAGGCCGAGATGACGGAGAAGGCGATGAGCATCGCGCGCGGCACCGCTGCGGTCGCGGCCGGCGCGGTGTTCGGCGTGTTCGCCCTGATATTCGGCCTGAGCACGCTGGCGTGGGGGATCAACGCGATCTTCGTCGACGGCGTCGGCAACATCTGGCTTGGGTTCTGCGTCGTGTTCGGCCTGCTCACCCTGCTGGCGCTCGGGGCGTTCCTGTTCGCGTGGCGCAAGCTGAAGGTCGGGCCCCCGACGCCGAAGATGGCGATCGACGAGGCGAAGAGAATCCGAGAGACGGTGGCGGCCGGTCCCGAGGGCGGCGCCTGATGCCGCAGACGCGAACCCCGGACGAAATCCGCGCGTCGATCGAGGAGAACCGCGTCGAGCTCGGCAACTCGCTCGAACGGCTCCGCGGCGAGGTCGTGCGGCTGACCGACTGGCGCTCACAGCTGCGGCGCCACCAGTCGCAGGCAGTGATCGCCGCCGGCCTCGCGGGGTTCGTGCTCGGCGGCGGCATCGCGGGGTTGACCGCGCTTATCTCGGGAAGCCGTCGCGAGCGCCGCAAGCGCAGCTGAGCTACTGCAGATACGAGCTCGGGATGCCCCCGACGCCGAGCAGGCCGGGGCCGACGTGCGCGCCGATCACTGGGCCGATCTCGGAGAACGTGACCGGGTCGGAGCCGAAGATCTCCTTGCCGCGGTCGCGCAGTTGCTCCGCCTCCGCCGGCGCTCGGATGTGCTGGACCATCCAGCCGTCGGCGCCGTCGGACGCGCGGGCGCGGAGCAGGTCGACCATTCGCTCGAACGCCCGCCGGGATGTACGGACCCGCTCAATCGGGGTGATCTGCGACTCGACCGTCAGGATCGGCTTGATCCTGAGCGTCGACCCCAGCCACGCCTGAGCGCCTCCGATCCGGCCACCGCGGCGCAAGTACTCGAGCGTGTCGATCGCAAACCACATCCTCAGCTCGCCGCGCGCACGCCGGGCTCGGTCGGCGACCGATGCCCCGTCGCCGCCGTCACGCGCGGCTGCGGCAGCCGCGAGCACGATCAGCCCTTGGCCGCCGCAGGCGGTCTCGGAGTCGACGACGTGGACCCGCTCGGCTCGCGACCCGAGCTGGTCGCGCGCCTGCTCGGCGGCGCGCACGGTTCCCGACATGCCTCCGGCCAGATGAATCGAGACGATGTCGTCTCCCCGGTCGAGCAGCGGCTCGTAGACCTCGAGGAAGTCGCCGATCGAGGGCTGCGAGGTGGTCGGCAGCGTCGACGCGGTCCGCAGCCGCTCATAGAACGCGCCGTAGTCCTTGATCGCGCTCTCGGGCTCGGTGTCCTCGCCCCAGTGGACGTACAGGCTGACCTCGTGGATCCCGTTCGAATCGAGCAGCTCCTGCGGGAGGTAATGGCAGGTGTCGGTGACGACTGCGACTGGCATTCGCGGTGTGACCCTATCCGGTTGCGAATCCCCCCGATGTACGATCGTCGCGCGGTGGCCAGCACGCTCGTAACCGGTGGATCGGGCTTCATCGGGTCGCACGTGACCAGGCTCCTGCTCGAGCGGGGCGATCAGGTGCGCGTGCTCGTCCACCGGCGCTCGCGGCCGCTCGAACCGCTCGACGTGGAGCAGGTCCGCGGCGACGTCACCGACCGGGCCGCCGTCCGGCGGGCGCTCCGCGGCACCGACCGCGTGTTCCACATCGCCGGCACCGCGAACCTGGGGCTCTCGCGCGGGCGGATGTTCAAGCTCAACGTCGAGGGTGCCCGGATCGTGTTCGAGGAGGCCCTGCGCGGCGAGGTGGAACGGATCGTGCTGACCTCCTCGGCAGCCGCGATCGGACCGGCGCCGCCGGGGCGGATGGCCGACGAGCGGACGGTATGGGACGCGGGGCGATACGGGATCGCGTACGTCGACTCCAAGCACGCCGCCGAGATCGAGGCGCTACGGCTGCTGGCGCGTGGGCTGCCACTCGTGACCGTGAACCCGACGCACGTGCTGGGCGCCGGCGATCCGGGACGGTCCTCGACGACGCTGGTGCTGCGGTTTCTGCGCCGGCAGATCCCGGCGTACGTCAACGGCACGCTCAACATCGTCGGCGTCGACGATGTCGCGCGGGGCCACGTGCTCGCCGACGAGCGCGGGCAGGTCGGTGAGCGCTACATCCTCGGGAACCGCAACTACACGACCGACCGCCTGTTCGCCGATCTCGGCCGGCTGTCCGGCGTCGAGCCGCCGGCCGTGAAGCTGCCGCCTTCCGTCGCGCTCGCCCTCGCGGCGGGCGCTGAGCGCGCAGGTGGGCTCGAGCTGCCCTCCGCCACGGAGGTGCGCGCCTCCGCGCTGAACTGGTCGTTCAACAACAGCAAGGCAAAGCGCCAGCTCGGCTGGCGAACCTCTCCGCACGAGGACTGTCTCGAGGAGACGATCGAGTGGTACCGGGGCAGGGAGGGGTCGCGGCTGGCCGCGCCCGGGACGGGGCAGCCGTTGCTGCTGCGGCTCGTGGGCGGCGTCACCCGGCGTATCGTCTGATGGCGCGATGGCGATGCTGTACCGCTGCTCGACGCCGACCAACTGGCTGTGCCCGTGCGGCAGGGTCGCGCGGGCGCTCGACCGCGAGGGGATCGCCTACGAGGAGGTGCGGGTCCCGCAGCGGCGCGCGCGGCGCCCCGAGGTAGAGGCGCTCACCGGCCAGCAGCGCGTGCCGGTGCTGGTGATCGACGGCGAGGCGATCTGCGACTCGCGCCGGATCGTCGAACACCTCGAGCTCAACGCTGAACGCCGCGCTCAGTGACCAGCGCGGTCACGAGCTCGGTCGGCGTGATGTCGAACGCTGGATTGCGCGCGGGCGTGCCCGCGGCCGCCACCTCGCGCGGATCGCGCTCCTCGATCACGATGTGACGGCCGGTCGGGCAATCGAGGTCGATCGTCGAGCTCGGGCCGGCGACGACGAACGGGACGCCCGCGGCGCGGGCGGCGAGCGCCAGCCCGAACGTGCCGACCTTGTTGGCGACGTCGCCGTTGGCCGCGACCCTGTCGCAGCCGACGAGCACCGCCCCGACTTCGCCGGACGCGATCACTCCAGCCGCGGCGCCGTCCACGATCAGCTCGAACGGAATCCCGAGCCGCGTCAGCTCGTAGGTGGTCAGACGCGCGCCCTGGAGCAGCGGCCGCGTCTCGGTCGCGATCGCCTTCCGGAGCCGTCCGCGCGCCGCGAGTTCGGCGATCACGGCGAGCGCGGTGCCGCGGCCGGGGGCCGCCAGCGCGCCGGTGTTGCAGTGGGTGAGGACGACCCCGGCGTCCGCGAGCAGGTCCGCGCCGTGGCTCGCGATCGCTTCGCTCGCCGCCGCCTCCTCGGCCTCGATCGCCCGGGCCTCGGCGAGCGCCGCCGCGGCGGGCGGGTCGCCTGGCGCCCGGCGTACCGCCGCCCAGACGCGGTCGAGGGCGTGCGCGAGGTTGACCGCCGTCGGGCGGGTGGCGCGCAGCAGCTCGCACGCCCGCTCGAGCGCGGACGGGTCACGCTGCAGCTCGACCGCGACCCCGTACGCGGCGGCAACTCCGATCAGCGGGGCGCCGCGGATCGAGAGCCGCCGGATCGCGTCGGCCACCTCCGCGGCCGAGTGCAGCTCGAGCTCGAGTTCGCGCCCGGGCAGCGCCGTCTGATCGAGCGCCCGCAGGACCCCGTCGTCAAACCGCAGCGCCCGGAGCGCCGCGGGAGCTACAGGCGGTTCTCGATCGATAGCGGCGGAGCCTCGGCGACGTCGGCTTCGGTTGTCGGCTGCTCCGAGGAGCCGTTGTCGACTCCGAGTACCTGCTGGAGCTCACCCGACTCGTACATCTCGGTAACGATGTCGCAGCCCCCGACGAGCTCGCCGTCGACGAACAGCTGCGGGATCGTCGGCCAGTTCGAGAGGGCCGACAGCTCTTGGCGGATCCGCGGGTCCGGAAGCACGTCGACCGCAGCGAACGGGCGCCCGAGCGACTGCAGCATCGCGACGGTGCGGGCCGAGAAGCCACACATCGGCTGGGTGGGCGTGCCCTTCATGAACAGGATCACGTCGTTCTCGGAGATCGCCTTGCCGATCTCGTTGCGCAGGGGGTTGGTGGTCTCGTCGCTCATGCGAGTCACTCCGGTCTGGTCTGGATCGACAGTGCGTGGATGCGGCCGCCCACCTCGTCGCCGAACACGTCGTAGACGAGGCGGTGCTGGGCGATGCGGCTGAGGCCGTCGAACGCGGACGCCGACACGACCGCGTTGAAGTGGTGCCCGTCGCCACTAACATCGGCACGGGCGCCGGGGATCTCGGCCTCGATCCGCTGTTTCAGCTCCTCTGAAGTCGCCGACACCCGTCAAGCGTAGCGAGCCGGGCCCGTAGCTATACTCGGTGAAGCATGATCACGCTAACCGACAAAGGCGCGGAGAAGGTGCAGGAGTTCCTCGGTTCGCAGGTCGCGGTCGCCGAGACCGCGGGGCTGCGGGTAGGGGTCCGCGGCGGCGGCTGCTCGGGGTTCCAGTACGCGCTGGCGTTCGACGAGCAGCGCGGCGGCGACACCGTGTTCGAGGACAAGGGCATCCGCCTGCTGGTCGACTCCCAGAGCCTTCCATACGTGTCCGGCTCAACGATCGATTTCGTCGACGAACTCCAGGGCGCCGGCTTCAAGGTCGACAACCCGAACGTGGTCGCGGCCTGCGGGTGCGGCTCGTCGTTCCGGGTCGCCGAAGAGGAAGAGGTTTCGGCGGTCTAGACCGGCGTCGCGTCGAGCGAGCGCCACAGGTACACACAGGCTTCCGTCCGGTATGGCCGCCACGGCTCGGCGACCGCCTCCATCTCGGGCGGGCTCGGCAGCTCCTCGAGCCCGTAGGCCCGCATCATCGCGCGGCGGATTCCGAGGTCGCCGACCGGCAGCACGTCCGGGCGCTGGAGGTGGAACATCAGGAACATGTCGGCCGTCCACGGTCCCAGGCCCTTGACCGCGACCAGCTCGGCTTTGACCTCGTCGTCGGGCAAAGCGTCGAGTCGCTCGAGCTCGAGCGTCCCTTCGAGCACGTGCTCGGCGAGCGAGCGCAGGAAGCTCACCTTCGCGCGCGACATCCCGGCGGCGGCGCGGAGCTCCTCCGGGTCGTCCTCGAGCACCTCGACCGGCGTTGGCGTGCGGCCGCCGAAGCGGTCGGTCAGCCGCGCGTAGATCGCCCGCGCGGCGCTCGTCGAGAGCTGCTGGCCGACGATCGAGCGGACCAGCGCACCGTAGTGGTCCTCGGGGGCGACGCCGCGGCGCGGGTCGCGCTCGTCGGGCCCGAGCCCGTCGATCAGGGCGCGCATCACCGGGTCCGCGGCCCGGAGGTGCTCGAGCCCCTTACGGCTGGCCGGCAACTACCCCGGGGACGCCGGTATTGGTCGAGTACTTCGGCTGGATCTTCGAGTCGGGCCGGATCTCGTGCACGGCCTGGGCGACGGCGATCGCGGACTCGGCGAACCCGGTCGCGATCAGCTTCAGCTTGCCGTCGAACGTGGTGATGTCGCCGCACGCCCAGACCCGCTCAAGCGAGGTCTGCATCACCGGATCGACGACGATCGCGCCCTTCTCGACCTCGAAGCCCCATTCCTTCAGCGGTCCGAGCGCCGTCTTGAACCCGAGCTGCAGGAGGATCGCGTCGACCTCGAGCTCGAGCTCGTGCTCCTCGTCGTCGGAGTGCAGCAGCCTGACGCGCTCGATCGAGCCGTCGCCGTGCACCTCCTTGATCTGGAACGGGACGTGCAGCATCACGTCGCCCCGGTCGGCCGCCTCGAGTACCTGGCCGACGGTCAGCTCGTGGGCGCGGAATCCCTCGCGGCGGTGCGCAAGGCGGATCTCTGAGGCCGTGTCGAGGAGGTTGATCGCCCAATCGCAGGCCGAGTCGCCGCCGCCGATGATCAGCACGCGCTTGCCCTCGAACAGCGCCTTCTCGCCAACAATGTAATGAACGCCCTTCCCCTCCCACGGGGTGAGGTCGTAGCCCGGGAGCTTCTTCGGCTCGAACGCACCGTGGCCGCCCGAAACGATCACGGTCCGCGATCGCAGCTCACCGCGATCGGTGTGCAGCACGACGACGCGATTCTCGCCCTCGCCCTCCCACGAGATCCTCTCGGCGGTGGTGTTGAGGTGGGCGGGGACGTCGAACTGCTCGAGCGCTTGCACCCGGAGCAGCTCGACCAGGTCCCTCGCGAGCACCTTCGGGTGCCCGGGGACGTCGTAGATCCACTTCTCCGGGTAGAGCGTGGTCAGCTGGCCGCCGAGCTCAGGGAGCGAGTCGATCACCCGCGCGGTGGCCTCGCGCATCCCGGCCCAGAACGCTGTGCTCATCCCGACCGGCCCAGCGCCGATCACGGTGATGTCGCGGACCTCGTCGAAGTCGGCCTGCACGTCCGGCGTCACGGCGCTGTGACCGTCAATGCGGCTCCGTCCAGTGCCCCGAGCGCCCGCTCGACCGAGCACGAGATGCACGTGAACGTCGGCGTGTCGCGAAGCGTGTAAGCGCTCGCCTCGGTCGTCCGCAGCCGCTGGACGAGGTCGAGGAAGTCGGCCGGGTTGTCGGTCTCGAACGCGACCACGAACTCCTGGTCGTCCAAGCCGAACGAGTAGCTCGTGTTGAGGTCGACCGACGGGTACTCGCGGCCGATCTTGATGTGCTCCTGCATGATCCGCCAGCGCTGCTCGCCCGGCAGCGAGTACCAGGCGCGCGTCTTCACGAACGGGTACACGAACAGGTACTTCCCGTGCGCGGGGCGAACCTCGAGTCGCGACTCTTCGGAGTACTCCGAGGGCTTCGTCATCGCCAGCAGCGAGTACGGAGTCGTGCACCACTTCATCAGCCCGCTCTGCGCGAGCACGACGTGGAACTCGTGGATCCGCTCGAGGTTCTGCGCCTGGCTGAGGATCATCAGGTCCGCGTCGCCGCGGGTGCCGACCAGCGAAAAGGCGCGCAGCAGGTGGCCGTCGGCGAAGTCCGCGCATGCCGCGATGAACTCGCGCTTGTCCTGGGCCCGGCGCTCGTCGTCGAGTCGCCGCCAGGCCGGATCAACCTTTAAGAAGGTGTATTTCACGTAGTGGCGGGAAGGCACCTGACAGCTGATGATACGCAGGAGATCCCGGCCTCTCCGGGTAGACATCTCGCACAGCCGGACCCCGTCAACGACTACCATTTGAACGCATGCGCATCGCGCTCCTTTCGCCGTACTCGTGGACGTACCCGGGCGGCGTCACGCGGCATATCGAGGCGCTTGCTGAGTGCTTCATCGAAGAGGGTCATCACGTGCGCGTCCTGGCGCCGTACGACCCGCCGGGCCGGTACTCCGCGGTGCTGCATCGCGGCGCGCGTCCGCAGACGGTCGAACCGCCCGACTACCTCGTGCCGATGGGGCGAACGATCGGCTTCAAGGCCAACGGCGCGGTCTCGAACCTGTCGATCACAGCGTACGGGCTCACGACCGCCCAGAAGGAGCTTCGTACCGGCGGCTACGACGTCGTCCACGTCCACGAGCCGATCGCTCCGGTGCCGCCGTGGGTGATCACGGACGGGATCGGCCTGCCGCTCGTCGCGACCTTCCACACCTACAACGAGAACAAGCTTTCGAACGGGATCGCGAACCTGCTTGGGGCGCGCCGCATGTTCAATCGCCTGCGCGTCCGAATCGCGGTCTCCGAGGCAGCGGCGTGGACCGGGCGGCGGTTCTTCGGCGGCCACTACCGCGTCATCCCCAACGGCGTCCACCTCGACCCGGAGCGGGCCGTGCGCGCCGCCTCCCGCCGGTCCGACGAGCGGCTGCGGATCGTGTTCGTCGGGCAGGCGGTTGAGCGCAAGGGGCTGCCGCTGCTGCTGAGCGCGTTCGAGGCGCTGCGGGAGCACATCCCGACCGAGCTGACGGTGATCGGCCCGACCCCGGAAGAGCTCTCGCCGTATTTGCTCGACATGCAGGGAGTGCGGGTGCTCGGCAAGGTCGCCGACGAGACCAAGGAGCGCGAGCTCGAGCACGCCGACCTGCTGGTCGCCCCGTCGCTGCGTGGAGAGAGCTTCGGGATGGTGCTCACCGAGGCGTTCGCCGCCGGCACGCCGGTGGTGGCGTCGAACATCCCTGGCTACCGCGACGTCGTCAGAGACGGAGTCGACGGCGTGCTCGTGCCGCCCGGTGACGCGCAGGCGCTCGCCGAGGTGCTGCGCGACCTCCACGAGGAACCGGGCCGCCGGGGCGAGATGGCCCGTGCGGCGACCCAACAGGTCGAGCGGTTCGCGTGGCCGCGAGTGGCCCACGAGGTGATGACCGCGTACGAGGACGCGGTCGAGACCCCCGAGCCGGCGACGGCGCGGCAGCGGGCGGCCGTCAAGATCGGGCTGCGCGCCGCGGACCTCAAGCCGCACGTGCCCGCCAAGCGGCTGACGTCGCTCGAGCCGAGGACTCAGCGCGAGCGGCGCAGCAGGGCGAGGGCGCTGGCGCGGCGCGGGGCACTCGTCGGGGTCAGCCTCGGCGGCCTCGCGCTCGGCTACTACGCGCTTCAGAAGATCGGGTTCGGCAACATCGCCTCCGCGCTCGTCAACTCGAGCCCGACGTTCGTGCTGCTCGGCCTCGCGGTCATGTGCACCGCGATGGTCGCGCGCGCCTTCTCGTGGGACGCGATCCTCAAGGCCGCGCTTCCGCGCGCCCGGATCCGGCTGATCGACGCGATGCAGGGAACGTTCATCGGGGTGCTGATGTCCTCGACGCTGCCCGCCCGTCTCGGCGAGCCGGCGCGCGCGCTGGTCGTCTCGCGCCGAAGCGGACGACCACGGGAGAACTTCCCGGTGGTGCTCGGGACGCTCGTCTCGCAGACGCTGCTGAACCTCGTCGCGCTGGCGATCCTCGGCGCGATCATGTTCTCGTCGGTCAACTTCTTCGACGGCCACCAGTCCGCGCTCCTGATCGTCGCGATCGTCCCGGTGGTGCTGCTGCTCGTGGTGCTCGTACTGCCGCAGCTGCTCCGGCTCCCGGCGACCAGACGGTTCACGCGCGTGCACGCCGCCGCAGCCGCCGTGCGGAACGCGATCACCCGCGTGCGCGACGGGCTGAAGGTGTTCCGCAACCCGAAGCTCGGTCTCACGGCGGCGTTCTTCCAGCTGCTCGCGTGGGGCCTGCAGGCGGTGTCCTGCTACCTGCTGCTGATCGCTCTCGGCCTGGACAAGCAGACCGGGTTCGCGGCCGCGGCTGCGGTGCTGTTCGCGGTCAACGTGACCGCAGTGATCCCGGCCACGCCGGCGAACCTCGGCGTGTTCCAAGCGGCGTGCGTGGCGGTGCTGCACACCGGCTGGCACGTCGGCTTCGCCGCCGCGTTCGCGTACGGCGTGATCCTGCAGGGCGTCGAGGTCGCGACCGCGATCCTGATGGGGGCGCCGGCGCTGCTGAAGGAAGGCATGTCCTGGCGGGAGATCAGGATGCGTGCGATGCACGCGACGCCGGTCAAGCTGCCCGAGCGGCGGCCGCGGAAGGGTGGCGGCCGCAGCGGGGAGGCGGCCCGCGCCAAAGGCTGAATCGGCTCGGCCGGGCGCCTTACTGAGATGCCGCGTGCTGCGGCTGGCGCCGCCGGCTCGCTCGGCGCGCGCGCGAGGCGGTGCTGCGGGCGGCCGAGGAGACCGCGGTCAGCGGCTTCGCGATGCCCTCGAGCCCCCGTCGCTCGGCCCTGATTCCGAACGCGAGCTCGGCCACGCCGCCGATGATCATCAGCCCGGCGCCGATCGCCAGCGCCTTGAACACCTCGGACGCCTTGCCGGTCGCGATCATCGGCGCGAACAGCTGCGGCCCGATGATCCCGCCGATGCCCGTCCCGACCGCATAGAACAGCGCGATCGCGAGGGCGCGGGTCTCCATCGGGAAGATCTCCGAGACGGTCAGGTAGGCGGCGCTGACGCCGGCGGAGGCGAAGAAGAACACGACCGACCAGCAGGCGGTGAGCGATGCGGCGGTGAGCGAGTGCTGCTCGAACAGGTACCCGGTGACGAGCAGCAGGACCCCGGAGAGGATGTACGTGCCGGCGATCATCGGCTTGCGGCCGACCGAATCGAACAGCGGCCCGAGAATCAGCGGCCCGAGCAGGTTGCCGGCGGCGAATGCGACCAGGTAGTAGGGCGCGTTCGAAGTCGCGACGCCGAAGAACGTGCTGAGCAGGGTCGCGTACCCGAACAGGATCGAGTTGTAGAGGAACGCCTGGCCGATGAACAGCGCCAGTCCGAGGATCGTCCGCTTCGGATAAGTCCGCGCGATCGCGACCGCGATCTCGTGCAGCGGGATCGACTTGCGCTGCTTGATCGTGATCGTCTCGTCGGGGTCGCCGAGCTCCGCGCCGCTGGACTCGATCACCTGACGCTCGATGTCGCGGGTGACCTCCTCGGCCTCCCGCTCACGACCATGGATGAACAGCCAGCGCGGGCTCTCCGGGACGTGCCGGCGCACGATCAGGATCGCGAGGCCGAGGACGAACCCGAGTGCGAAGCAGACCCGCCAGTTGAGCAGCGGCGAGAAGATGTGCAGCGCCGCGACCGACAGCAGCGCACCGGCGGCCGCGCCGAGCCAGTAGGTGCCGTTGATGATGATGTCGATCCGGCCGCGGTGCTTGGCGGGGATCAGCTCGTCGATCGCGGAGTTGATCGCGCTGTACTCGCCGCCGATCCCCATCCCGGTGACGAACCGGCAGAGGAAGAAGAACCACGGCGCGAATGCGAACGCCGTCGCGATCGTCGCGATGAGGTAGACGCCCAGCGTGATCATGAACAGCCGCTTGCGCCCGAACAGGTCGGTGAGACGACCGAACAAGAGCGCTCCCACGCACGCGCCCGCGACGTACGTCGACGCCGCCAGCCCGGCGACCTCCGCCGAGGAGATGTTGATCCCGCTGCCCTTCGCGGAGATCGCGCCGGCGATCGAGCCGACAATCGTCACCTCGAGCCCGTCGAGGATCCAAACGGTGCCCAGCCCGATCAGGATCCGCCAGTGCCATCTTGACCACGGGAGCCGGTCCAGCCTCGCGGGGATGTTGGTCTCGATCGTGCTGAGCTGGTCCCCGGCAGCGGTGAGCGTGGCCATGCGGTCCTCCTTGATCGTTGCCCCCGCGTCCTACCCGGAATCCGGTGCGTGAATCCGATGAGATCTCGCGCCTGGCGCGGTCTTGTCTGGCAGCTAACCGAGAGGAGAGACGGCAATGGGCAAGTTGGTAGTCACCGAATTCGTCACGCTGGACGGAGTATTCGAGGACCCGGGTGGCGCCGAGGGGTTCGAGCACGGCGGCTGGTCGTTCAAGTTCGACCGGAGTGCCGAGGGCGACAAATTCAAGCTCGACGAGCTGATGGCCGCCGACGCGCAGCTGTTCGGACGGACCACGTACGAGGGGTTCGCAAAGGCGTGGCCGACCCGGACGGACGAGGTCGGATTCTCCGAGCGGATCAACTCGCTGCCGAAGTACGTGGTATCGGCCACGCTTGAGAGCGCCGACTGGGAGCCGTCCACGATCCTCGGCGACTCGTGGGCCGACGACGTCGCGCGGCTGAAGCGCGAGGTCAAGGGCGACATCCTCGTCGCGGGCAGCGGGCGGCTCGTGGGCGGCCTGCTCGGACGCGACCTCGTCGACCAGTTGAACCTGATGGTCTTCCCGGTGGCGCTGGGTAGCGGGCGGCGGCTCTTCGAGGGCCTCGAGGGGCCCGTGACGTTCGAGCTCGCGGAGTCGCGGCCGGCAGGCGAGGCGTTGATCCAGGTCTACACGCGGGCGTAGAGCGGAATAGGATCCAGGGGCGATGGCGCTCGTCCCGGCCTACCTCCCTGCCGACGACCGCTACGACCGGATGGGGTACCGGCGTTGCGGGCGCCGGGGGCTGAAGCTGCCGCCCCTGTCGCTCGGCATGTGGCAGAACTTCGGCTCCGCGAGGCCGCTCGAGCACGCACGCCCGATCCTCCGGCGCGCCTTCGATCTCGGGATCACGCACTTCGACCTGGCGAACAACTACGGCCCGCCGTACGGCTCGGCGGAGGAGAACTTCGGCCGGCTGTTCGCGCAGGACTTCAAGCGCAACCGCGACGAGCTGATCATCTCGACCAAGGCCGGGTACGACATGTGGCCGGGCCCGTACGGCAACTGGGGGTCGCGGAAGTACCTGCTCGCGAGCCTCGACCAGAGCCTCGGGCGGATGGGGCTCGACTACGTCGACATCTTCTACTCGCATCGCTTCGACCCGGAGACGCCCCTGGAGGAGACGATCGGCGCCCTCGACAGCGCGGTCAAGCAGGGCAAGGCGCTGTACGCGGGAATCAGTTCGTACTCGGCGCGCCGCACCGCCGAGGCGGCCGAGATCCTCCGCGAGCTCGGCACGCCGCTGCTGATCCACCAGCCGAGCTACTCGATGTTCAACCGGTGGGTCGAGCGCGAGCTGCTCGGCGTGCTCGAGGAGGAGGGCATCGGCTGCATCGCGTTCTCGCCGCTGGCGCAGGGGATGCTCACCGACAAATACCTGCACGGGGTCCCCGACGACTCGCGCGCTCGAGAGAACGACTCGTTCTCCGAGCGGATGCTGACCGACGACAACCTCGCGCGCGTCCGCGCGCTCAACGAGATCGCCTCGAGCCGCGGTCAGTCGCTCGCTCAGATGGCGCTCGCTTGGGTGCTGCGCGACCCGCGGGTCACCTCGGCCCTGATCGGGGTCTCGAGCGTCGGGCAGCTCGAGGACAACGTCGCGGCGCTCGAGCACCTGGACTTCGACCAGGACGAGCTGGGGCAGATCGACCGCTACGCCCAGGACGGCCAGATCAACATCTGGGCGCCGTCCAGCGACTCGTAGGGTGGCCGCTCGGGTCTCGTACCTCGAGGCCGCACAGGTGCTGGCCGGCCGCGATCCGGTGCTGGCGGGGCTGATCGACGAGGCCGGGCCGATGCGGATCAGCCGGCCGAAGATGTCGCCGTTCGAGTCGCTGGTGCAGGCGATCGTCTACCAGCAGCTGGCGGGCGCGGCGGCCCGCGCGATCCACGGGCGGCTGATCGCGGCGATGGCCGGCGGGGTCGAGCCCGAGGCGCTGCTGGCGCTGTCCGATGCCGAGCTGCGTGTCGTCGGGCTGTCTGGCGCGAAGGTGCTGTCGCTTCGCGACCTCGCGACGAAGGTGCTCGACGGAACCGTCGTTGTCGCGCCTCGCCGGCTCGCTCGGCTCTCGGACGAGGAGGTGATCGAGCGGCTGACGACGGTCCGCGGGATCGGCCCGTGGTCCTCGCACATGTTCCTGATCTTCCAGCTCCGGCGGCTCGACGTCTGGCCGGTCGGCGACCTCGGGGTGCGACAGGGGTACGGGCTCGCGTGGGGGATCGCGACGCCGACGCAGCGCGAGCTCGAGCCGCTCGGGGAGCAGTTCCGGCCCTACCGCACGGTCGTCGCCTGGTACTGCTGGCGCGCGGGGGAGCTATACGCGGGGGCCGGCGAGAGCGCGCTCACGCGTTAGCGGCTTTAGCGCGGCCGCAGCGCCTCGATCGCCAGATCGAGGTGCCGGCGCCAGTCGAACTCGGGCCTGCCCGTCCCCATCGTCGAGCATACGCCGCACATCAGCATCGCGATGTCGGTCGCCTGCGTGTCGGGCCGCACCTTCCCGGCGCGGCGGGCGCGCGCTAGGAACATCTCCGTGGTATTCAGCAGCTCCTGCTGCTCGACCCTCGCCTGGTCCCAGATGTGGTGCCCACCACTGGTCATCGCGTAGCGGACGGCCGCGTCGCCCGCGGTCGTCTCCGCGTTGTGCCGCATGACGCCGTCGAGCGCCGCGAACGCGTCATCGTCCGCTCCGACGTCTTCGTACGCCTCCCGGGCCCGGTCGGCGAAGAGCCTGAATTGGCGGCGAACGAGCTCGCTCATCAACGCCTCTTTGGTGGGGAAGTGCCGATACACGGTCCCGACGCCCACACCGGCGCGCCGCGCGACGTCATCGATCTGTGCCTCGGCGCCGTTCTCGCCGAACACCTCCCGCGCACTCTCGAGGATCCGGTCGCGATTGCGACGAGCGTCAGCCCGCAGCGGCCGCTCGGTCTCGATCATCGCGTTGCTCAAATTCCTCGACCCCGGTCCGGTGACAAACGGAATCGTAGTTCACTATATTGCCAGAAGCAACCGGAACCGGACCTCAGCTTCCAGTGACTGCCACGACCAGCGCCCCTACCAAGGCACCGGGGTACACGCCCCGCGCTAAGAACATCGCGTTGCTGCTTCTCGCGGTGACGCAGTTCGTGATCGTGATCGACGCGTCGATCGTCAACGTTGCGCTGCCGTCGATCGGGAGCGCTCTGCACTTCTCGCGCGACGATCTGTCCTGGGTCGTCAACGCGTACACGCTGACCTTCGGCGGCTTCCTGCTGCTCGGCGGGCGGCTCGCCGACCTGCTCGGTCGCCGGCGGATGTTCATGTCCGGCCTGATCCTGTTCTCGGTGGCGTCGTTCGCGGGCGGCGTCGCGCAGTCAGAGGGCTGGCTGCTCGCCGCCCGCGCGGTCCAGGGCCTCGGCGCCGCGGTCGTCTCGCCGGCGGCGCTGTCGATCATCACGACCACGTTCGCCGAGGGTGCCGAGCGCAACCGCGCGCTCGGAGTCTGGGGAGCGGTCGCCGGTGCCGGCGGCGCGGCCGGCGTGCTGCTCGGAGGAATCCTGACGAGCGGGCTCAGCTGGCGGTGGGTGCTGTTCGTGAACGTCCCGATCGGACTCGCGGCCGCGGCGCTCGCCCCGCGAATCCTGCACGAGAGCCGGGCGGAGGACGGCGCCAGGACGTTCGACTTCCCGGGCGCGATCACGGTCACGGCGGGCCTGTCGCTACTCGTCTACGCGATCGTCGACGCCGTCAACGTCGGCTGGGGCTCGGCGGCGACGATCTGGAAGCTCGCGCTCGCCCTGGGCCTGATCGTCGCGTTCGTGATCATCGAGCAGCGGACGCGCAGCCCGCTGATGCCGTTCTCGATCTTCCGGCTGCGAACGCTGCGCGGGGCGGACATCGTCGGCCTGCTGGTCGGGATGTCGCTGTTCTCGATGTTCTTCTTCATCTCGCTGTACATGCAGAACGTGCTCCACTTCTCGCCGATCAAGACCGGGCTCTCATACCTGCCGCTCGCGGTCGGGATAATCCTGACGGCGGGACTCGCATCGCAGCTCGTCACGCGCATCGGCTTCAAACCGGTGCTGATCCTCGGCCTGCTGCTGATCGCCGGCGGGCTGATCTGGTTCTCGCGCGTGCCCGCGCAGGGGGGGTCCTTCTCCGCGAACGTGCTCGGTCCGTCGCTGCTGGCGGCCGCCGGGCTCGGGTTCTCGTTCGTGCCGGTGACGATCGCAGCGGTGACCGGCACCAAGCCACATGAGGCCGGCCTTGCCTCGGGTCTGATCAACACCTCGCAGCAGGTGGGCGGCGCGCTCGGTCTCGCGATCCTCGCGACCGTCGCCAACAGCCGCACCCAGGAGGTGTTCCACTCCGGCGTCCACAACGTCAGCGTGGCGCTCACAAAGGGCTTCGACCGGGCTTTCCTGGTCGGCGCCGGGTTCGCGATCCTGGGCGCGATCCTCGCGGCGGTGCTGATCTCCTCGCGCGACAGCCGCGAGCACTCGGAGGCCGCGCGGGCCGAGGGCGCGGTGGTTCCGGCGGCGTAGGCCGCCCGACCCGTTCTCGCCGCCATGCCGGTCTTCAGGGCATCGCAACAGTAACGGCGGCGACGGGTTCACGGAGTCGATCGAGCTCGAGCAGCTGGGCGTGCGCCAGTCGAAGTTCGCGACGTTCCTCGACTACCGGGTGAAGCGGAAGGGGCGCTGCGGGCGAGCACGTCCGCGGCGATCACGACGCTGTTGACGATCCGGTCGGTCTCCTCGGCCAGCGGCGCCGTCGCTCCGACCCGCGCGCTGAGCTCCTGCTGGGTCTCGCGCAGCGGTGGCAGCGGACCCGGTGGCCGGTGCCGGCGGGTGGCATCCGCGAGCTCGACCAGCGCGGCGTCGAGCTGGCCGGCGAGCAGCCCGGCCTCGCGCGGGGCGGGCGCGCGTGCGTCGTCTAGGTACGCCTCGAGCGCGAGCGCGCCGTCAACCATCCGCCGCAGGCTCGCAAGCAGGCTGGTCGCCTGGGTGGTCCCCAGCATGGTGCGGTTTCCCGAGGGCTCGTCGAGCGCGCGCTGGACTGCGGCCTCCGCGTTCGTCCGGGCGAGGCGCGCGAGCCCGCGCGCCGCGCGAATTGCGTCTCGGTCCTGCGTCGCGGGGTCGAGCCAGCACGTGAGCAACGCGTTCAGATAGCCGCGGTCGGCGTCGGTCAGCTCGGCGAGCGTGTCGGGCAGGGTGGAGCGCTCCCACGTCGGCCACAACGCGTAGAACCCGAGCGTCAGCGTCGCCCCGATCACCGTCGCCAGCAATCGCTGCAGCGCCACCTTGTACTCGGGGATCCCACCGAACGCGACGAAGAAGACGATGAACGCGGTCACCGACACCGTGAACAGTCCGTAGTTCGAGAGCAGGAACGCGAAGATGCCGACGGCCAGCACCGTCGAGAGCGCGGCGAGCGCGTACGGGCCGGGGTGGAAGGCGGCGGCGATCACCGTCGCGAGCACAACGCCGGCTGCCGTGCCGATGTAGCGCTGCAGGCCGCGGGTGAAGGTCGAGCCGAAGTCGGGTCGCAGCACGAACAGCACGGTCAGGGGCACCCAGTAGCCGTGCGGCAGGTCGAGCGCACGGTAGATCGCGGCGCCGGCGGCGACCGTGGCGCCGAGGCGAATCGCGTGCCGGAACGCGCTCGAGCGAAGCGTCAGGTTGGCGCGCAGGATCGCCCGCGCGCCGCGAGTGGCGAGCTCGGGCGGCCGGGATCGACGGTGACGGACCGGATCGCCCGGCGGCGGCCCCTCGCCCTGCCATGACACGGCGAGGTCGACGGCGGCACGCAGCTCGCCGCGCACGGATGCGCCGCGCTTCAGCAACCCCGCGAGCTGGTCCGCTAGCTGGCGCTCGCCGCTGGCACGACGGCGCGCGAGCTCATCGCGCAGCGCGCCGACGGCATCGTCCAGGCGGGACCGCAGCGCTTCGGTGTCGCCCCGCCAGCGTCCGCTGTCGAGCGCGTCGGCGATCGCCGCGAGCGCTTCGGCTGCCGCCTCGCGTCCGACCGCGAGCGCGGCGGAAACGGTCGTATCGCGCGACTCTAGCTCCGTCCGCGCGTTGCGCAGCGCGACGAGGTCGAGGTACGTGCGATCGGCCTCGTCCAGCAGCGTGCGGAACGCCTCGCTGGCCGGGCTCGGTGCGGCGACGTTGCCGCCGGCGAGGTCGAGCGTCTCGCGCGCGGCGTCGAGCCCGGCCAGCACCGGTGTCCGGTGATCCGCGTCGCGGGGATCGCTGATCCAGACGGCCATCGCGCGGTACAGCCGCGCGATCGCAGCGCGCTCCGGCCGATGCGCGTGGATCCGCCAGATCACGAGCACGAGCGCGATCTGGATCAGGCCGCCGACGAACACGAGCGCCGCGCGCTCGAGCGAGTGCACCGCGTCCGCGGGATAGGACGCGACCAGCACCATCGACAGTGGCCCCATCAGCGCGACGAAGTACGCAGGGAGGCCGAGCGCGATGAACATCCCCGCGCCGAAGCTCCACAGCGCCAGCAGCACGACCGCGACCACGTCGTAGCTGCCCGTGACCTCGCCGACGAACGTCGAGACCGCGGCCGCCGCGGCGGCGATCAGCATCGTCGGCACGCGCTGCCGGTACGGCGCGCCGGAGTCGGTCAGTCCGATCAGCGTCGCCCCGCCCGCGACCGCGATGCCCTCGATCGTGTAACCGGTGGCGACGCCGACGAACAGCGGGATCCCGACCCCGACCGCGTACCGGATTCCGCGCACCAGCTGGAACTCGGATCGATCGAAGCGAGTGATTCCGGCGAGGATCCGTTTGCGCGGGGTCGCTGCCTCGGTCAACGCCGTGATCCTACGTTGCTATGCAGCTCCCGGAGACGAAGACGACCCTCAGCGAGGCGAGCGTGCCGAGCTCGAGCCCGCCGGGGGCACAACGCGCTCTGCCAGTGTCAACCTCGTGCCGCTGCCGTTGGTGTAACTGCCGATGGCGGTGCACGCGCTCGCCGAGCTGCAGGACACACCTGCCAGCGCGCTCGACTGCGCGCCGGTTGGGTTGGGGGTTTTCTGGACCGCCCAGTTCGACCCATTCCACCGCTCGGCCAACGTCACCGGCGTTCCGCTGCTGTCCTCGCCGACAGCGGTGCAGTCGCCCGCCGAACTGCACGACACCGCCGAGAGGAGGTTGACCTGCGAGCCGGGGTTGGGGGTCGACTGGACCTGCCAGCTGCTCCCGTCCCACTGCTCGGCCAACGTCGCGAAGGGGCCGGTGGTGGTGGAGTCGCCGACGGCGGTGCACACGTTCGCCGAGCCGCACGATACGCCCGCCAGCTCGCTTCGCTGCACGCCGGTCGGGATGGGCGTCGTTTGGACCGCCCAACTGCTCCCGTCCCAGCGCTCGGCCAACGTCACCTGCGTTCCGCTGCTGTCGGCGCCGACGGCGGTGCATGCGCTGGCGGAGCTGCATGACACCCCCAGCAGCCTGCTGTACAGCGACCCGGGGTTGGGGGTCGTCTGGATCGCCCAGCCGCTTCCGTTCCACTGCTCGGCCAACGTCACCTGCGTGCCGCTGCTGTTCGTGTAGTTCCCGACGGCGGTGCACGCGCTCGCCGAGCTGCACGACACGCCCGACAATTGGCTGGACCGCGCCCCGGCCGGGTTGGGGCTCTTCTGGATCTTCCAGCTCGTCCCATCCCAGCGCTCGGCCAGCATCATCCGCGTCCCGCTGCTGTCGGTGTAGTTGCCGACGGCGGTGCACGCGCTCGCCGAGCTGCACGACACGCCTGCAAGGAGGCTCGCTTGCGCCCCGTTCGGCTTGGGGCTCGTCTGGATCTGCCAGCTGCTCCCGTCCCAGGCCTCCACCAACGACGCTCCGTCAAAGAGACTCGAGGCGAACGCATAGGTGCCGACGGCCGTACACGCGCTAGCCGAGCCGCACGACACGCCCGACAGGCCACTGGACCGCTCCCCAATCGGATTAGGGGTAGTCCGGATCGCCCAGCTCGTCCCGTTCCAGCGCTCGGCGAACGCCAGCCCGGCACGGATGCTGTCTTGGTAGTTGCCGACGGCGGTGCACGCGCTCGCCGAGCTGCACGACACCCCAAGCAGCTCGCTGCCCTTGCGCGCCGCGGTCGGGTTGGGGGTCGTCTGGATCGCCCAGGTCGTCCCGTCCCAGCGCTCGGCAAACGTCACCTGCGTCCCGCTGCCGTCGATGTAGTCGCCGACGGCGGTGCACGCGCTCGCCGAGCTGCACGACACACCCGACAGGAGGCTGAACTGCGACCCGGGGTTGGGGGTCATCTGGATCACCCACCCGCTTCCGTTCCAGCGCTCGGCCAGCGTCACGTGGATGCCGCTGCCGTCGACGTAGCCGCCGACGGCGGTGCACGCGCTAGCCGAGCTGCACGACACGCTTGCCAGAAAGCTGGCCTGCGCGTCGGTGGGGTCCGGGGTCGTCTGGATCTGCCAGCTGCTCCCGTCCCAGCGCTCGGCAAACGTGTGTTCCATAGCGACGTCGTCGTCGTAGGAGCCGACGGCGGTGCAGGCGCTCGCCGAGCTGCACGACACCCCCGACAGCTCGCTGTCGACCGGCGAGCCGTCGGGGTTGGGGGTCGTCTGGATCGCCCAGCTGCTCCCATTCCAAGCTTCCGCCAACGTCACAGGGTTAGGGAGGACGCCATCGGCGTTGCCCTGGCTGCCGATGGCGGTGCACGCGCTTGCCGAGCTGCACGACACGCCCGACAGCCGGCTGGACGGCGCCCCGGCTGGGTTGGGGGTTGTCTGGACCCTCCAGCTCGACCCGTTCCAGCGCTCGGCCAACGTAACCTGCGTGCCACTGCTGTTGGTGTAGTTGCCGACGGCGGTGCACGCGCTCGCCGAGCTGCACGACACGCCCGACAATTGGCTGGACCGCGCCCCGGTCGGGTTGGGGGTCGCCTGGACCTGCCAGCTGCTCCCGTCCCACCGCTCGGCCAACGTCACCCGCGTGCCGGCGCTGTTGATGTAGCTGCCGACGCCCGTGCACGCGCTCGCCGAACTGCACGACACCCCCGGCAACGAGCCATTCGGCCCCTGGGAAGCGGGGCTCTGCACCAGCGCCCACCCAGCCGCGGATGCTGTCGATGACAGCATCCCAAACACGACCAGAAGCACCGGCAAGACCGGTGCAGCTCGGGCCCAGGCCCCCAACGAGATTCCTTCGAAACGCTGTCGCCGAAGCACTACACCAACCCCTCCGCGCGCGGGACGTCGCCACTTCCGTGGCGCACCGCCCGTGACCTTCCAATTCGACTCTAGACGACGCCAGCTGGGGCGCGCAAGGCCTAGTAGCGCCCGTCGCTAGGTCCCGGCCATCGCCGGCTCCTCGTCGCCGAGCTCGCCCAGCCGGGTCGGGTCCTTGTCGGTCCCGGCGATGATCTCGTCGGCGGCCTGACGGTCGGTCTTCGGCAGGAAGCCCGACTTCATGCCGAAGTACACCGCCTGTGGGTGATGGGCGACGATCGCGAGCGTCGACTGCTCGGGTTCGACCGCGTAGCCGCCGGATAGCCGCAACCCGATCGAGGGTGCGTCGAGCAGGCGGAACACCTTCTCGTGCTCTGACTGCTCGGGGCAGGCGGGGTAGCCCCAGGAGTAGCGGCGGCCCTGGGTAGCGGGTATGTCGAGGTCTGCCCGGACGCGGCCGTGCAGCCACTCGGCTATCCCCTCGGCCGTCTGGACGCCAAGGCCGTGCACGAACAGCTGCTCGGCGAACTCGCCGTCCGCCTCCAGGCGCTTCAGCAACTCGGTGACCTCGTCGCCGGCCGTGACCACCTGCAGCGCCACGACATCGAGCTCGCCTGAATCCAGCGGGCGGTAGAAGTCGCTCAGGCAGATCCGGTCGTGCCTGGGCTGGCGCGGGAACACCAGGCGCTCGAGCTCGCGCGGGTGGGCGGGATCGAAATCTTCCGGGTGGGTGGGATCCCAAATAATGAGCTCGTTGCCGTCGGCATTGCACGGGAAGTAGCCGAGCCGTGCGCGCGGGTGGAGGTAATTCTGCTCCTCCCACATCCGCTCGAGCCGCGGCTGGAAGCCCTCCTCGCCGGTGTCCGGGTCGCCCTGCAGGAGCTTCTGCCACTCATCGCCTTTCACCCCGCGTCCGCCCCAGTGGAGCTTGAACAGCACGTGCGTGTCGAGGTGGCGGTAGACCTCGTCCATGTCGACGTCGATCTCCCGCGCTCCCCAGAACGGGGGCTCGGGGATCGGGTTGTCGGTCGCGGTCGCGCTGCGAGCC
>DASXDA010000071.1:0-20050 GCA_036490875.1 Solirubrobacteraceae bacterium
CACGATCGGCGCGATCACTGCGGCCTCGGCGATCCCGATCTCCCTCGAGGTGACCTTCGGGCCGGCGCGGTTGTGCAGCGCGCCGATGAACAGACGCAGCGCGTAATAGGCCGCCCCGACGACGCCCGCGAACGCGATCACGGAGATCGCGACCTTCGACTGGAACACCCCGAGCAGGATGTTGAACTCGCCGATGAAGTTGGCGGAGCCCGGCATCGCCAGCGTCGCGAACGTGACGATCAGGGCGAGCGCCGCCAGCACCGGCGCCCGGAACGCGATCCCGCCCATGTCACGGAGCAGCTCCGAGCCGCCCGCGCGCGCGGCGAGCATCGCCACGATGAAGAACAGCGGAGCGGTCACCAGCCCGTGATTGAGCATTTGGAACAGTGCGCCCTGCGCGCCCTGGGGCTGGAGCGAGAAGATCCCGAGCGTGATGAAGCTGAGCTGCGCGACGCTCGAGTAGGCGACCACGAGCCGCGCGTCGGGCGTCGTGAACGCGACCGCAGTCGACCACAGGATCGAGACGAGCGCGACGATCAGCAGCAGCATCTGGAAGTGGACGGTCGCGAACGGGAACAGCGGCAGCACGATCCGCAAGAAGCCGTACGCGGCGACCTTCGAGACGACGCCCGAGAACACGGCGACGGCGGGGATCGGCATCGACTTGTACCCGTCGGCGAGCCAGCCGTGGAACGGAACCAGCGGCATCTTCACGAAGAACGCGAACGCGAAGCACAGGAAGATCCACTCCTGCGAGGCGTGCGACAGCGGCAGGTGCTGCAGCGCCGAGAACGCGAAGTTGATCGGAGTCCCGTGCTGGTCGGACGCGAGCACGCCGGTCGCGATCGCGGCGACCAGCATGAAGAACGAGCCGACCAGCGTGTAGACGACGAGCTTGGTCGTCGCCCGCACCCGCTCGCCGGTCCCGAACATCCCGACCAGGAAATAGAACGGGATCAGCATCAGGTCGAAGAACGCCACGAACAGCGCCAGGTCCTGGCAGCAGAAGGCGCCGAGTACGGCGCTCTGCGCGAGCCCGAAGTGGAAGTAGAAGGCCCGCGGCCGGTCCCACTCGCGGAACGCCGACCACACCAGCGACGCGCTGAACAGGATGCAGGTCAGCATCACGAGCAGCACGTTCAAGCCGTCCAAGCCGAGCTTGTAGTGGATCCCCAGCGATGAGATCCAGACCGTGTCGGTCTTGAACTGGAGCCCGGGCTGGCCGAGCTTGAACCGGACCAGGAACGAGATCGCGATCCCGAGCGTGACCAGGCTGCCGACGGCGGTGAAGCGGCCGACGAGTCGAGCCGGGACCACCAGGGTCGCGACGAGCGAGATCGCGAGCGGCAGCCAGATGAGGATCGAGAGAGTCATTGGCTACGAGCTCGACACCAGGAAGTAGAGGGCGACGCCGCCGAGGCAGACGATCATCCCGGCGGCGTAATAGCGCAGGAAGCCCGTCTGGAAGCGACGAACCGCGGCCGACCCCGCGCGCACGACGCCCACCGCTCCGCCGGTGACGAAGCTCTGGATCACCGAGCGCTCGAGCACCGTGTCGGCGACTCGTCCGAACCACAGCACGGGCCGGACGATGAGGAGGTCGATCGCCTCGTCGAAGTACCACTTGTGCCAGAGCAGCGTGTACACGGCGGCGAACCGCTCACGCAGCTGGGTGGACCTGCCTCGCTTCACGATGTAGATCCGGTAGGCGACGTAGATCCCCGCGAGCGCGATCGCCGCGCCGACGGCGAGACCCGCCCACGACGACCCCTCGGAAACCTGGATGTGCTCCAGCCGCGAGTCGGCGAACGTGGGCGCCAGGAACCTCGTGATGGAGTCGTCGACGCCCGGGATCTGGACGGCACCCGCGCCCAGCGCGAGGAGCGCGAGCAGGCTCATCGCGATCTTCATTGGCATCTCGCGCTCGGCGATGTAGTGGCCCGGCCCGGGGAAGCCGACGTCGGTGTCCTCCTCTTCGCCGGTCATCGGGTTGCGCGGCACGTCGGCGTGGTGGAGGTGGCCCTGCTCGAGCTCGCGAGCCTCGGGGACGGCGTCGCCGAAGAACGCGCGGAAGATCATCCGGAAGGTGTAGATCCCGGTCAGGAAGGCGCCGACGTAGCCGAGGATCCCGAGGATCTCGAACTGCCCGGGGCGGTTGTCCAGGTAGGCGAGGATGTCGTCCTTCGACAGCCAGCCGGAGAACGGCGGCATTCCGGACAGCGCTAAGCCGCCGACCACGAATGCGACGAACGTGAACGGCAGCGCCTTGCGGAAGCCGCCCATCCGGTCGAGCGACTGGACGCCCGCCATCGCGCCGATGATCGAGCCCGCCGCCATGAACAGCAGCGCCTTGAAGAACGCGTGCGTCATCAAGTGGAACAGCCCGGCGGCGTACGCGCCGACGCAGACGGCCATGATCATGTAGCCGATCTGGGACATCGTCGAGTACGCGATCACGCGTTTGATGTCGACCTGGACGATCGCGACCGTCGCCGCGATCAAAAGCGTCAGGCAGCCGCCGATCGCGCCCACATCCGCCGCCGTCGGGGCGTGCTCGAACAGCGGGTGCATGCGCGCGATCAGGTAGACGCCGGCGGTGACCATCGTCGCGGCGTGGATCAGCGCGGAGACGGGGGTGGGGCCCTCCATCGCATCGGGAAGCCAGGTGTGGAGCGGGACCTGCGCGGACTTCGCGAACGCGCCGACCAGCAGGAACAGGCAGGCGATCACGAGCTCCGGCTGGTTATGCGTGAACACGTGGCGGACCTCGTGGAACGTCTTGAGGAAGCCGACGGTGCCCGTGTGCTTGAACAGGAAGAACGTGCCGAGCACGAGCCCGACGTCGCCGACGACGTTGATCACGAACGCCTTGATGCCCGCGCGGGTCGCGGTCGCGCGCCGGTACCAGAACGAGATCAGCATGTAGGAGGCGGCGCCGACGAACGCCCAGCCGACGATCAGCAGGATGAAGTTGCCCGCCAGGACGAGCAGCAGCATCGAGAAGACGAAGTAGTTCAGGTAGGCGAAGTAGCGCCTGAAGCCCTTGTCCTTCCACATGTACGTGACCGAGTACAGGTGGATCAGCGCCGAGACTCCGGAGACGATCAGGATCATGAAGATCGACAGCGGGTCGACCAGGATCTGGACGTTCGCGTCGACGCCGACGCTGAAGTCGTAGCTCCACAGCGACGAGGTCAGCACCCGGCTCGATTCGCTGCGGTCGAGGGTCCCGATCAGCGTCAGCACCGCGAACACGAACGCGAGGAAGATCGCGAACGTGCCGAGCCAGCCCGCGGTGCGGCCCGGCATCCATCGGTGCCCGAGCCCGATCAGGACGGTCCCGAGCAGCGGGCAGAGCAGCACGAGCCAGGCGAAGGTGGTGACGTGGGCGGCCACTAGTAGTGTCTGTCCTCGTGGGCTCGGCCGCACCGAGAGGCGGCACGGAGGGGCGTTCCGCAAGGACGCAGGTGGCGACGCGCAGCAGCGCTGCGCGAGCCGACGAGGACGCAGCGGACGGCCCTCCGGGGCGCCTCGAATGTGGGCGGGTTCACGAGGGCAGGCACTGTTTACCCGTGGAGTTCGGAGAGCTCGTCGACGTCGATGGGGAGGCGACGGCGGTAGATCGCGACGATCAGCCCCAGCCCGACGGTGACCTCGGCGGCCGCGACGATCATCACGATCAGCGCGAAGACCTGCCCCGACTCGCCGCCCCACATCCGCGCGAACGCGACCAGCGCGAGGTTGGCGCCGTTGAGCATCAGCTCGAGGCACAGCAGGATGCTGAGCGGGTTGCGCCGCGTGAGCACGCCGCCCGCGCCGATGCAGAAGACCAGCGCGGAGACGACGAGGTACCAGCCGATGTTCACGCTGGCACCGCCATTACCAGCCTCCGGTGTGGGTCGCCTCGGGCTTTGGCTCCTGCTGCGTCCCCGATTCGTCGTCCGGGCGCAGCAGCTCGTCGTAGCGGGTCGAGCGCACGCCGGCGCCCTCCGCCATCGTGCCCGCGTAATCGGGCTCGCGGAGGCGGATCCGCACCGGCTCCTCGTCGCCGCCCTCGAGCCCGCGGCGGCGGCGGGCGAGCACGACGGCGCCGATGGCCGCGACCAGCAGCAGGATCGATGCGGCCTCGAACGCGAACAGGTACTTGGTCAAGAGCTGCGTTCCGATGTGGGCCGGCTGCCCGAAGCCCGAGTGGATCGGAGCGCCCTTGGTCTTGATGCCCTTGAGCGCCGAGCCCAGCATCGCGATGCACAGCTCGACCGCGACCGCGAGAGCGAACAGCGGTCCGAGCACCTTCAGCACCGCGCCGCTCGGGACCTGCTCGGCGCCGCCGATGTACGAGACCACGAACACGTATAGGACCATCACCGCGCCGGCGTAGACGACGACCTGCGCGGCCGCGACGAACTCGGCGTGCAGCAGCAGGAACAGCGCTGCCAGGCAGACGAGGTGGAACGCCAGCGACAGCACGCTGTAGAAGGGGTTGCGGAGCAGCACCACGCCGAGCGCGCCGCCGAGCGCGCCGATCGCCGCGACGAAGAAGATGAACTGGGTCACCCGCCCACCCTCACTCGCCCTCCGTCCGGAGCGGCGTCCTCTCGATCGACTCGGCGAGCAGCATCTCCTTGGTGAAGATCAGGTCCGAGCGGGTGTAGTCAGACAGCTCGTAGTCGTGGCCCATCGTGATCGCGTCAAACGGGCACGCGACCTCGCAGTAGCCGCAGAAGATGCACCGGCTCAGGTTGATCTCGTAGACCGCGGCGTATCGCTCGCCGGCGGACACCCGGTTCTCCGGCGTGTTCTCGGCGGACACCACGCGGATGCAGTCGGCCGGGCAGGCGGCGGCGCACAGCGAGCAGCCGACGCACTTCTCGAGCCCCGGGTGGGCGGGATCCCCAGTCTCGAACCGGTGGAGCTTGTGACGTCCGCGGAAGCGCGGGTAGACCGGGACCTTCTCCTCCGGGTACTGGATCGTCGTCGGGCCCTCGACGATCCGCGAGAACGTCGTCTTCAGCCCGCGGAGCGTCTCGCCGAACGCGCGGTACGCGCCGGCGGCCGGGCCTGGGGCCGGCTCGCGGACGACCTGGATGACGTCGTCGCCGGGGTCGTAGCTCACGACACCACCACGATCGCGGTCACCACCGCGTTGAGCGTCGCAAGCGGCAACAGCACCTTCCAGCCGAACGACATCAGCTGGTCGTAGCGCAGCCGCGGGAGCGTCGCGCGGATCCAGATAAAGAACGTCAGCACGATCGCGATCTTCACGAGCACCACGATCGGGTCGACCCAGCCGGGCGGGTGGATCCCGAACGGCATCAGCCAGCCGCCGAGGAACACCGTCACCGCGATCCCAGAGACGACGATCATGTTCGCGTACTCGGCGAACAGGTACGCGACGAACGCGGTGCCGCCGTACTCCGCGAAGTAGCCGATGATCTCCGAGTCGGCCTCGACCAGGTCGAACGGCGCGCGGTTGGTCTCGGCGAACGACGCGATCATGAAGATCGTGAAGCCGACGATCTGCGGCAGGAAGAACCAGATGTTGCCCTGCGCGTGGACGATCCCGGTCAGCGACAGGGTCTGAGCGGTGATCACGACACCGAGCAGCGCGAGCCCCTGGGCGACCTCGTATGAGATCAGCTGCGCGGCGCCGCGCATCGCGCCGAGGAACGCGTACTTCGAGCCCGAGGCCCAGCCGCCGAGCATGATCCCGTAGAACGAGATCCCCGCCAGCGCGAACACGTACAGCGGGCCGATCGAGACGTCGATCCCGTACAGGCCGACCGGTGTCCCGAAGATGTTCTGGACGCCGCCGAACGGGATGATCGCCAGCGATCCGACCGCGGTCAGGATCGCGATCGCCGGCGCCAGCCTGTACAGGAACCCGACGCTGGTCGTCGGCCGCGACGGCTCCTTGGTCGCGAACTTGACGATCTCCGCGAGCGGCTGCATCAGCCCGAACGGACCGACCCGGTTGGGGCCGTAGCGGTTCTGGAAGCGGCCGAGCAGCTTGCGCTCGTAGACGATCAGGATCGGCAACAGCGCGAAGATCACCAGGAAGATCGCCAGCGACTTGACGATCTGGATCCACCACGGCTCGACGTAGTTGACGAGGCCGAGCACCGTCACGGCTTGCTGATCTCCACGGTCGGCTCGGTCAGCGCGTTGGCGGAGTCCTGCGCGATCCCGGTCGCGAGGAACACGGTCCCCTCGGGGACGCCGGAGCGGACGACGGCGGCGGCGCTGAGGCGCGTCCCGTTCTGCGAGACCTCGATCGTGTCCCCGGACGCGATCCCGAGCCGGGCGGCGTCCTCGGGCGAGAGCTCGGCCTGCTGGTGGGCGATCGTGTACTGGAGCGACGGCGAGATCTCGACCTCGGGAGAGGCCCAGATCGGGCGGTAGGTGCCGAGGCGAAGGCCGCCGTTGGCAGGCGCGCCGTCACCCCCGCCGCCATTCGACGATGCACCGGAATGCGGTGCTTCATCGGTGGGGCCGGAGGTTTGGGATGTTTCTCGGTCTATGTCCGAGTTTGCGCCCAGATCGGGGAACGCACCCGCACCCTCGCCCTCCTGCCAGCGCACGCCGCGGCCGCCGATCGACTCCAAAGTGATCCCCTCGTAGAACGGCACCGCCGACGCGAGCTGCGCGAACGCCATCGGCGAGGTCAGCACGCCCACGTCGAGACCGCACCGACGAGCGATCTCTGCGACCGCCCGCCAGCCGGCGCGGACCTCGTGCGGATGCGCGATCGCGGTCCGCAGCCGCTGCAGCCGGCCGTCCGGATGGACGACCGTGCCGTCCTTCTCGGCGTACGTGTCGGCGGGGAAGATGACGTTCGCGTGCTCGCGCAGGCCCTCCGTCAGCACCGACGCGTGCGCGACCACCAGCCCGGCCCGTTGCAGCGCCCGCTCCCAGGCGGCGCGGTTCGGCTGGTCGCGGACGGGGTCGGTCTCGAACAGGTAGTAGGCGGTGTTCTCGCCGTCCGGCATCTCGGTCGCGCCCAGACCCGCGTCGGCCACCGGCGCGTAGCCGGGGCCGGCGAACGGCAGGACGCCTGCCTCGCGAAGGCCGCGGCCGTTCGAGCCAGACGGGATCTCGAGCAGCCCGGCGCCGTCGCGCCCGGCGAGTCCGAGCTGATCCGCCAGCGCCAGCAGCGCCTCGGCGGCGGCGGGCCCGACCCGCTCGCCCCAGACGATCACGATGTCCTCGCCGGCCTCGCGCAGCGAATCCGCGAGCCCGCCGAGCACCGACGCCTCCTCGCCTGGGTCGTACCTGATCACCCGGGTCGCGTTGGAGTCGAGCGCGCTCGGCCGCGCGGTCGCGACCACCAGCTTCATGCCGTGGCGGCTGACGCCCTTGCGGATCCGCAGGTCGAGGATCGGCATGTCGTCGAGCGGCTCACAGCCGAACGCGAGCACCGTGTGCGCGAACTCGACGTCGGGAACGGTCGCCTGGAGTGCGGGCGCCGCCAGCGTGCGGGTCAGCTCCCCGGACAGCCCGGTGACCCGGCAGTCCAGATCCGAGGAGGAGAGCGCCTCTCGAACGAGCCGCTGGATCAGGAAGCCCTCCTCGTTGGTCGCCTGCCCGCCGACGAGCGCGCCGACGCGGCCCTGATGCTTGCTCAGCCCGGCTGCGGCATCGAGCGCGCGTTCCCACGAGGCTTCGCGCAACTCACCGCCCTCGCGGACCAGCGGCACGGTGATGCGGTCGTCGACGTGCATCGCCTGGTAGGCGAACCGGCCCTTGTCGCACAGCCAGCCGTCGTCGACCCCCTCGTTTCCGGGGTCGCGCGCGGTGACGCGCATCACCTTCTCGTCTCGGACGGTGAACTCGACGTTGCACTGCGCCGGGCACAGCGTGCAGACCCCGCCGGCGCCCTCGATGTCCCACGGCCGGGCGCGGAACCGGTACGGCTTCGAGGTCAGCGCGCCGACCGGGCACAGGTCGATGATGTTGCCGCTGAACGGGGCGACGTACGGGTGGCCGTCGTGGGTCGCGACGAACGTGTGCGCGCCGCGCTCGGCGAAGATCAGCTGGTAGTCCTCGGCGATCTCCTGCGAGAACCGCACGCAGCGGTAGCAGAGGATGCACCGCTCGCGGTCGATCGCGATCACCGGCGACAGCGACAGCGGCTTGACGAAATGGCGCTTGGGCTCGATGAACCGAGATTTTCCGAGGCCCCAGCCGAACGTGATGTCCTGGAGCGGGCACTCGCCACCCTTGTCGCACACCGGGCAGTCGAGCGGGTGGTTGACCAGCAGAAACTCGACGACCGCGTTCTGCGCGGTGTGGACTCGCTCGGTGTGGGTGTGCACGACCATCCCGTCCTTGACCGGGGTCGAGCACGAGGTCTGGAGCTTCGGGATGCCCTCGATCTCGACAAGGCACATGCGGCACGCCCCGACTGGGTCCCCGAGCTTCGGCTGGTAGCAGAAGTACGGGATCTCGACGTCGCCCTCTTTGGCGGCGTCGACGAGCATCTGGCCCTCGGGCGCCTTCACCTCGCGGCCGTCGATCGTCAGCTGGATGATCTTCTCTTCGGGACGGGGCATGGAGCTCCGGGGTCAGTGAACTGGGACGGGTCCGGCGTGCTCGTCGGCGACGCCGATCGGGATCACGTCTTCGGCCGAGCCCGCGGCGGCCCGCGCTCGCGCTGCCTCGATCTCGGCTTCGAGCTCTTGCCTGAACTTCTCGACCATCGAGCCGACCGGCATCGCCATCGCGTCACCGAGCACGCACAGGCAGTTGCCGATGATGTGCGTCTGGACGTTGGCCATGATGTCGAGGTCCATCGGCGTGGCCTCGCCCGATTCGATCCGCTGCACCATCTTCAGCGTCCAGTTCGTCCCTTCGCGGCACGGGACGCACTTGCCGCAGGACTCGTGCGCGTAGAACTTGACGAGCTTGTGCATCACCTCGAGCACCGAGTGCGAGTCGTCGACGACGATGATCGACGCGGTCCCGAGCATGCTCCCCGCCTTGGCCAGGCTGTCGTAGTCGTAGGGGACGTCGAGATCGTCCTTCGTCAGGACGGGGGAGCTTGAGCCGCCGGGGAACCAGAACTTGATATCTCGGCCCTCGGGCGGCCCGCCACCGAGCCCGTAGATGATCTCCCGCGCCGGGATCCCGAACTCGATCTCGTAGTTGCCGGGTCGCTGGATGTCGCCCGAGATCGAGGCGATCTTGGTGCCGGTCGAGGTGTCGGTGCCGAGCTTCGCGTACTCCTTGCCGCCCATCCCGATGATGTACGGCACCGTGTACAGCGTCTCGACATTGTTGATCAGCGTGGGGCCGTCATAAAGGCCCTCGATCGCGGGGAACGGCGGCTTCAGCCGCGGGTTGCCGCGCTTGCCCTCGAGCGAGTCGAGCAGTCCCGTCTCCTCGCCGCAGATGTACGCGCCGGCGCCGCGATGGAGCACCAGCGAGACCGAGTGCTCGGAGCCGAGGATCCGCTCGCCGATGTAGCCGGCCTCGTACGCCTCGGCGATCGCGGCCTCGAGGATGTCCGCCTGGTAGGCGTACTCGCCGCGGATGTAGATGAATGCCCGGTCGATCCCCGCCGCCCATGAGGCGATCACGATCCCCTCGATCAGCGCGTGCGGGTTCTTCTGAATCAGCTCGCGGTCCTTGAACGCTCCGGGCTCGGACTCGTCCGCGTTGCAGACGAGGTACTTCTCCATCTCGCCGTGAGGTAGGAAGCCCGCCTTCTGGGCCATCCGGAAGCCGGCGCCGCCCCGGCCCCGGAGCTGGGAGTCGCCGATGTCCGCGAGCACGTCTTCCGGGGTCATCGCGAGCGCCTTGCGCAGCTGCTGGTAGCCGCCGCGGCGCTCGTAGACCGGCAGCGTGCTGAGGCCGGGTTCGTCGATCCCGTCGAACAGCAGCAGCATCAGTAGCCCTCCCGCTCTCGCTGCGCCACAACCTGCGGGTCGACGCTCTTGCGGAACCTCAGCTGCTTTGACTCGAGCACGGCCCGGCCCGCGTGGAGGTCCTCGACGATCTGTGCGGCGTCCTCGTCGACGAGCGGGCCGAGGTACTCGCCGTCGACCGACGCCATCGGGGCGATGTCGCACGCGCCGAGGCACTCGAACGCGCGCACGTGCACGTCGGGGTGCTCGGCGGCGGCAGCGATCATCGCCTCGTACAGCTGGTCGGCCCCGAGCAGCGAGCACGAGATGTTCGTACAGACGTACACGTCGTGGTGACCGACGAGCTCGGGCTCGGTCTCGAGCATGTCGTAGAACGTCGCGACGCTCGTCAGGTAGGCGGGCGTGACCCGCATCACCGCTGCGACCTGGTCGATCGCCTCGGGCGACAGCCAGCCGTGCAGCTGCTGCGCCGCGTGCAGCGCGGGCAGCGACGCCGAGTGGCGGTCGGGGTACTTGGACATCGCATCCTCGATGTCGCGGCGGAGCTCGTCGGGGACCGGCGTCGTCTCGGGGTCGGGGATGACGGCCGGGTCCTTGTCGAGGTCGACCTCGAGGTCCCAGCCCGGGACGCGCGAGCCGTGGCCGAAGCGGGGAATTGGAACCCGCCCACCCTTGTCGAACGTGTCGAACCCGCTCACCGGTCGATTCCCCCGAGGATCGGGTCGAGCATCGCGAGCGACGCGATCAGGTCGGCGATGTAGCCGTCGCGGACCATCGGCGCGAGCGCCTGGAGGTTCGAGAAGCTCGGGTCGCGAACGTGGACCCGGGCCGGCTTGGCGGAGCCGTCGGAGCGCACGAAGCAGCCGGTCTCGCCACGCGGGCCCTCGACCGCGTAGTACGCCTCGCCCGGCGGGACACGGAAGCCCTCGGTGACGAGCTTGAAGTGGTGGATCAGCGCCTCCATCGAGGTCGCGAGCTCGTGGCGCGGCGGCAGCGCGACCTTCCGGTCCGGGGTGATGAATGGCCCCTCCGGAAGCCCGTCGAGCGCCTGCTCGATGATCTTGACCGACTCGTAGAACTCCGCGTGGCGCACGCGGAAGCGGTCGTAGTTGTCGCCGACCGTCCCGACCGGGATCTTGAAGTCGAAGTGGTCGTAGCTCGAGTACGGCTGAGCCTTGCGCAGGTCCCAAGGGTGGCCGGTCGCGCGCAGCAGCGGTCCCGTGACCCCGAGCTTCAGCATCGTCTCCTGGTCGACGATTCCGGTTCCGCGCAGGCGCTCGATCGCGATCTGGTTCTTCTCGAGCAGATCGGCGTACTGGTCGGCCCGGCGCGGCATGACCTCGATGAACTTCCGCAGCTTCTGCTCGAACCCCGCGGGGATGTCCTCGAACACGCCTCCAACCTGGAAGTAGCGAGTGTGCATCCGCTGACCGGTTGACATCTCGAACAGGTCGAGCACCAGCTCGCGTTCGCGGAACGCATACCAGAACATCGAGATCGCGCCGAGATCGAGCGCGCCCGTGCCGATCCAGACGAGGTGGGACATGATCCGGTTGAGCTCCAGGTGGATCACGCGCAGGTACTGCGCGCGCGGAGGAACGTCGACCTCGAGCAGCGTCTCGACGGCACCGATGTACGCCAATGCGTTGAAGTGGTAGGCGAGGTAGTCCATCCGCTCGACGACGGGGATCACCTTCCAGTACGACTTGTCCTCGGCGGTCTTCTCGATCCCGGTGTGGATGTAGCCGATGATCGGCTTGATGTCGCGGACGACCTCGCCCTCGAGCGTGGCGATCAGCCGCAGGACGCCGTGGGTCGCCGGATGGTGCGGACCGATGTTGAGCGTCAGCAGCTCGTGCGTCTCGCCGCCGTCCACCGGCTCGGCCGAGTAGGAGATCGACTCCTCGCGCTTGCGGTACTCCTCGCTCAGCGAAGCCACGGCTACATGTCCTTCCCGTAGGACTGCTCTTCGTTGAACGTGAACAGCACCGGCTCGCCGCCGATCGGGAAGTCGCGGCGCTGGGGATAGCCCTCGTAGTCCTCGGGCATCAGGATCCGGCGGAGGTCGGGGTGGCCGTCGAACACGACACCGAACATGTCGTAGACCTCGCGCTCTGGGAATTCGGCGCCCGGGAACACCTCGACCACGGAGGCGATCCGGGCGTCCTCGGTCGAGACCCGCGCCTTGACGCTGATCCGGTCGACGCGCTCCATGTCGAGCAGCTCGTAGAGCACGCCGAGCCGGGGCTCGTGCGGGTAGTAGTCGACCCCGTGGAGGCTCGCGAGGAACGTGTAGCCCTTCTCCTGCAGCGCTTCCAGCACGGGCCGAATCTTTTCTGGATTGGCGACCAGAGTGGCGCGTCCCTTGTGAAATTCTGTGTCGAGGATCGAGTCGGCGTCGCGATCCCGAAGCTCTTGGGCGTAGAGCTCGAGCCCGGTCGCGTCAGGCACCTGCGGTGTCTCCGGGTTGGAGGAGACTGATATCGGGGCTGGGCTGGTCGGTGTCCGGCACGACCTCCTCTGTGCCGACCGCGTCGTAGCGCTCCCGCCACCCGTCCGGGGCGTGGCCCTGGACCTTCGACCGCAGCCGGAGGATCCCGTGAGCAAGCGCCTCGGGACGCGGCGGGCAGCCGGGGACGTGGACGTCGACCGGCATGAACTTGTCGGCGGGTACCAGCGAGTAGTTGTTGAACACGCCCATCGACGAGCAGCACGCGCCCATCGAGATCGCCCACTTCGGATCGAGCATCTGGTCGTAGATCCGCCGGATGACCGGCGCCATCTTGATTGACACCCGGCCCGACAGGATGATCAGGTCGGCCTGCCGCGGGGAGGCGCGGAACGCTTCGAACCCGAAGCGCGCGATGTCAACCCGCGAGGCGACGATCGACATCATCTCGATCGCGCAGCAGGCAAGGCCGAACGTCAGCGGGAAGAACGAGTTGCCGCGCGCCCAGGCGACTGCCTTGTCGACCGTGGTCGTCACGATCCGCTCCTCGACATAGCGCTCGAGGTCCTCGCCCTCGAGCTCGCCGCGGAGCATCTGCTGGGCCGTGAGCTGGCGGATGCGGAAGTCCGACGGCGCCAGCGGCTCCCGCTTTATTTCCACTCGAGTGCTCCTCGCCGCCAGACGTACACGAACGCGACCATCAGCAACACAACGAACACGACCGTTTCGACCATCGCGAACGTCCCGAACGACCGCAGCTGCACGGCGATCGGGTACAGGAAGATCACCTCGATGTCGAACAGGATGAACAGCATCGCCACGAGGTAGAAGCTGATCCCGAAGCGGAAGCCGCGTTGGACCTCGGACGGCAGTCCGCACTCGTACGGCTCCTGCTTGGACCTGTTTGGCCGCCGGCGACCGAAGAACAGGTTCAGAACCGAGAACAACGCCCCGATCGCGCCGCCCAGGACGAGGAATACGATCGCGGGCAAATAGGACCGGAGCACGAGGCGGTTATACCACTACGCCGGGCAGCTTGTAACAGAATGTTACTTAGTGCGAAATGCGGCTATGTTGACGGGATGCGAGACGGTCCCGCTGCGGCCGTGACGGTGGATCTCGCCCCGCTGTTCTCGGCCTCGCCGCAGGATCGGGCGTACGACGTCTACCGCGAGCTGCGCGAACGTGCGCCGGTGCTCCAGGTGCCGGGGCGGAGGAGCTGGCTCGTCAGCCGCTACGACGACGTGCGGGCGATCGTCCGCGATCCCGACACCTGGTCGAGCCGGGACCCGGAGCACTTCGTCAGCGGCATGACCGAGCCTCCGCCGCCGCCGAGCTCGCGCACCCAGGCGGCGCTGGCGAAGGGGTCTCCGTGGGTGGCGACGTTGCTGTTCGAGGACGGCTCCGAGCACCGGCGCCACCGCGCATCCGTGCAGCCGGCGCTCAGCCCGGCGCGCGCGCGTGCCCTCGAGGACGAGATCGCCCGGATCGCGCGCGACCTCGTCGACGCGTTCCCGGCGACCGGACCGGTCATGTTCGTGCGCGATTTCGCGGGCCGGCTCCCGAACGAGGTGTTCGCCGAGGTGTTCGGCGTCGATGACGCCGACAGGGAGCGGTTCATCCGGTGGTCGGCGAACATCGTCGATCTCGGAGCGCCGATGGAGGAGGAGCGGAGCGTCGCGCTGGCCGAGGAGTACGTTGAGTTCCAGCGGTACCTGGCGCGAAGGATCGAGACATGCCCCGCCGGCGGTGGGGACGACGTGATCTCGCACATGGTCAACGGAGAGCGGCCGCTCACCCGCCCCGAGTTCATGGGGATCTGTGCGCTCTTGCTTGCGGCCGGCAGCGACCCGACGACCGCCACGCTCACCGCCCTGCTTCACCGGATCGTCGCCGAACCCGGGTTGATGGCGGCGGTCCGCGCGGATCGGGCGCTGATCCCGGCGGTGATCGACGAGACGCTGCGGCTCGAGTCCCCGGTCGCGATGTTCCAGCGGACGGCGACCCGTGACACCGAGATCCGGGGGCAGCAGATCAAGCGGGGCGAGCACGTCATGGTGATCTACGCGTCGGCCAATCGCGATCCCGGCCACTGGGAGAGCCCGGATGAGTTCCGCCTCGGCCGCCCCAACATCAAGGATCACCTCGCGTTCACCCAGGGACCCCATAACTGCGTCGGGGCCCACCTCGGGCGAGCGATGGTGCGGATCGGGGCCGAGGTCGTGCTCGACTGCCTGGCGAGCATCGAGCTCGACGGCGGCCGGCCGCTCGAGTTCCGGCCCGAGTTGATGACCCGGGCGTATCGCGAGCTTCCGCTGATCGTCTCCGGGCGCGACGGTCGCGCCTCGTGAACGCGCCGATGCTCGCGTTCGCTCCCCATCTCGGCGCGCACGTGGTCTCCGAGGACGAGGTACTGCTGCTGTCCGAGCGGGAGCGCTTCGCGCTCGGCGGCCGGGTGCACGCTGCGCTCGTGCCGCTGCTCGACGGGTCGCGCACCGCGGACGAGCTCGCCGCCGCGCTGGCAGGCGAGCACTCGCCCGCGCTCGTGTACTTCGCGCTGGGGCGCCTTCAGCGGCAGGGTCATGTGGTCGAGGCGGGCTGCCTCGATGGGGAGGCCCGCCTCGAACCGGTCGCGGTGCCGGTGCCCGCGGAGTTCCTCTCCTCCTCGCTGGAGACCCCCGCCGGCGGGCTTGGTGACGTGATCCCGGTGGGCGTCGAGGAATCCTGGGGGCGCGCGCTGAGCGAAGCGCTTCACGCCGCCAGCGGCCGCGACGGCCCGAAGCTCACGGTCTGTCTGCTCGACGACTACCTGCGACCGGAGCTCGACGGGACCGCCGCCGATCTGCCGGCGCGCGGTGGCTCGCTCCTCCCGGTGCGCGCTGCGGGGCGGTGGCTGTGGTTCGGGCCGTTGCTCTCCGGCCCCGCCTCGATGCCGACCTGGAGGCTCTTCCGCGAGCGGATGCTGATGAATCGCTCCGCGGACGTGGTCGCGCTCGAGCATGGGGCGGAGCTCCCGCTGTTCGGAAACGTCCGCGGGCCGGAGAGCGCCGAGCTCGCGGTCTCGATCGCGGCTGCGCTCGTGGCAAGGATCCTCGACGGAGCCCCTCCCTCAGGCGTGACCGACGCGGTGCTCACCTACGACCGGCTCGAGCGACGCTTCGAGCGTCACCCGATCGCGCTGATCGCGGCGCCTCGCGACCGTCGCGCGCCGGAGTTCGGCGACCGGATCGCTCCGATCGAGTTGCGTGCGGCATCCGCTCGGTTCGGTGACGACGCGGGTCACCGGACGTGCCCGCCGGCCGAGACGGTAGCGCGGCTCGAGCAGTTCGTGAGCCCGATCACGGGCATCGTCTCGTCGCTCGAACAGCTGCCCGCGGTCGGTGGCATGCACGTGTTCGCGGCCGTCCACGTCCAAGCTGCGGCCGCGGCCCGCGCCGAGGGGGGAACGATCGGGCGCAAGGGCGCCGCGAACGGCAAGGGCGCGCGGGAGGACCAGGCGCGAGCGAGCTGCCTCGGTGAAGCGGTCGAGCGCTACTCGGGTGGGTTCTTCGGCGACGAGCCGCGACGCACGGCACGAATCGACGAGATCGCCGAGCTCGCGCTGGGACCCGAGGAGCTGCTCCTGTACAGCGACGCGCAGTACGCGGCGCGGCGCGACCCTGCCGAGGTTCACCCCGCCGAGGCCGTGCCGGCGCGGTTCGATGCCTCGCAGGCGATCGAGTGGGTCCCGCTCAGCTCGCTGATCAGCGGCGAGACGCGGTGGCTGCCGGCGGCCTACTGCCACTACGGTTACGGCGCGTCGGGCGCGGGCGGCTACCGCGGCGAGCCGTATTGCGTCGCCGACTCCAACGGCTGCGCCTCGGGGAACACGCGCGAGGAGGCGATCCTCCAGGGGCTGATGGAGCTGCTCGAGCGCGACGCGTGCGGGCTTGCCTGGTACAGCCGAGCTCGGCGCCCGGAGATCGTGCTCGATGGCTTTGCCGGCAAGCCGTTCGCGCGGGTCCGTGATGAGTTTGCGGCGCGCGGCCGCGCGCTGCACGTGCTGGACCTACGTGCCGATACCGAGGTCCTCGTGGCGCTCGCGGTCGCCTCGAACCGCGGCGACGGCGGCGACACGCGGTTCGCTCTCGGCTGTCATCTCGATCCGAAGATCGCCGTCTCGCGGGCGCTCTCCGAGCTCGCTCAGCTCGAGCAGCTCGATGCCTACGACGCGCCCGGCGCCGAGTCGTTCGCGTCTCCGTGGCTCGCCGCGCAACCGAACCTGATCCCCTCGGGCGATCCGGGGGTCGCGCCGGCGGAGCTCCCCAACTTCTCGCAGGACGACATCGCCGAGGAGCTCCACTGGTGCTGTGGGTTGCTCGCGCGGCTCGGCCACGACCTGCTCGTCCTCGACCAGACGCGGCCGGAGATCGGCGTGCCGACGGTGCGCGTGGTCGTCCCCGGCCTTCGCCATTTCTGGCGCCGGCTCGCGCCGGGGCGCCTGTACGACGTCCCGGTCGCGCTTGGCTGGGTCGAGCGCCGCCTGCGCGAGGAAGAGCTGAACCCGCTCTCGGTGCTGATCTGATGGCCGCCACGGGGACCACGCCGGACTCGTATCGGCCGCTCGAGTTCAGCTGGCACGCCCGGGCCGGGGTCGAGATCGCCGGTCGCGGCGACGCCGAACTGGAGGTCACCGTCGAGGGCGACACGACCTCGGTGCTCCGGCCCGGGAGCCCAGCGCTGACTGCGACGCTGTCGCGATTCGGCGCCGCTCCCGGGATCACCGAGACCGAGCTGATCGCGGCGGCCGGCGATGATGTCGGGGCGATCGCCCGCTCGCACTACGCGCTGCGGAGGTTCATCGCGAACGGGATGCTGGTGTGCGCCGTCTCATCGGGCGCCACGGTGCTTGCGACGGTGATCCCGCGTCGCCGCGACTTCACGCTGCAGCCGCGTCCCGCGGTCCCCGTCGACGCGATCCTGTCGCGGTTCGCCTACCTGCGGCGGATCGGCGAGCACCTCGTGCTGGCGCGCCCGGGCGCGGCGTGCGAGCTCGCCCTGCACGGCGCCGAGCCGGCGGCGTGGTTCGCGGCGGCTGCTGAACCGATCGCTGTCGCCGCGACCGGCGAGCGGGCCGACGAGCGGGCCGCGCTGTACGCGCTCGCCTTCGCCCATGGCCTGCTCGAGCCCGCCGGCGAGCCGGAGCCGGCGGCACGGGCCGCGTGGGAGTTCCACGACCGACTGTTCCACCACGCCTCACGGTGGTTCGACGACCTGATCGTCCGCGGCGGCACGTTCCGCTTCGGCGGAAGCTTCGAGTCGCCGGGCGCGATCCGCCCGGTGCACCCGGGCGAGGACATCGAGCTGCCCGCGGTCGAGCCGAGCGAGAGCGAGTCGCTCGCCGTGGTGATGAACCGCCGCCGTTCGCGCCGGCAGATGAGCGACCGGCCGGTGCCGCTCGCCGCGGTGGCCGAGCTGATGTACCGCGTGGCCCGCGTCACGGGCCGCGCGGAGATCGGGCCGCAGGAGACGATCAGGCGGCCGTACCCCTCCGGCGGCTCGCTGCACGAGCTCGAGTTCTACCTCGCGGTCGGAGCATGCGACGGGCTCGCTCCCGGCTTCTACCACTACCGGGGCGACGCTCACCGATTGACGATGCTCCCCGACGCGGGCGAGGCGGCCGACGCGATGCTGACGATGACGGCCCAGGGTTGGGACCAGCCCGGACACCCGCCGCAGGTGCTCGTCGTGATCGCCTCGCGACTGCCGCGAATCGCATGGAAGTACGCGGGCATCGCGTACCGGGCGACGCTGCTGAACGCGGGCGTGGCGATCGGGAACCTCTATCTGGTTGCGACCGACCTGGGCCTCGCGTGCTGTGCTGTCGGAACCAGCGACCCCGGCCTGTTCGCCCGGGCCACCGGCTGCGACCTGCTCGAGGAGACCAGCGTCGCCGAGTTCGGGTTCGGCGTGCCCGCGGAGGGCACGTGACCGGCGCGGTCCTCGACGCGCTGGTGGCGGAGATGCTCGCCACCGTCCGCAGCCGCGCGGACGACGACCTCCGCTCGCTGGGCGCCGCCCCGGCAGTGCTCGACGGAATCGGCTCGCATTTCCGCGAGGCCCTGTCGTTCCTGCTCGGATCTCACGTTCGCGACCAGACGAGGATCTGGGAAGCGATCAGTGGTGGCTGGCCACAGCCCGATGCGACCGCCAGCGACGCCTTCGCCGCCTACATGCGGGCCGACGGCTGGGCGGCCCTGTTCGAGCGGCTCCCGTCGCTCGAGGCGCTGCTGTCGACCGTCGTCGAGCTGGAGGCGGAGGCGGCGTCGTTGCTGCTGGCCCGGGCCGCGGCGGACGCCGGCGGGCTCGCCGAGTCGTTCGGCGCGGGCGGCGAGGCAGGCCCGCTCACGCGTGCCTCGATCGGCCTCTCGGATCCCCACAACGGGCGGCGGACGGTCGCGTCGCTCGAGTTCGCCGGGGGAATGCACGTGATCTACAAGCCGCGCCCGGTGGCGATGGAGCGGGCGCTCACGGCGACGCTCGACCGTCTGCGCCGCGGGGCCGAGCTCGATGTCCCGGCCGGCCCGCGCGTGCTCGAGCTTGACGGATACGGGTGGTGCGAGTTCGTCGAACACCGTCCCTGCGCGAGCCGCGAGGACGTAGACCGCTACTTCCGGCGGCTCGGCGCGCTCGCCGCGGTGCTCGCGGCGCTGGCCGCCACCGACTGTCACGCGGACAACTTCGTCGCTCGAGGAGCCGATCCGATCCTGGTCGACGCCGAGACGTTGCTGCATCCGCGGCTGCTCGCCTCGCCCGGCTTCTCCGTGCTCGAGACCGAGATCGTCCCGAGCCAGGTTCAGGGTCCGAGCGGCCAGCTGATCGACTACGCCGGGTTCGACGCGCCCACCGCCGAGCGCGACGACGCGCCGAACCTCCCCGTCTGGGGAGGAAGGTCGCACCGCCTCGGTGACCATCGCGCCGCGTTTGACCAAGGCGTGGACGCCGCGCGCGACGCTCTCGGCAGCGTCGGGCCGGTGCCTGTCCGGGACCTGGCGAATCGCCAGGCGCGCGTGGTGCTGCGGCCGACCTCCGTGTACGCGGCGCTGCTCGCACACACGATCTCCGCGTCGGAGCTCGGGAGCGCTGACGGTGGGCTCGCCCGGGTCGAGCGCGAGCTGATTCGCTACCAGGATCCGGGACTCGCGCCCGACGTGTGGGACGCCGTACGGCGCGCCGAGCTCGCGGCGCTGACGCGCGGCGACGTTCCGTACTTTCTCGCCGACACGACGACGGGCGACCTGCAGACGCTCGACGGCGAGCTGCTCGGGGCCGGCGCGGTCGACCCGGTCCTGCCTCAGCTCGAGGCCCGGATATCGTGACGCCGCAGATGTCGACGTCGCCCGGCGATTTCCACGCGGCCGTGATCGAGGAGTTCCGAGCGAACGACGGCAGAGTCGGCGGCCCGCTCGAGGGTACGCCGCTGCTCGTGCTTCACAGCGCCGGTGCCAAGTCCGGCGCGAGCCGCGTCACCCCGGTCGCGTACCTGCGCGACGGCGATCGGTACGTCGTGTTCGCACTCAACATCGGGTCGTCGGGAAACCCGGGCTGGTACCACAACCTGACCGTGAATCCGCGGACGGCGATCGAGGTCGGAGCGGAAACGCTCCTGGTCGTGGCGAGCGAGGCGACGGGGGAAGAGCGCGAGCGCCTGTTCACCGCAAGCGCCGAGATGAACCCGCAGATCAACGCGTACGCG